>CAYXSA010000053.1:0-29908 GCA_964467315.1 uncultured Saprospiraceae bacterium | reverse complement strand
AGCGGGGGCGGGTATCGGTTTTGTTTGGTTCGATACTTTGTTATTCGCTGGCGAATGTGGCGAATGCCTTTGTTTTCGATACGACCCTATACGCGGTAGTGCGATTTATAGCGGGAATTGGCTTGGCGGGGGAGTTGGGGGCGGGCATTACGCTGGTGGCGGAGACGCTTAGCAAGGAAAAACGGGGCTATGGGACGATGATAATCGTTACCTTCGGGGCGCTGGGGGCGGTGCTGGCTTCGCTGGTGGCGGATAAGGGCGAATGGTTTGGGTCGATTATCCATAATTTGACGGGTTTGGAGCTAATGAATTGGCAGGTTGCCTACATTATTGGGGGTGTTTTGGGCTTGATGTTGTTGCTGCTGCGCATTGGTTCGCTCGAATCCGATATGTTCCGTCAAACGCAGTCTGCATCGGCAGTTGTGCGGGGTGATTTCTTTCTACTTTTTAGGGATAAGGGGCGATTTTTGAAGTATTTGAACTGTATTTTGGTGGGTTTGCCGATATGGTTTGTGATTGGGGTCTTGGTGGCGCTCTCGGAGGAGCAATTTGCGAAGGATTTCGGCATTGTGGGGGTCAAAAATGGGACAGCCATTATGTATACTTACATAGGTTTGAGCGTGGGCGACCTGATTAGCGGGCTGATAAGTCAGCTTTTGCGCAGTCGGAAGCGGGTGGTGTACTTGTACTTGGCGTTTATCGTGGGTTTGGTCTTATATTTCCTTTACGGTATGCAGGGGAGCAGCGCCGAAACTTACTATTTGATGTGTTTTTTGCTGGGTGCGGGTACGGGTTATTGGGCGATATTCGTAACTATTGCCTCCGAGCAGTTCGGTACGAACATACGTTCTACGGTTACGAACACGGTGCCGAACTTTGTGCGGGGTTCTGTGCCGCCGATAACCATGCTTTTCAAGTATTTGGTGCCTGCGATTGGGGCGGTGGCGGGGGCTTTGTGGGTGGGTGCGCTCTGTGTAGGGCTGGCGCTCTGGGGCATTAGCAGGCTGGAGGAGAGTTTTTCGAAGGATTTGGACTATAACGAGGCATAAAAAATTTCTTTTTTTTCTTGGGCGTGCCCGCGCCCCAAAAAAGGGGGCGCGGTCGGGCTATTTGAGCCGTAGCATGCTACGGCTCTACATATCCCTCACGCGAAATATGGCGCGCGCCGCACAAAGGTTGCGGCGCGCAATTACAAAAAATTGCATACATTTGTATTGTTTCATCCTTTCATCCTTTTCCCCATCACCATTTTTATCCTTCGTATGCAATTTTTTTCGAGAATGATGTTTCTCCTGCTAACTATCGCCGTTAGCGGCTTTTCTGCCCTTGCCCAAACCATGTATGTAAATACTAAATCGGGCTTAATTCTCCGCTCCGAAGCCGCGCAAACGGGCGCAAAAATCCGCAGCATTCCCTATGGCGATGCCGTAGACGTAGCCGAAGAAGGCGACAAACGCGAAACCATTGGCGGAAAAACAGGCACTTGGCGCTATGCCACTTACAAAGGCGACAAAGGCTATGTTTTCGATGCCTTTTTATCCAGCAGCAAGCCCACAGATGCCAAACCTGCCACGCCCAAAGCCGTAACCCGCTACATCAACGCCCGTTCTGGGTTGATTGTACGCAGCAAAGCCAACCGCGAAAGCAGCAAATTGATTACCATTCCCTTCCGCACTGCCTGCAAAGTAGACATGGAAACCAGCTACGGCGAACAAACCATCAACGAACTCGAAGGTACTTGGCGAAAATGCACCTACAAAGGTAAAACAGGCTATATTTTCGATGCTTACTTGAGCGAATCGCTCGAAGAGTTTACAGAACAATCTTCTTGCGGCTCTTAAAAAAAAAACGTCTACTTGCGCCGCCCGCCCTTTGCGGGCGGCGCGCAAAATTTGCGTGAGGGATGGCACAGCCCGACCGCAGCCCCCTTTTTGGGGCTGCGGGCACGCCCAAAAAAACAGCCCAATTTAGAGCGACCAAGCCCAAAAAGGCGCTTTTTGCTTTTTAGTAAATAGGCTTTTTAGGTCTATCAATATGGGCAAATTTTCGTCCGTAAGTGCTTGTAAATCAGCCGTTTGCAACTGTGTGTACTCTTTATGTGCGACAGCTACGACGAGGGCGGCATACTTGCCTGAAGGCGCGGCAGCAAGCGGAAAACCGTACTCATGCTCGACCTCTGCGCTATCGGCATAAGGGTCGACGACATCGACTTGTATCGAAAATTCGCGCAAGACTCGCACCAAATCGGCGACTTTCGAGTTGCGTATATCGGCGACATTTTCCTTAAAAGTGATGCCCATGACGAGCACGCGGGTGGCTTTGGGGTCTTTGCCCGCTTTGATAAGCATCTGCACACAGCGCATAGCGACATGCTCCGCCATGCTGTCGTTGATGCGTCGCCCGCTAAGTATGACTTGCGGATTGTAGCCAAGCTGCTGCGCCTTGTAGGTGAGATAATAAGGATCTACGCCGATGCAATGCCCGCCGACCAGACCTGGCGAAAAGCGCAAAAAGTTCCATTTTGTGCCCGCCGCCGCGAGGACTTCCGAGGTGGAAATGCCCATTTTTTCGAAAATCAGCGAGAGTTCGTTCATGAGCGCTATGTTTAGATCGCGCTGTGTGTTTTCGATAATCTTGGCGGCTTCGGCGACTTTTATGCTGCTGGCGCGGTGTGTGCCTGCTGTAATGATTAGCTCGTAGACTTGTGCGATTTCTTCGCAAGACTCGGCATCGCTGCCCGCTACGACTTTCACGATTTTATCGATGGTGCGCTCTCTATCGCCTGGATTGATACGCTCGGGCGAGTAGCCAATTTTGAAGTCCGTGCCAATCGTCAAGCCCGATAAGCCTTCGAGTATGGGCAGGCAATCTTCCTCCGTGCAGCCAGGGTATACTGTCGACTCAAAAACGACATAATCCCCCTGTTTTAGCACCTTGCCGACGGTCTCAGTTGCCGAAAGCAGGGGACGCAGATAGGGCGTATTGTGCTCGTCGATGGGCGTGGGCACGGCGACCACGAAGAAATGCGCACGGCGCAAGTCTTCGATATGGTGCGTAAATTCGATATCGCAGCCCTCAAATTCCTCCGCGTTCAATTCCTTACTGGGGTCTTGATGTTGGCGCATCATTTCGACGCGTTGGGCGTTGATATCAAAGCCTATTACTTTTATTTTTTTAGCGAAGGCGAGGGCGATGGGCAGACCCACATAGCCTAAGCCGATGACTGCCAGCGTTCGTTCGCCGCGCAAAAGCTCTTGATACATTTTGAATTACGAGTTACGAATTACGAGTTACGAATTACGAGTTACGAGTTACGAATTACGAATGCACATAAGCCATTACTAATTAAACAATGTACACAAAGCACTATCGTAACTCGTAATTCGTAACTTGTAACTATTAGTCGATACGGACGACGCTCTGCACTTCGTTGAGTTTTTTAATCTCGGCTATGAGCGTATTGAGTTCTTCTTTACTATGGATAGCGACGGCGATTTTACCTTCAAAATGTCCTTGATTGCCTGACATAGAGAAGGATTGCATATTTAGGCGGAGTCGATTGGTGATGATATCGGAGAGATGTTGGACTACGCCCAAGTCGTCCATGCCGCTAATTTGGAGGGTAGCGACGAAGGTATTGCTATGGCTTTGCTGGTCTACCCATTCGGCTTTGCGCACGCGATGGGCGTAGGCGGCTTGGAGGTATTCGGCATTGTGGCAGGTGGAGCGATGTATATTAAAATTGTGTTTGCTATTGAGGTAGGCGAATATATTTTCGCCGAAGACGGGGTTGCAGCATTCGGCGAGGGTATAGGCTACGTGGGTAGCTTCTTCGCCGTCGATAGCGATGCGGGCTTTATTGGACTTGGTAGCGGTAGCGGGTCGGCGGGCTGCAGGTTCGATGGTGAGGGGCTGTTCGAGCTGCTGTTGATGCTGTTGCACTTTGGCGGCGACGGCGGCGGCGTGCTCGCTTGCGAGTTCGGGGTATACTTTGCCTGCTTCGTAGCGGAGTGCTTTTATTTGCCCCAGGTCGAGTTCTTCCGTATATACGTGGCAATAGAATTCGTGCCGAGAGTTGAAACCGTAAAACTTCGCAATCGCATCGATATTGTCTTCAAAGGGAATTTTTAGCGCTTTTAGTTTGCGCTCCAGTACGTCTTTGCCTTGTGCGCTTTGGTGCATACGCTCCTCTCTGATGGATTGGCGTATTTTGCCGCGTGCTTTGCTGGTTTTGACGATTTTTAGCCAATCTTCATTGGGTTTTTGGTGGGGACCTGTGATGATGGTAACCTGTTCGCCATTTTTGAGCTCGTAGCCGAGTGGGACGATGCGTTGGTCGACTTTTACGGATTTGCACTTATAGCCTAATTCGCTATGTATCTCGAAGGCAAAATCGAGGGCTGTAGCGCCTTTGGGCAATAGTTTTAGCTCGCCTTTGGGGGTAAAGACATAGATTTCTTCCGAAAAAAGGTTGCTTTTGAAGTCATTTAGAAAATCTATGGCATTGCTATTGGGGTTTTCGAGCATTTCGCGGGCTTTGGTGAGCCAGTCCTCGAAGATGCTTTCTTGGGAGCTTTGCCCTTTGTATTTCCAGTGTGCAGCATAGCCCATTTCTGCCATTTCGTTCATGCGGGTACTGCGTATTTGCACCTCTACGAAACGTCCTTTAGGCCCCATGACGGTGGTGTGTAGGGATTCGTAGCCATTGGATTTGGGGGTAGAAATCCAGTCTTTTAGCCTTTCGGGCACGGGAGTATAGTGGTCGGTAACGGCGGCGTAGGCAGTCCAGCAGGCGGATTTTTCGCGCTCTTTGGGGGTATTGAGTACGACGCGCACGGCGAAAAGGTCGTAAATTTCCTCGAAGGAAGAAAATTTCTTTTTCAGCTTATTGGCGATAGAGGAGATGGATTTCACCCTGCCGTATATCTCAAAATTTAGCCCTTCTTGCTGCAAGTCGCGGCGAATGGGCGCTATAAAAGATTCGATATAGGCATCGCGGTCGACTTGGGTTTCTTGCAGTTTTTGCTTTACAAAATCGTATTGTTCCTTGTCGGTGATGCTAAGGGCGAGGTCTTCCATTTCGCCTTTAACGTTGTAGAAACCGAGCCGATGCGCCAGCGGTGCATAGATGAAGGTCGTTTCGTAGGCGATTTTCAGCTGTTTATGCGCGGGCATGCTGCCAAGCGTGCGCATATTGTGCAGCCTATCCGCCATTTTTATGAGCACCACGCGTACATCTTTGGCGATGGTGAGCAGTATTTTTTTGAAATTTTCGGCTTGGGGGCTGGACTGTAGACCGTCGCTGACGTTGAGCAGGACGATAGTGCTCAGTTTGGTAAGGCTTTCGACGATGCCGCTGACCTTCGCGCCAAATTCGCGGGTAATATCTTCTTGGGTTACGTTGGTATCTTCTACCACGTCGTGCAATAGACCCGCTACGACGCTGGTAGCGCCCAAACCGAGTTCGGCGGCGCAGATTTGAGCGACGGCGATGGGGTGCATGATATAGGGTTCGCCCGATTTGCGGCGTTGCCGTCCGTGTGCGCGGCGGGCGACTTCGTAGGCTTTGCGTATGTTTTGCTCGTCGGCTTCGTCTTTGCCTACGCGAATGGAGGCGAGCATCTGCTCGAATGCTTGGGCGGCGATGATTTCTTCAGCCGCTGTCATATCGGTAGTTTCCTCCAGTTGGGGGATATTTATGGTATATGTTGCATTCATATATGCGAGTTCGTTGGTGAACCTGCAAATATACGCCTTTTTTGCGTTGACTGCATTATTTTGGTACTGGCTTTTGTCTACCGATGCGTGAGGGATAGAAATGTAGAGCCGTAGCATGCTACGGCTCGCAATGGATAGCCCGACCGACCGACCTTTAAGCCGCGTTAGCGGCGGGGAGGGCGGGCACGCCAAAAAAAAACAGCTACGCCTTTCGGCAAAAAATCGCATCTTTGTAGTCGGAATGGGCAAGCAGCCCCTCCGAATTGGCGTATCAATTATAGAGTCAACCCGTAAAATTATGTCGGCAACATCAACCGCTTGGAAATGGACAAAACGCGTGCTAAAGTGGACATTTTACACGCTGCTCGTTTTTATTGTTTTGGCTATAGCCATACCGTATTTTTTCAAAGACCAGATACTGGAACAGGTCAAAAAGGAGATGAATAAGCGCCTGAATGCGACGGTAGATTTTGGCGAAGTGGGGCTCTCGCTTATTTGGACATTCCCCGATTTTAACCTATCTATCGACAATATCACCGTAACGGGCAAGGAAGAATTTGCGGGTTTGAAGCTCGTGGACATCGGAAAGCTGCACGTAGGGCTCAATTTATGGTCGGTTTTTTCGGGCGATTACGAAATAACGGGCTTGACGCTGGACAAACCTAACTTTTTTGTGAAGGTTTTGAAGAACGGAAAGGCGAATTATGACATTGTGAAGCCCGACACGGCGGCAGTAAGCCCCGCAGACACGGCGACGGTCAGCAGCGAGCCGAGTAAATTCCATTTGGCGCTGCGATATTATGCCATAAACGAGGCAAATATCACCTACGACGATGGGCAGGGCGGCACGTTTTTGGAAATCAAGAACCTGACGCATACGGGTAGCGGCAATTTCGGCATGGAGCGCTACGATATATACACAAAAACGAAGATAGACGCCATGACTTTCGCCCAAAGTGGGGTAAAATATCTCACTCGTACGCGCATCGGCATCGATTTTACTGCCGACATCGACGCAACAAAGGGCATGAACATAAAACTGCGCGATAACTCCTTCAAATTCAATGAGTTAGGTTTAGCCTTAGAGGGAGAAATAGATATGCCTAAAGACAAGGATGACATCTATTTAGACCTCACTTTTAAGACGGCAGACACGAAATTTTCCAGCGTTTTGTCGATGATACCCGCCGCCTATACCAAAGACTTCGCCGACGTGAAAACCAGCGGCTCTTTCAACCTTGCGGGCAACGTGAAAGGCATCTATAACGATAAGCAAATACCCGCTTTTGCCCTGCAACTTGGCATCGACAAGGCGCAATTTCAATACCCCTCGCTGCCTATGGCAGTCAATGACATCAATGCGGATATAAAAGTAGCCAGTCCCAGCGCAGACTTGGATAAATTGACCGTAGATGTGTCGCAATTTCGCTTCCAGCTCGGCGCAAATCCCTTTTCCGCGATGTTTAAGCTGCGTACACCCATGAGCGACCCCGACATCGACAGCCGCATGCAGGGAAAAATCGACTTGGCAGACCTCTCCAAAGCCTTCCCCCTCGAAGATGCCACGCTTTCGGGCATTATCAACGCCGATTTGGAGGCGCGTACCCGCGTTTCCTACCTCACCACAGAGCAATACGATAAGGTGCAAATGCGCGGACTACTCGGCATCGCAGGCATGAACTACAGCGCAAAGGGCAGTTACCCCATCAAAATCAATGCGCTCAACATGAACTTTACCCCAAATAACGTAGACCTCCAGCAATGCGACCTCAATTTGGGCAAAAGCGACCTAAAAATGTCGGGACGCGTCGATAATCTGCTCACCTACTTCGCAGGCGATAAGATAATGAAGGGCAACCTAACGGTAACTTCCAACCTCCTCGACCTCAACGAACTAAGCGGCGCAGATGCCACCAGCTCCACCACAAGCAGCAGCGGCAGCGTACCCGCTACCGAAATGAAAGACACCACCGTAGCCCCTTCGAGCGATGCCCCCGTTTTCGATAAATTCGACTTCGCCAGCAATGTGCAAATCAATCGCATCGTATACGACGTATACAATATCCAAAATTTCAAACTCGCAGGGCAGGTCTCCCCGCATACGGCGCAGTTAAGCAATTTTGAAATGCTCGTAGACAAAGTCGACCTGAAAGCCAACGGCAAATTGGAAAACGTGTTCGGCTATCTCTTTTCGGGGCAACTGCTCAAAGGGAATTTTGTCCTACAATCCAACTACCTGAACCTCAATCAGTTTATGCGCACAGATGGCGCAGCCACCGAACCCGTCGCCACTACTACCCCACCGCCCGCCGACCCCAGCACTGCCCCCGCCGAATACGAAGCCGTAGCCGTGCCCAATAACTTAGATTTTCGCTTTACTGCCAACGCGGGCACGCTCATATACGATACCTACAAACTCAAAAACGTAAAATGCGACATCCTCGTAAAAGAGCAAAAGGTAAAAATTCTCGACCTTAGCAGCAACTTTTTGGGCGGTTTCGTCGGTCTTAGCGGCGAATACAACACCCAAAATATCGCCAAACCCGCCTTTACTTTCGCCTACAAAATGGCAAAGATAGATTTTCAGGAAACCGCACGCACCCTGACTTTCATCAAGTACTTTTTGCCGATAATGCAGTCCGTACAAGGGAAATTGGACTTAGATTTTAGCCTATCGGGCTTGCTGGACAAAAACATGTACCCCGACCTAAAAAGCATCAATTCCGAAGGCTTGATGAACACCTACGAAGCCGCCCTCAAAGGTCTTGCCCCCTTGCGCGCCATCGGCGAAAAACTGCGCCTCAAGGAATTGGAAACGCTGGTCGTCAAAAACACCAAAAATTTCTTCAGCATCAAAGACGGACGCTTCACCATCAAGCCCTTCACGACGCAGGTACAGGGCATCGATATGCTGCTTTCGGGCTCGCACGGCTTAGACGGTACGCTCGATTATGAACTCGACCTCAACGTGCCGCGTGCGCTTTTGGAGAAAAATCCGCTCGGCGCAGCCGCCAACAACGGCATACAACTGCTACAAGGCGAAGCTAATAAAATGGGCTTAAATCTCCAACAAAGCGAGGTCGTAAAGGTCGCCGTCGATATTTTGGGCACGACCACCAAACCCGAATACAAGGTGCGGCTCGTCGGTACAGGCAAAAAAGGCGAATCTCTCGCCGATGCCGCCAAAGCCCGCTTGGAAGAGGAGCTAAACAAGGCTAAAGCCGACGCTGAAGCCCTTGCCCGCGCCAAAGCCGACTCGCTCAAAAACGAATTGGAAAAAGTTAAAAACAACGCCGAAGCCCGCGCCCGCCTCGAAGCCGAAGCAGCCGCCGCCCGCGTAAAAGCCCAAGCCGATTCGCTCAAAAATGCCAAAGAAGCCGAAGCCCGCGCCGCCGCTGCCCGCGTAAAAGCCCAAGCCGACTCGCTCAAAAACGCCAAAGAAGCCGAAGCCAAAGCTAAAGCCAAAGCCGAAGCCGAACGCCTACGCAAAGAAGCCGAGCAAAAAGCCAAAGACAAATTTAAAATACCCAAAATTTAACTAAAGCTGCATTTTTTGGGCGTGCCCCCGCTCCCCCGCCCGCGCCAAAGGCGCGCGGGCGGAGACGCGATAAATCGCGTCTCTACGGGTCGCGGGGTCGGGCTATCCGTTGCAGCCCCACCGCTGCGCGGCGTGGCTTCCACTGCTATCCCTCACGCATTCCCCAAAAAAAAACCGTATCTGCAAGTTTCCAAGTAGTTTATGGCTATTGGCGGCAGCTTACACCACAAAAATTACAAGCACTTGATACCACTGCCGCCGTAAGGCGGCATAGTACCAGCGACGCGAACGAATTGAGCGGCGCAGTACCCACAAAATACAACCCGATGGACTTAACGATTATCTCGGCAGGCGCTGGCAGCGGCAAAACCTATACGCTCACCCGCCAAATGGCTGCCCTGCTCTGCGACAGCGAAAAACCCCTGCGCGCCAGCGGCATCTTAGCCACTACCTTCACCACCAAAGCCGCCGCCGAAATCAAAGAACGCGTGCGCACCTATCTGCTGGAACAAGGTATGCGCCGACAAGCCGACGAACTCGAAAACGCACTCATCAATACCGTGCACTCCGTCGGCGGACAGCTCCTAAAACGCTTCGCCTTCGAGGTCGGTCTATCGCCCAATGTCGACATCATTCCTGATGGCGACGACCAAATCCTATTCGATCGCTCCCTATCCATCATCCTGAGCGAGGAAGTCCACGCCCAAATGGCAAGCTTCTCCGAGCGCTTAGGCTTCCAAAAAGACAGCTTCAACGCTACCGACTGGCAAAAGGTGCTCAAAGACCTCTGCGACCTCGCCCGCGCCAACGGCTTAGACGCAGAAGGCTTAGAGAAAAGCAAACAATACTCTATAGATAGCTTCTTTGCGATGCTGCCCAGCGCACGCAACGTCGACAACGAATGGTTTGAAAACCGACTGCGCGACCTGCTCGCCCAAACCATCTTAGCCCTCGATACCAACAAAGACAGCAGCAAAGGCAAACATGAATACATCGGCGAATTGCAGCGCGTACAACAGCAACTAAATATCCAAAAAAATCTGCATTGGTACGAATGGGCTAAACTCTGCAAGCCAAAAATCACCAAAAAAAGCGAAGAAGATGTTTTTGACTTGGTCGAGTTTGCGCGCACACACACAAGCCACCCGCAATTTCACGCCGATATACGCGACTATATATCCACCCTCTTCGACCTATCCGCAAAAGCCATAGAACAGTACGCCCGCTACAAAAAAGAACGCGGCTTACTGGATTATACCGATATGGAGGCGCTCGTTTTGCGCCTTTTGGATAATCCCAGCGTCTGCGAAGTCTTAGCAGAGGAATTAGATTTGCTGCTGGTAGATGAATTTCAGGACACCAGCCCCATACAACTGGCGATATTTCTACGCCTCACCCGCTTGGTCAAGCGCGCCATCTGGGTAGGCGACCCCAAGCAATCGATTTACGGCTTTCGAGGCGCAGACCCCAAGCTCATGCAGGCTATCGTAGAGTCCCTCGCCGAAAAACTACAGATTTTGGATACCTCTTGGCGCTCACGCCAAGAAATCGTAGACGCCGTCAATGGTTTATTTGTGCCTGCTTTCGCCTCCGAACTAAGCGCCGAGCGCGTCGCCCTCAAAGTGCCCCCACAGTTTGCCGCCGACTTAGAGCCCGAAGGCTTAGATACTGCCGTGCAGCACTATTTTATAGCCCCCGACGATAGCGGCAAGGCTTTCAAAGCAGCCGACGAAGCCAGAGCACACGCAGCAGCCGTAGCCGATTTTGTGCGCGAGCGCCCCAAAGTCCGCGAAAAAGGCACGATGAACCTGCGCGAACTTCGCCTAAGCGATGTAGCTGTACTCTGCCGAAGCAATGCCAACTGCCGAAGCATCGCCCAAGCCCTACGCAAGCAAGGCATAGCCGCCTCCATCGCCCAAAACGAACTGATGGAGACCCAAGAAGTCCTTTTAGTCATGGCTTGCCTAAAGTTTTTGCTCAACGAATACGATACCCTCGCCGTCGCCGAAATCCTGCGCTTCGCTGCCGAAATGCCCCTAACGGACATCGTACACTCCCGCCTCGAGTACCTACACCAACGCAGCGAAGCCGCCGCTGTCCTCGTCGAAAACGGCAATAACAGCAACGAAATCGACAATAGCAAAAACAATCCGCTCGCCCGCTGGGGCAGCGAACACCCCTACATACAAACGCTTAACGCCCTGCGCCCGCTCTCCCGCGAGCGCTCCGTGCTCGAAATCGTGCACCTCTTGCTCGAAAAATTGCAACTGCGTCGACTGCTTGCCACTTGGTCAGAACCCAGCAAACGCATCGCCAACGCCGACAAACTGCGCTTCTACGCCCAAACCTACGAAAGCAACTGCCTACAACTCCAATCCGCCGCTACGCTCGGCGGCTTCATTCTCTGGCTACAGCAACAAAACCGCCAACAACGCGACAAACAAGCCGATGATAGCCTCGCCGATGCCGTCCAAGTCCTCACCTACCACGCCGCCAAAGGTCTGGAATGGCCTGCAGTCTTCTGCACCGACTTAGATGAGAAAATACGCGACGAGATGGCAAGCCTCCGACTCGTAGACCTAAGCCAAAGCGTCGACCTCCATAATCCCCTCGCCGATAGGCTGCTTTGCTACTGGGTAAACCCCTACAGCAATCAAAATAAAAACACCGAACTCGACCAAGCTATGCAAGCGCACCCCGAACGCGAGCAACTGCGCAGGCATCTTTTGAGCGAGGAAAAACGGCTTTTGTATGTGGGGCTTACCCGCGCTTGCGACTATCTGATACTGCCCACCATGCACCAGAAAGCCACGCTTTGGCTCAATCGCGTATATAATGGCGGCGACGAAAAAACCATGACACTCCTGCCCGATGCCGACATTTTGCCCTATAAATGGGAAGGGCGCATGCTGCCCCTGCGCTATCGCAGGCTCTTTTGCCCCCGCGAAGCCGAAGCCCAAACGCAGCCCGCTACGCTACCAATTTTTTATGTTGAGGGCTATAGTGGAGAGCAGGAATTTTCGTCGCAGTATGTAGATACGCCTGCGGAGTTGCTACCCCCTGCCGAAATGTTGCGCCTGCCCTCCACGCTCAAACCTTTTCACCCGCCACTCTCTATGCCGAAGGGCTTGAAAGCGGCTCAAGAAGAGGAAATTGACCTCGATGCTATCGGCTTGCGTTTGGCGCAATTTGCGCTCTCGTATCGCGCGAATTTGTCTGTAGAGATGCTCCTACGCAGCGCCGAAACCTTCGCGCAGTCCCTGCCCGCGCCCGCCCAAAAGCTTTATAATGCGGACTTTTTTGTGCAGTATGCGCAGCGTTTTTACGCCGCCTTGCCGCCTTTGCAAAAGCAGTCGCATCGCTTGCCCTTTCGCTATGCGCCCCGCGCTCAAGCCTATGCGAGCCAGCTCGATGGTTACATAGAATGCAGTACGGGCGAGGTTTTTTGCATCGCCATCGCCGCCACACAGGAGGAAGAAGCCGAAAATTATGCCGCGCATCTGTATCTTGCCGCCGCTGCCCTCAACCAAAGTAAAGCCCGCCTCTTGGTCATCTATGCCCGCGAAGGGCGCTGCGTCGAAGTCGGGGTAAAACTGAAAGTATAACTTTTTTTCTTTGGGGGCGTGCCCCCGCGCCACGCCCGCCGCAAAGGGCGGCGGGCGGAGCCGTAGCATGCTACGGCTCTACATGGCGCGGGGTCGGGCTATTCGGGGCAGCCCTGTGCTGCCCCAAAGGGCAGGCACATGGGTCTGCCCCTGCTATCCCTCACGCAGGCACTCCCGACATTTTTGCCTTGCCACAACCTAATACGGATAATGAACATCTTATTATTAGATAATTTCGATTCCTTTACTTACAATTTGTGGGATTATCTCTGCCGTCTGGGGGCAAAGGTGCAAGTCCTACGCAACGACGTATGCAGCGCAGAAGCAGTACGCCGCTATAAGACTCAAGCCCTTGTGTTATCGCCAGGTCCACAGCGCCCCAAAAATGCAGGCTGCATGATGTCGATAATATCAGAGTTTTATAGGGAACTACCTATCTTGGGCGTTTGTTTGGGTCATCAGGCGATTGGCGAGTTTTTTGGTGCAGAACTGATACACGCCGCTTTGCCGATGCACGGAAAAATATCGAATATATCGCACTCCACTACAGATATTTTTGCAAATTTGCCGCAGCCCCTGCCCGTGATGCGCTACCATTCTCTAATTTTAGACAGTTTGGCAAATACGCCGCTAAACGCCCTTGCGCATAGCCCCACAGGCGAAATCATGGCACTCCGACACGAGCATTTACCGATTTGGGGCGTACAATTTCACCCCGAATCCGTCGGCACGCCCGAAGGTCTGCGCCTGCTCTCGAATTGGTTAAATTTAGTTAAAAGTCTGCGCCCTTCCCGCAAAGCAGGCATCTAAAGCGTTTAACAAAACACAGATACACAGATTTTTTTTGCAGCCCCAAAGGGGCGTTTTCTTCTTAGCCGTAGGCAAGCGTAGCGCAGCCTGCGGATGCGTGAGGGATAGTAGCGGAACCACCAAGCGGCGGCACGCCGCGAAGGTGATGTAGCGGATAGCCCGACCCCGCGCCGCGCCCTTTGCGCGGCATAGCGGGGGCACGCCAAAAAAAAATAAAAAAAGCCCCAATTTCAGCTCACCCCCCAACTTTAAGAAAATAGCGATATGTATGCAACCAGTTTGATTTCTTACTCTGTGCCGCCTTTGAAGCTCGAAGATAGTGGCGACAAGGCGCTGAATTGGATGAGTGATTTCCATGTTCGGCATCTGCCTGTGGTGGACGGCGCGGGCAAATTATTGGGGATTTTGTCGGAAGACGAGGTGCTTAATTTTTTGGAGCCCGATTTAAGTTTGGAGGAAAATGAGGCGCAACTCTTGGAGCGTTTTGTTTATGATTATCAGCATTTGTACGATGTGATGAAGCTCATGGTAGATGCCAATTTGAGCATTGTGCCCGTGCTGAATAAAGAACATAAGTACTTGGGTATCATTACTTTAGAGATACTTATCAAGCATCTCGCCGACTCTGGCGCGGTAACGCATCCTGGCGGAATTTTGGTGCTGGAGATGTCGCCCCGCGACTACAGTTTGGCAGAAATCGCTCGGCTCGTAGAGGGCGAAAAGGCGCAAATTTTGAGCAGTTTCATCACCTCGCCGCATGGAAAAGAGCATCTGGAATTGACGCTAAAACTCAATAAACAAGACCTCAAACATGTCATAGCGACCTTAGAGCGTTTTGGTTATACGGTGCGCGCCTCCTTCCACGAAAGCGATGCGATGGATACCCTGCAAGACCGCTACGACCTGCTGATGAAGATAATAAATATGTAAATTCTAAAAAAAATGGCAGTTTTAAATATCCCCGACCAGCAATTTAGCACCCGCGATGCGGCGGCAATAGGCGAGTTTTTGCGTGCGCGTGGCATTTGGTTTGAGCAATGGCAGGCGAGTGTAGAATTGGCTGTAGATGCCGACCAAGAGACGGTTTTGGCGGCTTATGCCGATGTATTGAAGCCTTTTATGTCGCATAACGGCTACCATGTGGCAGATGTAATAAATATCAACGCGCATACGCCCAATTACGAAGCAGTGCGGGCAAAGTTTTTGAGCGAGCACACGCATACGGAGGACGAAGTGCGTTTTTTTGTAGACGGCAAGGGTTTGTTTTGGTTTCACTTAGACGAAAATAGCCCCGTTTTTAATGTGCTTTGCGAGGCGGGCGATTTGATTTCTGTGCCTGCGGGCGCTCGGCATTGGTTTGATGCGGGCGTAGAAAATCCGCGCGTGAAAGCGATACGCATATTTATAGATATGTCGGGCTGGGTGCCGCATTACACGGGCTCGGAGATAGCGCGGGCATACAGCGAAAAAATGACGGTGCAATAGCCGCAAAAATGTATTTTTGCAGCGGCGCAGTGGGGAAAGAACAACCCTACTGCGCCGTTTTTTGTTAAGCTGCGAAAATACAAAGCCATGCTACAGGGAAAAATTGGGGTTTTATTGGTCAATCTGGGCACGCCCGACGCGCCAACACGGGGGGCGGTGTATCGCTATTTGAAGGAATTTTTGTTAGACCCGCGCGTACTGGATGTAAATGCGGTGTTGCGGAATTTTTTGGTTCGCTGCATTATCGCGCCTTTCCGCTCTGGCAAATCGGCAGAAGCCTACAAAAAGCTCTGGACTGCGGAAGGCTCGCCGCTTAAAGTTTATGGCTTTCAGCTACGCGATGCGGTGCAGGCTGTGCTGGGCGAGGAATATGCGGTAGAATTGGCGATGCGTTACCAAAGCCCTGCTGTAGGCGACACGATACGCGCTATGATAGCCAAGCAGCCTATACGCGAGTGGATTATTTTTCCCATGTTTCCGCAGTATGCTTCCGCTACGACGGGTTCGGTGCATGAGGAGGTGATGCGCATATTTACTCAAGAGCAGGTGATACCCGCGATAAAATTCATCAATTCCTACCACGACCACCCCGCCTTGGTGGAGGCATTCGTTCAACGGGCAGCGAAATACGATATAGCAAGCTACGACCATATTTTATTCAGCTATCACGGTTTGCCCAAGCGCCAACTGCGCAAGGCTGACCGCTGCAATCATTGTTTTTCTACCGCAGACTGCTGTGAGCGCATCGACGAAAAAAATCAGTACTGCTACAGCGCCCAATGCTATGCCACGACGCAGGCTATAGCTGCCCGCTTAGGCTTAGCACGGGAGCAATACACAGTCTGTTTCCAATCTCGCTTGGGGCGCGACCCTTGGCTGGAGCCTTATACGAGCGACACCCTAAAGACCCGCGCCAAACTTGGCAATAAGCGGCTATTGGTATTTTGCCCTGCCTTCGTAGCCGACTGCTTAGAAACCACTATAGAAATCGGCGAAGAGTACGCAGAAGAGTTTGAAGAGCTGGGCGGCGAGCATCTCGACTTGGTAGAAGGGCTCAACGTAGAGCCCGCTTGGGTGCGGGCTGTAGCCCAAATCGTAGAAGAACAGTGCGAAAAAGCCCTAAAAGCCTAAAAATGCTGCCCTAAAACGCAAAAAATTTTAATTTCGATAGGGTCGTTTTTAGCAAAATAACATAAGGTTAACATTAGATTAACAAAATAAAATACATATTTAAGAGTTTTTTCGGAATTAAATTTGCTCATTTTTCAAAAGCTGCCCATTTTTCAGAATAAAATTCCGAAAAAACTCGCAAAAAAGTTTGGTGCGGGACAAACTTTAGCCCTATCTTTGCCGTTATAATACACGAACAAACAAATCACACACACCACAATATACGGCTCCCGCCGACCACCAAGACAGAACCACAACTTCGCGTTCCTTTCACCATGAAAACCATTATCACTTTCTTCGTTGCGCTTTTTACTACACTCGCTTTTAGCAACCTTAGCGCACAAGCTCAAAAAACCCTCGTTCGCACACTCGACACCAAAGGCACAAGCGCCATCGTAGCCGACCTAAACGGCAAAATCACCGTTAAAGAAGGCGACGGACAGTTTGCCCGCATCACCACAACTATCGACGTTGCCAATTTCGGCACCGACATCCTCCAGCGCCTTGTAGAGGCTGGTCGCTACAACCTCGAAACGACCATCAACGCTGAAGGTCAATTCGTAGTCTTCATGCCCTCTATCGAAAAACGCGTTATCATCAAAGGCGTAGACCTTATGGATTCTATGCACTTTGAAATCGAACTCCCCAAAGGCGCGCAACTCATTCGCAAAAGCGAATCCCCCGCCGCCCAAGCTATGTAAAAAATAGCGCCCCAAAATCGCTTTTTCATCCGCTCCCTATAATACTCAAACGGCATCGATGTCCCCAAAAGACACTCGTTGCCGTTTTTGTTTTTGCGCAGGTAATAAAATCGCTGTATCTTGCATAAACCTTCGTACTTTTTCTCCCCTCTCCTCCGCTTACCTCTTTTTTCGCTATGTCTATACGCTACTTTTTTTCGGCTGCCTTGCTCGGCGCGGCGGCTTTTTTTGCAGGTTGCGACTCCTCTGTGCACGATAAAACCATCAAAAGCATAGAAAAAATGGATATGTCGCGCGGGCAAGAATCCATAACCCGCACCGACGGGCGCGAAGTTACCATCAACAACGCCACCACCCTGCAAAACGCCTTAGAGGCATTTGTAAAATTCCCTTCCGAGCAGTTTCATGCGCTTGGTTTTCGCACCCTGACCAAAAAGCTAAAGCAAGAACTCGCCGATAAAGGCAATGCTGTCCCCTTTGTTTTAGATGCGACCAACCACGTTTTGCAACTGCGCGAATCCTTCCAGCAAGAAGACGACGACGCAGAGGAGCGCGATATCGCCGATATCGGCGTTTTCACCCAAAAAGGCAAGCCCCAAATCATGCTTTTTGTGCGCGAATCCTCCATTAGCCGCAGCGCTACAGCCCAGCCCAAAGTAAAAGCCCAACATTTTTGGTTCTATGATGGTAAAAATTGGCAGGACGCAAGCGCAAAAATTCCGCTGCCGCAGCCCCAACATTTTTACGAACTCGCTGCCAAAGAAGAACTCAACCCCACAAGCGCCCAATTTTCGCCAAGCGTAGAGCTGATGCCGCTTGCAGACTCGCCCGACCTTATACAAGTGCGCCTAAATGGCAACACCCACGACAAAAGCAAAGTCGAAATCTATCGTTTGCAACTGCGCTGGAACGGCGAAACTTTCGTTCTCCATCAGCAAAATGCCCTACAAACGACGGCTTCCGTCAACTAAAGTTTCTTTTTTTGGGCGTGCCCCCGCTACGCGGGGTCGGGCTATTCGCTACATCACCCGCAGAGCGCTTCGCAGCGCTCTGCGGGTGGTTTCGCTTCTATCCCTCACGCTTTTTTTTCAATAAAGCTGTATCCTTGATTAAACCCTTTGCCGCCGCGATAGTCCAAATTTCGACGCATCACCAAATACAAACCATCATCGGCTTGAATAGAGAGCAAAATCAAACGCAGTTCGCAGACAAACAGCCCGCAGTGGCAGCCAGCGAGGACGCGCAACTGCTCGCCCTGCTCCGCGAGCCGAAAACACAGGAAGCAGGCTTTCGGTTGCTGCTGCGCCTATACCAAGAGCGCCTATATTGGCATCTGCGTAGCTTGCTACACGAGCACAATGCCGCCGACGAAGCGCTACAAAATACGCTTATCAAAATTTTCCGCTCCATACAACAGTTTCGCGGCGATGCCCAATTATATACTTGGATATACCGCATCGCTACCAACGAAGCTTTGAGCTACCTACGCCAGCGCGGAAGATACTTACAGCGCTTTCAGTTTGAAGAAACCATGCCCGAAAGCAGCGAAAACGCCCAAGAAATAAACATCGGCATCGATGGCGAAAAAGCGCAAGCACTCCTTCAGCAAGCCATAGCCGCCCTACCCGACAAGCAAAAAATTGTTTTTTCGCTGCGCTATTTCCAAGAAATGCCCTACAGCGAAATGTCCACACTGCTCGATACCTCGCAAGGCGCACTCAAAGCCTCTTACCACCACGCCGCCAAAAAAGTCGAGCAATTCATACGCGAACGCATCTAATTTTTCGCACTCCCTCAATTTTCCCCAATATGCGCACACCTTTCGACGAACAGCCAGAGCAAGCCGATAGCAGCGAGCAGTCCACATGGCTACAGCAACTGCGCCAACAGTTGCCCCCGCCTACAGCCCCGCCCGAAGGCTATTTTGAGCGACTGCCCGACCAACTTTGGCAACGCTTGCAGCAAGAAGAAAGCAAGCCCAAAAAATCGCCCCTACGTCGCTGGCTCTTGCTATCGGTCAGCGTAGCGGCTGCTGCCTTGCTGCTCCTCATCGCTGCCCGTAGCCTACTCCGCCCCGAAAATGAAACAAAAAGCCCGCTCGCTACCCAAGACAGCAGCAGCCAAGAACCGCAGCCAAGCCCCTCCCCCAGCCCAAACACCAAAAGCAGCGAATATAGCCAACTACTCGCCGAAATTAGCGACGAAGAAATAAACGAATACCTGCTCCAAAACAGCGAAGACATCGCCCTAAGCGACCTCCAAAATTTCGCCGCCCCGCAAATCGATAGCCTCTACGAAGTCGAATACAACGATATACTCGACCTTAGCGACGAACAAAGCGAAAGCCTATTTTAGCGACACAGCCCGCTAAAGCCTGCAAGCGTGAGGGATAGTAGGGGCAGACCCAGGTGTCTGCCCTTTGGGCAGCACCTGGGCTGCCCCGAATAGCCCGACCGCCGCCCCCCGCGCCTTTGGGCGTGGGGGCGACGCGCCAAAGGCGCGGCGGGGGGCAGAGCGGCGGGCACGCCAAAAAAAATAAAAAAGATAAAAATTCCTTCTCCTTACTATAACACCACCTTTCCGACCATGCAAAATACCTGTAATCTGTTTTTTGCGCTCTTGTTTAGTTTCATCGCAAGCAGCGCCAGCGCACAAGCCCCCGCGCCGCCCAAAGGCGAAGAACGCGGCGAGCGCGTAGAAGCCCTGCGCATCGCCTACATCACCCAAGAGCTAAATTTAACGCCAGAGGAAGCGCAGCAATTTTGGCCTATTTACAACGAATTTAGAAAAAAATTGGATGCGCTCGACGGCGATATGCAGCGCCCCAAAGGACAAAACAAAGCGGCAGTTAGCGACAAAGAAGCCGCCGAAATCATCGAAAAACACCTAAAACGCGACGAAGAACGCGTAAAACTCAAGCGCGAGTACACGGAAAAATTCAAAAAAGTTATTCCACTGCAAAAAATACTCGCCCTGCATTATGCCGAACGCGGTTTCAAACGCCAACTTATGCAGCGCACGCATGGCGGCGGACATCACCACAAAGGCGGCGGACATCATAGAGGTACGCCCCCCGCACCACCCGCACCCAAAGGCAAATAAGCCCCAAACGCGATACCGCACACAAAAAAAGCCAGCTCACACGCCCGCCGCGTGGGCTGGCTTTTTATCTTTGTAGGATTTTTCATCATGAACAATATATGCAAGCAGGCAATTTATATATAGACTACATCGAAAACAAAGGCAGAGGCGTGCGCACGCTGCGCGCTTTTGAGGTCGATGAGGTCATAGAGGTATGTCCCGTCGTGGTGCTACCGCCCCGAGATAGGGAGCATCTCGATAAAACGGACTTATTCAATTACTACTTCGAATGGGGCAAGACGAACGAAGAAAGCGCCATCGCCTTCGGTTATGGCTCTATGTACAACCACGATGCGCGCAGCAATGCCGTCTATGAGATGGATTTTGAGGCGCGCACGCTCACGATAGTTGCGATACGCCCCATCGCTGCAGGCGAAGAAATCACCGTCAATTATATGGGCGAGGCAGACAATACGGAAAAGGTTTGGTTTGAGTAAGGCAGGCAGATAGCCCGATTTTAGCCAAAAAGCCTTATCTTTGCGGCGCGGCAAACACGCCCAAAAAAATAAAAGCTCCAATAACCCGTGCCCCTTCGGCGGCGCACTCAACCTATATAACTACTTATGCAAGAGGAACTTATATCGACTGTCGAGCTACAAAATGCGCAATTTCGTGCGGAGGCTGTAGAGGATTTTCGCACAGCTTGCCTTAGCCGACAAGCCAGCCTTTTGGGGCGGCGCGAGGTGCTGGGCGGAAAAGCAAAATTTGGCATTTTCGGCGATGGCAAAGAGGTGGCGCAGGTAGCTATGGCGCGCGCTTTCAAGAACGGCGATTTTCGTTCGGGCTATTACCGCGACCAAACCTTTGTTTTTGCGGCGGGCTTGGGCACGGTGGAAGATTTTTTTGCGCAATTATACGCAGACGTAGAAAACGACCCCTTTTCGGCGGGGCGGCAGATGAATGCGCATTTTTCGACCCCACTGGTCGACAAAAATGGCGAATGGCTGCGGCACACAGAGCGTAAAAATATCGGCGCAGACATCTCGCCTACGGGCGGACAAATGGCGCGGGCGCTGGGTTTGGCGCTCGCTTCTCGCCATTATCGGCAGCGCATCGCCCAAGAGGGCAGCCTGCAACACGATTTTGCACCCTTCAGCCAAAATGGCAATGAGGTAAGTTTTTGCACGATTGGCGACGCGAGTACTTCGGAAGGCATTTTTTGGGAAAGCATCAACGCGGCGGGCGTGATGCAAGTGCCCTTAGCGGTTTTCGTTTGGGACGATGGCTATGGTATCTCCGTCCCTATCAAATACCAAACGACCAAAAGCAGCATTTCGCAATGCCTTAGTGGTATGCAAAGCGATGAAGAAACGGGCACAGGCATCGAAATCCGCCGCGTAAAGGCTTGGGATTATCTGGCTTTGCGTCGCACTTTCGAAGAAGGCATTGGCGATTGCCGCGAGCGGCATACGCCATATCTCTTTCACGTTCAGGAAGTTACGCAGCCGCAGGGGCATTCTACCTCTGGTTCGCATGAGCGCTACAAGTCGCCCGAGCGCCTGCAATGGGAGCAAACTCAAGATGGCATTTTGCAAATGCGGCTTTGGCTCATCTCGGAAGGCATTTTGACGGAGGCGCAGGCTGAAGCGATAGAAAAAGAAACAAAAGACGAGGTTCGCCGCGCTGCGCGCCGCGCTTTAGACCGATTTAATGGGGCGGTGCAGCTTCGCCGCGCCGAATTGCAGCAGATTTTGAGCAAGCTGCAAGCCGATATTAGCGCCGATTATCCGACGGAAGCCGCCGCTTTGCAGACCCAACTCGATAAACTTGCCAACCTGCTCAACCCCTCGCACCGCGAATCGGTAGAAATTGCCCGCCGCTGTCTGCCTACCCTGCGCAGTCTGCCCGCCGAGCTTTGCGCCAATCTGCGCCAATGGACAAGCGCCGCCATACAGCGCGGCAAGCAAGATTTTTGCACGCATCTATACAGCGAAAACCAGCACGCCGCCGCGCTTGTGCCGCATATAGCCCCCATTTATGCCGCCGATGGCGCGCAAAAAAACGGCTTTGAGATACTGAATAGTTATTTCGATGAGCTTTTTAGCCAGCGCAGCGAAGTGCTTGCTTTCGGCGAAGATGTAGGCAAAATCGGCGACGTAAATCAAGGCTTCGCGGGGCTACAAGCCAAACACAGCGAAGTGCGCATTTTCGATTCAGGCATACGCGAATGGTCTATCATCGGGCAGGCTATCGGTCTTTCGATGCGCGGGCTGCGCCCCATCGCCGAAATACAGTACCTCGATTATCTCATTTACGCCCTCTCGCCCCTTTCCGACGACTTGGCGACGGTACGCTATCGCACAGCAGGCACACAGCAAGCGCCCGCCATCATACGCACGCGCGGGCATAGATTGGAAGGCATTTGGCATTCGGGTTCGCCGATTGCGATGATGCTGCACAGTTTGCGCGGCGTTTGCATACTCACGCCGAGAGATATGACCCGCGCCGTCGGGTTTTACAACACGATGTTGCGCAGCAACGACCCCGCTATCGTCATCGAATGCCTCAACGGCTACCGACTCAAAGAGCGCGTACCCGAAAACCTGATGGAATTTACCGTGCCCGTCGGCGTGGTAGAGGTTTTACAGGCGGGCACGGACATTAGTTTGGTAACTTATGGCTCTTGCGTGCGCATAGCGCAGGAAGCTATACACCAACTCGAAGCCGTAGGTATCTCGGTAGAACTCATTGATTGTCAATCACTTCTGCCATTTGATACCGCCCACGACATCGCCAAATCTTTGCGCAAAACGAGCCGCCTCGTCATACTCGACGAAGATATGCCCAGCGGCGCGAGTGCCTATATTTTAGACAAAATCATGAGCGAGCAAAAGGGCTATTTCCTACTCGACTCGCAGCCGCTTTTGATTAGCGCCGAAGCGGTGCGCCCCGCCTACGGCAGCGACGGCGATTATTTCATCAAACCCAGCGCAGAAGATGTGTTTGAGCGCGTCTACGGGCTGATGAGCGAGGCAAAACCCAGCCTTTTCCCGCCTTTGTAAGATTTTTTTTGGGCGTGCCCGCGCCGCTGAAAAGGCGGCGCGGTCGGGCTATACGGGGCGCAAATGTAGGGACAAGGCATGCCTTGTCCCTACAGCGCCCCTACTATCCCTCACGCAAATTTTGCACCCCGCCGCGCAAAGGGCGCGGCGGGGCGCAATGCCAAGTATTAAAAATTTCTGTAAATCAAGCTGTCCTAAACATTGCCAAAAAGGTACAATTCCGCACCATCTCAGCGTATGGAAAATCTGATACCAACCATAAACGAAATTGTTAAGTATGGACTAAAACCTAATTTGACAATAGCCGATAAAGAAAAGTTATTAGAAAAAAATCTAATCAAATTTTATGGCTTGTATTTTCAAATAGAGTATGAATTTGAAGCCACTGAATACCCGAATTTCGGCAGAACCTTGTTCCCAAACATACGAAAAAACGTAGAGACAAATTTTGTAGACTTTGGGCTTTACAAAACAGTTCTTGATATCAACGATTTAAATAATTTTGGGGACATTGCACTACAAGACGCTATAGATGACCTTACGGATATTATCCATGACCTTTTAGAAATAAAATGGAGGCTTGAAAATAATAGTTTGGTTGAGGGGCTATGGTATTTTGAATTTATATTTAAGGGGCACACACAACAGCATATTCTTGACTTGCTAAACTTTATGAAACATAAAAACGCCTAAGCGGTTCGTTCCGCACTCAAGCAGGCCGCAACCTTTTTGCGGCCTGCGCCATATTCAGCGTGAGGGATAGTAGGGGCGCTGTAGGGACAAGGCATGCCTTGTCCCTACATTTGCGCCCCGCATAGCCCGACCGCGCCCCCTTTATTGGGGCGCGGGCACGCCCAAAAAAAATAAACTTGCCCCCTATAGCTTAAATTTGATTAAACCTTTGCGTAATATGTAGCGTCTAATGCGTTATGCTCCTTTCCTTTCACCTACACTAACCGCGATTATGAAAAAGCTCTTTTTATTTGCCTTCGTTGGGGGCGCAATAGTGCTGACGGGCGGCACTATCGACCTAAACAATCTGGATAATTACGCCAATCAGACGGTGCCGACTTATATCCAGCGCGACAATACGCCTGCCAATAATGCGATAACCGACGCAGGTGCGACGCTGGGGCGGGTCTTATTTTACGACAAAAATCTGTCGGCAAATAATACGATAGCCTGCGGCTCTTGCCATAAACAGGCTTTTGCCTTTGGCGATACGGCAAGGCTTAGCCTGGGTTTGGACGGGGGAGTTACGGGTCGGCATTCGATGCGTTTGGTGAATGCGCGTTTTGCGGAAGAGGATAATTTTTTCTGGGACGAGCGCGCTACTTCGCTGGAAGACCAGACGACGCGCCCTATACAAAACCATGTAGAAATGGGCTTTAGCGGCACGAGTGGGCAGCCCGATATAGATTCGCTCATCAGAAAACTGGAGCAAGTACCGTACTACGCCGACCTTTTCTCGCTGGCTTTCGGCGATGCCAACATCACGGAGGCGCGTATGCAGTCGGCGCTGGCGCAGTTTGTACGCAGTATACAGTCCTTTGATTCTAAGTTTGACATTGGTTTGGCGGGCGCGAACAACAATTTGAACGCGAATTTTAGCAATTTCACGGCGCAGGAAAATCAGGGCAAGGCTCTGTTTCTTGCTCCGCCTCCGCAAGGCGGCGCGGGCTGTCAGGGTTGCCACCGTGCGCCTGAATTTGACATAGACCCTGCCACGCTCAACAATGGGGTTATCGCTACGGCAGCCGACCCGCAGGTATTGGATTTGACGAATACGCGCGCGCCTTCTTTGCGCGACTTGGTCAATCCGCAGGGCACACTCAATGGGCCGCTTATGCACAATGGCAATCTTAATTCGCTGGCTGCAGTAGTGGCGCACTATAATCTCGTTCCACAAAATGCGAACAATACCAATGCCGACCCGCGTATATCGGGGCCTGGTGGCAATTTGGGTCTGACCCAAGCGGAGCGCGACGCGCTGGTAGCATTTTTGGGCACGCTGACAGGCTCGAATATGTACACAGACCCCAAATGGTCTAACCCCTTCGATGCTCAAGGCAATATCACGATTGTGCCGATTACGGTGAATTTGAGCCGTTTGGAGCGTGCCGATATACAGCTATTTCCCAACCCTGTGAGCGAGTATTTGCGGCTTGTTTTGCCTGCCCGCAGTTTTGAATTGAGCATTTATAATGCGGCAGGGCAGCAGTTGATGCAAAAAAACATCAACGGTTCGCACTACGAAAATATGCAGCAGTACCCTGCGGGTTTATTGTTTGTGCATTTGCGCGATAGCGAAAGCGGCGAGCAGATTGTGCGGCAGATTGTGAAGCAATAAGTACGGAATTAGGCAAAAAAACTACGCCGCTCTACTCTATATAAGGAGTAAAGCGGCGTAAGTTATTTATATGGCTTGTGCTTGTGGCGACTATCCCAATTTTACGTGGTGGAAGCCTGTAACTGCGAGCGTTTTGCTGATAGATTTCACAAATTCGCCAACGGTCATTTTGCTTTCTTTTACGAACTCTTGGTTTACGAGTGTTCTTTCTTTGTAGAAAGCGGCGAGTTTGCCTTGAGCGATACGGTCGAGCAGGTTTTCTGCTTTGCCTTCGTTGCGGGCTTGTTCGCGGGCGATTTCGATTTCTTTTTCGATAGTGGCAGCGTCTACACCGTCTTTATCTACGGCGATGGGGTTCATAGCGGCGATTTGCATAGCTACGTCCTTGCCTTTTTCTGCGAGACCTTCAGCCGTTTGGTTGAAACCAACGATAACGCCCGCGCGGTTGCCCATGTGGATATAGGCTACGACTTGAGCGGCTTGGAGGGTTTCGTAGGCTGCGAGTTCGATTTTTTCGCCGATAGCGGCGGTTTTATCTGCCAAGCGGTCGGCTACGGTAACGCCGTCGAGGGGAGCAGCGAGCAGCGCGGCTGCATCGGCTGGGAAAGTCGAAAGTGCTACGTTAGCGATGCTTTGCACGAAGGCAATAAATTCTTCGTTCTTAGACACAAAGTCCGTTTCGCAGCTGATGCGCACGACGATACCGCGAGTCGCATCTTCGGAAACTAACGCCAAGACAACGCCTTCTTTGGCATCTCTATCGGCGCGTTTGTCCGACATTTTTTGTCCTTTTTTGCGCAGGTACTCGATAGCGCCTGTGAGGTCGCCTTGAGCTTCTTCCAATGCTTTTTTGCAATCCATCATGCCTGCGCCTGTTACGTCGCGCAGTTTCTTAACGTCGGCTGCTGTGAATTTGACTTCCATTTTTGGTAAAATCAGTTATTGAACAAAGTAAGTAGTTTCTTTTGTCGTATTGCCGCGCAAATATACGCTTTTTTTGCCCTCAATGCGCTTTGGCGGCACAAATAAAAAATGCGCCCCACCGTATCCCGAAAAAGACTGCAGCGCTGCGGGGGCGGGGTTGCAGCGCCTATCTTCTTTGGGGGTGGGACGCAATATCTTATATTTTTTTGGGTCTGCTTGCTTATTCGGCAGCAGCGGCGGGCGTAGAAGCTGCGGGTTGGTCGTCTTTAGACTTTTTGCGGTCTTCTAAGCCTTCGCGGATAGCATCAGTCAGATAACCGATGATAACGCGGATAGATTTTGATGCGTCGTCGTTGGCGGGGATTGGGAAATCTACGCTATCGGGGTCGGAGTTGGTGTCTACGATACCGAAAGTTTTCAGACCCAAGCGTT
Source organism: uncultured Saprospiraceae bacterium (assembly GCA_964467315.1). Lineage (GTDB taxonomy): Bacteria > Bacteroidota > Bacteroidia > Chitinophagales > Saprospiraceae > JAAFIM01. The sequence goes on along the minus strand of CAYXSA010000053.1, from coordinate 3,032 downwards.
TGGCTTCTGCTAAGGCGAGATGCTCGTGCATAACGTCTACGGCAATCATCGCATTGGGCAGGTTTCTGAATTGGGCGATACCACCAAACATTCTGTCGAGTTTCTCGTGTTGGCGAGAAAGCATGAGACGTTCTTTTTTGGTGAGTGTTTCCAAGCTGGTGTTGGAAAGTTTCGCTTGGATTTCGTGCATTTTATTGACGGACTTGCGTACGGTAACGAAGTTCGTCATCATGCCACCGAGCCAGCGCTCTGTAACGTAAGGCATGCTTACGCTATTTGCTGCATCGGCGATGATAGAGCGAGATTGTTTTTTAGTACCGACAAACAGGATTTTTTTACCTGCTTTAGCCATAGAGCGCAGTGCTTTTCCTGCGTGTTCCAAGCAAGCGATGGTGCTGTTGAGGTCGATGACGTGGATGCCGTTGAGTTCGTCGAAGATGAACTGGCGCATTTTCGGATTCCACTTTCTTTTAAGGTGTCCGAAGTGGCAGCCAGCCTCCAAAAGCTCTTTATATGTGGGCGTTTGCATACGGTTGTTGATAGGCGTTGTGAGGATAAAGGATAGAGGCGAAATACGACGGCAAAATTACGTTTATTATGTTCCTCGCTTGTTTCAAACTTGAAACACCTTCGCTCCGCTCGGTTTTCAAGCCCGAAACGGCGCTTTTGGGAACATAAACGTAATTTAGCCCAGTTTTTAACGTTTGCTGAATTGGAAGCGACGGCGAGCTTTGGGCTGACCGTATTTTTTGCGCTCCACTGCACGCGGGTCGCGTGTAAGGAATTTGCGCGCTTTCAATGGTGGGCGGAACTCGGCGTTGATTTCTGTCAATGCGCGAGAGATGCCCAAACGCACTGCCTCTGCTTGTCCTTTGATACCACCGCCGACAACTGTAACGACTACGTCGTAGAGTGCCTGTACGCCTACTTCTTCCAAAGGCTGCAGGATTGCAGTTTGGATATGCGCCACTGGGAAGTATTCTTTATGGTCGCGGCCATTTACGGTTACGTTGCCGCTGCCTTGTTTGATGTATACACGAGCAATAGCCGCTTTGCGTCTGCCCGTAGCGTTGATAGTAGATTGCATTCGACTTATTGAGGTTTACGTGTTACGGGTGGCAGTTCGGTGGGTTGCTGCGCTTGGTGTTTGTGCGTGCCGCCTACATAGACGTGCAATTTGCGATACACTTCGTTCGCCAATTTATTTTTCGGCAACATACCTTTTACGGCTGTTTCGATGATGTATTCGGGGTGTGCGCTTTGCAGTACCTGTTGTGGGGTGCGCAAGCGCTGACCACCAGGGTAGTGCGAGTGCGTCACGTACTGTTTTTGCTGCATTTTACGACCCGTAAATTTGACTTTCTCGGCATTGAGCACGATGACATGGTCGCCGCAATTTACGTGCGGTGTAAAGCTGGTTTTATGTTTACCGCGCAGATAATGGACAATCTGCGTAGCAAGACGACCTACTGGCTGGTTAGTTGCGTCGATGACAAACCACTGGGCGTTAACCTCTTCGGGCTTGGCAGACAGCGTTTTATAGCTAAGAGTGTCCACTTTATTGACGTTTGAGAATGCGAAAGAATACAGTATATATGGGAGTTGCTGTGCTTAGAGGCTCTGAACACGGGCATATCCTCTGCCTAAAGCGAGTGCAAAAATAGCCTTTTTTCCAAAAAAAAACAATTTTTATAATTTTTTTTTCGGCTCGTTTTAGCTAAGCCCAAGTTTAGTTTTTTTGGGGGCGTGCCCGCGCCCCAATAAAGGGGGCGCGGGCGGGCTATTTGAGCCGTAGCATGCTACGGCTCTACATATCCCTCACGCAAAAACGGCGCACGCCGCGCAAAGGGCGCGGCGCGCAGATATTATTCATCGGGATAATACGTTATCTTACGCTCTACGCGCATCGTATCCCCACAACAATCGCACTGTTTGCCATTGGGGTATATTACTATATGTTCGCCTTTCTTGCAGCGGGGCGCTACTGCACATTTTTCCCAATTGCCACGCCCATCGTCTTGGCTAAAATAGAAATCTGCTACGCAATGCTCCAATAAATTGGATTGCTTGAATGGATAATAGTCGTAAAAACCAGGATAAAATCGGTAAATTCTTTCGTTCGGAATGTCCACTTTTTGAGGCAAGCCCGCCGAGTCGTACGCTATTCGCAGCCTCGCATCAAAAGCGGGAATATTGGGCGAAATAGGAATATTTGCCATTTGTTTTGCATAAAATCTCAAACCGCAACCACGCATATTTTTTACCCCATGCAGAAAAAAACAGGCGTGTAGTCGCTGTATTTTTGCTATCCAATATGTATGCTCCCAAACCAACAAATTCCCCTCTTTATCATGCAGCGTTGTAAATAACAACTGCCATGTTGCTGTATCTGCCAAACAGTGCCAGCAATAAGCCTCTGTTGGCTGGGGCATTTCTTTTTGCAAGGGGACAAAATAGGGCACATAAACATAGTGCCGCTGGGTATCTACTTTTTCTCCATAGCTATAATGCACTTCTTTTACACGTATTAGCTTATCGGTTTTGCTGTCTTGGTAAACAGCAAAATAAGCCCGCTCCCATTTTTGGCAAGCACTATCCGAAAGCAATTCTATAAACATCGTTTCTGAGCGATTAGCTTTTTTCCTGCGAATTATCTGCATCGCAGAGTCTTCAGCATATTTATACATATTTTCGTAATCAAAACGCTGGTATTGATAATACTCGCGCGACGGACTGCGCTCAACGATATTTAGACGAGTTGCACCATATTTAAGATAAAAATTCAGGTCAGCTATATTTCCTTTATAGTACCATTCTTCGTATGAACTTGGAAAAATAGTATCAACTATCGAAGTATGGCTAATACGCTCCAAAAATGCACCATTCGTATCGAAAAAAAAGCTCGCTTGTGCTTTTGCTTGATTATTGCCAAAAATAACCTCTTGTCCGCTTATCCTGCAAGCGCGCGAAAGATTATATTTTTGGTGCTTTATGATTTTGGCTGGAGCCCTACATAAAAGGATAAAATTACA
>CAYXSA010000052.1:0-30599 GCA_964467315.1 uncultured Saprospiraceae bacterium | reverse complement strand
TTTCACTTTTCACTTTTCACTTTTCACTTTTCACTTTTCACTTTTCACTTTTTTGTACTTGCTACCACTGCCGCCGCAAGGCGGCATGATACCAGCGATGCGAGCGACAGCGAGCGGCGCAGTACCTACAGCATCACGCACCTATAAACGTCAACAAGCTATCCAACTGCCAAGCCGCTGCCGCTTCGTGTTTGCCGCTTGCCTCCCGCCGCAGCTGCGTCATCCAAGCGCCGCTACCCAAAGCCTGCCCGATATCGCGCACCAAAGAGCGGATATACGTCCCCTTTGAGCAACGCACCCGAAACTCTACCTTCGGCAACTCGATTTTCGTAAATTCCAGCTCAAAAATATGCACTGCCCGCGCCGCCAACTCCAATTCTACCCCCTCGCGGGCGGACTCGTAGGCGCGTTTGCCATCTTTTTTTATCGCCGAAAACACGGGCGGCACCTGCTGTATTTCGCCCAAAAATTGGGCGCTCACCGCCAAAATGGCTTCTTTCGTGATATGCTCCGTCGGGTACTGCGCATCTACCGCCGTTTCGCCATCGACGCTGGGGGTGGTCTCGCCCAAGCGCAGAGCGCCCGTATAAACTTTCTCTTGCCCCATCAATTCCTCAATTCTGCGCGTGTACTTGCCCGTGCAAAGCACAAGCAGACCCGTCGCCAGCGGGTCGAGCGTGCCCGCGTGTCCGACTTTTATATTGCGCAGGTTCAAGCGCCGTTTTAGCGCCCCCCGCACGCGGTCGACCACCGCAAAAGAGGTCAGCCCCAAAGGCTTATCAATCAGCAGGCAAGCGCCCTCCTCCCAGTTGTATGGCGGCTGCGTATTTAGCGCGCCCTCGTTCGTGTTTTGCATAAATTGTATGGTGTAGGGCGCAAAGATAGGGCTTTTCTGCGATTTTTCGTAGGGCGTATTTTGGGCGTGACCCCGCCGCTGTGCGGCGGGGTCGGGCTATCCGTTGCAGCGCCTTCATTTCATTTCGGCGCTTTCACTTCTATCCCTCACGCAAGCTTATTCGGACGGTATTGCGGCTATTTTGGCGCAATGCTACCTACACCGTACGCAGTTTTTCCAGCAGTTGCCGCACGCGTCCCGACGAAAGGGCGGCTTCCGCATCGAGCAGGCTGCGATTTTTTTGCCGCTGCGGCTGTACCGTCTGCGCGATAAAGGCGACATTGGCAAGCAGCAACAAAGTCCATTCCTCGCCTGCTGCGCCTGTAAGCAAATCCATGAGCAATTGGGCAGCATCGGCAACGCTGCGCCCTGCGTATTGATGCAGTAAATTTTGAGGCAATTGCGCAAACTGCCAGTCGCTCAACCTCAAAGGCTGGGCGCTGGGGCTATTCTGCCAAAAAAAATCGGCACAAAGGCTCATAAGGGGCGCTTCCGTTTGGTCGTACAATAGGGCATATTCTACGGCTGATTCTGCATTTTCTTGCATCAATGCTCGGAAAAATCGGGTCTGCGCCCAGCCGCCTGTGCCGATGAGTTTATACAAGCGTATGCCTTCGCTGCTTTGGATTGGGTGCAAAAATATAGCGGCTTGCTCTATAAGCGAGGTTTTGCCGAAAAGCTTGCGCAGGCTTTCCAATCTTTGCAAGCGGGGATAAAAATGCGGCAGATGCAGATAGCAAAAATGTAGCTTTTTTAGCTGTGTGCGTGCCTGCTCGCTATTCTGCGCAAACACTACCCCCAACTGCGCCAAAATATCGCTGCTCTCCACCGCGTAGCCATAGCCAAAGTCGCCCGTCTTTGCTACAGGCACTTGTATCGTGGCAAGCGTGAGCAAAGCCGCCAAATGCAGGGCTTCAGCCGCCGTATTGGCTGCTATGTTGCCACTCTGAAGGCTGGGCGCTATGCTCATATCCAAAATCTTCCCTTCTCCTATCAGCCCCAAAGAAGCAGCAGGCAAATCCAAACCCTGCCCCTCCCTTGCCAAAGCCTCTGCTGTAGCGCGCAGATAGCCAAGCCTATGCACCAAATCCCAGCGCTCCGCCTGCATTAGCAAAAGCATCGCTTCCGCCTCTTTCGAGTCCCTCGAAAAAACCGACTCGCAGGCTTCGCGCCAGTCTGACAGGCTGGGCGCATTCGCCGTTGGATAGCGCAAAAAATCTATCATAATTTTTTCAAAAGCTGTGCAGCGGCGGCTTTCGTATCGACGCGCTTGATAATATCCATAATTTTGCCCTCGCCGTCTATCAAAAACGTAGAGCGTAGCACGCCCATGCTGATTTTGCCGTACATATTTTTTTCGCCCCAAGCACCATAAGCGCTAAGTATTTGCTTAGTTTCGTCCGCCAAAAGCGAAAAAGGCAGATTGTACTTTTCGGCAAAACGGCGATGCGAGTCCACACCATCGGGGCTAACCCCAAAAAGCACTAAACCCCTTGCTTGCAAGTCCGCATAATGGTCGCGCAGGCTGCAAGCCTCCGCTGTACAGCCTGGCGTATCGTCGGCAGGATAAAAAAACAAAACGACCTTCTGCCCCCGATAATCGCTCAGTTTGTGCAGCTTGCCGTTTTGGTCGTAGGCTGCAAATTCGGGCGCTGCTGCCCCTGCGCTTAGTGTGATTGCCATATTTTTGAGTTACGAATGACGAATGACGAATGACGAATGACGAATGTTGCGCATAAGCAATTGGTAATTAAGCACATATACACAAAAAATATTCGTCATTCGTCATTCGTCATTATGGCGTGCCGCTGCTCCCCGCCGCTAACGCGGCTTAAAGGTCGCAGCGTCGGGCTATCCGCTACATCACCTTCGCCGCTGCGCGGCTCGGTGGTTTCGCTGCTATCCCTCACGCAAATTATATAAAGCATTTGATTAAAAATGAAAATGTACGCAGTCGGCAGCCATTTACATAAATTTTATGTACTTGCTACCACTGCCGCCGCAAGGCGGCATAGTACCTATACATAAAGCACCACTACCCTCACGCAAAAGAAAGCAAAAAACCTCAAACCTTATCTATAAACTATATGAAAACTTTAAGCGAGCGCGACCAGCGCATGGTCTGGCACCCCTTTACGCAATTTGCTACTGCCGATGCGCCTATAGCTATAGTTCGCGGCGCGGGCGCTTGCCTCTACGATGAGCAAGGCGCGGAGTACATAGATGCGGTGGCTTCTTGGTGGATGAATGTGCATGGACACGCGCACCCGCATTTATCGCGTTGCCTCTACGAGCAAGCGCAAAAGCTGGAGCATGTAATTTTTGCCAATTTTACCCATGCGCCCGCTGTCGACTTGGCGGAAAGGCTATTGAGTAGCCTGCCTACACAGGCGCGGGTTTTTTACTCCGACAATGGCTCTACGGCGGTAGAAGTCGGCATAAAAATGTGTCTGCAATTTTGGCATAATCAGGGCTACACGGCGCGGCGGCGACTGATTGCCTTTAAGGGGGCATATCATGGCGATACCTTCGGGGCGATGTCGGTGGGTGAGCGCTCGGCGTTTACGCGCCCTTTTGAGTCGATGTTGTTTGAGGTTTCGTTTATAGAGCCACCGCAAGCAGGCAAAGAAGCCGAAAGCCTGCAACAGCTTCAAATGCTCTGGACACAATACGGCGAGCAATTGGCGGGATTTATCTTTGAGCCGTTGATACAAGGGGCGGCGGGTATGCAGATGCAGAGCGTAGCAGGCTTAGATGCCTTGATGCAGTTTTGTCGACAAAAAGGTATAATTTGCATCGCCGACGAAGTGATGACGGGTTTTTTTCGCACGGGAAAACAGTGGGCTACCGACCACTGCACAGAAAAGCCCGATATTTACTGCCTATCCAAAGGCTTGACGGGTGGTATGTTTCCGCTGGGGGCGACGACCTGCACAAGGGAGATATTTGAGGCTTTCAACAGCGCAGAGGACTATACGAAAACCTTTTTTCATGGGCATTCGCATACGGGCAATCCGATGGCTTGTGCTTTGGGGGTAGCGAGTTGGGATTTGCTGCACAGCGCCGAAACGCAGGAAAATATACAGCGCATCTGCGCCCAACAGGAAGAAATGCGGCTTTGGCTGTCCAGCCAGCCCGCCGCCCAAAATGCGCGCCGCTGCGGCACTGTTCTCGCTTTCGAGTGGCAGCCACAGCGAGCGCAAGCGGCAGGAGGCGGCTATTTTAGCGGATTAAAAAAAGAGATTTGGCAGTTTTTTATAGGGCAAAAATTGATATTGCGTCCGCTGGGGAATACGGTCTATGTCTTGCCGCCCTACTGCATCACTGAAGAGCAGCTACAGCGCGTTTATGCAGGTATTCGCAGCTTGGTGCTGCGTAACTAAGTTTTTTTTATAGCTTTGCGCTTGCCGCGTGAGGGATAGCAGTGGAAGCGCCGCGTAGAGCCGCGATTTATCGCGGCTTCGCGGTGCTGCAACGGATAGCCCGACCCCGCGACCTTTAAGCCGCGTTAGCGGCGGGGAGCGGGGGCACGCCAAAATAATTACGAGTTACGAATTATGAGTTACGATTGTGCTTTGTGTATAAATTGTGCTTTGTGTCGTAGGTACTATGCCGCCTCGCGGCGGCAGTGGTAGCAAGTATTATGTGCTGCGCGTTCAATTCGTAACTCGTCATTCGTCATTCGTCATTCGTCATTCGTCATTCGTAATTCACTCGCATCGTGCAGATAAAAAGCGCCAATTTTGTAGGAAGTTTCACGGAAGTAGCCAAACTTCCCGTTTTGGATATACCCGAATACGCCTTTATTGGGCGCTCGAACGTGGGTAAATCTTCGCTGATAAATATGGTTTGCCAACGCGAAGGCTTGGCGATGGTATCGGGGACACCAGGAAAAACGAAGGCTATCAACTTTTTCCGCATCAATGAGCATCAAAATAAGGGTTGGCATTTGGTGGATTTGCCAGGTTATGGTTATGCGAAGTTGCCGAAATCGCTGCGCGAGGAGTGGCAGGAGATGACGCGCCATTATTTTTGCGAGCGTCCGCAGTTGCAATGTGTTTTTTTGCTGGTGGATAGCTGCATAGAGCCGCAGGAATTGGATTTGGAATTTGCCGACCAGTTGGGCGAATGGCAGGTGCCTTTTGTGATAGTTTTCACGAAAGTAGACCGCAAAAAGGCGCGGGAAAATCTAAAAGGCGGATTTATGTCGGCGTTTGAGGCGGAATTTTTGAAGTCTTGGGAGGCGATGCCACAGATGATTATGTCTTCAGCCGAAAAGGGGCAGGGTCGGGACGAGATTTGCCAGATGATTGCGCTGACCAACGAACAATTTCATAATAGTATTGGATAAAACGCGCTCAGGGTGATAGCATACAAGGACATCTTAAAACTTTCGCTGCCGATAATGATAGGTTCGGCGGTGCAGAACGTTATTACGCTAACGGATACCTATTTTTTGGCGCGCTACAGCGATATTTCGTTTGCGGCGATAGGTATTGTGGGCATTTTTTACCTGATGATAACGACGATTGGCTATAATTTTACCAAAGCGGGGCAGATAATCATAGCTCGGCGCATGGGGGAAGGCGATGAAGAGAGCATAGGAAGGGTAACCTACAGTATGTTGGGTTTTATATTGCTGCTTTCGGGCTTATTTTTTTTCGTTACGAAGTGGTTAACGCCGCTTTTGTTTCCGCTTTTCTTGCATGATCCTGCTATTTTGCAGGCTTGCGACGATTATTTGCAGGCGCGTTCTTGGGGAATTTTCTTTAGTTATAGTGGGATGGTTGTCATCGCTTTATATACGGGCATAGCGCGCCCGATGGTGATAATTTACAACGCTATAGCTTTAGGTGTGGTGAATGCGGTGCTGAATTATGCGCTGATATTTGGTCATTGGGGGTTTCCAGAGTTGGGTATGGCGGGTGCGGCTTGGGCAAGCTCGATTTCGGAGGTGGTAGCGACGGCGGTTTTCCTTTTATATATGCTTTTGGACAAGCGAAATCGCGCTTTCGGTATGTTTGGCGGCAAGGCGCGGGCGCGATGGCAGGCGGAGCAGCGCGAAAGTTTTAGCAGTGAGCCGCTCGATGCGCCGCAGGAGGCAGCAATAGCGCGTCCCTTTATAGATTGGGGCATTATTCGGCAGCAAATTGCCCTATCCACCCCTATTATTTTTCAATCTGTGGTCGGTATTGGGAGCTGGTTGGTTTTCTTTTTCGCCATCGAGAACATGGGCAGGCAGGCTTTGGAAGTTTCCACCCTGATACGCTCCGTTTATATGATGTTTATGATACCTGCTTGGGGTTTTGGCTCTGGCATCAACACGATTGTTAGCAATTTGATAGGCAAGCAGCAGCATAATTTGGTAATCGCCTCCATCAATCGCACGGCTTTGCTCTGCTTTTCGATAACCATGCTTTGCGCTTTGTGGCTCATCGCTGCGCCCTCGCAGGTTTTGGGCATCATCAGCACCAACAGCGAAATTATAGAGGCTTCTATGCCGATGATAGGAATTTTTGTGCTGATTTTAGCGATTTTTTCGACTGCCGCCATCTATTTCAATGGCATCATCGGCACAGGAGCTACACAGCAATCGCTTTGGATGCAGATGTTTGGCTGCGTTTTGTACCTCGTTTACGCCTACGTTGCCATCAAAATTTTCGAGGTGTCTTTGCCTACGGCTTGGGGGGCGGAACTCGTATACTGGGGCGTTACCTTGCTGCTTTCGCTCTGGTATCTGCGCTCCAATCGCTGGCTGTCGATACGGGTGTAGTTTTTTTTGGCGGGTCGGCGCTCTCCCGCCCGCCGCTTTGCGGCAGGCGTGAAAGGTCGCGCCGTCGGGCTATTTGGGGCGTTTCACCATCGCCCCCTTTGGGGCGAATGTTGATTCGCCCCTACTATCCCTCCCGCAAAATATGGCAGGCGAACGCGCAAAGGCGCGCCGCCTCTTATATAAAAAATATCCTTTGTCATTATCTAACGACAATCGTCGCCTGTTGCCGCCCTTTGGAATTTTGCAGTCGGAGCAGATAGCAGCCAGCGGGCAGGTCGATAGATTGAGCGAAGGTAGCGCCCTCTTCCTTTTGCTGCCAACGCAAGAGTTCGCGCCCCATAAGGTCGCATACCTGATAATCGCCTGCTGCGGCTTCGCGTATATGTAGGGTCTGCCCGCTCTGTAGCGGATTGGGAAAAATGTGTATTTGCATCGCCCTTTGCGCGCTCCTCATATCCAATTCGCGCAGCGAGATAGTTGCATCAAGCGGATACCAAAAATTGCCTGTAGCCATAAACAAAGACAACAAACGCAGGGTATTGCCGAAGTACAAAGGCGGCTGGTCGGTAACGGCAAGCGTTTCCGTGTACATAGAATCTACAAAACTCTGCGGCGCATTGGGTGCAGCAAGTGCCGAACAAAACCAAGTCGACACAAAGGTTGGGCTATGATAGCTCCCCGTACCCCCCGCAAGGGCTATCGGTGCGCGTAAGTTGGTGCTGCCCACGCCCCGCGTAAATACAGAAATTTTGTTGCAAGCGGCTATGGCGCGACTATCGCCATACCATGCGGCATCTTTTGCCATGCGCCAAGGGTGGCGGCAAGCGTCCCAGCCGTATTCGTTTGCGCCGTTGCAGCTGTTGGCTGCTCCTGTATGGTCGCTCCAGTTGGAAACCAAACCCGTCGTAGCGTGCGCATTCGCCGCAAGCAAGGCATAAGAAGCCGTTACGACACTATCCCAATAAACGGCTTGGCTTGGTATGAACTCGCCGAATAGCTTGGCATAGGCAGGCGATTGATAAGAAGGGTTGCGGCAGTCGTTGCTAAAACCCCATTGGTCGCCATTGTTGAATTGATAAGCGCCGTTGTCGCTGGAGCGCTGTACCTCGTAGGCGCGCACTGCGGCTATAAGCCTGCGCGCATCGCTGCCGTAAGGGTGCACGCTCGTATCTGCCCACTGCACAGAAGCCACAATTAGCGCCAGCGCCGCATCTAATTCCGCATCTGTAGCCCCACCCGTGCCGATGGCGGTAGCGCAATTTTGAATTTTCCAGTTCATCACCCCATTCGCGTTGCTATGTGTTTGGTAGTAGGCCCAAAGCCCATCAAATAGCGCCTTATCGCCCGCGTAAGCAGATAGCAGCATACCATAAGCAATGCCTTCCGATACGGTTTCGCTGCTGTTATCGAACTTAATGCGATATTCCTGCGGGTTGCTCGTGCCTGTGCAGGCTTCCACATAGTTAGTTTTCCAAGTGTTGTAAGCATCTGCCGCGTCTTGGCTGCTGCCATAAGTGCCCGAAGTCGGCAGATTGGAAGGTAGGCGCGTCAGATGCGGATAGTCGGTATTGCTGCCGAAGGGGCGCGCCGCCGTATTGGGCGTATTGATTTGTGCCGAAAGCGCAAATGCGCTAAAGCAGCAAGCAAGCGTCAAGATTTTTTTCATAGTTCCTTGATTTTTTATTTTTTTTGGGCGGGTCGGCGCTCCCCCGCCGCAAAGGCGGCGGAGCCGTAGCATGCTACGGCTCTACGGGTCGCGCCGTCGGGCTATACGGGGCGAATGTTGATTCGCCCCTACTATCCCTCCCGCAAAATATGGCGCAGCCCGCGCAAAGGGCGCGCGCTGCATTTTGTTTTAGTAGTTATCGGCAGAGGCAACAAAATCTATATTCCTACGCAGCCCTATGTACTTCGTTCGCTTTACGGCGGAATTAGCAAAAAGCTGCTTAAAGCTCGACTCCTGCAGCTCCTGCCAATCTTTTCGCGTCATGCCAAGCAGCGTAGGCGGCGGCAACAAATCCTTCTCGCTATGCGGCTGACTAAACCGATTCCAAGGGCAAACCTGCTGGCAGACATCGCAGCCAAAAGCCCAACCCTGCATAAGCGGACGAAATTCTTCTGCAATAGCTTCTTTTAGCTCTATAGTCAGATAAGAAATACAGCGATTGCTATCCAAAATATAACCTTCGGGGCTTATCGCCTGCGTCGGACAGGCTTCTATACAGCGTCGACAAGTCCCGCAATGGTCTACACTCGTAGGCGCATCGTATATCAATTCTTGATTGAGCAAAAGTTCGGCGAGAAAAAAATAAGAGCCGCGTTTTTTGCTCAAAAGCAGGGTGTTTTTTCCCTGCCAGCCTAAGCCAGCGCGCTGCGCCCATTGCCGCTCCAAGATAGGCGCAGAGTCTACGAAGCCTCTGCCTTGTACAATTTGTTCGCCGCCCCATTCGCTTTGGGCGCGCTGTAGCAGGGTATTGAGCCGCTCGCGTAGGAGCAAATGATAATCGCGCCCATAAGCATACATGGCTATTTTGGGGGCTTCTGCATCGCTTTGCTTTTCGGGATTGTAATAATTGAATACGAGGCTAACGACGCTGCGCGTGCCCTCGACGAGCTTGCGCGGGTCTATGCGCTTTTCGAAATGGTTTTCCAGATACTGCATTTTTCCCTGCCTGCCCTGCGAGAGCCAAAGCTCCAAGCGGCGGGCTTCTTCCGTGAGTTCTTCGGCGCGGGCAATGCCTACCGCCATAAATCCTAATTCGGCTGCCCAAGCTCGGAGCTGATGCGTTCGTTGAGTTTTGTCGTAATTTGGCTGCACGGGGCGGAATATTTACAGTTTTTTTTATACAATGCTTGTTTATGATAGGGAAAAGATGTATTTTGCCCGCTGTTTATACTGCGTGAGGGATAGGAGGGGCGCGAAGCGGTGCGCAGCAGCCCAAAGGCTGCAAGCACTGAAACCCCGCATAGCCCGACCCCGCGCATAGCTCCCCCCTTTTAAGGGGGGAAGCCCGCAAAGCGGGCGGGGGGGTGCGCGGGGGCACGCCCAAAAAAGCAGGCTAAAAATAATAAAAACCTAATAAAATGGCAGATATTTTAAACATGGGGGTCGGCGAGCTGAAAAAGCTCACAGCGACCGACTACAACAAGGAAGCCAATAAATCGGCTGTTTGGAACAAGGCAGATGCGGTTATTTTTTTGAAAAACCTGGTGTTGAACAAAAAAATAGATGCGATATTGCCTTACAAAAAGCGCAATTTGATGATAGACGAGTACAAAGCTCTGAAAAAATCAAAGGCGCATAAACTCGCCCTTACGGCGGGCTGCACGCTGGAAGTCGCAGGCAAGGAATTGATTATCAATATCCTCAAAGGCGGCATGAAAACGGATTTTGTGCAGGCGATTGCCACCGAATTTTGGGGCAAACAGTACGAAAAAATCACCATCACGGGCACAAGCGACGACGCAGGCGAAGCGGAAGCAGAAGGCAGCGAAGAAGCACCCAGCACTACAGCACCCGAAACCAAAGAAACCCCAAAATCGGGCGCAGATGCCGTAAATAGCGTTATCGCTGTCCTCAAAGAAATCGGCGAAGCAGCCAAAAGTTTCGCTGCCATCGTCGATAAAGTCAAACAAAATAAAGCCGACGCAAAAGATGCAGGCATCGTAAAAGGCTTGCTCGACCTCTTTGAGCGACTCAAAGCCGCCGTAACGCAGGCAGGCAGCGCCCTCACAGGCAAAGCCGCCGAAGAAAATCAAAAAGCTACTACAGGCTTCCTGCCCCAAGTGCAAAAAGTCTGGGAAAAGGTGCAAAAACTCGCCAGCGAAGAACCAAAAAAAGAAGCCAAAAACGGCGACTTAGCCAAAACGCTGGAAGCAGCCCGCAAAAAAGTCAAAGACATCGCCCAAGAAATCGACAAACTCGATAAAACGATGGATAAAATGCCCTCCTCCTTCCTGCCCAGCGGCAAGGCTATCTTAGGAAAATTAGGGTTGTAGGGTTTTGCTTTGTGTATAGGTACTGCGCCGCTCGCCTACGGCTCGCGTCGCTGGTACTATGCCGCCTGACGGCGGCAATGGTAGCAAGTATTTTAGCGTTTAACATAAATACGAGCGTTTTCTTAACTCGTAACTCGTAACTCCCCAATGAGCAGCAGCAAAGCAGATATATTAGAGCAAATTCGCGCCAAACGTGCCGAATTGCAAGCCATAAAAGAAGAACTTCAGGGCGATAAAAAATCAGCCTCCAAAGAGGACAAAGCCGCCGTAAAGGAAGTCCTTTCCAGCGTCAATGATGAGATTTGGCAGACGCGAAAAATAGAAATTAAGCACTCGAAAGTGGGCGACTTGGTGCGCTTCATCGGCAGCCTTTTCAAAAAAGGCGCAAAAGAGGCTATAGCTACAGAGGTCGTCAAGGTAACGCTTAGCGTCGTCGGCGAATTCGTAGAAAAGTACTTGGGCAAGGGTCTCAAAAAAGAACTTGTCAACATGAGCTTCACGCCGCCGCGCCTGCGCTGGGGCGTACTCTCGGTGGGCATTACCTTCGGCGTGAAACTGTCAGTAGGCTTGGAGGGCACATCTACGCCCGATGTCGTTACCGTCAAAGGCAATATGACAGGCACCGCCTATACAGTAGCCGACCTCACGCTGGGCGTAAAATTCACGATTCCTTACATCGACTACGATATAGATGCCGAAATTACAGGCGGCATGAAAGGCAATCTGGTAGCAACGGCAAACGTAGCGATAGAATTGCGCGGCGACGGACCCAATTTATCAGGCAGCCTCTCGCAAACCATCATCGACACGACCTTCGACCTCACGCTGTTCCTGCGCATCTCCGAAGACATCGTCAAGTACTGGAACAAAGCCGCCTCTTGGTCATTCGGCAAACTCAAACCAATGGCAAGCAACGAATTGACCTACCCCGTCGGCAAATGGCAGCTTTTCCGCATCACCCTACCGGGTTATAGCGCCACCTTCAACATGGCAAAAGCCAGCTTCGAGGGCAAGGTCAATGGCTCTTTCTCCGCCACCAAAGGCGCGGACGTGGATGCCCTCATCAAAAAAATAAATAGCTATTTGCCTTGGGCTTAAAGCTAATTTTCGGGCTTTAGTTTTTTTGGGCGTGCCCCTGCTCCCCGCGCGCTAAAGCGCGCTGAAAGGTCGCAGGGTCGGGCTATTCGGGGCGCATCATCATCGCCCAAATGGGCGAATGTTGATTCGCCCCTACTATCCCTCACGCTTTTTTATCCTTAAAGCTTTTGCCCAAATTTATAGCCCCCAAACAAAGCTGCCCGCCGCGCAAAAAAATGCGCGGCGGGCTTTTTCTTTAAGCAAACATCAAAGGAAACGCTTAAAGGCGCGCCGATATTGCAGTATACCAATTTGGCGCAGCACCATCAGCGTTCCGTCGCTTTGACCAACAACTGCGATAATCCTGACTATTTTCACGATTTTTATTTGCCTTTGGCGGATTTGTACGCGGCAGCAGGCATCACAGCCAATACGCCTTTGCGCATGGCGGGCACTACGGTAATGGCTCCAAAGCCTGCTATCGGCGGTCCCGTTTCTGACATCAACGGCGGCGCTTCTTGGGAGGACGTTATCAACAATCAATGCGGTACGACGCTTTCGGGCTTTACCTCTTCGGGTTTTTGCCCTGTTTGTACGGCTGCGCCTGTGGTTACCTCGCCTATTTCGGCTTCGGCTACCTCCGTTAGCGGCACTTGGACACGCTTGGATATCAATCACCCCAGCACCGCCAATTTGGTAATATCTCGCGTGCGTGCTGGAGTTACGACCACTTTGGGCTCTATCAACGGCGTAGCTACAGGCACTACTTGGACACTCAACGCCATCACCGTACAAGATGGCGATATTATCTACGCTACAGCGCAATCCGTAGACCGCAGCCTTTGCGGTACTTCCAATCAGGTAGCTGTAAGAAATTGCGCAGGTGCTCTTACCCCTACCCCCGTAATAGATGCCTGCTCTGGAAGGAGCGGTATCGCAGGCGTAGATAATGTAGCCTTAGCAGGCGCTACGGTTAGGATTTACCGCTTAGATGCTACTGGACAGACGGAGGTGGCTGCTGTTGTTGTTAGCGCCGCAGGCGAATGGGGCTGGGGCGGCATTGGCAGCACAGGCAATAATACCAATCCTTGCACAGGTAGTTCCGATATTTGGGACGGCACCTATTTGGCAGTGGCGGAATTATCTGGTCTCTGTCCTTCGGCTGCTTCTGCCACCCTTTGTATCATAAACGGCGAAACCACAGCGCCCTATAGTCAAAATTTCACAGGCTCTTCTACAGCGCCCACCATTATCACAAATCCTATACAAACGGGTACTACAAGCATCACGGGCACTGCAGTAACGGGTGCTTTGGTGCGTTTGTACGTGAATGGCAACCTCTTGGCGACGACTACAGCGGCGGCAGGAGCTTATACCTTCAACGGTTTGGTGCTCACGGACGCTACGACGGTATTGGTGCGCTCCCAACAGCCGCTGCTTTGTGCTACAGATGCATCTCGCACGGTTTCTTGCGCGGTTAGCAATCCCACAATTAGCGCCAATGCCGCCAACCAAATACCCGCAGGCAGCACTATCGGCGGCTTTTCTTTCGTGGCAGGGGCTACAGTTAGCTTATTCAATGGTGGCGGTACCTTGCTGGCTACGGTTACCGTACAAGCAAATGGCAGCTGGACAACGGCAGTAGCCGCTACAGCAGGCACTACTTATTTTGCTACACAAGCGACCAGCTGCGGCACAAGCGGCAACTCCAACACCGTAACCGCCGTAGCGGCTACCTCTGCAGCACGCTGCGGTAGCTTTGCGCCTGCCTCCTACAACGAGCGCGCAACAGCTATATCGGGCACGCTGGCTACTGCAGTGGCTAATACTATTGTCAATTTGTATATTGACGATGTTTTGATAGGCTCCGTTACGACGGGCACAACGGGCTGGAGCATACCCGTAAATACCAACGGCTTGAACACGCTCTACGCAGGCGAAGTGCTTTCCATCGGCGTGCGCGTAGCGCCAAGCATGGAAACCATTTGCCCAGCAAGAACTACGGTAAGCTGCTTTATCCCTCCCGCACCTACAGTAACGATAGCCACACATACTATCTCCAACCCAGACGGCACGGTAACCTACGAAATTACCAGCTCTGCGGCGGGAGTATTATACTGCTTGGAAGATGCAAATGCGCCTTTCGTAGATTACGGCGTATCTGTATACAGCCCCACAGCAGGCAACACGCTCTATCTGACCAGCTACCCCTTTTTGATAGCAGGCACTTATAACCTCCGCGTAAAAGGTATGACCTTTTCGGGCTTGGGTTGTGAGGCGTTTTTCCCTGTTACGGTTATTGTCCCCGATGGTGGCAATGACGGTTTGTTGGACGCAGCCGATAGAGACGACGACGACGACGGCATTTCAGACGTAGTAGAAGCTGGCGGCGTAGATAACAACGGTGACGGCTTATTGGATAACTTCGCAGATGCAGACGGCGATGGTCTTAGCGACCAAGTAGACGGCGACTTAGGCAACGATGGCACTATAGAAGCTCCCAATCGTATGCTTGTACTTACAGGCGCAGACGCCAACAACGACGGCAAACCTGATACCTACCCACAGGGCGATTTCGACGGCGACGGCATACTCAACTTCCTCGACTTGGATAGCGACGGCGACGGCATTGCCGATATTACGGAAGCGGGTGGCGTAGATGCCAACCACGATGGTCTCGTCGATAATCTCGCAGATGCAGATGGCGACGGCTTTGCAGACTCCATAGACGGCGATGCAGACGGCAACGGCACAACAGAAAACGCTGCCAATGTGCTTATCCGCACGATTGCCGACGCAAACAATGACGGGCGTGTAGATGGCTATCTCACTCGCTTAGACGATGTAGACGGCGACCTCCGCCCCAACTTCCTCGACTTAGACAGCGATAACGACGGTCTTACCGATGTCGTAGAAAACGCAGGCGGACGCAGCAGCGGCAGCCCACTTACAGATGCTCCCAGCGGCGGCAGCCTTGACGGTAAATTTGGCGAAGGTGCATTAGTTGATGCTATCCGCAACGGCTGGCACGACCTCGCCGAAGGCAATGCTCCCTTAGATAGCGACAGCGATGGCATTTTAGACATTTACGACCTCGATGCCGAAAATGACGGTATAGCGGACTTCGTAGAGGCGCTTTGCTCTACTTGCCCCAACTTTACTACAGCAATGCCCACAGGCACAGATGCCAACGGTAATGGCATTCTCGACCAGTTTGAGAGCCGTACCAATACCAACCAAATGGGCGGCACTAATATCGGTCTTAGCCCCAACGAGGACGACAACGACGGTAGCTCTCCTGCCGATTACCTCGACACGGACACAGACAACGATACTTACATGGATTGGGCTGAAGGCTTCGATAGCGGTTTTGGTGCTACGGATGCTGGCGATGGCAATGCCACCCCCGAAATTCTGCAAATGGCTGCTTTCTTCCGCGCTCAATTTGAACTTGCCTTCGGCACGCCTTGCACTGGCTGCTACCCTACTACAGATGCAGACGGCGACGGCTTGCCTGTTTGGTTGGATAGCGATGATAACGTATTTGGTTATGTCCGCAGCAGCCGCCCGCCCTTCCTCAATCCCGCTTCGCCCTTCTGGGTAGATGCTGATTTTGACGGGCTTGTAGATATTTTTGACTCGGAAGTGAATAGCGCCACTATCGGCACGCTCGCCCCTGTGCCCAACTTGAATGCGCTCGGCGACCGCGACTGGCGCGACTTCGATACTTATGTTACCTATCCGATTGAGCTGCTGGACTTCAGCGCCGAAAAACTCGCGCAGCAGCAAAGCTTGCTCAACTGGAGCACGGCTTCGGAGCAAAATAGCGACTTCTTCGAAGTACAGCATTCGCTCGATGGTTTGCAATTTCAGCCCCTCGCTCGCGTGCAAGCAGCAGGCGAAAGCAGCGAAGCGCTTTACTACACTTGGACGCATACGCAGGCAGTTTTAGGCGTAAATTATTACCGCCTGCGGCTTGTAGATGTCGATGGAAGCCATGATTTTAGCCCCATTCGTGCGGTAGATTTTGGCGCAAATGCTGTAGGCTCTTCGCCTGTCGTTATCTCACCCAATCCGACCAATGGCAGCGCGCAAATACGCTTTGCCGACCCTGTGCAAGCAGGTGTACATGTGGAGATTTTTGACGAACTTGGTCGCAGCCTGCGCAGCGATATACCCGCCGCAGAAGGCAGCTATATACTCGATGTCAATCTGCAAGACCTGCCCCCAGCTACTTATATGCTCCGCATTACGCAGCAAGGACAGACTCTATACATCGGCAAAGTGGTAAAAATCTAAGCGCCTTTTTTATAGCAATCTGCCCGCTGTGCCCCTTTGGCACAGCGGGTATTTTTTTTGCGTGAGGGATATGTAGAGCCGTAGCATGCTACGGCTCAAATAGCCCGACCGCCCGACCTTTTAAGGAGGGCGGGCACGCCCAAAAAAACGACAATTAAAATGGCATATATTTAATCGGCTAAGAGGGCGCGAAGCTCGATTAAATCAGGGAATTGGCGGTAGTCGAAGCGGCGCAGGGCAAACCTATAATAGCCCTCAATGGAGAGGCTCACCCGACGCAGGCGGCGCAGATTTTGGGCTAATTTCGTAGCCAAGTCCTTGCCCTGAAACCATGCTAAAAAGCGTAGTTCCGTAAAAAAATCAGACCTTGAAAATATACTCTTAAAGGCGACGTACTCTTGCTGAAAATGCTCGGCAGAAAGCGCCATATTCCTGCCTTCCTGCAGGCAATCCACCGCCAAAAGGCTGCTGGGAAGCTTGCCGCTGCCGCTTGTCCAAGTCGTGCGAAACGCCATATTTGCCCCCGTTTTACCCAGCGCATAACGCACGGCTTGATAGTCGGCTATCTCTTGGGCGGCGCGTATAAAAAGCTGCTTGATGTCGTCAGAATGGTGAATTTTGTACTTAGCGGCTATGTTTTTTGTTTGCAAATACTCAAAAAACAGTTCAGGATGGAGCAGATAATTCTCAATAGTGGTGCGATAGGAATAGCAAATAGTTAAATCATTTTCGGACTTTTGAAATAAAGCTTCGATGGGGGCGCAGCGCAGGTCTTGGTCGAAATCGCGGTCTCTAAAAAATATAGATTTATCGAAAGTGGCGGCGCTTTCTGCGAGTTCTATAGCCTTCAGCGCTGCATATTTCCCTTTGATGGGGATTATTTGTATGGGATTGGGCAGGGTTTCGACAATTTTTTCCAAAATTTGCCTATCGAAACTGTTGTGATTGCCTTCGCAGTATAGGGCTGTAGGGGGCATGAGGGCTGAATTTGAGAAAAATGAGGTAAGGGCGAATGATGACCCGCCCCTACCCTATTCTATGCTTACTTTATCGCCTCTACGCCTGGCAGCGTGCCTTGCTCTATGAGTTCGAGCATAGCGCCGCCGCCTGTGGAAACGAAGCTCACGGCATCGGCTTTGCCTGTGGCGTGGAGGGCTGCGACGGAGTCGCCGCCGCCTACGAGCGAAAACGCGCCTTGTGCGGTGGCTTTGGCTACGCTTTCGGCTATGGCGCGGGTGCCTGCGGAGAAATTATCCATCTCGAAAACGCCCATCGGTCCGTTCCAAAAAATCGTTTTTGCCTGCTCTATGGTCTGCGAAAACTCCGCTATAGCTATTTCGCCGATGTCTAAGCCCATTTTATCTGTGGGGATTTCTCGGCTTTTGTAGGTTTGGGCGGGGGATTCGTTTTTGAACTCTGCGGCGCAGAGGGAATCTATGGGCAGGAGGATTTTCACAGCCTTTTGTTGGGCTTTTGCGAGTAGTTCACGGGCTAAGTCTATGCGCTCGATTTCTACTAAGGATTTGCCGATTTCGCCGCCTTGCGCTTTGAGGAAGGTATATGCCATACCGCCGCCGACTACAATCGTATCAACTTTCTCCAAAAGGCTTTCTATGAGGAGGATTTTGTCGGATACTTTCGCTCCGCCGAGTATGGCGACATAAGGGCGGGCGGGGGTATTGAGTAGCTGTTCGGCGTTTTGTAGTTCTTTTGCCATCAGGAAGCCGAAGGCTTTATTTTCTGGGGCAAAAAAGCGGGCTACTGTGCAGGTGCTGGCGTGTTCGCGGTGGGCAGCGCCAAAAGCGTCGTTGATATAGACATCGGCTAAGGCTGCCAATTTTTGGGCAAAAGCCTCATCGCCTGCCTCCTCTTCGGGATAGAAGCGGGTGTTTTCGAGCAGGCAAACATCGCCTTCTTCCATCTCGGCGATTAGCTCCTCTGCATCCTTCCCGATGCAGTCTTCTACGGAAAATAGGCGGGCATCGTCGCCGCTCAATAGTTCCAGCAAACAGCTACCAATGCCTAAGTACTGCAAGCCGAATTTTTGCAGATTGCGCGAGCCGTCGGCATTGGGTTTGGGTCTGCCGTAATGGGAGAGCAAAATGACTTTTGCGCCTTGTGCGCGCAGGTATTCGATGGTGGGCAGGGCTGCGCGAATGCGGGTATCATCGCTGATATCGCCCGTTTCTTTGTCGATAGGCACGTTGAAATCTACGCGCAAAAGCACGCGTCGACCACGCAGTTGAAGGTCTTTTATGTTTGCCATGATGTACTTTGTGTATAGGTACTGCGTCGCTCACTTTGTTCGCGTCGCTGGTATTGCGCCGCTGTCGCGTCGCTGGTATCATGTATTATAATGAGGATAAGTACATTGTTAAGTAAGTCAGGTTGTTGTTTGCGGCGCTGTGCGTATGGGGGCTGCGCCGCGCAAAGCGCGTCGCCGCTACGCTACGGGTTCGCTAAACGCTCATACCTTCGCGCCTACGGCGCTCGGTACTGCTTCGCAGCCCTCCGCATCGCTAGCCCAATTTACAAACGGATTTACAAGCGATTAACTACAAGCTTAATTCCAATGCTTTATTTTTTATTGCGAGCGGGCTGGAGCGGATAGCCCGCCCCTGCGACCCTGTAGAGCCGTTGCATGCAACGGCTTTACAAGCGCCGCTTACCACAAGTGCCTAAGCACGCCGTTTAGGCGCGGGGAGCAGGGGCACGACAAAGAATTACGAATTATTTGCTTTGTGTATTCGCTTGATTGCCAATATCTTATGCGCATCATTCGTCATTCGTAATTCATAATTCGCAACTACCACTGTGCGGCGAGTTCCGCCATGCGTGCGGAGTAACCTGCTTCGTTATCGTACCAAGAGGTAACTTTGAGCATACCGTCTTGTAGTTGGGTGAGTTTGGAGTCGAAGATGCTGGAATGCGGGTTGCCGAGTATGTCGGAGGAGACGAGTTCGTCGGTGCTATATTCGAGGATACCTTTGAGTTTGCCTGTTTCGGCGGCGGCTTTGAAGGCTGCATTGACTTCCGATGCGGTCGTATCTTTTTGCAAGATGCAGATGAGTTCGACGACGGAGCCAGCGGCTACGGGCACGCGCAGGGAGGAGGCGTTTATTTTGTTGCCGATTTCGGGCAATACGGTTTTGAGGGCTTTGGCGGCTCCTGTGCTGGTGGGCACGATATTGACGGCGGCAGTGCGAGCGCGTCGCCAATCGCTGTGTGGCGCATCTTGGAGGCGTTGGTCGGCGGTATAAGCGTGAATGGTGCTCATAAAGCCTTTTTCGATGCCCCAGCTATCGTTGATAATTTTTACGACGGGTGCAAGACAATTTGTAGTACAGGAAGCATTAGAGATGATTGTTTCGTTAGAATTGACGAGTATATCATCGTTAATGCCGCGCACGATGGTGGGGATATCGCTATCTTTGGGTGGGGCGGAGAGTATCACCTTTTTTGCGCCTGCTTGGAGGTGCAGATTTGCTTTTTCGCGGGAGAGAAAAATGCCTGTGCACTCCAATACGGTATCGACTTGGAGGCTTGCCCAAGGGAGTTGTGCAGGGTCTTTGATGCTAAAAGTGGGTATAGCTTTGCCGTCGATGAGGATATTGCTGCCTTCGGTGCTGACGCTGCCCTTGTACTTGCCTTGCGAGGAGTCGAATTTGAAGAGCTGCGCCAGCGTGGCGGTATCAGTGAGGTCGTTGATAGCGACGACTTCGACATCTTTAGTAGCGAGCAAATTGCGCAGGGTCAGGCGACCGATGCGACCAAAACCGTTGATAGCTATGCGTTTAGCCATGGTGTGGAAGCGGTGTAAATAAGAAATGAAATGAATGAAAAATCGGGCGCAAAGGTAGCAAATAAAGCGAATAAATTGGCACAGGCAGCCCATTTATGAAACGCTTAAAAAAAATTTTAATTCGTTGCAACTAAATCTAAGCTTTGGCAGTCGACCTGAAATGATAAACACCCCAATTTTTTTATTTTAGACTTTTGTATCGCTATGATGAATAGTAAGTTGCGTTTTGTTATTGCTTTTTTTTCGTTTGCCTTTTTAACGTCTACAGCCGCTACGGCACAGACGGCGCGTTATATGACGGCAGAAGAGTTGCGTGTGCCCACTCATTTTGAGCGTTTGGGGGTAGATTTCGAGATAAAGAATATGCCCAATCCCGATATGACTACGCTCAATGGTTTGGACTTGAGTGGTATAGAAAATCATCGTTTGGAGGCTGCACGAAGCGAGTATACAGATACGGCTACGGGCTGGGTCATCGTAGTTTATTCGGCAGAGGAGACTACGCGCAAAAAAACTGCGCTTTTAGAGCGCACTATCACCCCACAAAACGAAGGAGATAAATAATGCAGAGTATCAAAATATGGAGCGTTTCGGCGCGTTTTTTCTGGCTTTTGTTGGCTGTTATGGCTTTCGGTTCGCTGAAAGCGCAGACGACGACGACCTTCACGGCGAGCGGTAATTTTACGGTGCCTTGTGGGGTTACGAGTATACAGGTGCAGGCTTGGGGTGGCGGTGGCGGCGGTGCGGGCGATGGGAATACGTCTTCTGCGTCGGGTGCTGCTGGAGGCGGTGGTGCTGGAGGCTATTCGTCGTCGACTATTGCAGTGGTGCCTGGTACGGTTATCAACTTTACTATAGGTGCGGCGGGCGCGGGTGGCAGCGGTGCTGTCAACGGCGGCAATGGCGGCGCTACCACCTTTGCTACCGTGAGTGCCAACGGCGGCGCGGGCGGCAGAATAGAAGGCGGCGGCGGCGGCGCAGGCGGCGCAGGCTCTACAGCCAACGGCGGCAGCGGTGCTAACGGCGCAGGCACAACGGGCGGCAATGGCGGCTCCGCAGGCGGACCAGGGGGCGGCACAGGCGGCAATGGTGCCACACTTGGCAATAATGGCAGCCCTGGCGGCGTACCAGGCGGCGGCGGCGGCGGTGCAGGCAATCGCTCTGGCGGCGCAGAAGACGGCGGCGCAGGCGCTCGCGGGCAAATTATCATCACCTACACAGGCGCAGCAGCAGGCCCCGACCAAACACTCGCTGCCTGCGCTACGACCACCACGCTCAATGCTACAGCCCCCGCAGCAGGCTCTGGCACTTGGACATGCGTAGCCAACTGCGGCAGCGTAGTCATTACAAATCCCGCTTTGCGCAATACAGCCGTTTCGGGCATTCCCGCAGGCGGCTCGGCTACTTTCCGCTGGACGGTAGCAGCAGGCGGTTGCACCGCCAGCAGCGACGACGTGGTTATCAACTCCCCTATCGGAGCGGCTTGCGCCGTGTTTTTGCATGGCACAGCAGGCATACAAGGCGAACGCGTAACGCACTGCTTGCAAAATATCTGCGGGGGCGACTACTACGACGACGGCGGCGCAGCAGGCAATTATTCCAATAGCGTACTTGGCGGTCTGTATCGGGTATTTTGCCCCAATACAGTCGGTAACTGTATGCGGGTTACCTTCAACTCCTTCGCTACTGAAGGCACTGCCAATACGACCTGCTCTTTCGACTATCTTACGGTTGGCAACGGAGCTACGCAAAACTCGCCCGTGATGCTCCGCACAGGCACCAACAATAACACCGCAGGAAGAATTTGTGGCAATCCAGCTACCCCCTTCTCTTTTACTGCCGATAATCCCAGCGGTTGCCTATCTTTCCGCTTTACTTCCGATGGCTCTGTGCAAGGCGCAGGCTGGAGCGCTTCGCTCTCTTGTGTCCCTTGTGCCACTGCAGGCAACGGCCCCGACCTCGACGAAAACAACGACTGCATACGCGCTACGCCTCTTTGCGCTGGCACAGCTATCAACAATAACGCAGTAGGACCTGGGCTCGTAGGCGAAGGCTGCACAGGCAATGCCTGCCCCGCAGGCGGCGAAAACCACTCCAACTGGTACTCCTTTCAGATAAGCACAGCAGGCACTCTAACCTTCGATATTACGCCCATCACCGCTACAGACGATTATGACTATACACTGTACGGCCCCAATGCCTCTTGCGCCTTTCTTGGCTCGCCCCTGCGCTGCTCCGATTCGGGCGATGCAGGCGTAACGGGTCTGACTGCCGCATCAGCAGATTTTACAGAAAGCGTTTCGGGCGATAAATTCACCCGCCAAATCAACGTACAAGTAGGCGAAACCTACTTACTTATGGTCGACGAATGGTCTGCCAACACAGGCGGTGGCTACTCGCTCGCCTTCGGCGGTACTGCCAGCCTCGACTGTATCGTACTCCTTCCCGTAAAATTTAGCCTCGTAGAAGCTATCTATGAAGCCCAAAGCAAAAAAGCCCGCATCAACTGGAATACAGAAAAAGAAATCCACCTCGACTACTACGAAGTAGAAAAAAGCTACGATGGCGTACACTTCTCTTTCCTCGAACGCGTGCCCGTATTCAATAATAGCTACACAGCCCGCGAATACAGCACCTACGACCCCAACCCCTCCCGCGAAGGCACGACCTACTACCGCATCAAATACGGCAGCCAAACGATGGACGCACAGTACAGCGAAATCGTCGCCGTGCAGGTCTACGACCCCGAATTTGACGCACCCATCAGCCTCTCGCCCAATCCCTTCAAAAATAGCATCGAAATGCGCTACCACGCCGAACAAATGGGACAAGCAACCGTACGCATCATCGACCTTTCAGGCAAAACTGCCGAAGTCCTACACTTAGGCGCAGTAGAAGGTAGCAATAGCGCAGAACTCCAACTCGCTCACCTACAAGCAGGTTTCTATGTGCTGCACCTCGAAATCAACGGCAAACACTACCAACGCAAAATAGTAAAATACTAAGCAAATAAGCACAAAAAATGCCGCAAGCTACCCCCTATTTGGAGCGCTTGCGGCTTTTTTTTATCCTTTTTAGCCGCCGCGATAGGCTTGCACGGCTGTAGTAAGCACCGTTTTTAGCTTTTGCAGCAAATCCGCAAGCGGCAAAGTGCTCGCGCCGCCCGAAGCGTTGCGATGCCCGCCACCCCCAAAATGCTCCTTGCAGACCGCCTGCACCGAAAATTCTTGCTTGGAGCGCATAGAGATTTTTATCGTGCCGTCCTTGCGCTCACTCACCAAAACAGTCGCCAATAGGTCTTTTATCGAAAGCGCAAAATTGGCAATACCCTCCGCATCGCCCCTGCGTATGTCGTAATTGTCGTGGTCTTCTTTCGTGAGCGTGATGATGCCGATGCCGACTTCAGGCAAAATCTCCATGCCCTGCGAGGTCGCATGCGTCAAAAGGCGGAAACGCTTGATAGAATAGGTATTAAAAACGAGGTCGCTCAAATAATTGTTATCCACGCCCCGCTCCAACATATCCGCTACAATGCGGAAAAGATTGGCAGAGGTCGCATGCCGAAAGCCACCCGTATCCGTGAGCAAACCCACATACAGACAGTCCAAACCCTCCATTTCGAGCCTATTGAGCCAATTTTCTTGCGCCAGCCACTCATACACCAGCTCGCAGGTAGAGCTGGCGCTGGTGCGCCAATAGTGCGCTTGCGTGAAATCCTGCGGCTCCAAATGGTGGTCTATCATCACTTTGAAACCCTGTGCCTCTTGCAAAGGCACACTCATATCGCCCACACGGCTGGGATTGTTGTAATCTAGGCAGAAAATAATATCCGCCTCTTTTAGCAAGCGCCGCGCCTGCTCTGCGCGCTCTTCATAGACCGTAACGATGTTATAAAGCGGCATCCAATTTAGGAAATCGGGCAGCTCCGTCGGCATAATGACCGAAACCGTATGCCCCATATCGGAAAAAAGATGCGCCAAAGCCAGCGAAGAACCTAAGGCATCGCCATCGGGATTGGCGTGCGAAGTGATAGCAATACGGCGCTTTTTGGGCTCATCGAGCAGGGCGCGCAGGGCGGGGAGATGGTGTTTTTCTTGCATGGGACTGCGATTGGGACTATTGTTGGTTATTTGGGGCTTTTTATTTTTTGGGGCGTGCCCCCGCGCTGCGCGCGGGGTCGGGCTATGCGTTGCAGCGCCTTTGGCGCTTCCACTGCTATCCCTCACGCTTTGCAAACGGTAGGAATTTATTCAAAGGGACTCCCCTTGAATTAAGCGCGCGTGAGGGATAGGAGCGGAACCAGCGCGCTTTGCGCGCTGATGTAGCGGATAGCCCGACCGCCGCCAACGGCGGCGGACACGCCCAAATTTCACTCGCACGACAAAAAAGGGCGCAATATAATAATTTTTGTATTCACAAACAAGCCTTGAAAACTTTTGTACAAATATAGGAGAGTATTTTTAAGCTCCACTTGTTTATTTGATAGAAAGTCCTTAACTTGCGCCGATAAAATAATATCAAACTAACTGTATCATAATGAAACCGACCGCCGCACAATTAGAGAAGGTACAAGAAATACTTTCTACGACCGAACAGTGGCTGCGCAACTATCAAGCGCATAAGCTTTCTGATGTGCCTGAAATGACGGCAGCATTGCCTTTAGTAAACGATGCTTACAAAAAAGCAAAGGTCATCATTGGCAAATACCCTACTGCTGCTGCCTTAGGCGCTCCCGCTAAAGAAACTAAAAGCAGCCTCAATCCCCTCAAATTGTGGGACGACCTGCAAGCAAAATGGGCAAATTCTCAGCTCATAAGCGCCATCACTGGCGGCTTTACGCTCGAAAATGCGCCTAATATCATCACGGAAGCAGGCGATTTTATCAGCCTCGCAGAAACCGTATCTGGTCTTGTCGGCAAAATACCCGGCATGGGCAGCATCAGCAAAACCGTGCAAGAATGGCTCGCCAAAGCCCGCACAGCCCTATCCAAAGCCCAAACAGGCTTGCAACTACTCAATACCTTCAAAGGTCTAAGCGGCAGCTTCGACAAATTTAAAGGTTTGCTCGATGGCAAGCTCAAACTCGACGGCAAATTCACCCAAGAGGTAAAAGGCTTTATCGCCAGCGCAGGGCAGCTCCTCACAGGCCTGAAACAAATACCAGGCGATACCGACAAGGTAGGCGCTACCCAAAAATGGATTGACTCCCTTAGCGAGGTACTTAGCAAAGCGGGCGGCGTAGTAGACGCAGCTTTGGAAGATAAAGACGGCAATGGTCTGCCCGATTGGTACGACAAAATCAAAGCCTCTATCACAGACTACACCAGCCTTACCAGCCTGATACCTGGTATCAATATCGACGACAAGATGCTCGCCAAAGCGCGGGAAATACAAGCCGAAATTGAAAAATGGCTCTCAGTAGCAACGAAGTTTGGCAAAAAATTCCAAAACCTCGTCAAAGACCTGCAAGGCTCCCTCGCACAAGTGAAGAAATTCATCGGCGGCATGGCAAAATTTGCAGACGCAGTGAAAAACGGCGACTGGAAATCCGTCTACGATCAAGTGAAAGCCGCTTGGCGCGATTTGGATAAGCTCACAGGCTTTATACCTGGTACCGACTTGGACGAAAAAGCCATCGCCAAAGCGCAGGCACTCAAAGCCAGCTTGGAAGGCTTTTTGACGAAATTTACGGGCATGGGCGGCGACATTTTCGACAAAATCGAAGAAGTCAAACAAATGGTTAGCAAAGTTACGAGCTTTATCGACGAAGGCAAAAAATTTGTAGACGCACTCAAAAATGGCGACTGGGGCACCGTATTCGAGTCCCTCAAAACTGCTTACACCAATATCGATAAACTCACAGGCTTCATACCTGGCACCGATATCGACGATAAAGCCATCGCCAAAGTACAAGAGTTGAAGAAAAAACTCGAAGACTTTTTGACCAAAACTACAGGCATGGGCGGCAACCTCTTAGATAAAATCGAAGAGGTGAAAAAGATGGTCGAAAAAACCAAAGGCTATATCGACGAAGGCAAAAAATTCATCGATGCCATCAAAAATGGCGACTGGAAAACCGTCTATAATTCCATCAAAGAGGGCTATAATAATATCGACAAGCTCACAGGCTTTTTGCCCTTCACCGATGCTGATGACAAAATCATCGCTCAAGTGCAGGCGCTCAAAGCAGGCATGGAAAATTTCTTAAAACAGAAACTCGGCGGCAACGGCGATATTTTCCAAGCTATCGAAGAAATCAAAGGCTTGTATGGCAAAGTAAATAGCTTCGCCAGTGGTCTGAAAAAATTTGCCGACGATGTAAAAAGCGGCAACTGGACAGCCGTTTTTGACCAAATCAAAAGCGCTTGGACTTCCCTCGACGGCAAAATCGACTTGGTGAAATTCACCAACATCGACGATAAGCTAATCGCCAAAGTACAAGGCATCAAAAAGATGGTCGACGACTTTTTGACCAAAACAACAGGCGTTTCTGGCTTAGAAAACCAAATCGCACAGGTCAAAGGCTGGGTAGGCACCATACAAAAAGTTATCGACTTCGGCAAAGGCATCGTTACCGATATACAAAACGGCGACTACAAAAGCCTCTTCAACAAAATCGTCAAAGCTTGGAGCGACTTGGGTAACCTCGACGACATCTTCAAAGGCACAAAAATCGAAGATGGCTTCTTAGCTAAAATTCAAGGCGTACAAAAAGACATCGAAGCCTTTATCTCCAAAGCTACAGGCGGCGTACTTTCTGGCGACTTGGCAGCTATGGTCAAACAAGTCGAAGAATACAAAAAACGCGTAGAAGGCGCTATCGGTTTTGTAAAAGCCCTCACAGGCGATATACAAAACAAAGACTTCGGCGCAGCTATCAAACGCGTACTCGGCGCTTGGGGCGATTTGAGCAAAATGTCTGGCGGCTTCATCGCGGGTACTAATCTCGATGAAAAACTCATCAAGAAAAGCGGCGAGGTCAAAAAAATCATCGAAGACTTCATCACGAAGTACTCTGGTGGTGCCCTCTCTGGCGACCTGCTCAATATGTTCAACCAAGTCCTCGACTACAAAAAACAACTCGAAGGCTTTATTGACGAGGTTACAGGCTTGTGGGAAGACATACAGTCTGGCAACTGGTCTTTGGTTTATGAGCGCCTGAAAAAAGGCGTTGAGGAAATCGAAAAACGCAAAGGCGATATCATACCTGGCACCAGCATCGACGAGGTGCTCTACCAAAAAGCCAAAGCCCTCAAAGAACAAGGCATTCTATTCCTTGCCGACCTGCTCAAACGCGGCACTCAAGACGAACGCATCGCACAAATCCAAAGCTGGATTGGTGATGTAGGCGGCATCATAGACCTGTTCTTCAGCAAAAAGCCTATTATCGACAAGTCTGAGCTTTACGCAAAAGACGATATCGTTATAGAAGTGCCCGAATTGGAGCAACTCGACAACGCACAGCAAGATAAATTGCTCGCAGAATTGGGCGCAACCAAAGGCGGCATACGCGAAAAACTCAAAGTGGCGCTTTCTTCCATCACGAAGGAAACTACCCAAATACACAAAGATATCGACGCAGCTTACGTCGAAGCTTTGCAACGCAATATCGACTCCGTCGGTCCCGTAAAAGACGCAAAAGCCTACTTCGAGGGCGTAGCAGCCGAGCAAAAACGCATCATCGAAATCATCAAAAAAATCACTAACTTGGTGATTGATGTGGTTACGGTAGCACTTCTGCCCACTGGCGCAGGCCCCCTCGTAGGCGCAGCACTCAAATTCGTAACGGGCGCAGGCAGCCTGACCGATGTAGTTAGCCAAATCAAAACAGGCAACCCCATCGCAGACGCAGCCATCCAACTCGGCGGCGGCTTGCTTAGCAGCGCCTTCACAAAACCCAATATGGGCGTACTCGTTGAGGTTGGCGGCGCAGAGCTGAAAAATATGTTCGATAAACTCGTTACCGAGAAATATCTCTACATCAAACAGCACGTAACCGACGCACACAACAAAATACATGAAGCCGCCGATGGTTTCGTACAAGTACCCGATGCCGAACTCGCAAAAATTCAGGCAAATGTCCTCGCCCTCGTCCAGCAATGGAAAAGCATCTACGGACAAATTAAAGACAAATACCTCTCTCCAAAATCTACCCGCGTAGATGTGAAGAAAGCCTATATGCAGTCCCTGCGTATGCTCTACTGCGGTTGGCTCGCCAACAACAAAGACATCACACTCATAGACCGCATCATCGATGACCTCAATTCCGACTCCAAAACGGGCAATATCGCAGGCAACGCTGGCGTAAAACTCAGCAAAGGCGCAGGCGCTAAAATCGCGCGCGGTCTGGGACAAATCTTCGGTAGCTGGCTCTCCTTCGGCGAAGGCAAGAAAATCAAACAACTCGCTACCTTCGGCATGAAAGAAGCCGCCCTTCTTTCTGTCCCCGCCAAATGGAAAGGCGTATTATAGCCTAAGCAATCCGTAGGCTTATTCAAAATCCCCGCAGCACGCTTTTTTGTGTGCTGCGGGCTTTTTTTTGCAAAAAAATCAATAAAAATTTGCTTAATTTAACTGAATGTTCTATGTTTGTATCCAATTAACTGCAATAATCCTAAATCATTCAAGAAGCGTAAGGTAAAAACATTCATCATACAGTGATTTTGAGCGCCATCGTTGGGAAACGGAGGCGTTTTTTTTTGCCCTTTTTTGAGCATAAGTACGCCAATTTCAGCTTAAAACGCCTCTTATAAAGCATTACCCAAAAACGCTTCCCCATGATACGCCTCCGCATTTTTTTCCTACTTTTCCTTGCAAATTTCGCCCTTTCCTCCCTCTCGGCTCAAGCCCCAAAAGAAATACAAAGCATCATCGGCTTCGTAGAAAGCGAAACCAAAGAGCGCAGCGACGACGGCTATACCCTCCAAATAAAAGCAGAGGGAAAAACATATGAAGCGCTCATAAGCATACCCAATCTCGAGGACACTGACGAGCACCAAAAATTCAAAAAAGGGGATAAAGTCCTCATAAAAGGCGAATATTGGCAACTACAAGGGCGCAATAGAATCAGCGTGCACAGCATAAAAGCCGTGCGCAAGATAAAAATCGTCCCCTCCGACACGCAGATATACGATTACGGCGTTAGGGGCAAATGATTATTCACTACCTTTTTGCTAAGTGTTTACTGCGTATTCACTTTTTTTGGGCGTGCCCCCGCCCCTGCCTGCGCTGAAAAGCCGTAGCAAGCTACGGCAGAGCGCAGGCACCCCGCGCCTTGCAGCGCGGGGCAAAAAAGGGGGCGGGGTCGGGCTATTTGAGCCGTAGCATGCTACGGCTCTACATATCCCTCACGCAATTTTCCCAAATATTAGCCCTGTCGGTTTTCCAAACATTTAGCAGCAACTGCTCGCGCTGGGCGCTGTCGCAGCGCTGCCAAAAGGCATAGCCCCGCCGCACCCCTCGAAAATGCCGTAATGCTGCGACCAATCGCCAAAAAAATCAAAATCCTCCTTAAAGCGGGTTTCCGAAAGCATTTTGAAGGTATTGCCACAGACGGGGATTATCTTGCCTGCGCTGAAATGATGATGCGCGTCCAAGTCGAAAAAATGCGGCTGATTTTCGATACTCCCCCGATAGCGTACCGCCTGCCCATAGTCCTCGCAGTCGCTTTCTAAGCCCTCGATTTTGAAAAGTCGATAGGTAACGGAGTAAAAACGCAGCTCGCCTACCAAAGCCTGCAATTCGGCATTTTCGATGCTTATCGCATGGTCTTCTACGGCGCGAGGGTCTGCAAAGCCCGCCGCTTTAGCGGCGCGCAAAAAGTCGTTCCAATACATTGCCCCGCTTAGGCATTCGCCCCAAAGTAGCGGATTGGCTTGCAGATGTGCAGGCACTCGACGCTCGGCGTATACGTCAGAAAAATACATTTCTCCGCCCTTTTTGAGCAGGCGGAAAGCATCGCGCAAGACTTTCCCTTTGTCGGCGGCGAGATTGAGCACGCAGTTGGAGATGATTATATCTATGCTTTCAGCGGCAAGGGGCAATTCATCTAAGCGCTCTATATTTCCTTCGTAAAATTCGACATTACTTTTTGCATAGCCGAAAGCTTGGCGATGATGTTCGAGATATTGGCGGGCGATATCGAGTTGTGATTTGGTCATATCTACACCCACAACGCTGCCCTTTTCGCCAACCAGTTGCGCCGCAATATAGCAGTCGCGCCCGCTGCCACTCCCCAAATCCAAAACCCGCAAACCCTCTACTTTATCGGGAATGCAAAGACCGCAACCGTAATAGCGCGCTTGCACTTCCTCATGCACCTTTGATAATGCGGCGCGGATATGCGGCGCGGGCGCTTGCAGGGTGCAACAGGCATTTGTTTGCAGGTCGGCGCTGCTTTGCAGCGTTTCGCCGTAATAAGTTTGCACTTGCTCGTGGAGTTGCTCGGACATGATTTATGAGTGTTGTATAGTGCTACAAATCGAAGATGAAACGGATAAGGTTTGTTGGGCTAGCGATGCGGAGGGCGCGCCGCAGCGCGGCGCGGTGCAGCCGTGCAGGCACGGCTCTGCAAGAGCCGTTGCATGCAACGGCTGTACTATAACCCGTAGCAGCGCGGCGGCGCTATCAGCGCCGCAGCCCCCAAAAAAAGTGAAAAGTGAAAAGTGAAAAGTGAAAAGTGAAAAGTATTATTTTGTGTACTTTTCATTCGTCATTCGTCATTCGTCATTCGTCATTCGTCATTCGTCATTCGT
>CAYXSA010000051.1:0-31034 GCA_964467315.1 uncultured Saprospiraceae bacterium | reverse complement strand
TTCACTTTTCACTTTTCACTTTTCACTTTTCACTTTTCACTTTTCACTTTTCACGCCGCCAAAAAACAAAAAATAAACGGAAATACCTACAGTTCCCAACAAAAAATGGTATTTTGCGCCCCTAAATTTCTTGTTTATTACCATTTTAGCCCACGCCACACATATTATGAGTGATTTCGTCGTCTCGGCGCGCAAGTATCGCCCCATTCGCTTCGATAGCGTCGTCGGGCAGGCACACATAGCCACCACCCTAAAAAACGCTATCCGCACCAACCACCTCGCACAAGCTTTCCTATTCTGCGGCCCACGCGGCGTAGGCAAAACCACCTGCGCCCGCATCCTCGCCAAAGTCCTCAACTGCGAACAAACTACCCCCGAAATAGAGCCCTGCGATACCTGCCCCTCCTGCCAAGCCTTCCGCGAAAATGCAGCAATGAACATCTACGAACTCGATGCAGCCTCCAATAACTCCGTCGAAAATATACGCTCCCTCATCGAGCAAGTTCGCTTCCCACCCCAAAAAGGCAGATACAAAATATATATCATCGATGAGGTGCATATGCTCTCCACCGCCGCCTTCAATGCCTTCCTCAAAACACTCGAAGAACCCCCCAAATACGCCATATTCATTCTCGCTACCACCGAGAAACATAAAATAATCCCCACTATACTCTCTCGCTGCCAAATCTTCGACTTCAATCGCATACAAGTCAAAGACATGGCAGACCATCTGCGCCATATCTGCGAACAAGAGCATATCACACCCGAAGAAGACGCATTACACATCATCGCACAGAAAGCCGACGGCGCATTGCGCGATGCTCTTTCTATCTTCGACCGCGTAGTCAGCTTCACAGGCGATAAACTTACCTATCAAGGCGTTATCGACAACCTCAACATTCTCGACTACGATTACTATTTCCGCGTTACCGACGCTTGCCTCACCGAAGACACCGCCGCACTGATGAACCTTTTCGACCAAATTCTCTACAAAGGCTTTGATGTCGAAGTATTCTTAAGCGGGTTTAGTATGCACCTGCGCAATCTGCTCGTCTGCAAAGATCCCAATACCCATAGCCTGCTGGAGCTCTCGGGCAATGTACGCCTGCGCTATGCCCAACAAGCCCAACTTAGCCCCAAAGCCTTTTTGCTTACCGCCCTTTCCCTGCTCAACGACTGCGATATACATTACAAAATGGCACGCAATAAGCGACTGCATATAGAAATCTATCTGCTGAAAATCGCCTACATCAACCGCATGACCCGCCTCCAAAATATACCCGCCGCCAACGCAGCGAACGAAAAAAAAAATCCTGAACCCCACATAAACAAACCCCAAGAGCAGCAATCCGCTTCCCTCACACCCGATTCCCATACTCCCCCAGCCCAAAATCAACGCCCCAGCCTTAGCGAGCTGCGAAAAACCAGCCTCCTCGACCAAGCCGCCCAGTCCGCTCAAAAAGACTTGGAGCAGCAGCGCCAACACGCCGCCAATGCCTTAGCTTGGACACAAGAAAACGTGCAAAAACTTTGGGACGAACACACAGCAGCCATACCCTCCGCTTTTATTCGCCGACACTACGCAGAGAGCAAACTCCGCATAGAACCCGATAATAAAAAAGCCCTTTTTGTCGTCGTCCCCGACCTCATCGCCCAAGACGAGCTAAGCCGCGCAGGCAACCTGACCCAGCAACTGCGCAGCGCCTTCCATGCGCCCGAATTGCAAATACAAATTCAGGTCATCGCCCCGCCGCCCGCCGCTACCAATCCCGCCCTGCCCGCCAATGTGCAACAGATGAGCCTAAAAGATAAACTCCAACTCGCCGAAAAAATGCTCACGGAAGAAAACCCCCTCCTCCAAGAATTCAAAGAGCGCTTCGGCTTAGATTTTAAAAATAAATAATGAACCTCCCCCAACTCAACGAACTGTATTTTCACTACGAAGACTCCACGCAACCGCCCACACCCTTGCGCACCCTTTGGCGCAATGCCGATGCCAGCAGGCTGATGATTATCAACCAAACCCTGCTGCCGCATAAATTGCAGATAGAAACCCTGCACACAAGCGAGGACGTATATTGGGCTATCCGCAATATGACCCTGCGCGGCGCGCCCCTTATCGCCGCCGCCGCTGCTTATGGGCTGTATTTCGCCGCCCGCGAAGCCCAAAAATCCCCAGACGCAGACGCTTATTTTGCCAAATCCGTAGAGCTTATCCGCTCTTCGCGCCCAACTGCCGTCAACCTCTTTTGGGCTATCGACCGCGTACTAAGCACCATCGCCGCTGCCCAAAACGGGGAAGAAAAAGCCCTACTCGCCCTCGCCGCCGCCGACCAAATCGTATCCGACGATATAGAAACCTGCCGACTTATTGGCGTACACGGTCTGCCCATCTTGCAAGCCGCCGCCCAAAAAAAAGCCAATAACAAACCCCTGCAAATCCTCACCCATTGCAACGCGGGTATGCTCGGCTGCATTCGCTGGGGCACGATTAGCTCCCCCATCTATCAGGCAAAAGAACTGGGCTTGGATATTCATGTCTGGGTCGATGAAACCCGCCCCCGCAATCAGGGCGCGAACCTCACGGCTTGGGAATTGGGGCAGCACGGCATACCACACACACTCATCACCGACAATACGGGCGCACTCCTCATGCAGCGCGGCATGGTCGATATGGTGCTCGTTGGCACTGACCGCACGACCCGCAAGGGCGATGTCGC
This sequence comes from uncultured Saprospiraceae bacterium, assembly GCA_964467315.1. Lineage (GTDB taxonomy): Bacteria > Bacteroidota > Bacteroidia > Chitinophagales > Saprospiraceae > JAAFIM01. Next base: position 28,314 of record CAYXSA010000051.1, on the reverse strand, counting down.
CAATAAAATCGGCACCTATCTCAAAGCCACCGCCGCCGCCGACAATGGCGTACCCTTCTACGTCGCCCTACCTTCGACCTCCATCGATTGGAACATAAGCGACGGCATCACCGAAATACCCATCGAGGAGCGCCACGAGGACGAAGTGCGCTACGTGCAAGGGCTTTCCCGCGCCAGCGGGCAGATGGATAGCGTGCTGATTTGCCCCGAAAGCACCCGCGCCCTCAATTATGGCTTCGATATCACCCCCGCGCGCTTGGTTACGGGCGGTTTTATCACCGAGCGCGGCGTTTGCGATGCCACAGAAATCGGTCTAAAAAGCCTGTTCCGCTTGTAAAGCCTCTTTTTTTTGGGCGTGCCCGCCTGCCCAAAAAGGGGCAGGCGGTCGGGCTATTTGGGGCGTACCACCATCGCCCAAATGGGCGAATGTTGATTCGCCCCTACTATCCCTCACGCAACTTGCCCCACCGCAAAGGGCGGCGGGGCAGGGGCAGAACTGCATCATTTTATCTTATCTGCGCGCTGTGCCCTTTGCACAGCGTGCGCCATTTTTGCGTGAGGGATATGTAGAGCCGTAGCATGGCACAAGTGCGTAAGCACGCCGTGCTACGGCTCAAATAGCCCGACCGCCGCCCCTTTTTAGGGCGGCGGGCACGCCCCCCAAAAAACACTTAACCCAAATTTAAGCCCTGAAAGGAAGGCAAAAGCGGGATTTCTTGCGTACTTTTGTGGAAATTATTCGTTTCACAAAATACCACGACTATGAAAAAGCTTTTATCTACTTGCGTATTGGGTCTGCTGCTTGCAGTCAGCGCGCAGGCGCAAGGCGGTTTGGTCATCACGGAAATTAGCTATAATCCGCCAGAGTCTGGCGCGGATTCGCTTGAATTTATCGAAATTTACAATAGTTCGGCGGCTGCGATAGACCTGCAAGGCTATTATATCAGCTTTGGGGGGGTAACAATACGCGACTCTTTTGCCAGCTCTTTTGTCTTGCCTGCGGGCGGCATTGTGGTAACAGCAGTAAATGATACTGCCGTATTTCAACAATTCGGTATGAGCAGCGTACCGCGCCAATGGCGCAGTGGTGGAGCTTTGAGCAATACGAGCACAGCCATACGCTTGTTTGACAATACGGGGACACTTATCGACTCCGTCGCCTACTTCAATAGCTGGGTAACAGGCACAAACGGCGCAGGCGCGAGTATGATACTCTGCGATGTGAATAGCGATAATAGCTTGTCTGCTTCTTGGAGCATATCGCGCCGCAATACAGGCAATGCTATCGGTTCAGTAGTGCCCTTGCCACTGTTTGGCTCGCCTGGTATTTTGGAAGTTTGCCCGCCTATCAACGACAACTGTCCTACCGCTATACCGCTCACGATGGGGACGAGCTGTAGCCCGACCAGCGGCACTACACTCAACGCTACAGAGTCGCAAGCTGGTTGTACAGGCGATGCGGACGATGATGTTTGGTATCAATTTGTAGCTACGACGACTTCAGCTGTCGTAGATGTGCAAGGCGGAACCGATTTTGATGCTGTTTTGGAGGTGTTTTCTGGAGCTTGCGGCACGCTTACCTCGCTGCAATGTATCGACGACGATGGCAGCGGCGCTCCCGAAACGGTTACGCTTACGGGCTTGACAGTAGGCAGTACCTACCGCCTGCGGGTGTATGATTACTACGATGCGACTTCTCCCCCGACAGACCCGACCTTTACGGTATGCGTTTACGAAGCGCCCAATCCGCCCGCCAATGACGATTGCGCGGGAGCTATAACGCTCACGCCTGCGGCGACTTGTTCGCCTATATCGGGCAGCACGGCTTCGGCTACGCAGAGCCTTGCGGGTTGCGCGGGTAATGCCGATGATGATGTTTGGTATAGTTTCACGGCTACGAGTGTCGAAAATGACATCGCTATCACGGGCGGTCTTAGCTTCGATGGGGTAATAGAGGTATTTTCTGGCGCTTGCGGCGCTTTGACTTCTATTAGCTGTGAGGACGATTTTGGCACGGGTACGCCTGAATTGCTGGCATTTGATAGCGCCGTCATTGGGCAGACTTATTTTGTGCGGGTGTATCACTACGGCACGGGGTCTTCTACTACGCCGACCTTCGGTATCTGTGTGCAGACGAGCAGCAGCGCCGACTGTAGCACCTTTGCTGTGTCATTGTCTGCTGTCAATGGCAACTGCGCAGGGCAGGCGGGCAGCATCACGGCAACAGTCGCCAATGGTACTGCGCCTATTGGTTACTTGTGGAATGATTTTTCAACGACAGCGGTGCGCACGGGCTTAGATGCGGGCACATACTCCATAACGGTAGCAGATGCCAATTTCTGCACGGCTACGGCATCCTCTACTTTAGTGGGAGGGGCTGGTTTTACGGCTTTCTCGGCATCGGCAACAGATGCTTCGGCTGCTGCTGCGGCAGATGGCGCAATAACGACGACGGCTACAGGTGGTCTTGCGCCTTTTGCTTACAATTGGTCGAATGGGGCGACTACAGCCAATCTGACGGCTCTTGTGCCTGCTACTTACAGCGTTACGATAAGCGATGCCAATGGTTGTACGTCTGTGCAATCGGCTACGGTGGGTTTCCCATCGGCGATTGCTGATTTGCAAGACGGGGCGCGTTATACGCTGTATCCCAATCCTGCGCAGACGGCTGCCAATCTCGATTTGTTTTTGGTAGAAAGTGCCGAAATTCGGATAGAGTTGTATAGCTTGACGGGTCAGCTTCTGTATACTACGACACAGATGCAGGCAGCGGGCACGCAAGTGTACGCTTTACCTGTGGCGGAATTGGCGAGTGGTGTATATGTTGTGCGGCTCACAGCCGATAGCGGCAATACGCAAAGCATACGCCTGACGATAAGCAAATAAGAGCTTGGCTTTTGTTTTTAGGGTATACAGCCCGCCGCGCCCCGTTCGCTCCCCTTTGGGTCGCGTCTACTCGCAGCTATGCTGCTTCGTGGTGGCGCGGCGGGTTTTTTGCGTGAGGGATATGTAGAGCCGTAGCATGCTACGGCTCAAATAGCCCGACCCCATGCCCTTTTGAGCCGCGTAGCGGCGGGGCATGGGGGCACGCCCCCCAAAAAAAAATATAGACTTTTAATCGTCGCTATCTGCTCCGCCTGCTTCCCAATCTTCGTCCTCCTCTTCTTCTTCTTCCTCCATTTGGGGCGCTATCGGTGCGATAGAAACGGGCGCGAGCTGGTGCAAGAGCGCAGAAACGGCGGCATTGCTTGCCTGTTGCTGCTCGAATTTAGTAAGCAGGTCTATAGCTTTGTGCTGGTCATGGAAATACTCAATCAACAGATGGCAGTATTTCAGCAAAATATCGGCTCTCTGCGGGGCGCTTGCCTGCGCCTTTTCGTAGCAAAGCCGCGCCCGCTCGTAATCCTGCAAAGAATGCGCGTACAAATCGCCCGCTTCTTCCAAAAGGAGTGCATTATGCCCATGCAGCGGGTGGTCTAAGCCTTTGAGATAGACCTCCAAAGCCGCCGCCGCATCGCCTTTTACCTGCAAATGATAGCGCGCCAGCAAGGAAAGCGCTTCAGGATAGTGTTCGTTGATGCTTAGGGCGATTTCTATGAACTGAAAGGCGCGTTCGTACTCGGCTTCTGCATAGTGGCAGTCGGCAAGCTGATGGTATAAGGGTGCGGAAAAGGGCTCTATAGCGATGGCGCGTTGTAGGTACAAAATGCAGACTTGGCGCTCATCGGGGTAGTCGGAGCGCAGCAGTTGGGCGATGGATTCGAGGGCGTAGAGGTTTTCGGGCTCCAAAGCGAGGGCATTTTCATAAAAGGCGCGCGCCTCGCTCGCCCGCTGTGCGTGATGCAGCACCCGCGCGAGGCGATAATGCAAATCGGCATCTTGCGCCGCATGCGGGAGGATAGCCCGTAGCAGGGTTTCCGCCTGCGCGTAGGCATTGAGTAGGAGGCTAAGATTGCCCGCGAGATTGAGCAAAAGGGCGCGATAATGCGCGCTCGAAGCCAGCGCGGGGAGGTACTCCGTTGGGCAGTCGAGGAGCGCCTGCACGCCGTCGAGCAAATGAGCGCGAAACTGCGCGGGATTTTCCTCCCAGAGTATCCAAGCGTCTGGATTTTCCAAAAAGCGGACGATATGGAGTACATCGGCTTGGGCTGCTGTCCAGTCTTCGCCGTGTGAGCGCAGGTACAGCTCGCGGGCTATTTTTCGTATATTTTCGTTGGGGTGCAATACTGCCGCGATGGCTAAAGGCAGGTAAAAGGATAGGAGCAAGCCCGCATCGTCTGCTTCCGCGAGCCAACGCAGGGCTTGGAGGGTTTCTTCCGTATCATCGGAGAGTAATTGTGTTTGGCAGTGGCGCAGTTGTATAGGCGAATAGGACATATAAAGCGATTGAAACCGAGACGGTTATGAGATAACTTGTAGCGTGTATGCAAAATAACGGACTAAAGGCTAACAATTCTAAAGATTATTGCTAATTTTGCGCCCAAATAGTGAGCGTACTCTTCGGGGGCGCTTTGCGAGAGGAACACGAAGTGAACGCGAAGCAAAACCCCGCATAGCCCGACGGCGCTGCAAGCGCCGACTTGCCAAAAAAATAAAAAAATCACTCGAACGGTGAACCTATAATATACAGCAGCGATGGTATCGAAGGGAGCGAAAATCCGTACTTTTTTTGTGTTGCTGACTGCCCTTGTCTGGGCATTTGGCGGCTTGCTCTACGGGCAGGCGAATTGGCTGGCGTACAATACGCAGCATCGGAGCCTTTTGCACGAGGAGCCGATAAATATCGCCGCGCAGCCCGCTACGAGTTTGGCAGAAACACGGGCAAATATGCCTCTTGCGGGCACGAATGCGGCTTCGGTGGCGGCGATTTTGCCTTTAGTCGGTAGGCTTTATGCCTTTGAGGACTGTTACATCCTGCGTCCTGTGCATGCGCGCTTGGATTTTCCTGTGCGTGCGGGGCGTAGCGTACCGATTCCGCGACTGTATTACAGCGAAAATATGTTCGATATCGACGATGTGAGCAACCCTTTTGCGCTTCGCCGCCAGCGCACGCAAGCGGAATTTACGAGAGCGGGTAGGGAAGAGGTCGCATTGAGCCAAAAAATCAGCAGGGCATGGACGGAAATCATGGGTTTGAACAATCCGAACCAGCAAAAAGGCAATCCCATCTGGCTAAGTTTCGTTGTTTTTGCGCTTTTGGGCTTGGTGGCGATGCAGGTTTCGCTCTTTAGGAAGGAGTTGGTAGAGACTTTTCACGCTTTCGGCAGTGGTACGGTGGCGGGGCAGGTCTTCCGCGCCGAGCAGGGTATGTTTGCCAACGCTGCGAATGCCTTAAGTACGACCATTTATAGCGCCGCGATGGGTATTTTCGTCTTTTTGCTGGCGCAAACGGGCACGGCGGCGGCAGCTTTTAACACGCTTCCTGCGCTTTTGCTCTCCATCTCTGCCGTTGCGGGTTTGTACTTCGCAAAATGGCTGCAAATCCGCTTCCTTGCTTGGTTTCTGCCCTATCATAGCGCCATAGATTTCTATGGTTTTATCGTAGCCAACACCAATAAAGTCATCGGAATCGGCTTGATTCCCTTCATTTTGTTCATGGCTTACGCGCCGCCGCATCTGCAACCCGCATTTATGTACGCCGCCGCCGCCGTTTTGGGCATCATATACCTGTATCGGCAGGGGCGCGCCGTCGGCGCAGTGTCTGATATTCTGCAAACGCACAAAATTTTCTTCACCGTGTACCTACTCACGGCAGAAATTGCCCCCATTTTGATAGCCCTCAAACTTTTGTCTGTTATTTAGGCAGCGTTTCTTTGGGCGTGCCCCCGCTCCGCCGCCCGCGCCAAAGGGGCGCGGGCGGGAGCCGTAGCAGGCTACGGCTCTACCGTTGCGGGGTCGGGCTATACGCTCCATCAGCCCTCGCGCCTGCGAAAGCAGGCGCTGCAGTCAGATTCCGCTCCTATCCCTCACGCATTGCCCCCATTAGGATTAAAAAATAGGAGGGCATTTTGGAGAAGCCAGAAAAATTTTATTTTTTAAAAGGCATTTTTAAGTCGATAGCAGCGCTATCGACGCAAAAAATAACGTAGTAACAAAATAAAATTTCGCTGCGCAAAACCCTGCGGGGTTGGCGGCTTATACAAATTTGGACTCGTGTTTTTTAATCCTGTTATCAAAAACCTCACCCCACCCCTTACGAGGCAGCAGCAATATGAATATGGAAGCCAACGAGCGATTGCGCCGCGTAGATAGCATCTTAGTGACGCAGCTTACCACCCCCAACAACCAAGCACCCTACGATAAAATCGTAGAAAGGTTTGGTATCCGCATCGATTACCGTTCCTTTACGGAGGTGCGCCCCGTGTCGGCAAAGGATTTTCGCAAGCAGAAAATCAATATCGACGACTATAGCGCCGTTATTTTTACCTCCAAAAACGCCGTCGACCACTTCTTTAAACTCTGCGCCGAACTGCGCTACCCCGTCTCCGAAGAGCTGAAATACTTCTGCATCTCCGAAAGTGTCGCTCTTTACCTACAAAAGCATACGACCTATCGCAAACGCAAAGTATTCTTCGGCAAAAATACCATACAAGAGCTAAAACCCCTCTTGCATAAGCATCGCAAAAAGGAAACCTTCCTGATGCCCTGCTCCAATGTCGGACAAAATGCCTATACCGCCGTCTTGCAGGAAGCCGAAATCAAGTTCAAAGAAGCCGAAATGTATCAAGCCGTCAGCAGCGACCTTTCGGACTTGGCAGACGTTTTCTACGATATGATTGTTTTCTTCAGCCCGCTTAGCATCAAAGCCCTCTACGAAAACTTTCCAGAGTTCAAACAAAATCGCACCCGCCTCGCCGCCTACGGCGCTACCACCATCAGCGCAATGGTAGAAAAAGGGCTTATCGTCGATATAGAACCCACCACAGAGCAACCCTCTATGACTACAGCCATAGAGCATTATCTGCGCCTTGTCAACAACGGCACCCCACCACCCGCTGCAGTAGCCAATCCGCCACAAGAACAATCCGATACCAGCCTATGAAATACCTCATCGTAGGGCTCGGAAATATCGGCGCAGACTACGCAAATACCCGACACAATATAGGCTTCGATGTCGTCGATGAAATAGCCCGCTCCCTCAACGCCGAAGGCTGGACACACGATAGATACTGCTATCGCACAGAAGCCAAATACAAGGGGCGTATTTTCGTCCTTATCAAACCCACAACTTATATGAACCTTAGCGGGCAAGCCGTCCGCTATTGGCTCCAAGCCGAAAAGCTCGAACGCAGCCAACTGATGGTCATCCTCGATGACCTCAACCTCCCACTCGGCAAACTGCGCCTGCGAAAAAAAGGCTCATCGGGCGGACATAACGGACTGAAAAATATAGAAGAAATCCTGCAAACGGACGATTATCCGCGCCTGCGCATTGGTATCGGCAATGATTTTTTGCAAGGGCAGCAAGTAGACTTCGTGCTTGGTCGCTGGACGCAGGAAGAAGCCCCCTTAGTTCAACTCGTAGCCCAAGCCGCCGCAGGGGCTGTTAAGGATTTTGCCTTCATCGGTCTGGAACGCGCCATGAACGCCGTCAACGCTAAAATCCTAACTCTGCCCACGCCTACACCGCCCACCACTACCAGCGAAACCGAGAATGGCGAAGAGCCGCACACAAATCCAGAAAATTAAAAAAAAATACTCTGAGGCTTGGAAAACCCAAATAAAGCGCTTAGCTTTGCGGGCTATTTTTAGCAACTACATACACAACATATCCATTTTTACGAGACATATACATGAAAACGGTAGCCATTGAAGCCCAACTGCGCGATAGCGTAGGCTCGAAATCCGCCAGCCAACTCCGCAAAGAAGAGCAAGTCCCTTGCGTTCTTTACGGTGGCGACAAAGTCGTACACTTCTACGCACACTACAACGTCATTCGCCACGCCGTCTATACCAACACTTTCCTGAAAGCGGACATCAAAGTAGGCGAAGAAACCTTCTCGGCTATCGTCAAAGAGGTACAACTCGACCCGCTTAGCGACCGCGTTCGCCACATCGACTTTTTGCAACTCACACCAGGCAAAAAATTCAGAGCAGATGTACCCCTCAAACTCGTAGGCGTTTCCAAAGGCGTAAGAGAAGGTGGTAGCTTGGTGCAGAAAGTGCGCAAGGTGAACGTTATCACTACGCCCGAAGCCGTTACGGAAGTTATCGAAGTCGATATCACTCCCCTCGAATTGGGTAAATCTATGCGCGTACGCGACATCGTCGTCAACGAAGCCACCCAAATCGTCAACGCCCCCGCTATTCCTATCGTAACCATCGATATCCCCCGCGCACTGCGCTCGGCTCAAACCAAAGCAGCCGACACAGGCAAAGGCAAGAAAAAATAATTACGATTGCGCAGCAACCGCGTACCGAATTACTTGTTTTTTTATATTACGACCTTGCTCCATGCGCCTCAAAAGCCATAGAGCAAGGTCGTACTTATTTGCACAAATGCCAGCATGAAAAAATGGATAATCTCCCTTGTCAATGCCCTCGTTAGGCGCGGATATTGGTGCGCAAATGCCGATAAATACTGCATTCAGGCAGGCGAAGAAGAAAAAATAAAGCATAGAGCCGAATACACCCAAACTGTAGACGGCGGGCTGATTCAGCTCGAGTATTTCCACTTTTTGCAGAAAACCTATACGCATCAGCCAAAAATCTGGCTGCTGCCGCAGGCTTTTGTGCATGCCGAAAGCGGCGGCGCACTCGTAGGCGGGCGCTTGTTTGTGCCCAGTTTTGCCAATGCTCTCAATTACGTCTTTAGTGCGGGCGTATACAAACACTTATTTCGCCGACAAGCGCCGCAACTGCGCATAGAGGAAGGTTTTTTGCTTACGCATGGCATGGGCGACAATTTTTTTCACTTCCTTATAGACTCTCTGCCCCGTATCTTGGACTATCTCCATCTGCGAACGGAAGGCGGCAAATCAAAGCTAAAACTTCTTCTAAATTACCCCAAATCCTTTAGCTGGGGTTACTTAAAGCTGCTCGGCATTGAGGAAACCGACTGCATCGTACTCAGCGAAAATGCCCTTGTTGAGCGCCTTTATGTGGCAAATACGCCCTATTCGCCCAGCGATGCGCAGGTCGTATATCCCAATTTTATTTATTCGCCGCGCTGCTTTCGCCTCTTTGCCGATACGCTCCGCAAGGCTGCCTATTCGGCGCTCACAAGCGAGCAAATCGAGCGGCTGCCGCGCCGCGTCTACGTTTCGCGCAAGGACGTAAATGTGCGCATCGTGCAAAACGAGGAAGAAACCTTTGCGCTTTTGCAGGAGCGCTACGGTTTTGCTTTTGTTTTTTTATCGGAACTCTCGATTGCGGAACAGATAGTTCTGTTTTCGCAACTCGAATGCGTCCTGACCTCGCATGGGGCGGGTTTGGCGAACCTTATTTATATGCAAAAGGGTTGCCTTGTCGAGCTTTTTCCGCCCAATAAAAAGCTTGCTACGCTCTATCAGATGCAGCAACTTTCGCAGATTAGCCCCGAAAATCGGCATATTCTTTTCCTTTGCGAGCGCTACAACGAGGCGCAAGACGTTTGGGTCGACTTGCAAAAACTCCAAACGGTACTCGATACACTTATATAGCGCTTGTTAATTTTTCACTAAAACAGCGATTTAATCGGCATTTTGCGCGTATTTTTGTTTATTGGGCGGGTCTGAGGCAAATGTTTATTGCTTCTACAATTACCATTCACCGACAACCGACATTTTGGCTATGAGGTAAATGTACTGTTTTAGGGATACCGTTTGCTTGGGCTAGCGATGCGGAGGGCTGCCGCCTGCGGCGGCAGTACCGAGCGCCGTAGGCGCGAAGGTATGAGCGTTTAGCGAACCCGCAGCGTAGCGGCGCGGCTAGCTCCCCCCTTTCAAGGGGGGAAGCTGCGAAGCAGCGGGGGGGAGCCGCGCAGCCCCCAAAAAAACATTATATTTACGCCACTGCCATATTTTTTACCAACTGCTTCGCTATGACTTATTTACCCCAAACGATTGCTGTACTGCTACTATTTATCTGCGTAGGCAATGCCCGCCTCGAGGCGCAAAAATCTACCCTGCGTACCCAAAAGACGATGGACGTAGATTATTATCATTTGCGGCTTAGTCTGCCTTTGGATAGACATTTTTTGCTGGGCGAGATGGACTGCTATTTCAAAACGGATTCACTCGTCGTGCGGCTCGACCTTAGCAGCGCGCTGAAAGTCAAGAGCATCAAGGGCGCGAGCTCTTTCACGCACGAAAAAGATGCACTACTGATACGCCTCGATGGCACTTCTTTGCTGGAAGGCGGAAGGCGAAAAATTACCATTGCCTACGAGGGCACGCCCTTAATCATAGAGCAGCAAGGCACCAAAATCGGTCTTGTGTACAAGGAAATTGGCAAGGATAAAACGCCTCTTATCGCTGCTATATCGGAGCCAGAGCACCCGCATTTGTGGTTTCCTTGCCATAATGTTTTTGGCGATAAGGCTGATTCTATGCGCATTGATATCACCATTCCCAATAAAAGCACCAAGTTTACAGATAGCAAAGGCAAGGAGCAAACTGTGCCTTATACTGCCGTAGCCAACGGCAAACTCGCTCAGACCATCAAAAACGATGACGATACCCGCACCTTCGTTTGGAAAACTGCCTACCCCATACACCCGCAATTTGCGACCATCGCCATAGGCGACTTCGCCAAAACGACTACCCCTTGGCAAGATGAGGAAACGGGCACAAAATTCCCGCTCCACTTCTACGTGCGCCCCGATGATATGGAAGCCGCCAAAGGTGTAATGTTGCGCGTGCCCGAAATAATGACCTGCATTAGCAACACCTTCGGCAGCTATCCCTTCCAAAAAGAAGGCTTTTCGATGGTGCATCTCTCGGGCATCTCCACAGGCAAGTATGGCACCAATACGCAGGGCGTTATTTTGATGGAGGATTTTATGGGCATACATATCTATCGCATCGTGCACAGCCTCTCGCATCAGTGGTTTGGCAACCACATCACGCCCGAAAATTGGCAAGATAGCTGGGTAACCGAAGCCCTCGCCACCTACGGCGAAAGCATCTGGCACGAATACAAACGCAGCGTGCGCGGCTACCAAATTATGCTCGACGAAAAAGAATACTTTGAAGGCGGCAAACTCTATATAGAAAAAACCAGCGACTACTCCGAAGAACGCCTAAACAAAAAAGGTATCTGGGTCTTGCATATGTTGCGCGGCATCATGGGCGACCAGTATTTTTACGAAACGCTAAAAGGCATCAACGAGGGCAAAAGGCTCAAAAAATCGACCATCACAACGGGGGACTTTCGCCAGCTCTGCGAGTACTACGCAGGCGAAAACGTTAAACAAAATTACGAATACTTTTTTGACCAATGGGTCATGGGCGAGATGTTTCCTGTCTATGAAGTGAGCTTTGAAAATCTGAAAAAAGGCGGCATGAAACTCGTCGTATCCCAGCGCGGATATAGCAGCAAGCCCAATCATTTTCGTATGCCTGTGCGCCTCTTGCTCACTTTCGCCGATGGCACAACAAAAACGGAAAACATCACCCTCAATGCCACTTCCTTACAGTCGCTCACCATCGCCACCACCCAGCCCGTCGTCAATATGGAGTTTGACCATGGCAGCCGCATACTCAAAAAATTGCTCTACACCCGCCAAATTCTCAGCTCCAAAACGCCGATAACAGATTTTGAGGTGATACCGACGGAGGATAGACGCGAGTTCCAAATAAGCTGCAACGTGCCCAAAAAGCAGGACATCTATGTAGAGCTGATACAGGTCGCCGATATGGTCTTAGAAAAAACCGATAAAGTTATCGCAAAGCAGGATTTTAAGGCGACGCAGGGCGCATTCAAACAGACCTTCAAAATCCCGCTACCGCTCGATAAACGCAATAATTATATCATTCGCCTCGTCGGCAAGGGCGATGTCTACACGCATACGCTCAAACTCCTGCAATTAGTCAACAAGTTTGAAAAGGAAAACGAAAAAGACGAATAAAGACAGCAATAAAAAACTGCCCAGCCCGCTACAAAAATTGTGGCGGGCTTTTTTTTGCCCTTCGGAAAGCGAAAACGGCTGTAGGGAAATCCGCATAGACAAAAGGCTTATAGAGTAGCGTATTTTTGTTCTGCTTTCAAAGCAAAACAAAAATTTATCAATCAAAAAACCTACTTATGCGTAAATTTTTATCCCTGCTCTCGCTCGCCTTGTTTAGCCAAATGACACTAATGGCGCAAGCAAACGGCGATACCTTCTCTACCGATACTTTTACTGTCGATAATAACAGAGCCATAAAAGCCTATATAAGCGCCGATAACGGCATCGTGATGCCTATTGCGGGCGGTTCGACTTCTGCTTTCTTCGCAATCAAATTTTTAAGCAATGGCGAAGAACGCGATACCGCCTACGGCAATGACCAAAATTTTGAAGGGATGGCAACTATGTTTTTCCCCAATCCAATAATAGCCCAATTCTCTGCCACAGAGCTCTCGCTCAACGATGAGGCTATGGGGGCAGGACGCTATCTAGTTCAGGGCGTACCTGGCAACGTTTTCTACGTGCAGGCGCTGGCAAGATTTCGCGCAGATGGGCAATTGGACTCCACCTTGTCTATGAGCGCAGGAGGCGGAACCCTCTACGGCGTAAAAACCTTCACTATAGACGGCGCGCAGGCAAACCCAAGCTCCGCAGATAATTATGTATATGCCCTCACTACCGCAGCCACCATAAACACCACTAACAATGCCGTCGTCGTAGCAGGAACCTTCAACACAGGCACCAGCACGACCCCAAGCATGCAGCGCAAGGCTTTCGTTAGAGTTATGACCGAAACGCTGGGCAATGTCTGGCAGTTTGATTTGCCGGTAGGCGATGCGGCTGTGATGGACGCTTTCCATTCCGTAGCCGTGCAAAGCAATGGGCGCATATTGGCGGCGGGCGAGCGCGACGGAGAAGCGATTGTGGTGCGCCTCACTACTTCGGGCGCTTTGGACGCAGCTTTTAATACGACGGGCGAGCACACCTTTTCGCAATTTGCTACCTTTGATGTGGTAAAATTGCAAGCCGATGGAAAAGCGGTATTGGCAGCCCGCAACGGCACTAACTTTTCTATCATTCGCTTAGGGATAGATGGCAGTTTAGATAATACCTTCGGCACGAATGGCATCGCCAATTTTTCTTTGGGCGCTACTTTGGGCAGCAATAGCATCAGCGATATCAGCTTTCACCCGACGACGGGCAAAATCGCCCTTGCCATACGCAACGACGAGGGCAAATATGCCTTCTTGTATCTCAATACAGACGGTACAGCTTCCAATTTCTTCGCCGATGCCAGCTTGTCGGGTGTCCGCATCTTCCAAAATGGCACGCTTACTACGGAAATGGGGCTTTCGGGCGCGGCTTTCCAGTCTACGGGCGCTTTGGTTACCTTCGGACATAACAACGCCCAATCTCTTGGATACCTCAATCGCTATGCGCTCGATGTAAGCGGCATCGCCGTAGAGCGGCTGCAAGCAGCCCAAAATCTGCACCTATTCCCCAATCCCGTGCGCGGCGCGACCACCCTCACTTACAACCTGCCTACAGCGCAAAATGTTAGCCTCTCGCTTGTAGACCTCACAGGCAAAACCCTGACCCGCTTTTTCGAGGGCGTAGAGCGTCAGGCAGGGCAGCAACAAGAGTTTTTGCAGATGCCAGCCGATTTGCCAGCAGGGCAATACTTCTTACTCTTTGAAACCCAAACGGAGCGCAGCGCTGTCGCTATTAGCATAGCACCCTAATTTATAGCTTTTTTTGTTTTGGGCGTGCCCGCCCTCCTTAAAAGGTCGGGCGGTCGGGCTATTCGGGGCGTATCACCATCGCCCCAAGCGGGGCGAATGTTGATTCGCCCCTACTATCCCTCACGCAAAATACGGCGCGCGCTGTGCAGAGGGCACAGCGCGCATTTTTATTTTTTATTTGGGGTTTCAGCTCCGCGCGCCCGCCCTTTGCGGGCGCAGCAAGCGCGTGAGGGATTGTAGAGCCGTGATTTATCACGGCTCAAAAAGCCCGACCGCGCCCCCTTTTTTGGGGCGCGGGCACGCCCAAAAAAAATAAATAAAAAACTACCAATCCTCGAAAAGCCGCCCGCTATCTGGGCGCAGAAAGGCAAAAAATTGCAGGCTATCGCCGCTGTGGCTCCCCCCAATGATATTTGGCGACATAGCCCCCTGCAAAGAAACCGTTTTGTAGTCGCAGCGCGTGCCCTCCAAACCCAGCAGCAAAGGCAGCTTTTCGCTATCGCGCAGCCATAAATTGTGTGGTATTTTCGTATTGAAATAGCAGCGGTAGACCCTGTCCTGCTCATCAGTGGAGCGGAGATTGTCGCCCGCCGCGCTCCAACCCACAAAATTATGACTATGCAAATGCCTTTGCCAATCGGCTTGCTGCAGGGGCAAAATGCGCAAAAACACCGCATCCACGCGCGGATAAGTTCTTATATTGCGTAAATAGCGCTCCAGCGCATCGGCATACTGGGCGAGCAGGGCGAGTTCTGGGGCGCTGTAGCCGCTGCTTATTTTATCCAGTAAACTCTGCAAGCTGGGGACAACTGCATTTTTCGGCGGCATCGCGGCTTGCGCCCAAGCGAACATATCGCCGCCCATTTTATTTTCATACCCGTTGTATCTTAGCGCGCTATCTGCCATATGTTGGTATAGGCGCAGCGCCAAATCGAGCAAGCCCGCAGCCGAGAGCCGCAGGGGCAAGCGCGTGTGCAGCATATCCGTCCATTCGTCGGCATAGGTCGTATGCAGATGGCAGGCGCTATGGCAGTGCGTCCAATCCTCCTCCTGTGTGAGCGGAAAGCGCAAAAAAGGCAGTTGCAAGCGGGTCAGGGTGAGTATACGCGCATAGCTTAGCCCTATTTTGAGCGCGTCGCCGTCTGCGCGCCAAAGCTGCAGCTGTTGCCAAAAGGCAGCAAGTGTGAGACGGGTTAGGCAATCGATTTGGGGCTGTATCCATTCGTATTCGCTCTGCAAAGCCAATTCGAAGGCGGCTTCTATCGCCTGCGGGGTATCGATGCGGTTGAGTTCTTGGGCGAGATGTTGGATTTGGCTCATGGGGCGATGCGGCAGATTTCGGCGAAAAAAAACTGTCGGCAGGCGGCAGAAAAAGAAGCCTCGCCGCCTGAATCGCGTTGATAGTAGAGCAGCCCGCCATTGGTTTCGTAGTCGCTATAATGAAAGCAAATCGGCGGCAGCAGAAAGCTCTCCATAAAACAAAGCGGCGTATATGCACTATCCTCATAAGGCTCCGCAAAAAGCGCCTTCACAGCGGGGTCTTTGCTAAAAAAGCCGCCCGTGCAAAATTCGTTGCTATGGCTATAGTAACCCAAAGAGGGAACATCTAAGTTTTCTAGCGCCTGCCAAAGCTCCCCTTCCGAAAGGTCATAGACTTGGGCGCGCAGGCGCATTTGCGTATACCAAAAGGGGCGATGTTGGCAGCGGAGTTCTTTTCGCAGGTTTTCGCGCTGGCAATGTGTGCAGCTTTTAGCGCGGGTGTCGCTCAATGCTTGCCACAGTTGCAGCCTTTTGGCTTTGATAGCTTCGAGGCTAAGCCCCTGTGCATACCACTCCTCGCCGATATGCCAGCCCGCATAATAGCAATTATGCACCTGCTCGCTTGCCTGCGCGCGGGCGCGCTCATAAGCCTGCATCGCATAGGCAAACGCCTGCGGCAGCCTGCCGCTAAACTCCCGCACAGCGCTGTAATGATGGGCGTTATGGACTTTCTTATCTCTGGGCAGTTCGCTGCCTCCCCGCATCATATGAAAATCCTCCTCTACCTCATGCCCAGCTATTACGCTGATGCGATACTTGCCTTCTTGTTCAAAATCTGTTTTCCGCACATTCGGTAACAGCTCATTCAGCAAGCGAATAAGCTGCTCTGCGCTAAGAAAATCGGCAGCAGCAGCCTCCGCCGCCTGCTGCCAATGCCGCAAAGCCGCCAAAGCATTGCAGCGCACAAAACTAAGCCAAAAATCTCTTTCGTCGCTTAGTGCCCTGCGCTGCCCTGCTGCAAGCTCCTCCGCCAACAATAAATTGGTATCCTCGCCCGACATTTCATAAAATCGAGCTAACTGGCTGCTGATAAGCATATAAGTACTTTAGTAGAAAGTAGTAAGCAGTAAGACTAACAGATGCCGCGACCTTGCTACCTATGCCGCGAGCAGTACCTATACACCGCGTTAACTCAACCCTTACGCAGAAGCGCCAAATAAAAACCGTCGGAATTGTGCGTATGCGGATAAAAATGCTGCTCGCTCATCAAGGAAAAGCCCGCGCCCGCTTCGCTCGATAGAAAAGCGGCTACTTGCTGCTCGTTTTCAGCAGGCAAAATGCTACAGGTAGCATACGCCAGCACCCCGCCCGACCTGACTAAGCGGCTATAATTTTGCAAAATTTCGGCTTGCTGTGCGCGTATTTCCTCGATGCGTTCGGGGCTGATTTGCCAAACGATATGCGGCGAGCGGCGCAGGGTGCCCAAGCCCGAACAGGGCGCATCGAGCAGCAGGCAGTCCACTTTTTCGCGCAATTCAAAGAGCGCCAAAATGCCATCTTTTTCGGCGTTTTGGGTTTTCAGTATGCTGATGCCTGCGCGGTCGGCGCGGCGGCGACATTCTTGCAATTTAGCGTCTTGAGTATCGAAGGCGTAAAGTTGCCCCTTGTTGCGCATCAGCGCGGCAAGGTGTAGACTTTTGCCGCCTGCACCCGCGCAGCCATCGACCACGATGCTACCCAAATAGGGAATTAGCGCCTGCGCAATCAATTGAGAGCCAATATCTTGTATCTCTATCCAACCCTTTTTGTAGGGTTCGATCTCGGCTAAACGCAAACGCTCATCAACGCGCAGGGCATCGGGACAGTTTGCTACCGTTTGGGTGGCTATTTCGAGCTTCTGTAAGGCTAACTGCGCTTTTTCTACGGTCGTTTTGAGCCTATTGACCCGCAAAATCAGGGGCGCAGTCGTCTGCAAGGCTGCCGAGAGGGGCAACCAAGTCGCTTCTCCTATCTGCTCCTTCGCCAAATCGTAGAGCCAAGCGGGATAAGCCAAGCGCAGCCGCTCTTCCTCGCTTAGCAGCGCCCAACGGCTTTCAAATTCTGCTACCCATTCCTGTTTCCAATGCTCTTGCAAGGGTATACCGCCCGTGCGCAGCCACTGATTAGCGCCCACAAGCGCAAAACAATGCGATAATTCCGTAGCTTTTTCGATATTTAGCAGATAACAAAGCGCGCCATAATTGCGCACCACCCCATAAATCTCCTCCGCTACCCAACGTCTATCCCGCGAGCCCCAACGCGCATCACTGCGCAAACTGCGCTCTACGACCTTATCGGCGGGCTGCTGCTCCAAAAAAATGCGCTCCAGCGCCTCGGCTACCCCCTGCAAAAGATTTGAATATATTCTTGGTGCTTTCATTTCACGTCTGCCTTGATAAACAGCACATTTTGGCTGGGTATCGTATTGGCGATGATGGTTACATATTTTTGATAACGCCCCTTCTTGTCGGTGGGGTCAAATTTTACTTTTAGGCTGCCTTTCGCGCCGACGGCGATGGGCGTTTTATCCCATTCGGGTATGGTACAGCCGCAGCTACCGAAGGCACGCTCTATCACAAGCGGGTGTTTGCCCGTATTGGTGAAGGTAAAAATGTGCTCTACGGTATCCCGATCATTTACGCTGCCAAAATCGAAACCTTGCTCCTCAAATTCAATTAGCGTCGGCTTTTCGGGCAGTTGGCTATTGCCGCCGCCGAGTGTCATTTCCGTATATTTTGAGCCATTGCCATTAGATTTTTTTTCCAATTCTTCGATGCGGCGCAGGGCATCGGCGAGGGCATCGCTTAGCTGCTGGGTCTCGGTGCGCGCCTTGATAAGGTCGCCTTCTATCGCCTTTATTTCGGCTTCCAGCGCGGTGATGCGGTGCGCGAGCTGGCTTTTTTTCTGCGCTATAGCCGCAGTCGCGCCCACAAAAATCAAAAGCAAGAATAAGCCTATTCGCATAATTTAAGTTTTTTTCTTTTGGGCGTGCCGCCGCGCATTCGCCTGCGCCAAAGGGGCGCAGGCGGAGCCGTAGCATGCTACGGCTCTACATGCGCGCCGTCGGGCTATTCGCTCCAGCGCCTTTCGGCGCTTCCGCTGCTATCCCTCACGCAAAACATTGCACCCGCCCGCAAGGGGCGGGCGGGTGGGACAAATAAAAAAAATACCATATCAAAGTATCGGGCAAACCTTCGTAGCGCCTTCTTTATCCAATTTTTGCACCGTGTAAATCAGCGAAAGCTCTACAGCCCCGTGCCGATTGGTCGCTACATTGAAGGCGGAGAGATTGACATCGTAGCTCAAAGCCGCCTGCCAAGTCTGATAATTGATACCAAGTATCGGCGCTACCGCATCGCCCAATCGATACAGAGAGCCGAAGAATACGGCGGTTTCGCGCCCGCGTTTCAGATTGAGATGGTAGCGATACATAAGCCCAAACATGCTGCTGCTGTAGGTTTGCTGCCTTTGTATTTGCGTCGTTAGCACCAAGTCGCCGCGTGTACTGATTTGCGCGGAGGCGGCGGCATGCAGATTTAAGCGCACAGGCAATTCTACCTCGCCCGACATAAAGGACTGTTTCGGCGTATTGAGGTGCATCATCGCAAAGCCCGCGTTGATATAAGTGCGGCGCGAAAGCTGCCAGCGCAGACCCGCGCCCATGCCTACATCGAGATACGCCAAATTCGTATTGCGCCCTACAGACTGCTCGGCGCTGATGCGCGTCGGGTCAAATTGGTCGCCCGTATACTGGTCGTCAAATTGTAGCCTATCCATCTTAAAGCGGCGCTGCCCGCCGCCCAAGTATACACCCCCGTAGAGAAACAGCCCCTTTACGAGCTGCTTGGCGTAGGAAATGCTGATTTGCGCCTGTGAACTGCTTAGTTCGCTGTCGCCTGCCTTATCGTGCCAAGCCAATACGCCCACCGCGAAAACATCGTTTTCCAGCCTATCGCCCAATAAACGCGCTTCGGCGCTGGCGGCAAAGGTGCTATAGGGCACGGGCACGCTAAACCATTGGCTACGATAGTTCGCCGCAAAGCGATAATCGCCCGCAAATAGCCCCGTCTGCCCCGCCGATAAAAACAAGGGCGCATGGTCGTACTGGCTAAAATGAAGGTCTTGCGCTTGTGCTACCCCAAAGAAGAGGCAGCAGGCAGCCGCGCAAGCGATGCGCATTACACGAGAGGCAAAATTTTTCATACGCTAAGTGCTGAGACCGAAATAAATTAAGGAATTTTTGCTCGCGTAGCGAGCCAATAAACTGCGCCGATAGGCGCACCTTACTGTGTCGGTACTGTTTGAGCGAAGTCGCCGCAGGCGACGGAGCGAGTTTAGCGACACAAAAGCATTTTTTTTGCTTACTTTTTTTGTTGCGACAAAAAAAGTAAGAAGAAAATAAACGATAAACTGGACTTACCCCAAAAGCCCCATTTTTGAATATAAATAGCTTAACTTTACTTTGTCCAACTACTTAATCCTTTTTTTGTAAGAGCAAATTGCCGCTTTCTCTACAGCGCTTGCCTGTGAGGTCGCTCCATTCGAGCATATAAAAATAGCTACCTTCAGGCAGGGGCTTGCCCAGAGAATTGCCCGTCCAGTCGAGATTGAGCTGCTTGTGTGGGCGCGAGTCGATGTCGACTTCCTGCGGCAGATAGGTCGGGTCGAGCTGTAGCTGATAGATTTCTCTGCCCTTTTGGTCGAAGAAGGTCAGCCGCAAATTTTTTACCGACCAAGCCAGCGCCTGCAAAGGTTCATCGCGGTAGCCGCCAGGCGTTAAGCCGCTGCCGTAGGCGTTGGGTATCAGCAATTTGCCCTCGCCGCATTTGAAACTGCGCGCCTGCGCCCACTCATCCAATAAGGGTGCGCCTTGAGCAGACAAAGAGCAGAGCAAAAAACTAAAGCAAGCTAAGAAAAAACAAAATTTTATCATGGCTTGCTTAGGCTTGTTTGAAATTGGGGCTGCGTTTCTCCAAAAACGCGGCTGCACCTTCTTTGAAGTCGTCCGTTTCGGTGGCTTTGGCAAATTCGGCGATTTCTACCGCATAGCCATCGGTGCCTGCCTCAAAATACGCATTCACCGAGCGGATAACGCCCGCTATGGCTAAGGGGGCTTTGGTAGCGATTTTTTCGATGATTTCGATGGCTTTGGCTACTTCGCCGCCTGCCTCCGTGAGGTGATTGGCGAGTCCTAAGCGGACTGCTTCTTCTGCGCCTATCATATCGGCGCTCATCATGAGTTCGAGTGCCTTGCCTTTGCCGACGAGTTGGGTCAGGCGCTGCGTGCCGCCGTAGCCAGGGAGTATACCCAAATTAACTTCGGGCTGCCCAAAACGCGCCTTAGCACCAGCTATGCGCAGGTGGCAAGCCATCGCCAATTCGCAACCACCACCGAGCGCAAAGCCCGTAACCGCCGCTATAACAGGTTTTTCGAAACGCTCAATGAGGAAAAATATATCTTGTCCGCTTTGCGCCATATTGCGGGCTGCAGCTGCGTCGAGGCTTGTAAATTCCGATATATCTGCGCCTGCTACGAATGCCTTTTCGCCTGCGCCTACCAATACTACCCCTTTTATGCTGTTTAATCGAGCAGGTAGGTCTTCGGAAAATAGCCGCTTGAGGTCTGCCATCGTTTGCTTATTCAGCGCGTTGAGGGCTTTGGGGCGATTGAGGGTAACGATAACGATGCCGTTGCGGTCTTCGAGCAGGAGATTTTCGTAAGTCATTTTTTGGCTAAGTATAGATTTTGAACGATATAATAAGGCGAATATACGGCAAGAGCGGCGTAGGCACAAAAAAAATTGAGCTTTTAGCGAAAAGTCGTAAATTTGCGGCACAAACTCCACGTAGATATAATTAAAATGGCTCGTATACTTTCGCTCGATTATGGTACGCATCGCACGGGCATCGCTACGACTGACCCGCAGCAAATCATCGCCACAGCGCTCACAACGGTAGAAACGCCGCGCCTACGCGATTACTTGCGCGATTATTTCCGCCGCGAAGAGGTCGAAAAAATCGTTATCGGGCAAACGACCCGCGCCGACGGCAGCGCCAGCAGCTTAGAGCCTGCCATACAAACGCTTATAGCCGACTTACAGAAAGAATTTGCGTACCTGCAATTTGATAGACACGAGGAAGCCCGTACGAGCCTACACGCGCGCGAAATCATCAATTTTAGCGTCAAAAGCCAGAAAAAGCGGCAGGACAAAGGGTTGATAGACCGCATCAGCGCGCTGATAATTTTACAGGAATACTTGGGATTTATTTAGCGTATTCGTAGGGGCGAACCAATGTGTTCGCCCTATGCAATGCGTGAGGGATAGCAGTGGAAGCGCTGCTAAGCGCTGCAACGCATAGCCCGACCGCCGCCACAGGCGGCGGGCACGCCCAAAAAAAATAAAGCAACACAACAAAAAACAGTCATAAAATCAGGACATGATTCTGCCGATTTATGCCTACGGGCACCCGATTTTGCGCCGTGTAACGGACGACATTAGCCAAGTACAACTGGCTGATTTACAGCAGTTTATAGCTGATATGTGGGAAACCATGTACCATACACGCGGTATGGGTTTGGCAGCGCCGCAGGTCGGGCGCTCGATTCGCCTTTTTGTGGTCGATACGCTACAATTGGAGAAAGATGCCGACAATGAGCCGACCAGCGAATTTTTGCGCAGCGTCTTTATCAACCCCGAAATCATCGATGAAACAGGCAAGGAATGGAGCTACGACGAGGGTTGTTTGAGCATTCCTGGCGTGCGTGGCAAGGTCTCGCGCCCCGCTCAACTGCGCATAAAGTACCGCGACGAAAATTGGCAGGAATGCGACAAAGTTTTCGATGGTATGACGGCGCGCGTTATTCAGCACGAGTACGACCACCTCGAAGGCATTTTATTTACCGACCATCTGGGCTTGCTCAAAAAACAGCTCATCGGCACGCGCCTGCGGCAGATACAGCGCGGCGAATATGGTGCGAAGTATAAGATGGTGTTTGCGTAGTTAGTGCATTTGTAGGGGCGAATAAATATTCGCCCTACACCTACGAAAACACGGCTTGAGGGGCGGCTATACGTGGGCGAATAAATATTCGCCCCTACGCGCACGCTATTGGATTATTGTTGCGATTTATTTAACCATGTAGTTAGTCTTGTTCTTTGAGCAATTTGGCGATGTCGAGCATCATGCGGTCGATGCTGGCGGGGTCGAGCCCGTCGTACATACCGCGAATGCGGCGCTTGCCGTCGATGAGTGCCATCGAGCCGCTATGGTCGAAGCCGCCAGGCGCATCTTTATCCTCCAAAGCCGTGAGCAGATAGCTGTAAGCGATTTTGTAAATTGCGTCCTTATCACCCGTGAGCAAATGCCAGCGGGGAGCGGATATTTTTAACCTCTCGGCGTACCAAGCCAAGCGCCCTACGGTGTCGTTGCGCGTGTCTATCGAATGCGAAAGCATGGTAAAACGGTCTTCGTTTTTGAATTGCTCATAGACGCGCTGCATCTGCTTTTTGACTTTGGGGCAGATGGTAGGGCAGTGGGTGAAGAAAAAATCAGCCACATAAATTTTGCCTTCCACGTCCTTTTGCGTGATGGTCTGCCCGTTTTGATTGATGAAACTGAAGTCCGAAATCGTATGTGGCAGGCTGTCATAAGTACCGTCAGCGCGCTGCACGGGGATTTTTTCGCCCAAAAATGGCAGTCGGTCTTTATCCGTCTGGCAACCGAAAAGAAGGAGCAAAAGCGTGGCAAACGCCAAAGAATAAGCAGGAAAACGAAACATATTTTTATTTTTAGTACATTTTTTTTGGGCGTGCCCGCCGCTGTAAAGCCGTAGCACGGCGTGCTTACGCACTTGTGCCATGCTACGGCTCTACAGGCGCGGCGGTCGGGCTATTCGGGGCGAATCAACATTCGCCCTTCGGGGCGATGATGATTCGCCCCTACTATCCCTCACGCAAATTCGGTGCGCCGCGCCAAAGGTGCGCGGCGCGCTGAAAAAACAGTAAAGGCTAAACCCCTAATTTATTTTTATGCTGCGGATAGTGTCGCCTATACGCAGTTGATGCACGACGTTCATGCCTTCTACGACGCGGGCAAAGAGCGTATAATTGCCGTCTAAGTGCACGGTGGGTGCGTGTGTGATAAAAAACTGTGTGCTTTCGGTGTCTTTGCCTGCGGAAGCCATGCCGACGCAGCCTGCCTGCCAATAGCGGGAGGGGTTGATTTCGGAGGGCAGACAGAGTTGGCTGCCGCCCCAGCCATCGCCGCGCTCGCAGCCTGCTTGAGCGACGAAGTTGGTAACGACGCGATGAAAGGTTTTACCGTCGTAGTAGCCTGCTTTGGCGAGTTGTATGAAGTGCGAAACGGTAGCAGGGGCAAGGGAATCGAACTGTAGGAAGATATTGCCGCGCGAGGTTTCGATGACGGCGCGGGTCTGAGTGCCGATGTTTTGGATTATCTGCCAATCGGGTTCGACTAAGGGGCTATGCTTGTAGACGGGTGGCTTATAGCCTTCGTCTATGTTTTTGCCCTCAAACATATCTATAGTCTGCTGCAAAAGCGCCCAAGTTTCTAAGTCGCGGGGCAGTTGTAGCCGTTTTTGTGCTTGTCGGAGGAAATTCCATTCGGGGTATGCCGTTTTGAATTCGGCGCGCAGTTTTTTATTGGTGAGTAGGGTAGCGATGGCGGCTTGCACGCCTACATCGCCGCGCTCTATAAGGAGGCGAAAGCTGGCGTTTAGTTCATCGGCGACTTTCTGCCGATTGATGCCTAAGACGCGGTCGAAGTTTTCGCTGCTGCGCAGTTCGGCGAGGGCTTCGGCGCAGGTGGATTGGATGAGGGGCAGGACTTTTATGCTGTCGCTCGGCGGGAGCAGCTCGCGCAGGAGGATTTTATAGTTCCATTCGTATTCGCCGACGGCGCGCAGCAGGGCGGCTTGTTCGTAAGGGTTGGTGCTGGCTTTGTGCAGCTCCATGATTTTGAGGGTAACGAATTGTTTTTGCGGTGTGCGATAAGGGGCGAGGTGGCGTAGGGCGGCGGCGAGCAGATGTGCACGGACTTGCCAATCTTTATGTGCCATTGCCCAGCCGTAGTACTGCAAAGCATCGGCATCGCGTCCTGTGCGGTAGAAATGGTCGGCAGCGACGAGGGGAATATGTGGCTGCGTGGAGTCTTGCAGCGCATTGGCTACGAAGAGCTTGGTGGTATCGTGTTTGAAGTACTGCAGCCCGCGTAGTATATTGCATTTTACGCGGTAGTCGCTGTTGGTTTCGTAGGTTTGTATCAGGGTGCGATAGGCGGGCATGGTTTGGGTTTTAGCCAGACCGATGACCCAAAACATCAGGGTTTCGGGGTCTTTTTCGCTGCGCACGGCATTGAGTAAAACGTCTTCGTAAGAGGAAACATCTACGCCGCCGATGCGGGCGAGATAGTTGGCGGCGATAAAGCGCACGCTTTGGGGCATACGGGCATTGGATATAAAATCGTTCATGATTTTTTCTGTGCCTTCCGAGTATATCAGCCCGCGCACGGCGTAGCGATACAGACCCAGCGCCAAGCCTTCGAGTAGCATGGTGTCTTTGAGCGGGTAGGGGCGGACGGTGGCGAGATGGCGCAGCTGCTCTTCGCTGCCGCATTTGCCGACGGCTTCGAGTATGGCGGCTTGGACGAGGCGGACGGTATCTTGCTGAAAGGCAGCGCTAAGCAGGTCAGCGGCGCGGGGATTGCGTGTTTGCCCTAAGGCGAAGGCGGACATTTGGCGGATTTGTACGTGTTCGTCTTTTAGTAGACGAGCCAAGTCCTCGATGAGGCTGCTATCTTGTAGCGAAGCCGCTACCCAAACGGCGGCGTATCGGTGCTCGGCGTTTTCCAATGCCAAATAAGTGCGCAAGGCTTCCGTATCGGCTTGCCCCGAACTATTGCGTTTGGAGCGCAGGGCGATGATTTGCTGCGTTACGGCATCTTCAAAATTTAGCTTCAAATTAGATTGCGTGGGCGTGGTAGATTCGCCGCCACAGGCAGCCATAAAAAAAACAAGCAGGGCGCAGCTTAGCCAAATAGCCGCCCGCCGATAAAATCCTTTCATATCTTGCATCAATAAAGGTGTTCACTCGTTTGGTAGGGCGCAAAGATAGTTACGAATTGCGAATTACGAATTACGAATTGCGAATGACGAATTTATTGTGCAAGAGCCTGAATAGCAAACAAAAGGTTGTTGGGCTAGCGATGCGGAGGGCGCGTGTAGAGCCGCAATTCATTGCGGCTCACGCGTACCCGCGCTAACAGCGCGGGTATGAGCCGATAGGCGAACCCATAGCGTAGCGGCGACCGCTTCTGCGGGCGCAGCCCCCAAAAAAACAAAAAAAAAGAAAGGTTTGCAGCCTGTCGGCACAAACCTTCCATGAATTAAAGTCACCCCAATTAAAGTAGCAAATTAAGCAAAAAAAAACGAGTAACGCAAATTTTGCGGCTCGTTTTTTTAATTTATTGCTATTTACCTTCGGCGTAGTCTTGCAAGTAGGCAAATTCAGCCGTCAATTGCCCTTGCTTGTTGCTAATCGTAGCGCGGCGCAGCATGGCGCTGTTTTCTTTGTGCAGCAACTCGCCCAAGACGGACTTGATAAACTGCTCGCCGAAAGCGCCAGAAGCGTCGATGGGCAGCTCGCTCGGCAGGTTGTCGATGCTCATCACGTCGATAACATGGGGCTGATGGGGGGCGGTTTCGCAATTGTTTTGCGCATCGTAACCAAAAATCGGCTCCGCGATGGTGGAGGCTTTGAGCGTGGAAGGCAGGGAGGCGGCGGGCGCTATATCGCAGGTGATGTCGGCGATGGTGCGCAGGCGGAAATTGCTTTGTAGCATCTGCTCCCGCGTGAAAAAGGCGGGCGCGCGCTTGTCCCAAAAAATGCCGTTTATCATCAAATCGCTGCGCTCGGCGTAGGGCAGAAAGGTGGACTCGTAATTTTGAGGATTTTCGAAAAAATCGGATATTTCAAAGGCATGCCCCGTTTGCTTGTGCTGGGCATAATCTTGAGCATTAACCTGCGTGTAGACGGGCTGCTCGAACTCGTTGGCGAGGAAAACGGAGGGCGAAACCTGCCGAATTTTTAGCGCGTCGAGTACCTCCAAAGCCCCGCTCGATACGCGCCCCGCGCCCGTAACGACGATGCGCAAATTTCGGGGCAGTTGTATGTTTTTGTAGGCTTCGAGGGCAGCGGCAAAGGTGCCGTATTGGTGCATTTGTTTCAAATCGAAAGCCTTTGTGCGTCGGCTGTAGGTCATAAGTCCGTTGTGTGCGCCGACGATGCCCGCCCAGCGTCCGAAGGCAATCACGCGCAAGCCCGTATCGTTGGTGAGGCATTCGTAATCGACCAGCTCTATGCCCTTGTCTAAGACGGCGCGCAGGAGTTTTTGGTTATGCGCCTGCTTTTTGATGGTATGCGAGAAGAAAAAATAGGTTTTTTCGGCTATTAAATCCTTGATGGGCACTTCTTTTATGCCCAAGAGTATGTCGCAATCGCTGATATCTTCGACGACCTCAATGCCTGCTGCGGCATAGTCGGCATCGGCGATGCAGCGCACTTTAGAGCTTTGTACAACGCAGTATACTTTGCCTGCCTGCTGGGTATTTATCCACTTACATTGGGCGGGTGTAAGGGGCGTGCGTGCGTCGGGCGGCGTTTTGCCCTCGCGTAGAATTCCTATTTTGAGCATGGTCTTGACGAAATTTTTTAATCCGCAGGCTGCGCTACGCTTGCCAACGGCGAAGAAGAAAACGCCCCTTTGGGGCTATGGATATGCATCTTACTGCTTGACGCGATGTACAGATTGAAACATAGTGTACATCATGGTTTTCGCTGTTTATCCCCTTGCTACAGGCGGCAGCTATTCAAACAATTGGTAGATACTTGCTACCGATGCCGCCCTGAGGCGGCATTGTACCAGCGCGGCGACAGCCGCGCAGTACCTAAACATAAAGCCCGTCTACCGAACATTGAGCAGACCGCAGAGGTCTTTGGCTTGGCGTAGGGTTTCTTGTGCTTTTTTTCTGATGGCGGCGCTGGAATCTTGGATCAGCTCTTTGTAGCGTTTTTTGTCGGCTTGGATTTCGGTGCGGCGCTCTATGAATTGGCTGCTTAGTCGGCTAATGGCTGCTGCTGTGGCTTCTTTGAGGTCGGCATAACGGCGGCTGCCCGCTTCGTACTGTGCCATGAGTTCGGCATATGCGGCTTCGTCGCCTGCAGCGCGCAGGAGTCTAAACAGATTGGCTACACCTGCCGACATTTCTGCGCCTGTGCCCTCGCCCGTGTCCGTAACGGCGGATTTGACCTTTTTCGTCAGGCGGGCAGGCTCCTCAAAAACGGCGATATAGTGTTTATCGCCCAAACTTTTCGACATTTTTCGCGTCGGGTCGGCGAGGGACATGACTTTGGGTACTTCCGTATAGAGGGCTTCGGGTAGATGGAAAAACTCTTTACCGATGCGGTTATTGAAGCGCTGGGCGATGTTGCGCGTTAGCTCCAGATGCTGCTCTTGGTCTTTGCCGACGGGCACATAATGCGCCTGATAAACCAAAATATCGGCAGCCTGCAAGACGGGATACGTAAATAAGCCCGCCGACACGAAGGAGGTTTTATCGTCCTCGCCAAGTTGCTCGCTTTTGTCCTTGAATTGGGTCATGCGCGAAAGCTCACCATAGGGGCAAACGCCGTTGAGTATCCAAGCGAGTTCGGTATGTTCGGGCACGAGCGACTGTATGAAAAGGGTCTCGGCACGCAGCCCCAGCGCCAGCAGATTGAGGGCAAGCGACCAAGTATTTTCGCGCAATTTTTGCGGGTCGTAGGGCATCGTAATAGCGTGATAATCGACGACAGCAAACATACATTCGTGCTCTTCTTGGAGGCGGAGCCAGTTTTGCACCGCACCGAAATAGTTGCCAAAATGTAGTTCACCCGTAGGCTGAATGCCCGAAAGAATGCGCTTTTTCATACAGTAAAATGATTTTTAGGGCGCAAAATTAAGAGATTTTTTGTTTTTTTTGCGCTGTTTTTAATTTTGGGCGAGCCCGCGCCCCTGCCTGCGCTAAAAGCGCGCAGGCACCCCGCCCAAAGGCGGGGCAAAAAGGGGGGCGCGGTCGGGCTATTCGGGGCGTTTCACCATCGCCCAAATGGGCGAATGTTGATTCGC
>CAYXSA010000050.1:0-31400 GCA_964467315.1 uncultured Saprospiraceae bacterium | reverse complement strand
GGAGCGGATAGCCCGACCCCGCGCCAGTAGAGCCGTAGCATGCTACGGCTCCGCCCGCCGCCCTTTGCGGCGGGCGTGGCGCGGGGGCACGCCAAAAAAAATAACTGATAATCAACGAATTATATCAAAAATTTAAATAGAATGCGTGCCTTTTGGTTGCTCTTAGTATTGGGTTCATTTTTTGGTTGGTCATGTGCGGGCGACGATGCGCGCGCTTGGCAGGCGGTGCAAGTTTCGCCCTCTGTAGCGGCGATAGATTCGTTTTTGGCAAAATACCCCGACAGCGGCTACAAGCAGGCGGCGATACAGCAAAAGGAAGATTTTTTGTGGAAGCTGGCGTGTACGGACAACACGGAATATGGCTATCGGCGCTATAAATTTGACTATCCGCAGGGCAAATACGTCGACCAAGTGGAGGCGAAAGTGGCAGCCATAACGCCCGATGCGCAGGTAGATTTTGCGGCTTTGATGAGTCGGCGCTACTCTGGACGCATTGACTACGGCGACAAAAAGGAGGAAATTTTGAGCCTCGTTTTTAAGAGCATCGAAGACGTAGGCACTACCGTTCGTTTTACGGCAGAGATTAACGTGCGGGCGGGCGACAAGCGTAAATTGCTGGCGGGCAGCATCGACAAAACGACCATGCGCATGACTTTCGAGGAAAACCCAAGCGATGAATTTGCCCTAAATCTGCCCGCAGGTCGGGCTTATTGGCGGGAAAATCGGCTTTGGTTGGAGTCTGTGGAGCCTGCGGTTTTTTGGCGTTTGCGTTAAATTTTTCATCAAATATATAGCAGTTACAAACTATGGTGTTACTACTTAGGCTGATATATCCGTCGCCGTTAAAAAATGATATATTCCAAACGCTGCTCTTCGTTTTATTTGTCGCCGCGCTCATTGTGCTGCCTGTGGGTGTGGCATTAGACGATACGCGTCTATGGTGGTCGGCGGGTATATTTTTGGGCTTGGGCTTGGTAGGGCGCATATTTTCTTGCTTTTTTCCCGAACGAAACATACACCCGCACGGTATGCCGGGTCTGATGGAGATACTGCTGCTGGTTTATTTTGCGCTTCCTCTGCTGATTTCGGGCATAGTAACCTTATTTCTCCGTTGATAATTTTCTATAACATTTTTTGCTTCTATTTCTATAAACTTATGTCAAGTATCCGAATTTTACCTTTTATGCTTTTATTGCTGTTGCTTGCGAGCATGGGCAGTAGTTGCGACAATAGCGCAGCCGAGTTGAAGCGACTGACGGAAGAAAATGCTGTTTTGAAACAAAAAACCGCCGCTTTGACGGACGAAGATGGGCAACTGCGGGACGAGTATTCGCAGGCGATACAGCAGCTCAACGACATCGAAGACACGCTCCGCGCCATAGCCGAGCGGGAGAAAGAAATACAGAAACTCACCCAAAGCAAGGAGTTTTCTGGCGAACTTTCGCAGCGTCAAAACATCATGGCAAAACTCGAAGGGCTGAAAACCGCCAACGAGCAGGCGCAAAACCGCGCAAAAGAGTTGCAAGGGCAAGTAAAGTCGCTCAAAATCCAAAACGAAAACCTCGTAAAAATGATAGCCTCCGCCGAAGGAAAAATCATGGAAAAAGAGCAGCAAATCGCCGAGCAAAACACCATCATCAAAGATATGCGCAGCGCACTCAACAAGATGGAAGCGCAATTATTGGAAACACGCGGCGAGCTGGCAGTAGCCTACGAGGAGCTACAACGCAAAAACCAAGACTTAGAGCGTACCGTATCAAACTTGGAGCGTACCAACGCCGAATTGCGCAGCAAAAATACCTTCATCGAAGACAATGCCAACGCCTATATCGTCTGCAATACCAAAAAGGAATTGCGCAAAATGAACATCATGCGCGACTTGAGCAAGGAACTTACCAACAGCTATAAACAGGAAGTTACCGCTCGCGGCTCTAAAGTCAATCTGTACGGCAATACGGAATTTACCTGCGGCGCAGAGGGCGGCAATATCGAATTTATCCTGCCCAAACGCGACCCCGCCTCTTACGAAATCAAAGGCTCCACGCTGGTCATCAAAAATGCAAAAACCTTCTGGGCAACCGACCGCGTCGTCGTCCTCGTAAAAGAGAAGGATTAAAGAAATTAAAAAATAAAACCTGCATTATTTAGAAGGCTACAAAATTTTATTCTAATTTTGCGCCTGTCTTATAAGCGTGTATCGCTTGCTGAACGGCGAAATAACCAAATTTTGTTTTGCGTCTTTCGTTATACCTCCTCCCCAACAAACGTACTTACTTTTTTATGGTATGTCTTCTCCTGTACTGATTGGACACCACTACTGAGCTACGAA
The DNA here is from genome assembly GCA_964467315.1 of uncultured Saprospiraceae bacterium. Taxonomy (GTDB): domain Bacteria; phylum Bacteroidota; class Bacteroidia; order Chitinophagales; family Saprospiraceae; genus JAAFIM01. Next base: position 29,071 of record CAYXSA010000050.1, on the reverse strand, counting down.
ACTGCGTATTAGCTCTTTCATTTCTCTCTTCTTTCGTTCTGGCTGCTCTTGCGTAATTAAATCTTACCTTTTCTTTCTTTATGCTCATGCGACATTTGTTAATCACAGAAGACGGCTCACACACCGTCGAAAGCGACCGCTGGCAAGTAACCTATCACTCCAAATTCGGCGCGCTGCAAGAAGCGCATACCGTTTATGTCGAGGCTGGCTTCCACCACATTTTAGGCAAGCTGCTGGGTGAAAATCCAAAAATCTCCATTCTTGAAATGGGCTTCGGCACTGGTCTGAACGCATTTATGACCTATTTGCGCTCCTTACACCTACCTGGTATAAAAATCGAATACACAGGACTGGAAGCCATGCCACTAGAAACCTATCTCGTCAATCAGCTCAATTATCCCGAGCACTTAGGCACACCCGACGAGCGCAGCACCTTCCTACAAATGCACCAAGCTACGGCAGGCGAATGGCAGCAACTTAGCCCCGATTTTACCTTCCGCCGCGTAGAAGTTCCCTTCGAGTTCGTAGACTTCGGCACAGAACAGTTCGAACTGCTCTATTACGATGCCTTCGCACCCAATGCCCAGCCCGAACTATGGGACTATCCCGCCATGCAGAAAGCCTATAACCTCCTCCGCATGGGCGGCGTAATGACCACCTATTGCGCCAAAGGCGACTTCAAACGGCTCCTGAAATCCGTCGGCTTCTCCATCGAAACACTCCCAGGCCCCAAAGGCAAAAGAGAAATGACTCGAGCCACCAAAGCCTATTTTTAGTTACAAGTTACCAAACTTATAACTTTAATCTTAAAATGCCCCCTCGCCTATGCTTGCCATACGCGGGGGCTTTTTAATAATTACGAATTACGAATTACGATTGCGCAGCAACCGCGTAGCGCATTTTGCACATAAGACCTTAGCAGTTAAACACATTCACTTTTCACTTTTCACTTTTCACTTTTTAGCCTACCTTTGCCCCCAATATCCGCCACGCAATGCCGCGCCCATGCACGACATGCGTAATTCGTAATTCGTAATTCGTAATTCCAAATGAAGCCTCAACTCGTAGCGGGTACCCGCGACCTCGCCCCCTTAGACGTTTTCAGACGCAACTATATATTCGATACTATCCGCCAAATATACGCCCTCTACGGTTTCGCCCCCCTCGAAACCCCCGCGATGGAGCGCCTCGATACCCTCACAGGCAAGTACGGCACAGAAGGCGACACCCTCCTATACAAACTCCTCAATTCGGGCGACTTCCTCAAAGACAGCAAGGCGGAAGACCTCGCCGCTCGCAATAGCGCCAAAATCCTGCCCCAAATCGCAGAAAAAGGTCTACGCTACGACCTCACCGTCCCCTTCGCGCGCTTCGTCGCCATGAACCGCCACCTCCTACCCTTCCCCTTCAAACGCTACCAAATACAAGCCGTCTGGCGCGCCGAACGCAATCAGGCTGGGCGATACCGCGAGTTTTTTCAATGCGATGCAGACGTGGTAGGCAGCCCCGCCCTCGTCTATGAAGCCGAATTGATGCAGATTTTCGACCAAGTTTTCCAAAAATTGGGGCTCAAAGTCATCATCCGCATCAATAACCGCAAGCTGCTCGATGCGCTCGCCCAAAAATTGGGACGCGGCGACCAATTCATGCAGATAACCACCATCATCGATAAACTCGATAAAATCGGCTGGGAAGGCATCACCCGAGAGCTGGGCAGCGAGTCCGTAGGCATGAGCGCCGACCAAATCGCCCAACTGCGCCAAATCCTATCGGCAAGCAGCTTAGACGAAATGGCAAACGCCCTCGCCGACACGGAGCGCGGCGCGCAAGGCATCGCAGAACTGCGGCAAGTCTACGCCTTGCTCAAAAATTATACCTTTGCCAACCGCTTCGAGCTCGACCCCACGCTCGCACGCGGACTAAACTATTATACGGGCTGCATCTTCGAGGTCGTCGTCGACAAAACGGCAGAAGGTCAAGCCGAATTGGTCATGGGCAGCATCGCCAGCGGCGGCAGATACGACAATCTTACCGCCATTTTCGGGCTGCCCGACGTGTCGGGCGTGGGCATTTCCTTCGGCGCAGACCGCATTTACGACCTCCTGCTCAAATTAAAAAAATTCCCCGATGAAACCTTTGCACGCACGCAGGCGTTAGTCCTCTCGCTCGATGAAGACAGCCTACTCACAGGCTTCGGCATCCTGACACAGCTACGCGCGGCAGGCATCAGCGCCGATATTTACCCCCAAGCCGCCAAATTCAAAAAGCAACTCGAGTACGCCAACCGCCGCGAAGTCCCCTTTATCCTCATCATCGGCGAGCAGGAGCGCACAACAGGCAAATTCGGGCTCAAAAATATGCGCACAGGCGAGCAAGAAAGCCTATCCATCGAGGAAATTATCATTCGATTGCAGGGCTAAATTCAGACTTTTTTATTTTTTTGGCGTGCCCCCGCGCCCCACGCCGCCTGAAGGCGGCGTTCAAAGGTCGCGGGGTCGGGCTATCCGCTGCATCAGCCCTTGCCTACGGCTTCGGGCTGGTTCCGCTCCTATCCCTCACGCAAATAAACTCCAATCTATCTCCCTCTGATGCGGCTATTTTTTTTCATATCCTGCTTGCTATTCCTATTCGCCGCCTGCCGCCCGCAGCAGCTCATAACCATCGCAAGCCCCATACAAAACAGCCGCCTCACGGTCGACGGCAAACTCGAAGCCTGGCAAATGGATAGCCTGCGCACCATCGGCAGCCTGCCCCAAGTCCGCTATTGGATACAAACCGATTCCCAATTTCTGTACGTCTGCCTGCGTAGCACAGGGCAAGAAGCCCAAATGCTGCTTATCCAAAATGGTATGAGCGTCTGGGTAGATACCACCACTCGCCGCCGCAATCTCATGGGGCTGCGCTACCCCCTGCCCAGCAGCGCCGCAGACCTCCAAGCTATGCAAGCACGCGGCGGCAATAGCCGCAGCCTCGAAAGCGTCTACACGGAAGAAATGCAAGAATTTGATATCGTAGGCTTTTCGCCCGAACCCCTACGCGCTACCAATACCGCCTCGCCCAATTTCAAAGCAGCCACAGGCTTCGACGAACTCGGCGAACTCATCTTAGAATACCGCATTCCCCTAAGCAGCATCTTCCAAACCAAATCCCTCCAAGGCGGCGAAACCTTCGCCTTAGGCATTCGCATCAACGAAGCAGCAAAAAGCAGCGAGGACGACGACAATAATCAGGCAAACCCGATGGGCGGAGGCATGGGCGGAAACACAATGGGCGGAGGCGGCATGGGTGGCAACCCCATGAACGGCGGTATGGGCGGCAATGGCATGAACAACAGCCCCTACAACCAAAATCGAAACAATGCCCCCATGCCCCGCGCCTCTACCAGCATGCCCAATGTCTGGCTGAATGTAGTCGTAAGGGCGAATTAAGATTCGCCCACAAAAAGATTTTTTTTATTTTTCATTCCTCATTACCATTCATTTGCAAGGAACAGTCTACAGAACCACAGGAAGTTGGTACGAAGTGCGCACGGAATCGGGCGAAACTTATGCTTGCCGCATACGCGGAAAAATCCGCCTGCACAAAGTCCCCACGACCAACCCCATCGCCGTCGGCGACTGGGTAGAATTTGCCCCCGCCCCCTCCACCGAAGACGGGCAACAAAGACGAGGCAGCATCGAACAGATATTGCCACGCCGCAACTATGTCCTGCGGCAATCTACACATGGGCGCTATTCGCTACACATGATAGCCGCCAATATCGACCAAGCCCTTTTGGTCGTAACCCTGCGCCAGCCGCAGATAAAGTTGGGCTTTATCGACCGCTTTTTGCTGACTACAGCCACCTACGATATACCGACGACCCTCGTTTTCAACAAAGCCGACTTGTACGAAGAGGAAGCGTTGCAGGAATTGGCGGACGTATACGGCGTATATAAGTCCATCGGCTATTCGGCGCTTTTGGTATCGGCAGCCACAGGCAAAAACATGGATAGACTGCGTACCCAACTCGAAGGCAAAACGACCCTAATTTCGGGGCACTCTGGGGTAGGAAAAACCTCTTTGCTGAATGCCGTAAATGCCGATTGGGATTTGCGAACCAGCGAAGTATCCGAAAGCAGCGACAAGGGGCAGCATACGACCACCTTCGCCGAGATGTTTGACCTGCCTGAGGGCGCAGGGCGCATTATCGACACTCCAGGCATTAAAGAGTTTGGCTTTAATTATCTATCGCCACAGGACGTAGTACACAACTTTAAGGAGATTTTTCTGCTAAGTGCCGACTGCAAGTATCGGGGCTGTTTGCATCAGCAAGAGCCGCATTGCGCCGTAAAAAAAGCACTGCAAGCGGGCACGGTAGCCGCCTCCCGTTACAATAGCTATCTGAGCATCTTGCAGGAATTATCCGAGCAAAATAGCTGGGAAAGGCACAGCGGTTGGTAAAATCGCAGCATGCCCGCCGCGCCCCTTTGGCGCGGCGGGTATTTTTTATGCGTGAGGGATAGTAGGGGCAGACCAATGTGTCTGCCCTTCAGGGCAGCACAGGGCTGCCCCGAATAGCCCGACCGCCGCGACGCGCCGCCTTTGCGGCGCGTGGGCAGCCACATAACAAGTGCCGAAGGCACGCCGTGGGGGCTGCCCCTACGGGCGGCGGGCACGCCCAAAAAAAATTGTTTATACACGCAACTTAGCCCAAAACACGCCCTATCGGTTAAAATTTTGATAAATAGGCGGCATTTTGTCGCATTACCGCCTCCCAAAACTATCTTTGCGGCTGCAAAACAGGAGTTTTGTTGTCTATACAAATACGCAAAATGAGACGCTTAGTAGAATTTTTTATACGCAATTCGCTGGTCGGCAACGTGCTGATGCTGCTGATACTGCTCTTTGGTTATTGGGGCTTAAAAAGTATGCGCTCGACCTTTTTCCCGCCCGCCCCTTTGCGATTTATTAAGGTGCAGGCGGTATTTCCTGGCGCTTCGCCTGAAGAGATGGAAGAGGGCGTAGTGCTAAAAATCGAGGAAAACCTGCAAACCGTAACGGGCATCGAGCGCGTAACCTCCGTATCGAGCGAAAATTCCGCCAGCGTGGACGTGGAGGTAAAACGCGGCTACGACTTGGATATAGCCTTGCAGGACGTAAAAAATGCGGTCGGGCAGATACCTTCCTTCCCCGTTGGCATGGAAACGCCGCAGATATTTAAGGTTGAAAACCGCAACTTTGCGTTTAGTTTTGCCTTAAGCGGCGAGGTCGATTTGCGCACGCTCAAACAGTTTGCCCGCCAATGCGAGGAAGAATTGCGCAGGGAGGATTTTATATCGAAGGTTACGATTTCGGGGTTTCCGAAGGAAGAAATAGAGATAGCCTTCCGCGAAGCCGATTTGCGGCGCTATCAACTCAGTTTATTGGAGGCTACGCAGGCGATACGCAGCGCCAATATCGATGTTACGGGCGGAAAAATCAAAGCCGAACAAGACGAATTGCTGGTACGCGCCCGCAACAAGGGCTACTTCGCCGAAGATTTGAAAAATATCCCCCTCAAAACCAGCCCAGAAGGCAGCATCACCTACCTGTACCAAGTCGCCGACGTAGTGGATAAATGGGAGGACGCACCCGCTCGCAGCTTTATGAACGGAAAACCCTCTGTGGTCGTATCGGTAGAAAATACCGACGATGAGGATATGCTGCGCATCGCCGACTTTTGCAAAGAATACGTTGAAAAATTCAACCAAAAAAATAGCATCGTAAAAGCGACCATCGTGCGCGATGGCTCTATCATTTTGCGCCAGCGCATCAATTTGCTCGCCGATAATGGCATATCGGGCTTTTTTCTCGTTTTAGCCGCGCTAACGCTCTTTTTGAATAGACAACTTGCCTTCTGGGTCGCCTCCTCTATTCCCATTTCTTTTGCGGGCTTGTTCATCATTAGCAGCCTTATGGGCTTGAGTATCAACGTTATATCGCTGTTTGGTATGATAGTCGTCGTTGGTATCTTGGTAGACGACGGTATCGTCATCGGCGAAAACATCTACAGCTATTACGAGCGCGGTTACGAACGCACAGAAGCCGCCATACGCGGCACGCTCGAAGTCCTTCCCTCCGTAGTTTCGGCGGTAATGACCACCGTAGTCGCCTTTTCTGCCTTCTTTTTCCTCGATGGGCGCATAGGCGATATCTTCGCCGACCTCGCGGCTGTAGTTATCATTACCCTGCTCGTCTCGCTTGTGGAAGGCATTTTTGTACTTCCTGGACACCTCGTGCACTCCAAAGGCATGAACCGCCACAGCGAAGAAAAAAAGAAAGACTATGTCGACGGCGACGATGAAAAAGCCGCATACCAAGCCCAACACGAATCCCAACACGAAGCGAAACCCAACCTAATAGACAAAATCATAGACAGCGTCCTGCGCCCCATCAGTAAGGCGATGGATTGGCTGCTAAAACTCATGCGCGAATATATATACGCGCCCGTGCTGCGCTTCTCCTTGGATAGATTCCAAATCTTGCTGCCCCTTGCCTTCTTCTTGGGGGCTCTGATAATCAGCATCGGTGCGGTATTCACGGGAAAGGTAAAAACTACCTTTTTCCCCTTCATAGAGCGCGACGACCTCGAAGTCGTCGTTACCATGCCTTCGGGCACCCGCGAACATATCACCGCCGAAAGACTCGACCAGATAGAGGCTGCCACTTGGCTCGTCAACAACGCCCTCAAAGCCAAACGCACAGACGGCAAAGACATCGTTGAAAAGGTAGAAAAAATCATAGGCCCCGCTTCCCATAGAGGCATGGTCAAAATTACCCTCCTTAGCGGCGACGAACGCCAAATGTCCATTCTCGATGTTAGCGGACAAATCCGCGAACAGTCAGGCGAAATCGTCGGCGCAGAAAACGTAACCTTCGGCTCTGGCTCCCCCTTCGGCAAACCCATCTCCATCTCCGTAGTCGGCAAAAATCCCAAAGACCTTTCCGCCGCCGTCGAACAACTAAAGGGCGAAATCAAAAAAATCGAAGGACTAAAAGACATCATCGACAACAACCAAGAAGGATTGAGAGAGGTCAATATCCAACTCAGCAACAAAGGTCGCCAACTGGGTTTAAATCTCCAAGAAATCCTTTCCCAAGTCCGTTTCGGTTACTTCGGTAGCGAGGTGCAACGCCTACAGCGCGGACGCGACGAAGTCCGCGTCTGGGTGCGACTAAGCGAAGAAGACCGCAGCAATCTCGGACAACTCGAAAATTTACGCATCAGATTTGCCGACGGGCGCGAATTTCCCCTGCACGAAATCGCTACCCTCGAAGTAAAACGCGGACTTATCGCCATCAACCACATCAGCGGCGAAAGAGAGGTAAAAGTAGAAGCCGACATCGGCGACCGACGCGTCTCCGTCGTCGAAATCACCAACAATATACGCAACAACATCGTCCCCAAACTCAATGCCGAGTTCCCCGAAGTCAAATTTCTCTTCGAGGGGCAAAACAAAGAGAACGAAAAAACCATGCGTTCTATGGGCATCGTCATGCCCATCATCGGGCTTGTGATGGCGGTCATCATACTCCTCACCTTCCAATCCATCAGCCAGACCCTCGCCGTTATCATCACCATTCCCTTCGGTCTTATCGGCGTTATCTGGGGGCATGCCCAGTTGGGTGCGCCCATTAGCTTCTTTTCTGGGCTCGGCATGGTCGCGCTTTTGGGCATCATGGTCAACGATTCCCTCGTGCTTGTGGGTGCGCTCAACGAGCGACTAAAAGAAGGCGAACCCTTTCTGCCTGCACTCATTGAGGCCAGCGTATCGCGCTTCCGCGCTATCTTTCTCACCTCCGTTACCACGATTTTGGGGCTTGCACCGCTGATTGTAGAAAAAAGTTTTCAGGCACAATTTCTAATTCCGATGGCGATTTCTATCGCTTTCGGCTTATTTATCGCCACGATTATCACCCTACTTTTGCTGCCCGTTTTGCTGCTGCTCTTCAATTACGCCAAACGCGTCATCTTCTACACTTGGTTCGGCTACCTGCCCGCCGACAGTGGCGAGCTCGAAAACGCACACCCGCAGGCACAAAATCAGCGGCTTTTATATCTCGCTGTGCTCGTCGTCGCTTATTTTGGCTTGGGGCTGCTATTGTCCCTCAGCCGCTAAATTCCTTCTTTTGGGGGCGTGCCCCAGCCCCAATAAAGGGGGCTGGGTCGGGCTATCCGCTACATCAGCCCGCTCAAAGCGGGCTGGTTTCGCTCCTATCCCTCACGCACAATGTCATTAAGGCATTACACTAAAAAATTGCTTTTTTAATTAAGCGCGTAAAATGCTCGCGTAGCGAGCCAATAAATTGCGCCGTAGGCGCACCTTGCTGCGTCGAAACTGTTGAAGGGAGGTCAAAAATTGCAAGGCAATTTTTGACCGAGCAAGTTTTTCGACGCAAAAAGCGTTTTTTTTGGTTACTTTTTTTTCGCTTCGGAAAAAAAAGTAACAGAAAAGAAAACGGCTGCTTTAATTTTTCTAAAAAGCAATAAAAAATTGTAATGTCTTAATGACATTGCCCTCACGCATAACACAAAAAAAGCGCCCGCAAAGGCGGGCGCTTAGCTTATCTGCGTAGTAAAGGCTTATAAATGCTATACTTATCCTTATCAGGTAGGTCTACTTCCAGCAAGCGATGAAAATCCTCCTGCTTCAACACTTCGGGCAACTCTTCGCCGTATTCGTGCTTATTGCTCAAAGCGACGATGCCCGCCTGTAGCTGCCTTTTGCGCCAGCGGAAAGTCGCCTCCATCTTGTCCCAGATAGCCTGATGCACCAACTGAAACGGCAATTTTGCCGCATCTTTCGGCGCATCGGGTAGCAAGGCATGGCGAAACGCCTCCCGCGTGCGCGCTACAAACTGCGCATTGTTGAGGGTAAAATATGCCGTATGCGCCCAGTCCAAACCCTGCATCTGCCCCAGCAAACGCGAGTACAACACCAGTTGCAAATCTTCCCCGCTGTATAAGCGCTTCTGATATGGGCTGCCACTCGCCCACTTAATATCCACGATACACCATTCTTTGTTCCTTTGCAGCACCAAATCCGCAAAACCCCGCACTTTCTGCCCCGCTATCTCGCCTGTTAGCTCTTGTTCTGTGCCCACGATTTTCCAGCCATCGGCATAGATAGCCGCCACCAGCGTCTGCGTAGCCCGCAAAAGCCTGCGCAAAAAGTCCGTGCGCTGCGACTCCTTGCCATACATCAGCAAAGGCGCGCCCTCCTCTTGTATGAATTTATGCGCCTCCCTATCAAACCAGCTTTCTACGAATTTGGGCGACCATTCTATACCCGCATCTTTTAGGTTCTCAAACAGCTTATTGAGTATCGAGTGCGATAAATTCCCTTTTAGTCGCTGCTCATTGCTCACGCTCAAGATGGGCGAAGCCCGCAAGTCCAATTGATGCTGCAAAACCCAATCCTGCGGCGTATAAAACAGCTTCTCCAAGCTCGAATGTGATTCTTCCTCCCGCCCAAACTCTTGCGCAATCGAGGGGCTTATCTGCAAGAAAGTTCCCTCTTCTGCCCTTGTCTGCTGCGGTAATTTTTCGCGCGGCGGCAGCGCAAAAAACTGCTGTAGCCATTCATTTTTTTCCTGCTCCTCATAACCGAAGGGGCGTATTTGGTATGTGATGCGCTGCAGCTGCTCGCCCCAGATAGAACGCAAATCGCTCCAAAGCGGGTGCATCTTCTGCTCCTCTCCGCTCACGGAGTCGGGCACTACCAAGATAAGCCTATTTTCTACCGCTTGTAGGGGTCTGCTTTGCTGCCAAAGCTGCCGACTATGCGCCAGCGTATAAGCATCGGGCGCAGCTGCCGAGGCGCTTAGATACTGCATCTCGGCGCGATACCAGCGCTGAAAAATGCTGCCCGTAGGCTGCGCCGTAAAGTTCCACCAAATAAGCTCGGAGCAGCCCGCCGTCATAGCGCTGCTATGCGTCGCATACTGCCAATGCCCCAACTCTTGCGGGCGAATGGCTACAGGCAAAGGTTGGTCGAGCGAGCGGATAATGCGCTCCAGCTCCAAAGCGCTAAGCGTAGCACCGCCCGTAGGCAGCGTGCCGACTATTTGGCTTATCTGCGCCGATAAAGCCGCCAAATGCGCATGCGGTGGCTGAGCGCTGCGCGCTTGTTGCGCCTGCGCTCGCGCCCGATAAATCCCGCTTACATTCGTTTCTTCTTGGGCTTCCAGCCATTCGGCGCGCTCGTCCATGCGCTTTGCGCGCTCTTTTAGCTGCTCGATTTGCGCATAAGCCCAGCGACTCACAAAATCGTACAACTCCGCTACCGCCCGCGCGGGCACTTTATCCCGACTGCGCTCGTATCGCTTGCGGCGAAACCAAAAATCATATTGCTGCATCGCTTGTTTCAATTCCGTGCGCAGGTCGGCAGCCCGTTTCGGATTGGGCTCGCTCTCTATCTGCTCCTCCAGCCTCAAGCGAAATTGCGCTACCGTAGCATTCCAGCGCGGGCTAAACAAACCAGGCTTTTCGGCGACTACATCGGCCAGCGAGCGCGCCAAAACCTCCTGCATCGGCTTGCTCGGCAGACTCAAAAATTCCAGCAATTTATAGGGGTCTATCGGCTCAAACAAAAATTGGCTGACCAACTTGAGTAGCTGCGGTGTAGGGCGCGCATAAGAAGGTGAGGGAATGCCCAAACTCGGCAAGCCCTCCTGTATCAATGCCACATCAAGCGCCGTGCTTTTTTCGCCTGCGACCAAACAAACGGGCTGCCAGTCGGGATTGTAGCGCGCCAGCTTGGCGAGAAAAAAAGCCGCATCGCCGTCGCTCGCTGCTCGCAAAATCATCAAAGAGCCATCGGCGCGCAAAGGCTTCGCCGCCCCTTGCCCATCAGCAGCAAAGACCGCCGACTGATAAGTCTGCAAGTCCGTAGCCGCTTGCTCCGCCTTAGGCGGCAGGGGCAATGCTATGGGCTGTATTTTCACCCCTTCGGCGCGTAGATGCGCCAGCAAACGCCGCCAATGTACAGGCAACAAATCCTCTGGCTCGTTGATATGCAGTATATCCAAAGGCAGCCGACGCAGCCGCAAAGCCGCCTCTATAAAAATAAAACGCTCTGCAAAACCTTTATCCAAGATGGCAACCTGACCCTGCTCGGCAATGCGCTCTATCTTGGCGAGTGCCCGTAGACGCGCAGGCGCTTCCTGTTCCGCCGCCTGAAATTTCCAGCCCGCCAATAGCAGCTCGTCCCGCATCGAAAGCAGCACCTGCGTCGTATGCCAAGCATCTGCCAGAAAAGAATCCGCAAAAAATGCCGCCGACTCCTGCGAAAGATAAGCCGCCAAGACCTGCCGATACTGCTCCGTGCGCAAATGCGCCTGCCGCTCCTCGTGCTGTATACCCAACTGCTGCTCTGCCCATGTAAGGAAACCCGTTTCCCCCAAAGTTAAATCTATCCCCTCTATCCTTTCAGGATATGCCTGCTCCTGCAAGCTAAGACCAAACCGTATTTGCATAGTTACGAATGACGAACGACGAACGACGAATGACGAATGACGAATGACGAATTGCGGGGTTTGGTAGAGCCCTTGCATGCAAGGGCTCCCAACTCGCAAAAAAGCAGGCGAGCCTTTGCGAGCCTGCAAAGCGTGAGGGATAGCAGTGGAAGCCACGCATAGCGTGGCTGCAACGGATAGCCCGACGGCGCGACCTTTTTAGGAGCGCCGACACGCCATAATGACGAATGACGAGTTACGAGTTACGAATTTTTCGCATAAGCCATTGATAATCAGATATACACACAAAGCACATAATCGTAATGCGCTTCGCGGTTGCTGCGTAACTCGTAACTCGTAACTCGTAACTCGTAACTACAGGGCGTAGAAATAATAGAGTGCGCCGCCCCAAAGAACGAAGGTGCTCATGCTGATGCTGCCTTGTATGATGCGTCCGTTGCTGAACGAAATTAGCGCGACGATGCCCATCGCTATGCCTGCGAGCGAGCCAATAGACCAAAGGTACCAAGAAAGCCCATTCGACAAAAAGTCTAACAAAAAAACGGCGCTTGCTGCGTAAAACAGGGTCGCCAAAGCCAGCGCACTGGGCGTATTGGCGGCTATGTATTTTTGTGCATTTTGCGCCAGCTCGTCGCCGTCTTCGTCTAAGTTTAGCTCGCCCGCATACTGCCCGCGCAGGTAGGCGGCGATAAGTGCGCGCAGCCCCGCGCCGAAAAGCCAAAAAAACAAAAAAATGAGTATCGAAAACAAGAAAAATTGCAGCATCACGCTGCTTTCGTCGATGCGCGTTATGTCGAAACCGATGGTATTCATAAGGAAGGCGGAGCGTTTATTTTTTGGCAAAAAATTGCAGGCTGGGTACATCGTTGCGCGCTTCCGAAGAAATCCACATATCGCCTTCCGAGCTAAAACACAAGCCTTCGGGCTGGGGCATTTGCGCGGGGTCAAGCCCCCATATATCGAGTAGACTAAGCCCGTCGGGTGCAAAACGCATCAGCGCCATACCGTCGGAGGCGAGGATATAGATGTCCTGCGATAGGGGGTGAATGGCGATATCGGAGGGCATAATGGGCATATTTTTGCCTTTGGAGAGCTTGCGAAGTACGTTTTCATGTGTGTAAGCATGGGCAGGCTGCGCCGCCAATATGGATTGCACGCTGGGGATATCAAAGGCAAAAAGGGGTGTTTCTCCAAGTTTTTTATCGGCAATAGAAAAAGCGTAGACGGCTCTATGATCGCGCGCCATTGCGTTGATTAGAGGTGAGCCCTTGCAGGCTATCAATAGGCGATTTTTGGCGGCATCGTAGCAAAGTCCTTCCGCGTCATTATCCTTTTTTAAAGGGGTATTATGGCGCTGTACTTTGCGCTTTTCGGCATCGCGCCAGTTGTTAATTTCAAACAAATGCCCTTTAGCTTCGAGTATCCAGATGGTTTCGCCCGCCAGCGTTATGCCCTCAAAATCGCCGCCCTGCTCCCAAAAGCTAAATTTATCTTTGATGCTGCCGTCTTTGGTAGAAAGCAGGTACAAAATGCCATTTTCGTCCTCTACGGCGGCGAGTGTTTCGCTGTCTATCCATTCGATGGCAGAAATTTCATTGAGCAGCGTATCCAATACGAAACGGCGCGTGGGCTGGCTCAAATCATAGACTATGTCGGCGTCTTTTTTTCTGGTGGCAGGCTGCGCGATGGGGGTATTTTCTTGAACGGATTGCAAAATTTCTTGCTTTTTTGTTTTTTTTTCTCCGCAACTGCTCTGCGAAAACATAAAAACAAGCGACGAAACTAAGATTAAAAGCGTTTGCATAAGTATATATTATATTTTACGGAATGAGATTTTGCGTTTTTTGGGCTTTTTTGCTACTATTTATGCCTTCTATGCAGGCGCAGAGCCTGCGTTTGGACTGGGCGGCGGTGGGTGCGCAGTGGAGCGGTGCGAGCAGCGACACTTTGGATATATCCAGCGGCAAAGATAGCATTTTTTGGCGTTCCGACACCCTACCACGCATCGCAAAAGACAGCGCCGCTGCGCGTTTATTGCTGCTATCGACACTGCAGCGCCTCCAATTTATGGGCTACGCGGCGGTTTCTATAGATAGCATTCATTCGCACATAGATAGCGTATATGGGCGGGTTTGGCGGGTTTTTATTTACTTGGGCGAGCGCTACGAATGGGGGCAGCTACATACGGATAGCCTGCCTGAGGACTATCTGCGTTCGCTAAACTTTCGCCCCTTTCCTGCGCCCATAAACGGCGATAAAATCAGCGCCCTCCTCGAAAAGCTGCTCAAATATTGCGAAAACAACGGCTACCCTTTTGCGCAAATCTGGCTAAGCGATATAGGCATAGAGCCGAATACGGGGCGTTTGTCTGCCCGACTGCGTTTGGATAAGGGCGCAAATATCCGCATTGGCAAAATACGCATAGAGCCACAGACGACTCTAAGCGAAGACGGTACCACGCGCAATCTTAGCCTGCGGCTGCGTACCAATTATCTGCGGCATTATCTGGGTTTGCGAGCGGGCAGCCCTTACGATGAACGCAGTATTCGGGCGCTGCGGCAGCGGCTGAATGCTTTGCCTTTCGCGCAACTGAGCGCCGACCCTTATATCGTTTTCGAGCAGGGAAGAGCCGATGTACACTTGTTTTTGCGCCCGCGCCGAGCCAATAGATTTGATTTTCTCGTAGGCGTGCAGCCTGCTACGAGCATCGTACAAGGGCAGACTGTCCAAAGGGTGAGCATTACGGGCAATGTGCTGATAGACCTGCAAAATGCCTTTGCCAGCGGCGAGCGCCTCCAACTCTCTTGGCAGCGCTTTCAGACCCAGACCAGCCAACTGCGCACGCGCATAACCCTGCCTTATCTGCTGCGCACGCCCTTTGGCGTAGATGCGGCTTTTGAACTGTATCGGCGGGATTCTACCTATATAGATATTATCGGGGAGATAGGTGCGCAGTATTTATTGCAGGGCGGCAATTACCTAAAAACCTATTGGCGCACGACCAACACCAACGTAACGCATATCGATACGCTGCGCTTGTTGCTTACGCGAAGATTGCCCTCGACGCTGGATACGCGCACGCAGTGGGTCGGCTTCGAGTATACGGCGCAGTGGCTCGATATGCGTTACAATCCGCGCAAGGGCTGGGCGCTGACTGCCAATGTATCGACAGGTCGGCGCTCCATTCGCCCCAATATCGCCGTGCTCAATTTGTCAAATTCGGATTTCGATTTTTCTACGCTCTACGATAGCCTCCTAACGCCTTCCTATCAGATACGGACGCAAATAGAGGGCAGCAGGTTTCAGCCTCTGGGCAAATCTATGACCCTGCTGATGCGTATGCAGGCGGGCTACCTGTTTGCCTCGCGGGGTCTGTACCAAAACGAGCTGTTTCGCATCGGTGGTATGCGCATACAACGCGGCTTTGATGAGGAATTTATTTTTGCCTCCGCTTACCTCAGCCCTACCATCGAATGGCGCTATTTGCTCACAGGCAATTCTTATTTTTCTGCCTTTTCTGACCTTACGGCTTTTCAGTTGCGCGCGCCCTCAATGCAGGAAGATGCGGCTTTTTTGTATGCCTTCGGAGTAGGTCTGACACTGGAAACGAAGGTCGGTATTTTCGCACTGAATTATGCGCTCGGTACACGCACAAACAGCCCGCTGCAGCTAAGAAATGCTAAAATACATTTCGGATATATTAGCTTGTTTTAGGGCATAGATTTTCAGCTTTCGTGCCATTTGGGCGTGCCCCTGCTCCCCGCGCCTAACGGCGCTTAAAGGTCGCAGGGTCGGGCTATGCGCTACATCACACCTTGCGCGGCAAAGCCGCGCTTGCGGTGTGGTTCCGCTTCTATCCCTCACGCACAGCGCCCGCTTTGCGGGCGCTAAGTACAGCCCTTGCATGCAAGGGCTCTACATAGGCACATAAAAATTTCGCAATTCGCAATTCATTTTTCACTTTTCACTTTTCTTCTCCAAAACCAAAGCCCCAAGCCGCAGAGCAAAACCGTGCCCGCAAGCGCCCCAGCCCAAAGCCAATAGCGTTTTTGCCAGTCTTTGGGGGCGATATATACGGGGGTTTCGGCGTATCCGACGCAAAAGGGGGCAGCCCAGAAAAAGGGGTGTTGGGCATCGCCTTTGGCATTGGCGAGATAGTTTACTTTGGCTTGGTGCAGGGCTTCGGCAATGGTTTTCCCTTTATATAATTCTTCGTAAAAAAGCTGCATGAGCATACCTGTTGTTTGGTCATTGACCTGCCAGCGGGTAGCAATGAGGGCAGGCGTGCCTGCGAGTAGAAAATAACGCGCAAGGCTTAAAGTCCCCTCGCCGCTTTGATTTTGTCCAATACCTGTTTCGCAGGCAGACAAGACCAGGAGCTGGCTCTGAATATGTAAAGCAGCGATTTCGTAAGCGTGCAAAAAGTT
Organism: uncultured Saprospiraceae bacterium; assembly: GCA_964467315.1. Taxonomy (GTDB): domain Bacteria; phylum Bacteroidota; class Bacteroidia; order Chitinophagales; family Saprospiraceae; genus JAAFIM01. The sequence continues at coordinate 13,145 of CAYXSA010000050.1, read as the reverse complement.
GTCTTCTGTGCTATCGTTCATCGTTTCGGCAAAGGCGAGAGAAGATAGCGCGGGCGCATCGTAATTGAGTAGCCCATGCATAGCGAGGTGAATAACAGCGTATTTTTCTTTCGTCGCATTTTTAAATTGGCTTTCGTGGGCTTGCTCGCCAAAAAAGAAATCGCCCCAGTACCTTTCAGCGAGGGCTTTTATTTCATCGTCCGCACCTTTGAGGGGGGAAAGCATACGGCGCGTAAGGCTTAGGGTCTCATTGCGGGCAGTATGCACCCGTTCAGGCGCATAAAGGGGCGCAAAACCAAGCATTTTGCCGTTGCTGCTGCTTTTATTTTCCCGCGCCTGTTGCCAAAGCGTTAGCGAGTTGATGTATTGAATGCTAAAATGTTTGACCAAAAAATCCATCTCGCCATAAGGTTGATCTATCGTAGCGGGTGTACATAGGAGCAAATCGTGCGGGAAGCCCTGCCCACCCACGATGATAAGATGGCGGATATTGCGCTGCTTTAAATAAGGCAGCAGCCCACCCATAAAGCGCTCATACTCCTCCTGCATAATCGTAAGGAAGGCTTTTTTATCGGCTAATATGCTGTCTGGTGAAGCGCTAAAATCGGGATTTTTAAGAAAACGCTCAAAGCGCAAATTCTGGGCGCTTACAAGCCTTGTTTTGCCTATATTGGGTCGGAATTGGTGGATGATTACCGTATCCTTGCAGACATAAATCGGATAAACGACATGACTAAGAATGAGGCAGGCACTATGCGGGTCGAGGTTTTTTTGAATGTCGCTTATGCTGGGCGCGGATAAATGGAGTATACTTTGGGCGTATTTCGGATACTTTTGGGCTATCTCTTGGCTAAGTTGGTCGAGCGCCATCTGCTGCGCGATAATTTGCTGATTAAGGGCGTTTATCTGGGTTTCGTCTTGGGCACTTTGGGCTAAGGAACGCTGGTCTATGAGCAGCTGCAGCGCCTTTTTCTTCTCCAAAAATGGTTTAGCCAACTCAGCGGGCACACCCGATTGTTGGAGGGTATTGGCGAGGTTTTGGCTGCGACGGGTTTCGTTGCTCAAGGTTTGCTCGCTATAGTAAATGGTGCTATCTACCCATTGTCGGCGATTTTTTTCGTTTTTCGTGGCAAGGTCTGAATAATATCTCGATATATCGCCATATATCAGAGCGAGTTCTAAGCTGGTTTTAGAAAAATCACTATCGTTTTGCGAGGCTGCCACGTAACGGGCAGCGAGCTGCTTACGGGCAGTAGTTACTCGCTTCCAAGACTCATACGCCCCCTCGCCCATGCTCGCATACAAGTGCGTAAGCCCATGCAAAACATGAAGCACCGCTTGGTCGTTGAGCGTGTATATATCGGACGAAGAAAAATCTATAAAATGCCCCATAGGCAGTTTTTGAGCTTTCGCGCGTACTTCATTGGGAAGCAGATAATAGTAAGCGCGGGTAAAGTACAATTCGCCTCTATCTCTCAATTCTTTTTGCTCTTCTGGGGTGTTGCCCCGAAAATCTTCTTGCAGCATATACGCAAGCTGCTTATATCCGTTGGAAGCCTCTTGCGCGTAGGCTACGACCCCCTCGCCCATGCCTTCATAGATCGCCAAACCGCGCAGCATATACGCATGAGCGCGTAGCAGCGCAGGACGGCGAATGCCCTCATAATTATCGTGTATATAACGCCGCCAAACATCTTTATAGACGATGCCTACATTGCAATAAAACTGTGCGGTTATGGGGTGATTTTCCCCCATTTTTTGTATCATTTTATTTTCAATACTCGCAAAAGCGCGCAAAATAATGGTCGTATCCTGCGTGTTTAGCGCATGAAAAAACTCAAAAGTATAAAAAGTACGCTCGTACTTTACTGCCAGCTCGCTTTTGGGATTATAGATTTTTTGCAAACGCCGCATAGATATGGTGGCGCTTTTCATATCTCTATGTATATTAAAAACTGCTTTTGCATTGAATATCTCACAAGCCGTCAATCCTTGCGTTTGGGTGGAGTTTTCTACCGAACGCTGTGCCGAAAGGATATAACTTTCCATCAAATCGCCTTGCTTCAAACCGTTAGCTATAGTTGCCATAGCGAGCAAAATATAAGCTTTTCGAAGCTGCTCCTCTGCATTTTTGGGCAAAAAAGCCCGTTCCTGCTCCTGCATTTTTTGCCAAAGCGCATCTTTTTGCGCTTGGTCTCTATTGCGCACAGCCGCCGCGTATTGGGCAAATATGGGGTACCAAGCCTGCCATTTTTCGCCCTTTGCCGCAAGCTGCTCTATCTGCTTTTGAACGCTGGAAGCATCTGCAAGCTTATGATTTTTCCATAAAAACGCCGCCGCCCGCGAGCCGACCTCCAGCGTTTCCGACAGATTTTCGCTACTTTTTGCCTGCTCAAAGGCACGCAAATAGCAAATTTGCGCAGAATCTACATGCCGCTCAAAATCCAAACGCAGCGCCCGCAAAAACCATACTTCTCCCTGCTGCGCAGAAACATCCAATGCAAGCCCCCAGAAAGCGATTATCCATAATAGTTTTTTCATAATAGGAGATGTTTTTATTTTGCTTGGCGTGCCGCTGCTCCCCGCCCCGCGCAAAGCGCAGGGCTGAAAGGTCGCAGCGTCGGGCTATTTGGGGCGTATCACCATCGCCCAAATGGGCGAATGTTGATTCGCCCCTACTATCCCTCACGCGAAAATGCGGCGCGCGAGCGCCAAAGGAGCGCTCGCGCAGGCTTATTTAAGCGTCTGCGTGTATTCCGAAACGGCGCGGATTTCTTCGGGCGTGAGTATAGAGCGGAAAGGTGTCATCACGCCCTTGCCGTTGGCGACTAAGTCTAAACGCTGCTCCAAAGAGAGCGCCGACTGCGTGAGGTCTTTTGCCCCATGCAAACCCAATTTGCCATTTGCCCCATGACAGGTCTGGCAATGCGTCTTAAAAAGCGTAGCGCCTTCGGGCTTGATGCTGCCATCGACAGGCTTCGATTCGCCCCCAGCACAAGCCGCAAAAACAGCCACAACAACGCACAACAAGATAAAAATATATGTTTTCATAGAGATAGAAAAATTTGGATAAGCAGCAGATTTTGCCTAATTTGGGCGCAAACTTACAGAAAAAAGCTTTATTTGCTTCCTGTTTTTTGCGTGAGGGATAGTAGGGGCAGACCAATGTGTCTGCCCGCATGGGCAGCACAGGACTGCCCCGCATAGCCCGACGCTGCGACCTTTAAGCGCCGTTAGGCGCGGGGAGCAGCGGCACGCCCAAAAAAGTGAACAGTGAACAGTGAAAAATATTGTGCCTATGGATAAGTACAAAATTTTCATTTTTCACTTAAATTCACCTTTCATGCGCTGAAAAATACTGCGTTTCTATATGACTATAAATAACTGATAATTAAGTATTTATTAAGCAAGTAAAGCTAAAAAATACTTTTCATTTTTCACTTTTCATTTTTCACTTTTCATTTTTCACTTCCATTATGGAAATCCTGATTGGCTTGGGCGTAGCCGCCCTTATTCTATTTTTTATGACCTTGAAAATTGTGGAGGAGCGCACGGCGCGGATTGTGCAGCGTTTGGGCAAATTCAATCGGGTTTTGAAGCCTGGTTTGAATATCGTGATTCCCTTTTTAGAGAGCGTATCGCGCAAAATAAACCTGCGCATACAGCAAATCGACGTGCATATAGAAACCAAAACGAAGGACAACGTTTTCGTAAAACTGCGGGTTTCCGTGCATTTGCAGATACATGAGGAGCTGGTGCAAGATGCTTTCTATAAGCTCGAAGACCCTGCGGGGCAGATTTCTTCCTACATTTTCGATGATGTGCGCGCGGAAGTGCCCAAGATGAATTTGGACGATGTTTTCGCACGCAAAGAAGACATAGCCCTCTCTTTGCAGGACAATTTGGCGAATTATATGCGCGATTTCGGATATCGCATCATCAAAGCGCTGATAACGGACATAGAGCCCGATATGCTGGTCAAAGAGTCCATGAACCGCATCAATGCGGCGCGGCGCAACAAAGAAGCGCTTTTGGAGGACGCAGAAGGGCGCAAGATGGCAAAAATAAAGGACGCAGAAGCCGAAAAAGAGAGCAAACGCCTGCAAGGCGAGGGCGTAGCCGAGCAGCGTTTGGCGATAATCAAAGGTTTTGCCGACTCGGTGCAGGACTTTAGCGAAACCCTACACGAGGTTTCGCCCGTAGAAATCATGCAATTCGTTTTGCTCACCCAGCACTACGACACCATGAAAGAAATCGGCGAGAAAAACGCGACCTTGCTTGTGCCTTATTCGCCCAATTCGGTGCAAGACCTACAGCAGCAAATCATGCAAGGCACCATCATGAGCAATAAACTGCATGATGTGCAAGTGCAAATGGCGCAAGACAAAAAGACTCCGCCCCAGATAGGCGAAAGCTCTCAAGAGCGTGCAAAAGTAGAATTTGAGCAAAAAGAGCGCTCGATTTTGGACATTGATACCAATATCAACGAGGCGTTTAATCCGTAGAATGGTGTTGCGCAAGAAGCACGCGCTATGCGGTTGTGCTTTGCTGCGGGCTTGACCCGCAAAGCACAACCGCATAATCAAAAACTCCCATATGTCTCTTCCCCGCAAAGGCACTCGCCGCCTGCCCTTCGATGGGCAAGTCTACGAATGGCGCATTCGGCACAAAGCTACTTACTCGCAGGGTTTGGCGCAAAGCAATATGACACTCGCCATCCAAGCCGATACGGACAAAAATAGCCGCAGCCTGCTGCTGGTCGACTTGGGCGTTTCGCGCCCCGATAATTGGATAGTGCCACATCAGACGGCAGTAACGCCCGATATAGTCGTAGATATTATTTATAAGGCACTACAAAAGGGCTGGCTTCCTTTGCAGAAAGGCAGCCCTTTTTTATTTAAGTATCAGCTTATACATATCCCCTAATGCCCGCTCTTACTCGCTTTGCGGATGCTTTCTCTGCGCTGTAGTCCTTTGCTGTTGCTGATTTGCAGATAATAGATGCCTTCGGGCAGCTGGCTGATATCTACACTTTCGAGATGCTCGCCCGCCGCCAAATTTCCTGAAAGTAAAAGCTGCCCCAATGCCGAATACAGCGCATATCGGCTATCTTCGGTGCTTGAGTACTGTAGCTGCAAAATGCCATTTGTTGGGTTTGGATAAGCAGAAAAACTACCCAAAGTCTCCCCTACCCGCGCCTCTACGCCTGTAGCTATTGGCACAATCGCCTGTAGGGTTGCTGTGCATAAATTGGCATCGGTAACAGTGAGATTAAAGGTATCTGCGCTAAGATTTTCGATAAAAGCGCTCGTAGCTCCCGTATTCCAAAGATAAGCATAGGGGGCAGTACCGCCACTTGCCAGCACTCCCAAAGCGCCGTCGCTGCTCGCTCCAAAGGACACAGGACGCATAGAATCTATATTTACAGATAGCAAACTACAATCAAAAGCGGGCGACATATTCAGCTCCAGCATGGGCACTACCGCAAAATTGGCGTTTATCGCCTCCAGCGGCTGCCAGCTCTGCGAGGGCGCAGAAGCCCAGACCGTAGAAGGGCTAAAAATGCCCTGCGTAAAGCCCAATTTCAGGGGCTGATTAAACTCCGCCAAAGCCACCAAATAGCGCCCCGCAGGCAGCGAAACCGTCGAGGGAAAGGGCAGCGTATACCATTGCGCTTGATTGTTGGCGCTTACCGTATCGCTGAAAGCGACTGCCGTAGTCGGCACGCCATTGGCATCTGTAGCAAACAAAACCGCCGCCAAGCGATTTTCCAAATAACCCGCCGCCATGTACGCCGACACCGACAAAGCATCTTGAGCCGTGTTTATATCCACCATAAAACCCAAATACGCACCCGCCTCGCCATAACCCAAATCCCGCACCATATTGCCCCTGTGCCGCGCATAACTATTGCGCAAATCCAGCGCATAACGCAAGGTATCGTTTTGCGCGTTTTGGTCGGCAGCCGCTACAAAATCGAAGTAATAAATATCGGAAAGCGCAGGCACAAAGGGCGAAAACCTCAAAAAGGTATCCGCGCCCGAAGGAAGCAGCGAAACGCTATTCGTCTGTGCGCTCGCCTGCGGATTGGGGTCATTGCCTCGCGTGATATGCCGCGTCGCGCTGGGCGTATTGATGCCCAATAAACCCGCATTTTCCACGCGCAGCGTATCGGCTACTGCTTGGTACTGCTGAAACGGAATTTTGCTGTATTGCAAAGCAGGCAAGCGCTGCACGAGCGCCAAATCATTGTTGGGCACTGTGCGCACTTCGATATTGTCGATAAGCAGGAGCGTGCCATCATTCGTCGTGTTGCGAAAGGCAATATACACCGTCTGCCCCGTGTAAGTGGCAAGCGATAGCTGCCGTTGTGTGCGCGCAGGCTGCTCTGCCGCTGTGCTAAATAACAAAATGGAGCTTGCAAGCGTCGCCGTCGTAGGCGCAGCATTGAAAAGGCGTACCTCGTAGCCATCGGGATAATCCGCACTATAAGCCGCTGATTCCCAGCTTAGTATGGAGGCAGATGTCAAAGAAATGGCGGGCGTTATTAGCCAATCGTCTGCCGCGCCATTGGGCGAATACCAAGAGGTAGAAAACGCCGCCGTATCGCTCGCGCCATTCAGCAGAAAGTCCGCCCGCGCTACCCAAGCCGCTGTAACGTAAGCCGTCGATGGCGCAGGCGTGCGCCCATCCATATCGAAAAGGGTAAAATTAGCGGGCATTCCATTTTGAAAATCCTCGCTAAATAAAACCGTCTGCGCGCTCATCGCCGCCGAAAAAAAAGTAAATGCACCTAAAAAGTAAATGTATCGCAACATAAGCCTTCAACTGTTTTTTTTGCAAAGTTAGCATTTTTTTTGGTTTGGGGGCTGCGCCCGCGTGCCGCCGCGAAACGCGGCGGGGGCAGACACATAGGTCTGCCCCTACACGCGGTCGCCGCTACGCTACGGGTGCCCTCCCGTTGGTCAGGGCTGCTTCGCGGTCGCTATTCGCTCATACCCGCCCGCAAGCGGGCGGGTACGCGCAGGAGCCGCAATTCATTGCGGCTCTACCTGCGCGCCCTCCGCGTCGCTAGCCCAACAAACAGTAAACGCCCATTTTTAGCTATTTGCTAAAAATGGGCGTTTTTTTCTGGCATTTTTACTAAGCTTATTTTTGGCTGCTGGTCGATTGTAGCAGCGTTTTGATGCTTTCTACATCGGCGCGAATGCCTGCATTTTCCTGCTCCAAAGCCTCCAAGCGCTGACGCAAGGCGGCATTATCGGCTTTTAGCTGCTCGTTGTTGGCGTGTAGTTGCTTGATAGCGTTGAGATAAGCCACCAAGATAGCATGCGTATTGAGGTTTAGAAAACCGTCATCGTCCTTGCCGACGGCTTCGGGGAATACGCCTTGCACATTTTGAGCGGAGAAGCCAATTTGCTCTGTCGCCAACACATCGGTATGAAACTCGCGTCCGCCTGCATTTTTGTAGGTGTAGCGAATGGGCTGTAGCTGCATCAGCTCGCTCAAACCCTTGTTATAACTGCCGTGTATGGTTTTCAGTCGCTCGTCGGAGGGAATAGTCCAAACGTTTGTACCAGGTTTGCGACCTTGGTCTATGCCAAGTTCGAAAGCGCCGCCAGGCGTGGTGGTAGCGATACCGACGCGATTGTCTTGAATGCGCATCACTTCCCCAAAGCCATTTACGCAAAAACCGATAACGGGCCCTGCTGGGTGAAAAAGTCCCGTTTGGTCGCTATTCCACCAAGTATAATCGGGGGTAGTAGGGGTAGAAAAGCCATCTCTACCGCGAATATAAGCAGCCGAGCCTCCCGTAAAACCACCCGCAGTTAAAGAAAAGATGCTATTTCCAACCACTTGCAATTTGCCGTAGACAGGGTTGTTTGTTCCGATACCGACATTGGCGTTATTGCCCAGCACCATCGAGTTGGAGGCGGCGACTGTGGCATTTGCGCCGATAGCGGTGGCGTTTGTGAGGTTATTGGCGCTGACATTGGCGGATATGCCGATGAGGGTATTGTTGCTGCCTGTGGTGTTAGTGAGTCCTGCACTCGTACCAACGACGGTATTGCCTGTACCTGTTTCATTGGTGCGTAGGGCATTGTAGCCAACGGCGGTATTATTTCCGCCTGTATTGGTTACGACGCTGCCCGACATAGCACCGTTGCCGATGGCAGTATTTTGGCTGGCGGTACTGTAGTTATTGAGGGTAGAAGAGCCCAAGCCGAGATTATTGGTGCCTGTGGTAACGTTGAAGAGTGCGCCTCCGCCGATGCCGATATTGCTGCTGCCAGTGGAGTTGCTGAGTGCGCTTATGCCGATAGCGATATTGTTGCTGCCTGCGGTGGAGCTGCCCATAGCGCTTTGTCCGATAACGATATTGCTGCCGCCTGCGGTATTTAGGCGATTGGCATTGCCGCCGATAGCGATATTAAAATTGCCTGTGCTAACGTCTTGCATTGCAAAAGTACCGATAGCAATATTTTGGCTACCTGTGCTATTATAGAGCGTGTTGGTACCTACGCCGATGTTGCCGATGCCTGCGGTATTGGTGATGAGCGAGGATTGTCCGATGCCTATATTATTGTTGCCTGTGGTGTTATTGATGAGCGTCATAATGCCGACGGCTATATTGCCTGTGCCTGTTTGATTGGCGCTAAGGGCACTACTGCCTAAGGCGGTGTTGTTGGTGCCCGTAGTATTCGAACCTAAGGCGCTGGTGCCTACGGCGGTATTGCCGTTGCCTGTGGTGTTGCTTGTGAGGGCATTGTATCCTACGGCTACGTTGCCAGCGGCGGTATTGGCGGCGAGGGCATTGGTGCCGATTGCTACATTGATGCTGCTGGTAGTATTGGCAGCGAGGGCATTGTGTCCGAAGGCAGTGTTGAAGCCGCCTGTAGTATTATTGCGCATTGCGCGGTAGCCTGCGGAGGTGTTGGCAGCGCCAGAGGTGTTAAGCGCTAAGGCTTCTGTGCCTGTGGCGGTGTTTTCTGTGCCTGTGCTTAGATTGCCTGCGAGATAGCCAAAGAAAGCGTTGCTTGTGAGGTGGTCTACGCGAGCTGCGCGTTGATTATTGACGCGAAAAGTAAGCGGAACGCTGTTGGTTGTGCCCAAAAAATGCGTGCCGTCGGTGGTGTTTGCATTGCCGCTAATGCTCCATTCGAGGTTATTCGTCCAAGTAGGTGTGCCTGCTACGACGGAAAGCATCTGCCCGTTGGTACCTGTGGCGAAATTGGTAAGTGTGCCATTGGCATCGGAGGAAACGAGCCTTGTCCCTACCCCTGCGAGGGAAGAAGTGCGGACATTGCCGCCTACGTGTAGGCGTTCGGCGGGGGCGGTGATGCCGATGCCCACATTTCCTGTGGATTGTACGACCATGCGCACCGTACCCGAGGCATAGGGGTCGTTATCGTTGGCGTTGCTGGCGGATAAAAACCATTCGCCTGGTATGCTGCCTGCGGCGGCTGCGCCCGTGATACGGTAGCCGATATAGCCATTGAGCAGGTAGCTGCTGCCGTCGTGGTGATGCGAGACGATACAACCCGCGTAGTCGTTGGCGGCGACGGCGGCAGGGGCGGCTTCTGTGCCGCGACTTTTTCGCATACCTAGTATCACGCCGTTATTGCCGTTGATATGTCCCGTTACCCAAGCGCCGCGATTGACACCCGCGCCGAAGTTGGTAGCTACGACCAACTGCCCTGCGGGGGTTGTGGTATTGATACCGACATTGCCATTGGCGAGTACGCGCATACGTTCTGCGCCGTTGGTGCGGGTTACGAGGGGTTGGTTATCGGTAGTGCCGATAAAGTTTAGGGCGGGGTTGGTGCCTGCATTGCCCAGCAGCGCCCAGTCGTTGCTGGCTGTGCCTGTTTGGAAGCGTACCCAAATCGTACCATTCCAATAATAAAAACCTGGAGTTACATCGCCTGCGGTCTGCGTATTGTAAACAAGGAGGGAGGTAGCAGGCGCAGCAACGGGCGCAGCGACGGCGGTAGAAGAGAGGGCTACGCGGGGAATCAACGTGCCTTTGTTACTGCTTTTTACGTCGAGCATCGCCGAAGGGTCGGGATTGGTATTATCGTCGTTGATGCCCACGCCCTGCGCAGAGAGCGCAGAGGCAGAAAGCCAAAGCCCCAAAGCCGAAAAAGCAAGTTGTCGTAATTTTTGTTTCATAGTGATCGTATATGTAGCAATAAGATATAAGGGCTAAAAATAATCAAAAAGTCTGTAATTATTCTTTGAACGTTTACTTTTTTTGTACTTCGAGCGGCAGCAGCTCCCCAAAAACAAGGAAGTCCGAATAACAGCGTATCGCTTTTATACTTATCTTGCTGCCCGAATAAGGAAAAAGCGTGAGGGATAGTAGCGGAACCACACCGCAAGCGCGGCAAAGCCGCGCAAGGTGTGATGGAGCGAATAGCCCGACCCCGCAACCCCCGCCCGCCATTGGCGGGCTGCCCCCTTGAAAGGGGGCGGGGGCGCGGGGGCACGCCCAAAACAAAAAAAAGCTCCACTCTATGAAAACCTTTGAATGGAATTGGCAAAATGCGTCCGAAGTGAAAATTTGCGCCAAAGGCTGGACGACGGACGATGCGGACACGAAAACGCCCAAAGCGGTGGTGCTTTTGCAGCATGGGCTGGGCGAACATATCGGCAGATATGAGCATGTAGCGGCGGCTTTCGTAGCGAAAGGCATCGCGCTTTTGGGCTGCGACCGCAGCGGACACGGCAAATCGGGCGGCAAAAAAGGACATATTGCGCGCTACGAATACACGCTCGCCGAAATCGAAAAGCTGCATGAGGAAGCCTCTCGCCGCTATCCCAAATCGCCCGTTTTTCTCTACGGGCATAGCATGGGCGGCGGGATTGTGCTCAATTATCTGCTGCGCAAAAAAATAAATAGCCTCAAAGGCATCATCGCCACCGCGCCCGCTGTGCGTCCTGCCTTCAAACCTTCGGGCTTTGATGTGTTTATGGGCAAGCTCATGCGCAAAATTTATGGCGGCTATTCGCAGGCGAATAAACTCGATGTTAGCAAAATTTCGCGAGACCCCAAAGTGGTGGAAGCCTACAAAAACGACCCCCTCGTGCATGACCGCATCACAGCAGAAACGGGCATCGGGCTGCTGCAATGGGGCGAGTATTTGCTCGAAAATGCCCCCAGCCAAATCCATACGCCCCTGCTCATCTTTCATGGCACTGCCGACGGATTGACGGACGTAAATGCAACGCAGGAATTTGCTGCCAAGATAAAAAGCGGCGATTTCACCCTACGCCTGCTCGAGGGCTGGTATCATGAAGTGCATAATGAGCCAGAGCAAGCGACGGTTATCAACGAAATGATAGATTGGATTTTGGCGCGGGCAAAGTAGCCAGATAACAAAAAATTTGTATCTTCGCCCCGCTTTTAATAACACATTTCCCCACGTACATACATCAAACAATGAACGTTTCAGCACGCGATTTCATTCTCGGTTTGTCGCAAAACATCAACCCCGAAGCCTTTGCAGGCAAAGACGATACGACCTTTCATTTTAAACTCGACGGCGAAGGCGGCGGCGAATTTACGGCGACCATCACGGGTGGCAAGCTTGATATCCAAGAAGGTCTACAAGGCGCGCCCAAATGCGAGGTAAAATCCTCCGCTCAAGTTTTTATGGAGATTGTGCGCAAGGAGCGCAATCCAACAATGGCTTTTATGATGGGCAAAATCAAGGTTTCCAATATCGGCGAGCTTACGCGTTATGCGAAGGCTTTTGGTTTGATGTAGGTAGTGGGTAGTAAGTAGTATTTTTGTAGTTTTGCCCTGCGAATAAAAACCGCGTCTTTCTACTTACTACTTACTACCCCATTCATGCTCCAAAAAACCATATCCTTGCTGCGCGCCGTTTGGTGGGTGAGTCAAGACACCATAGACCAGTACCTAAAAGACCGCGTTTTGCGTATGGGTGCTGCTTTGGCGTATTATACGATATTTTCACTGCCTGCTTTGCTGATAATTGTTATCGGCTTGGTGGGCTTTTTCTTTGGAGAGGCGGCTGTGGAGGGGCGTATTTATGCGGAATTGCATACGGTTTTGGGCGAGGAGGTAGCGACGCAGCTACAGCTCGTCGTCAAGGGCTTGGGCAATAGCAGCCAAAACGGCTGGGCGGCGATTATCGGGGCGGGATTTTTGATTTTCGTGGCTACGGGCATTTTTTACGTCATACAAGAGGCGCTAAATATCGTCTTCGGCGTAGAGGCAGCGCCGCCTTTGCGCAATACAGGCAGCAGTATAGTTTGGCAAATCGTCAATCGGCTGCTTTCACTCGGTATGATAGCCCTGCTTTGCGCTATTTTCATTGGCTCTATTCTGCTAAATAGCGTCGTGGGGCATCTTTCAGCCTTTATCACCAACAATCAGCATTGGTTAGAAGCAAATTTACCCAATTTTCTTGCCGAGTGGATACCCTTTTTTACGGGCTATCTGCTGCTGTTTATACGCATTTTCGCCTCGCTTTTTTTGCTGAGCCTCTTCTTTTTGAGCCTCTACAAAATCCTCCCCGCTGTGCGCCTGCATTGGCGAAAGGCTTGGGCGGGCGCTTGGGCGGCTGCCGTTTTATTCTGGCTGGGGCAAGAGCTAATGGGCTTATATCTTAGCTATGTGGGGTTGATTTCTGCCTACGGCGCGGCGGGCAGCCTGATTGTGCTGCTGCTCTGGGTCTATTATTCCTCACAGGTCGTGTTTTTGGGCGCAGAATTTACCAAATCCCTCTATCGCTACCAAAATATAGCCATCGAACCCAAAGCCTTCTCCAATAAATTGCGCAAAAGCGGCGAACCCCAAAAAAACGACGAGCCCACAGATACCCATCTGTAAGCTCGTCTTATGTGTTTAACCCGTTGAATATGAAAAATTATACCTTGTATGAGCCTAAAATTCGCACATTTTCTTAAAAATGTAGCATCGACATTGTTCAACATCGCATTGCTACCTTGATTTTTTAGCGTATCTTATTCTTACCACTATTTTGATAATGCAAAGAACGTGCATCTACGCCGCCAAAACAAGGGACATTTTTCGCATAAGTTAAACGGGTATTTTTTCTATTTTTTTTGGCGTGCCCCCGCTCCCCGCGCCTTTCAGGCGCTTAAAGGTCGCGGGG
>CAYXSA010000049.1:0-31798 GCA_964467315.1 uncultured Saprospiraceae bacterium | reverse complement strand
AGCTGGGATACGCCAACTTCAAGCTGGGATACGCCAACTTCAAGCTGGGATACGCTAACTTCAAGCTGGGATACGCCAACTTCAAGCTGGGATACGCCAACTTCATAAATTTTGAGGCAAAACAGCGAATTTTTGGGGCTTCCGTGTAGATTGGCAGGGCTTCCGACTCGGTAAATGCTACAAAAGAAGGGGATAAGGGATAGTTTGAGAAGAAATAATAAAAAGCCCCGCGCTGCCTTTGCAGCGCGGGGGCAAAATTTGCGTGAGGGATATGTAGAGCCGTAGCATGCTACGGCTCAAATAGCCCGACCGCAGCCCCCTTTTTGGGGCTGCGGGCACGCCATAGAGAAAAAAAATGATTACTCTACCCGAATGCGCAGTCCCTCGCTGTGTGCCGTAAATTCGGGCGCATACATACATTGTATCGTGGTGATGCCGTTGGAAAAATCGCCCTTATGCTGTACGCGTAGCGGGTACTCAAAGACGTATGTCCCCTTGCTAAGGTAGGAAATGAAGAAATGCGTGCCCAAGTCGCGCGTGCTCTCGTAGTAGCCTAAGCCGCCCTGATATTTGTAGGCGCTGAGGACATTGACAGGCTCGAAGCCGCTGGCGCGCATATCTTTGAGGTGGACGTATTCCATATCGCGGTCTACGAAAATCTCTATGCGCACTTTTATTAGGTCGCCGACTTGCAATTTTGTTTTTTCGTCGAGGGGAAGGAGTTTTAGACCTTCGGCGCTGCGGACTTCTTTGAAGAGTTGTTTGTTGATTTTGAGCGGGGTTTCTTTGAAATGGGTGATTTTGTCCATCTGCTCGAAGTATTGCCAATAGATAGCGCCCCAAGCGACGACCTTATTGGGGTTGCTAACGACGATTTTGGACATTTCGGGCTTGATTTCTTCCCCTTTCCAAGCCTTTTTGAAGTAGCCCGTGCCTGCTTCTTGGGGTATTTTGGACATATCGAGGGGAGCGCCGCCGATGGTTATGGCTATTGGCTTGCTTTCTGCCAAAAAGTCTGCCCCGCGACGCAGCAGCGCGTAGCAGGCGGAAGCGGTGGCTTTGGTAGTTTTCCAATGAGTCGTCTGTTTTGCCTTGAGCAGCCAAGTTTTGAGGTCATCGACGGCTTTTTGGTCATTGGCGACCTCATCAAAAACGGCTATCATCAGCGCATGGGTTTCTATGGGCAATTCGTGCCAAGAGTAGCCCGAAGGATATTTCCAGTACATACCCATTTCTTCGCTGTTGAGGGCGTTTTCTTTGAGCGATTGGACGATGGCGGCGGGCAAAACTTTATCTTGTTTTCGGTGGAAGGCGAGCGCCAACATTCCTTGCGTGTAGAGGGGTTTTTGCAGCCAGTATTTGCGGGCTTGCTGCTCGAAGTAGCTGATGGCTTCTTGTGTGCCCTTGCTTTCAATCTTTATTTCGGGGAAAAAGCTGCGCGCATAGAGGTAATGGGCGGCGATTTGGCTTAGGTGGTCATCGTCTGGATTGCCTTTGTAGCGGCGTATGCTCTCCATGAGGTCGCGGTAATGGCGGTCTATTTGCTCGTCGATATATTGGAGGGCTTTGGCGTTCATGCTGCTGATTTTTGGGTCTTCGCTGACGGCTTTTACGTTCATTAGGCGCAGTTGTCCCATGCCTTCTACGATGTATTGGCTTATGTACCAGTCGTCGCGCCCGCCAGGGAACCAAGAAAAGCCGCCATTAGGTAGCTGTCTATCGAGCATTTTATCCCTTGCCTTTCCTTGTTCGTCTGCCATGCGATGGAGGTCGAAGAGCAAGCCGATGTTTCTTTTTTGCTGCTCTTCGCTTTCGGCAGCGAGTACCCAAGGGGTTTCTTCGAGCAGGGCAGTTTTTAGCTCTTGGTTTTTGTGTAGGTTGCTTTTCAGCGCGTTGGGGTCTATGTTTTTCCACTGCTCGAAAACTTGGCGAATGCGAGGCTGTGCATTGGCGATGCTGCTGCTGAGGCTATTGGCATAGAAGCGCGAAAACACTTGTTCGGTGCATTCGTAGGGGTATTCCATGAGATAGGGCAGGGCTTGTACGGCATACCAAGCGGGATTTTGGGTAAATTCGAGCGTGTAGGCGTGTTGGCGCATGGTCGTAGACTTGCTGACTTCTGCCATACGGGCGAAATTGAAAGTTTTGGTTTGTCCAGCGCGGACGGGCAGGGGCATGGTTTCGGTTACCAGCATGCGATTGCTAAGGACGGGCAGGCTGTTTTCTTCGCCGTCGGAGAAGTCGCCCGCTTTGGCGATGGCGCGGAAGCTGATGGCATTTGTCCAATCGGCGGGCACTTTTAGTTTCCAAGAGATGCCGACGGAGCGGGCGGCTTCTACCGAGAAATCCAGCGTATTATTGCCATTGCCGAAGTCTGCGTCTATGGGCTTCATGGTAGAAGCGTCGAAGAGTTGGAGGGCGACTTTACCGCTGATTTTTTTGTCTGTGAGGTTGGCGATTTTGGCGCTAAATTCTATCTCATCGCTTTGGCGGAAGAAGCGGGGCGCATTGGGCTGCACCATCAGGTCTTTTTGGGTGATGACTTCTTTGGTGCTGCTGCCTACGGCGAGGTCTTTGGTATGGGCAAGCAGCATAAATTTCCACTTGGTGAGGGCTTCGTTCATTTTGAATTTCAAAATGATGTTGCCGTCTTTGTCGGTTTGTATTTGGGGGAAGAAAAAGACGGTTTCGTTGAGGTTGCTGCGTACTTGTACGCTGCTGAAGTCTGCGTCTTTGTCGGCGCTTCCGCCACCGCCGCCATCGAAAGCAAAGGCGTATGTGCCTGTGCCGCCATTTTCGCTCCTTTGTGCTGTGCCGCCTCTGCCTTTGGGGCTGGAGGGGTCGGGTGCTGGGGCTGGGGGCGGGGGGGGCGGGTTTTGTAGGTTGTGATAGTTGGGGCGCTCTTCGGCTTTCTTTTCGGTTCTCTCTTCCTCGCTACGCCAGTTGTAGGTATATCCTCCCTCTCTATCGCTCATTCGGTAGTAGGGGTTTAGATAAAAGCCAAACCAACGCAGGCGGGCAAGTTCATATTCTCCCCCTTCTATTTCGGCATTGAATTTTTCAGACCATTGATTGGCGTGGTTGTAGCTAAATCCGAAGCCAGTTTGCAGGGAAAAGCGGGCGTAATTGCTATACCAAAGCGATAAACGGAAATCGTTGGCAGCGAAGGCATCAAGGGAAGCGTCGTACATGGTAGCGAGGATTTCGGCGGCGACCAAATCGCCCTTGCTACCCGATATTTTTATGCGCCATTCTTCTTCCTGCCCTGGCAAGAGTTTATCGCGGAAGCTTTCGTATTCTATTTTTAGCTCTTTATTTGTCCAAGGCACGCGCAAGGCGACATTTTCCGAGTAGTAGCGGCTTTCTTGCACGCTGACAAACTGCACAAATAAGCCGCCTCTATGCTTTTCTTCTAAGGCGATGGGTATGGATTTGCGCCCTTTGGGCTGCACCCATTCGCTCATCAGCAAAATGCCTTCTTGCTCTATCTGCACCAAAACGTAGGCATCTTTGCTATGCGCGCCAAAGTCTATTTGGAGGGTTTCGCTGGGCTCGCCGGTGTAGGTGCTTTGTCGGCTATAGAGGGCGCTGGGGCTGGGCGTTGTGTTTGCTTTTTCGCTGTAGAGGCAAAAGATGCGTTGTATTTCTATCTTTTCGCCGTATTTGTCGGCGGTGCTGAAGGTTATTTTATAAGTGCCCTGCTCCCAAGCGGCGGCGAGGGCTTTCAGGTCGAACTCCTTGCTTTTTTCGGTATCAAAATCCGTTTTGAGCATTTGCTTTTTTACTGCCCAATTTTGGGGTAGATGCTCGCCCTTGTAGGGGAGCTGCGGGAAAGCGGCGCGAAACTCCGCCTCTGCTATCATAAAATAATCGGGCGCTTCCCAATGTCTGCTATGATAGACCTGCGCAGGCTGCTGTAGCTGCTCTATGGTAATCGTACCTTTGGCGGCTTCGTACTGCCCGTTGAGGTTGCTGCTGCTGATTTTCAGGGGCTTGCCAGTTTCTTGGCTGTAGTTTTCGTTTTGAGAAATGCCTATATTGGCGAGCATGGAAACATAGCCTACTCGCAGGGTAAAAACCGTGCTGCGGGTTTCGCCTGCTGCGTCCGTAACGTCTGCCGTTACTTCGTAGCTAAATTGGGGCTTATCCGCCGCCGCTATGCTGCGGTCGGGCAGCGCCTCGAAGTCTATCACAAATTCGCCATTGCCGTCGGTTTTCGTTTCGCCGAAAGCGATTTCTTGCCCGCTTTGGTTGTAGAGATTATAGCCTCTGCGCCAGTCCCAGTACGGGAAATTTGCCCTGCGCTGCACCCGATACTGCACCTTTGCGCCGTCGATTTTATTGCCTGCGTAGGCAGTGGCTACGCCTTTGGCGCTGATTTTTTCGCCGATTTTGTACGCCTTATCTACGGGCAGCATTTTTACCTCAAATTTCGGGCGCTTGTACTCCTCCACGCGGAAGTATTTACGTGCACTGCTCACGGCATCGTGCAGGTGCATCTGCCCCGTCAGACCGCTCGCGGGGGCGATAAAGCTACCTTGATAAGAGCCGTATTCGTTGGTCTTTACTTCCACGCTGGCAACCTTTTGGTTGTTTACGTCGTAAAATGTTACCGTAGTTTTTTGATTGGGGATGATTTTCGGATTTTTTCCCGTTTCGTCATTGCTCGTCATCAAACCCTTGAAATAAACCGTCTGACCAGGTCGATATATAGCGCGGTCGGTAAAAAAATGCGTGGTCTGATAGCTTCGCTTTTCGGGGCGGTACAGGTGTTGCGAAAAGGTAGCGGATTCCGAATCCAAGACATCGCCCGCATTGGTACGAAACGCCACCCGAAAGGTGCCGTAACTCCGCCCCGATGTCGACGATGCTATCGTAGCAGGGTCGGGAGCCATCACAAAACCATTTTTATCGGTTTTCAGTGTACTCACCGATTTCCAATAGTAAGTATAGTTTTTTTCGTGGTAGTACTGCGCAGAAAACTCCGCCTCTACGCCTTCCATCGGCGCGCCTGTGCGCCGATTGACCACATAAAAGGACTGCCGCCCTTCTACACTGCGCGTGATATAGCTGATATCCGATACCCCGAATGTCGCATAACTTATCGCGTTGCCCTCCGTCGCTTTGAAGTTCTTATCATAAGACAGCAGCAATATATATCTGCCGCTTTTCATGCCTTCCAGCATCGCTTCCGTGCGATGCGCTTGATAGTCTTTTTCATCGGGAAGCTGCCAAGTACCCGATTTCAGCGCGGGTAGCTTTGCCAGATGCGCTATGAGATGCTGCCCGTATAGCTTGAATATGCTGTCTGCTACTGCTTGTGTGCGCTCTATGATGCGATAATGCAGAGCTGGCACATTTTGGTACTCGATAGATACTAAGATATTTTGCCCTATAGGCGTAACTTGCTCCGTTTTAACGCTGAAAGATTTTTCCGTTAGCAGATTTTTGAGCGCTAATAGATTCTTTGCGCCGACTGTGCTGCGTGGATATTTCCCTATTGCGCGATTGATGATATCGACGGCTTTTTTCTTCTCCCAGCGGTAGGCATCGCCTTGTGCTGCCTTGTATTTGCTGCCCATATCCGCCCAATAAACAGCAGTCTGATAAATGACCTGCGCCGTTATCTCCAATTTGGGGTATGCCTTCGCTAAGGCTTCCAACTGCGCGATGTATCGCGCATCTTTATCCGTCGATACTGCAGCCTCTCGCATATACTGCAGCCTGCGCAAATCCGCATACACAAACGCCGATTTGTCCTTATCCTGCGCATGAAAACGCAGCAATTCCTGCCAAGTCAATACGGCTTGAAATTGCCCAGAAAGCGTGTCGGGACTGCTAAATTTTGCCCCCATAAATTCCGCCGCCCCACCCAAAGCGGCGGGCTGCTCTATATAAAATTTATAGGCGGGTTGGGTCAGATGCGTAAAACCCGACATATAAAATTCTAAAGCTCGATTTGCCAGCAAATCATATAAAAAGGGCTGCAAGTCTATATTTCCCGCTGCGCCTGAAAGCAAATCTGCGTAAGCGGATAGGCTTATTTTGCGAGTTTCGGGCGCAAGCAAGGATAATTTATAGAGTTCAAAGATGCGCCGCGTCATGCGCTGAACGTCCCAAGTGCGCATATCGTCCTGCCGAAAATTGGCAGCCGTCGCCGTGCGTGCGCTAAATTTAGCCAGATTTTGCGACAGATAATTGTTATACAATTCCGCCAGCATGGAGCGCATCAGCGCCTGCTTTGCGCCTGTCGCCTTTTCGCTTTCCGCCTCCCAGCGCTGGATGGCTTTTTCCTCGCCCTCTTCTTCCAGCCGCATTTCATACTTGCAAAGATACAAAAGCAGCCGCAATTCTTCCGTTTCTTGCCGCTCATTTTGCGGCGCGAGCTGCATACGCGCGTATAGTTTTTCGGTCGCCTCCAATGCCGATTTTGGCAAGCCTATGCGCTCCAAACTATCGATTTCGCGCCATTCTTTCTCATACGCGCTCTTTTTTTGTCCCCATAAAAGCGGCAGCAGCATGCCCCAAAAAAATAGTATTCTTAAGCAGGTTCTCATATATTTATCTAATTTTGTCGTAAAGATGCGCTTTTTTTTCTTTTGGGCGTGCCCCCGCTCCCCTTTGCCGCTACGCGGCGGGCAGCCACAAGGGCTGCCCCTACGGGTCGCGGGGTCGGGCTATGCGCGGTTATATACCTTCGCGCCTGCGGCGCTCGGTACGGGCGCTGCGCGCCCGCCGCTCCTATCCCTCACGCAAAAAAGTGAATACGAAGTAAACGCGTAGCGAAAAGTGAAAAGTGAAAAGTGAAAATTTTTTATGTGCATATGTAGAGCCGTTGCATGCAACGGCTGTACTCAGCGCCCGCAAAGCGGGCGCTGCGCGTGAGGGATAGCAGCGAAACCAGCCCGCACAGCGGGCTGATGTAGCGAATAGCCCGACCCCGCGCATAGCGCGGGGGCACGCCAAAAAAAAACAAAAAATTCGTAACTCGCTATGTCTCGTTTACAACAACTCCAAAATATGCTTGCTGCCCAGCCTGCAAGCCCCTTTTTGCTCTTTGCGCTGGCGAAGGAATACGAAAAATTGGGCGACTACGCCGAAGCCCTGCGCTACTTCGAGCGCTTGGAAGCCGATTTTGTCGACTATGTGGGTACTTATTACCATCTCGGTAAACTTTTAGAACGTTTGCAGCAGCCTGCCCGCGCCTTTGCGAGCTATAAAAAAGGAATGCGCATCGCCCAAGCACAGGGCGACACGCATAGTTATTCGGAGCTTGCGGGCGCTAAGCTCAATTTGGGCGATGAGGACGATTTTTAGCATAGGCGCAAGCAAACATTTGCTAAGGCTTGAGCGATTTCGTAACTCGTAATTCGTAACTCGTAATTAAAGGCGGGCGCGTACCGCAAATTGGGTGTAGCGCATATCGCTAAAACGGAAGAAAGTTAGCAAGTTCCAGAGCAGCATTTTTTTGCTGTCGGTGGCGTGTATGCCTGTGATGGTGTCGAGTTTGTAGCCGCAATCGGCAAAGAGGCGCATGATGCTCTTTTTGGTGTAGAAGCGCATATGCGTTTGGTCGAAAATGCCACCGTCTTCGTACTTCCAGTCCTGCGACAAAAACATCTTAAAAAAGGCGTGAAAATAGAGGATATTGGGGATAGAGGCGACGATGCAGCCATCGGGCGCGAGTAGGGTTTTGCAGAGCTGCAGCGCCGACCAAGGGTCGACGAGATGCTCCAACACGTCGTTGAAAATGATGCAATCGAAGCGCATCGCTTTGAGGTCTTCGGGGATTTGCTCGGCAGTAAAAAGTATGTTGTAGCAGCCTGTCAGTCGGGCGCGGGCGCGCTCGGCGGCTTCGGCTACGGGCTCTATGCCGTAGACCGTAGCGCCGCGTTTCTCTATGAGTTGCGCGCCAAATTTGCCGCCGCCACAGCCGACTTCCAAGCAAAGGCGGGCAGTTTCGGGGACAAAGGGCAGCATCTCGGAGCGGCTAAATTCGTAGTATTGTGCTTGTTGTGGTATTTCGTGCGACATATAACGAGAAACTAAATAAGAAGAATGCAATGCGCAAAGATAGCAAAAATCCCCCGTCGCATTTTAGGGTCTGCCAAAATAAAGCTACCTTTGCGCATAACAGTTTTTACTTGCTAACGCAGCTTCACCATATAGTTAATCCATGTCTTTACGCAGCATTTTGCGCCAATCGGCGGCGGCGCTTGTCTTGATACTTGGGGCGATGAGCCTACCTTCTTGCTCTAATGAGGTCGACGTTATCGGCGAATGGAAGGAAATACCTATCGTATACGGCATCTTGCGCACTCAAGACACCGCTACTTATCTGCGCATCGAAAAAGCTTATTTGCCACCCTCGACCGATGCGCGGCAGGTAGCGCAAAACCCCGATTCGCTGTATTTTGGGGAGGACGATATAGAGGTGAAACTGTTTCAAAATGGGGTAGAATTTGCCACTTTAGAGCGCGTAGACGGTGCTTTAGAGGGTTATCCACGCGATACGGGCGTATTCGCACAGTCGCCCAATATCCTCTACAAAACTCGCCGCCCCCTCGCCAATAATGCCACTTATAGACTGGAGATAGCCTCCAATCGCACGGGCGAAACCTATATCGCCACAACCGAAACCATCAATAGCAATGGTATCTTGATAACCACGCCGACGGCAGCCCGCCCCGTGCGCTGGTCATTTTTCGATGCAAACGCCCACGTCCTCAATAGCGTAAAATTCGACTGGCGCGAACCCGACAATGCCGACATCTACGACCTTACTATAGATTTTAAGTATGCCGAATTTGAGGTCGACGACTTCGACCAAGAAATATCAGGCACCCGCCAATATAAATCCCTGCGCTGGAAACCCATCACCAGCTATATACCCGACGGCGTAGTGCAAAGGGAGGTTAGCGGGGAGGCGTTTTATAGATTTATAGCGCGCTCGCTCGCTCCTACGACGGGCACCCGCACCCGCCGTTGTGCCACCAATATGGACGTTTTCCTAACGATGGGCGGCGAAGACCTCGCCCTATACATCAAAGCACGCGGCGCTAATAGCGGCGTAGTCGGCGGCTTATTTCCTGTAGAGCCATATAGCAACATATCGGGCGGCTACGGCATTTTTTCCTCTACTTATCAGGTTTCGCGCTTGGGCATTGCCTTTGAGCCAGACGTATACAAATACCTCAACGAAGGCGAAATTACCAATACGCTCGGTTTCCGCCCTACGCCCTGCGATTAGCTTGGCGTTTAGGTACTGCACTGCTCGCTATGCTCGCTGCGCTGGTATTATGCCGCCTTGCGGCGGCAGTGGTAGCAAGTACTTGAAATTTTTTTGGGGCAGCTACCGACTGAAATTACTGCACCTATAATAAGAAAAACTCCCCCCAATCGACAAGCGACTGGAGGGAGTTTTTTTATTGCTACCAAAATGAGTTATGCGGTTGCACAATCGTAATTCGCTTCGCGTTTACTTCGTGTTCGTAACTCGTAACTCGTAACTCGTAACTCGTAATTCTAAATCACGTCTTTGTTGATAAACTCAAAGAGGCGATTAGCGATTTTGATATTTTGCACATCGACGTTATTGGCTTTTGCGCGGGCGGTTTTCACGGCTTCGATGAGCTGGTCGATGCGGCGCAGGAGGGTTGCTTTTTGGGTAGCGGTGATTTTGCCAGAGTAGTAGGTTGTTTCGTACTTACCGACTTGGAAATCGAGGTATAGCAATTCCGTTTGTGCGGGGTGTTCTTTGGTAGCCTCGTATTTTACGATGACTTTGGGGCGTTTGACGCTGCGGAATTTTACTTCCTCTTCCGTGCGATAGATGGCGCGTTGCGCGTCGAAGTTCCATTTTTTGGTAATATCGAGCGTAGGCAGGGCGGCGTAGACTTCGCGCAATTTGCCCAAATGACCTTCCATAGCGAGCAGGGAAGTCGCTGAAAATACGCCGAAAGTTTCTTCGCCTACGGTCAATTCTGCTTTTGCAGTATTAGAAGCATTGGTTTCTTCTTTTGAAAGGTGCGCGTCTACGCCTGTGCCAAAGACTTCGAGCATTTGCGTGAGTTTATCTTTCAGGGTGCTGACCATCTCTTTAGACTCGTCTGGAATGGTTTCGGAGTCTTCTTCGGTGGCGACGTAGCGCTTGAGCATACCGTCGAAAATAGCATCGCGTTTGGTGAAGGTTTGCAAGGCTTCGCCGATGGAGGCGGTTGCGCGGTTTTTGCGGTCTTGCTCTACGGCGAGCAATTCATGTAGCTTGTTTGCCATTTTGGGGGTGTATCAATGTAGATGGGGAATAAATATATGTTTTTTCTTTATTGCGGTGTGTTATACCACAATTTTGCAAAAATAGTTCAAATACGCCGAAATTTTGATAAAGTTGGGAGTTTTTTTGAGGCTGGCAGGCTGCCCCGCGCCCCTTTGGCGCGGGGATACAAGCGTGAGGGATAGTAGCGCCGCAATTTATTGCGGCGTGGATAGCCCGACCGCCGCGCCTTTTTGCGCGGCGGGCACGCCCAACGAAAGTGAAAAGTGAAAAGTGAAAAGTGAAAAGTGTGGCGAATTAGGGCTTGTGCCTGATGTAAAACACTTTTCTTAGCGTCTTTGCGTATATTTGCACGCCAAACGAAAAGCTTTGCAGCAAGTAGCAAACGCCAAGCATTCGTAATTCGTAATTCGTAATTCGTAACTCACAATGGACGCTTTTTTCAATCCACCGACCCCGCACAATGAGCCTGTTTTGTCGTATCGTCCCGATTCGGCGGAGCGCAAAGCCCTGCAAGCGCAGCTAAAGGCTTATAAATCTGTGCAAACGGAGGTTTTTTCTCGCATCAACGGCAAGTCTGTGCAGGGCGCGACGCAGCACGAAATCCGCCCGCCGCATGAGTTGGCGCATAGTTTGGGGCAGTACCACAAGGGCAGCGCGGCGGAGGTAGAGGCGGCGATTTCGGGCGCTTTGCAGGCGCGGCGCGACTGGTCAAATACTTCTTGGGAGCATCGCGCCGCCGTCTTTTTGAAGGCTGCCGACCTGCTTTGCGGCAAATATCGGCAGCGCATGAACGCTTCGACTATGCTCGCACAGTCGAAAAATGCCTATCAAGCCGAAATAGACGCAGCCTGCGAGATGGCGGACTTTTTTCGCTTCAATGCCCTGTTTATGCAGCAAATCTACCAAGACCAGCCGATTTCGAGCCCTGGCGTTTGGAATAGAATGGAGCATCGCGCCTTAGAGGGCTTTGTTTTGGCGATTACGCCCTTCAATTTTACCTCCATCTGCGCCAATCTTTGCGCCGCGCCCGTGATGATGGGCAATGTCGTCGTTTGGAAACCCGCCGATACGCAGGTATATTCGGCAAAAATCATCATGGATTTATTTGAAGAGGCGGGTTTGCCTGCTGGTGTGATAAATATGATTATCGCCGACGGACCGACGACGGGCGACCTTGCGCTAAAACACCCCGATTTTGCGGGGCTGCACTTCACAGGCAGCACGCAAACCTTTCAGCATCTTTGGCGCGGCATCGGCAACAATATCGGGGGCTACAAATCTTATCCGCGCATCGTCGGCGAAACGGGCGGCAAGGATTTCGTCCTCGCGCATGGTTCTGCCGACCCCAAAGCCGTTGCTGTAGCTTTGGCGCGCGGCGCTTTCGAGTACCAAGGGCAAAAATGCTCCGCCGCCTCCCGCGCCTACATCGCCAAAAGCATCTGGAAAGACGTAGAAAAACACCTGCTCGCCGACCTCGCGGATATGCGCATGGGCACGGTCGAAGATTTTGGCAATTTCGTAAACGCGGTCATCGATGAACGCGCTTTCGACAAAATTAGCGCCTACATTGAGTCGGCACGCGCCGATAAGGATGCGAAAATTATCGCGGGCGGTAAGTGCAGCAAGGAAAACGGCTATTTTATCGAGCCTACGGTTATCGTGGTGAAAGACCCCAAGTATCGCACGATGACGGAAGAGATTTTTGGTCCCGTTTTGACGATTTACGTTTTCGAGGACAAAAAATGGGAGGAAACGCTAACGCTGGTCGATTCGACCTCGCCCTACGCGCTCACGGGCGCTGTTTTCGCTACCAATCGCTTGGTTGTCGCGCAGGCGGAAGCCGCTTTGCGGCAGTCGGCGGGCAATTTTTACATCAACGACAAGCCGACGGGCGCGGTAGTCGGGCAGCAGCCCTTCGGCGGCGCGCGCGCTTCGGGCACCAACGACAAGGCGGGTTCGCTGCTCAATCTCCTGCGCTGGGTCTCGCCCCGCACCATCAAAGAGACCTTTAGCCCGCCCACCGATTATCGCTATCCGTTTATGGGCTAAGTTTTTTTTATTTTTTGGGCGTGCCCGCGCCGCTAAAAAGGCGGCGCGGTCGGGCTATTTGAGCCGTAGCATGCTACGGCTCTACATATCCCTCACGCAAATTTTATCCCGCCGCAAAAAGGTTGCGGCGGGCTTTAGACCCAATTTGGCACATTTTCCTTATCCAAACCAAAGGACGCAGCAAAGGGCGAAGCTGCCAACCAATCGGCAAGTTCCACGACGGGTGTTAGGCAAATATCCTTGCCCAAAGCCCATTTTGTCCATTCGGCTTGTGTACGCGTTAGGAAAAACGCCTCTATTTGGCTTTTGTCGAAAGCGGCGCAACTTAATTCGAGTGGGTGCGCACGCAGCCAGTCGGCACGCTCGGCGGCTTGGCAGAAGTTGCGCCAAAATTTCATCTCCAACGCCGCGAGGGCAAGCCATTTGCCGTCGGCAGTAGGGTAGAGGTTGTAATTTACCAGCCCGCCCGAAAGCAGCCGCAAACCCTGCGCATCAAGACCCGCCACCTGCTGACTCAAGGCGATAGCCATCAAAGGGGCTATGTTTTTGCTCATGCTTAGGTCGATGTATACGCCCTTGCCTGTTCGCTCCCGCTGCAAAAGCGCATGTAGCACAGCATTTACAAGCGGATACGCGCCGCCCGCGATGTCGGCTATCTGAAAATTGGGCATTACAGGCTTTCCCTGCTCGTCGCGCATCAAACCCAGCAAACCCGATAAAGCCAAAAAATTAATATCGTGCCCTGCCTCATTTGCCCAGCCTTCAGTATCTTGTCCGTAACCCGTTAGAGAAACATAAATCA
The DNA here is from genome assembly GCA_964467315.1 of uncultured Saprospiraceae bacterium. GTDB lineage: Bacteria > Bacteroidota > Bacteroidia > Chitinophagales > Saprospiraceae > JAAFIM01. The sequence goes on along the minus strand of CAYXSA010000049.1, from coordinate 18,671 downwards.
ATCGCGGAAAGCGCTCGCGCAAAGTTTCGTAATCCAGCCTCCAGCGCCGCATCGCCTGCGGGCGAAACTGCTCAATCAACACATCGCAAGTGGGCAAAATATCATTTAGCAGCCTCTCGCGCTCGCCCTCATCGGCATAATCCAGCAAAAGGGGAGTTTTGCCCCCATTCAGCCAATGATAAAGCAAAGAAATCTGCGAACCATCGGGCATATCTATCAGCGGAAACTCCGCCCGCAAAGGGTCGAGGCTTTGGGGTCGCTCAATTTTTAGCACTTCGTAGCCCATTTGTCGCAGCATCTGCGTTCCCAAAGGCGCAGGCAACAAGCGAGAAAAATCAAGTATTCGGAACACAGCGGATAGAATGACGAATGACGAATGACGAATGACGAATGACGAATGACGAATGACGAATTTTGCGTATATACACAAACTCCATTCGTCATTCGTCATTCGTAACTTTATTGCCCTATGGCTTGGGTAGCGGCAAGAAACTCGTCCCAGCGCTTTTCGTAAATTTTATATTCGGCGCTTTCGGCGCAAACGAACCAAATAGCCTGAAAATCGTGGGCATTATCGCGCAAAAATGCACTTACGGCGTTTAGCGCCACATCGGCGGCGGCTTTCTTGGGAAATTGCTCCAAACCTGTGCTAATAGTAGGGAAAGCGAGGACTTTAATGCCCTGTTCTAAGGCGACGCGCAGCGCATTTTGATAGCAAAGCGTCAGCAGTTCCCAGTTTTTATCTCCTGCATTTGGATTATACAAAGGGCTGATAACGTGTATAATATGCTTGGCGCTGAGTGCTCCGCCTACGGTCGTGAAAGTATCGCCCACTTGTAAGGGAGCGCGTTGGCTTAGTACCTCTTGGCAGGCTTGCTGAACGGCTTTACCTGCCTTTTGGCAGATACCGTCTTTGCCGACGAAGCCGAGATTTGTGCCATTGATGATGCATTCGGCGCTTAGATTGGTAACGCCTTGTTGCATTAACGAGAATTTCGTAGCCATTGTATGGAACGGGAGTTTGTAGGTGTTGGGTATGGTATGGAGAATGCTTAAAGATACGCCAAAATCGGCAGACTGACAATTATAATTTTGCTAAAAATTGCGGCACATCTGGTCGACCTCCCGCAGCAAGGTCGGTATTCTGTGCTCGCCGTGCATGATCTGCAGTTGTTGCGCTGCCCAAGCCATATCTACGCCGATGCCGCTTACATAGAGGGGCGAGCGCGATTGCCCGCGATAGACCGCTATAGCCGCCTCATCTGTGCCCTCAAAATGCGTTTTGGCTACGCCTATGACGGGGCTTTTTTCGCCCAAAGCATAGTATAGATGCGCCCCCATGCCTTGCCTTGTGCGCGCATTATCGAGCCAAACGTAGCTATCAACCACAATAAAATCTACCGACTCGCGCATCTTTGCCAGCACTGCCAGCAAACAAGGCAATTCGCGCTTGTAAAATGCCCCCGACTCATAAGGCGCTATATCCGATACCTGCGCCGCATACACATTCAAGGGCGTAGAGCTGTAAAACTCTTGGGCTACCAAACAAGCCGCAACGCCAATATGTTCGCCGCGATAATCAACATCTAAAAAAGCAATCATGGGAGTTACGAATGACGAGTTACGAATATATGCGAGGGGGGGGCCTGATGTAGGGGCAAATAACTATTCGCCTCCGCCTGTGCTTAGGCGCGTAGCGCCGAAAAGCCGCCCCAACAAATAATGTAGAAGCGGCTTGCCGATAAAAATAGTGTTTTTCCTTCTGCTCTTAGCTGGCGCTTTCGAGTGAAGCCGCACCGCCGACGATTTCCGACAGCTCGCGGGTGATGTTTTCTTGGCGCACCTTGTTGTAACCGATACGCAGCTCTTTTAGCATTTCTTCGGCGTTTTCGCTCGCCTTATCCATCGCCGTCATGCGTGCGCCGTGCTCCGATGCTGCGGTGTCGATGATAGATTTATAGAATTGCGTTTTGAGGATAGTCGGCACGAGATAACGCAAAATATCTTCTTGATTGGGCTCAAAAATAAAATCTGCATTCATCTCGCCTTCTTGCTTTTCTACTTTGGGAACGGGCAGAAACTGCTCATTTACAAAGACTTGCGTAGCGGCATTTTTGAATTGCGCGTACACGATATCGATAGCGTCGTAGTCGCCCGCCTCAAATTCGCGCATCAATTTTTGAGAAATCTTTTCGGACTCGTTGTAGTTAAAATCCTTGCCTACGACCTCCACATAATCGCTATTGATAGGGATTTGTGTGTAGCGTTTGCGGAAAAAATCATAGCCTTTTTTGCCGATACAAAGCAGTTGCAGTTTGCCCTCTTTCACCAATTCGGCGTACTTATTTTCGATGGCGAGCACTGCCGTTTTGATAAGATTCGAGTTGAATGCACCGCAAAGACCGCGAGAAGAGGTAACAATCACCATCAGCGCCTTTTTTACAGGGCGTTCATTGGCGAAGGTGCTGGCTTCTTCATTATCTTCATCGACGTTGGAAAGGATATTCATCAACATCGACTGCAATTTATTGGCATAAGGGCGCAGTTGCACGATGCTTTGTTGGGCGCGGCGCAGTTTTGCGGCGGCGACCATTTTCATTGCCTTCGTGATTTGCTGCGTCGAAACGACGGAGGTTATCCGCTCGCGTACTTCTTTTAGATTTGCCATCTTTTTAGGTTGGTCGTTCTTATTTTTTTTGGGCGTGCCCCCGTAGCGCTTGCGCCGTGCCAAAGGGGCGCGGACGCAAGGGGCGAATGATTATTCGCCCCTATGCGCTACGGGGTCGGGCTATCCGTTGCAGCGCCTAAAGGCGCTTCCACTGCTATCCCTCACGCTCTTGCCGCTACGCGGCGCTAAAGCGGCAGGATATTACGCTTTAAATTCGGGCATCAATTCCTTAGCAACTTGCTCGACGATAGCCAAATCTGGGTCGTTGTACTTACCGTTGCGGAAATTGTTGAGCACTTCGGGGTGGCGCTGTTCGAGTTTGAGCAAGAACAGGCTTTCAAAGGCGCGTACTTTATTGAGTGCTACCGCGCTCAAAAGTCCCTTTGTGCCTAAGTAGATGATAGCGATTTGTTTTTCTACCGCTACGGGAGAGTACTGCGCTTGTTTGAGGATTTCCACGTTGCGCGCGCCCTTGTCGATGATAAACTTGGTAGCCGCATCGAGGTCGGAGCCGAATTTTGCAAAGGCTTCCAATTCGCGGTACTGTGCTTGGTCGAGTTTGAGCGTACCAGCTACCTTTTTCATGGGCTTGATTTGCGCATTACCACCTACGCGAGATACGGAGATACCGACGTTGATAGCGGGGCGGATACCAGCATTGAAGAGATTAGACTCCAAAAATATCTGTCCGTCCGTGATAGAGATAACATTGGTAGGGATATACGCCGAAACGTCGCCTGCCTGTGTTTCTACTATGGGTAGCGCTGTGAGTGAGCCACCGCCTTTTACGATGCCAGCCGCTTTGAGCGATTCGGGCAGGTCGTTCATATTGCGGGCTATCTCATCGCGGTTGATGATTTTAGCGGCGCGCTCCAGCAAGCGAGAGTGCAAATAGAATACGTCGCCAGGATATGCCTCGCGTCCTGGAGGACGGCGCAGCAGCAGCGACACCTCGCGGTAAGCTACAGCCTGTTTAGACAAGTCATCATAAACAACCAAAGCGGGTCTGCCTGTATCGCGGAAAAATTCCCCGATAGCCGCACCTGCGAAGGGCGCGTAAAACTGCAAAGGCGCAGCCTCTGAAGCCGCAGCCGACACGATGACGGAGTATTGCATAGCGCCGCTTTCTTCCAATACGCGGGCGACTTGAGCCACTGTAGAGGCTTTCTGTCCGATGGCGACATAGATACAGAAAACAGGCTCACCTTTGTCGAAAAATTCTTTCTGATTGAGGATAGCATCGACGGCGATAGCGGTTTTACCCGTTTGGCGGTCGCCGATAATCAACTCGCGTTGTCCGCGACCGATAGGAATCATCGCGTCAATCGCTTTGATACCTGTTTGCAAAGGCTCAGCTACGGGCTGACGGAAGATAACGCCTGGCGCTTTGCGCTCCAAAGGCATTTCGTAGGTCTCGCCTTTTACGGGACCTTTGCCGTCGATAGGCAGACCCAAAGGATTGATAACGCGACCCAATAAGCCTTCGCCTACTTTGATGGAAGCGATACGCCCTGTGCGTTTTACCTTGTCGCCTTCTTTGATTTGAGAGGCAGCGCCCATGAGTACCAGACCCACGTTATCTTCCTCCAAGTTCAAAGCGATAGCTTGGATGCCTGTTTGCGTGAATTCGACCAACTCGCCTGCGAGGACGTTTGTCAGTCCATATACGCGGGCGATACCGTCGCCTACTTCCAATACGGTGCCTTCTTCTTCCAGCTGTGCTTGGCTATCGAAGCCTGTGATTTGCTGGCGGAGAATAGCGGATATTTCGTCTGGTCTTACGTCAACCATGATATATATTCGTTGTAGATTAGAATGTTTTCGTGTAAAGGTTTTCGCTGAATTGTTTGTGGAGTTGTCCCACTTTGTAGGCTACGCTTGCGTCATAGACTTGGTCGCGGAAGTACAGCACAAAGCCGCCCATGATATTGGCATCTACGCGCTGCTCCAGACGCACTTCTTTGTCCAATAAGCCGTCTATTTGGAACTCGCGTACAATCTCCTGTGCGCGTGCCTCCGTGATAGGGGCGGCGGTAATGAGTATAGCGCGAGATACTTCTGTGGCTTTGAGGTACATTTCCTCAAATTCTGTGCAGATGTCTACCAAATAAGATTCGCGCTTGTGGGCGCAGATGACTTGCACGGTTTGTATGGTGGCTTGCTGTGCTTTGTCTTTTAGCAGGGCTGCGAAGACGGCTTGTTTTTGCGCAACTTTGAAAAGGGGGCTTTTCAGAAAGGGGCGCAGCTCATCGGTTTTAGCCAAAGCTTCGAGGTACTTGATGTCTTTATAGACGGCATCGAGTATTTGTGCTTTTTGCGCTATTTCAAACAGCGACTCGGCGTAGCGGTGGGCTATGCGTATGATAGACATAGTAGAAATGTGCGTTTGTCTGTGGAGAAGGGAAAGGGAAGAGGACGTTTGGCTTATCTGCTGCCTGTTTGGCGGCGTTGGCGCATTTCGTCGACTTTCTGCTGCACGTAAGTATCGTGGTTGCCTTCGAGTTCTTTTTGCAGAATTTGTTTAGCAATCACCAAAGAGAGTTTGCCGATTTCGTTGAAAAGGGCGATTTCCATTTCTTTGAGTCTGTCGCCTGCTTTTTCTTTGGCGGTTTCGGTGATTTTGCGAGCGTCGTCTTCGGCTTTGGCTTTGGCATCGTCGATAATTTTATCGCGCAAAGCTTGGGCTTCGTTGACGATGCGGATACGTTCGCGGCGGGCTTCTTCGAGTAGTTTTTCGTGGTCAGATTTGAGGTTTTTCATTTCTGCACGAGCTTGCTCGGCGGCTTTTAGCGCGTTTTCGATAGAGGTTTCGCGCTCTTTCAGCGCGTTCGTGATGGGGCGGAAAGCGTATTTGCCTAAGACGAGCCATACGAGAATGAAGACCAGCGTTGTCCAGAAAAGCAAGCCGAAGCTTGGATTCATGACGGAAAAGTCAGCTAAAAATAGCATGATACTTATGCTTTTGTATTAGGAAGTATATGTAAAATAGTGGTACTGCTCTTCGGAGTGCCACTCGCGTGAGGGATAGCAATGTAGAGCCGTAGCATGCTACGGCTCGCAATGGATAGCCCGACCCGAATGGCGTAGCCATGAGGGGCACGCCCAAAGAAGCGATGTATATCTATGAACTTGCGTCAATTCTTGGTAAAAAAAGCAGCTCCCCGTGCCCAGCCAATCGCTAAGAAGCGCGGGGAACCGCTATAAAAATTTGGCTTTAGCCCTGCAGCAGCGCCACAACGATAGCAAACAGCGCTGCACCTTCTACGAAAGCGGCTGTAAGAATCATGTTTGCGCGAATGTCAGCAGCAGCTTTAGGTTGGCGTGCGATGCCTTCCATTGCTTTTCCGCCGATTTGACCAATACCGAGACCTGCGCCAATAACTGCGAGACCTGCGCCGAGCGCTGCGATTCCTGTTCCTGCCATGATGAGATTGAAAAAATATTGAAATGATGAAAAAAATGCGTTGATTAGTGTGCTGCGTGTGCGTGTTCGCCTTCAGCGTGGTGGTGCTCTTCTTCGTGGTGATGCTCCTCAACGGCTGCGCCGATGTAAATCGCCGACAAAAGCGAGAAGAGAAACGCCTGAATGAAGGCTACCAAAAGTTCCATGATATTGAGCGCAAAAACGAAAGGAACGGCAAGTGCGATGCCCGTAGGCGCGCCGCCCATGAGTCCTTTTTCGTTGAAAATGAAGATCAAGCTAACGAGCGAAAGGATGATAATGTGCCCTGCTGTGATGTTGGCAAATAGACGTATGAAGAGCGTTATCGGTTTGAGTATCAAGCCAATGACTTCTATGGGCGTAAGGATAAGTTTGACGAAGGTGGGCACGCCTGGCATCCAAAAAATATGTTGCCAATAGTGTTTGTTGCCGCTCAAATTGACGACAAAGAAGGTAAACATAGCGAGCACGATGGTCGTGCCCATGTTGCCCGTAACGTTGGCGCTGCCTGGGAAGAAGGGTATCAGACCGAGCAGGTTATTGACCAGAATAAAGAAGAAAAGTGAGAGGATAAAGGGGAAGTATTTTTCCCATTTAGGACCAATGGAGGGTTTGGCTACATTGTCGCGGATGAATACTATCATCACTTCCATCAGCGATTGCAAGCCTTTGGGGGCTTCGCCTCTGCGCACTTTGTAGGCATTGGAGACGTTGCGGAAGATGAAAAATAGGAGGGCGACCGCCAGAAACATCGCAAAGACGTTTTTGGTGATGGAGAAATCGAACCAGCCCGTCATGCCTTGTATGGTGCTTGCGCCAATTAGTCGGAAGCGTTGCCCTTTGTAGACCAGATATTTGCCGACTTTGCCGCCTTTATCTTTGGCATCTATGACTTCAGCGCCGTGCAGGTTGGATTTGTCCTCTTCGCCGTGAACGCCGTTTTTGTCTACTGTAGTGGTGTGGTGGTCATTGCCGCCATGATGCGGGGTAGGCTCGGCGAGGTCGACTTTACCCGTTTTCGTGGGAAAATCTTCGATGCGGTATAGACTGCCATGATACATCATGTAGCCATCTATAGCCCATTTGCCATGCTCAAAGGCGCTGGAAAGCGAGAAGAAAAAGCCGCCTTCCGAAGAGTAAGCGATACAGGGCAAAGGCAAATGAATATCGCCAACGATATGAAATTCGTGCGCATCGCTGATGTGGTGCATCACCGCGCCAATCGGGTCGCTGCCGTCGCCACCCGCTTTTGCCTCGTTCGCTTGGAACAGGCTCAAAAAGGCTATTGCAAAGGACAGGAGTATATGATTTGCTTTCACGAGAGTTACGAATTACGAGTTACAAGTTACGAATGTTGCAACGCCTGTAAGCAGTGGGAACGATTAAATTCTATCCGCCTCTTCGTTGCGAGCGCAAAGGTAGCTATTTATTTGTGCGCACAAAATATGCGCATATTTTTTTTACGTTTTTTGAAAAAAGTTTTTGCAGTCTAAAGTACTTTTATGCGCGGAAATGCGTATATAGTTCGTGCGGTCTTATTTTTTTGGCGTGCCCGCGCGCCTTCGCCCGCAAAGGGCGGGCGGAGCCGTAGCATGCTACGGCTCTACAGGCGCGCGGTCGGGCTATGCGCTGCGGGGCGAGGGCAGACACATGGGTCTGCCCCTACAAGCGCCCCTACGCTGCTATCCCTCACGCGGCTGCGCCCGCGCCACGCCTTGCGGCGGGCGCGGGCAGACCATTATCCTTTCATTTCTTAGTTTCTCCTATGTCCATACTATCTTATCTGTCGGCGACGACCCTGCTCCTGTTTTCTTTAGCCTTTCCGCTCTTTGGGCAGCAAACGGAGTTTGGCATCTTAGCGGGGGTAAATTCCTATTACGGCGACCTCAATCCGCGTTACGATGTACGCACACCAGGCGGGGGCATGAATTTGCTTTTGCGCCGCAATTACGATGGGCGCATCTGCCTGAAAGGTACGGTAGGCTATGCTTATCTTTGGGGCTCAGATGCCCGCTCGCGGGAGGAGTACTTCCGCGCTCGCAATCTTAGCTTTTTCTCGCATACCTTTCATGGTTCGGTGCAGATAGAGTTCAATTTTCAGCCCTTTCATGCTGCCAACAACGCAGGTATAAAGGAAAAGAATACTTCGCCGTATTTGGCTACGGGTTTGGCAGTAGAGCTATTTAATCCGCGTGCGATGCTGCTCGGCGGCGTATACAACTTGCGCGAAATGGGCACAGAAGGGCAGCCTTTGGGCAGCGAATACAAGGGCGTTGCGCCCTCTTGGCTGCTGGGCGGCGGTATCAAAACCAAATTATCGCGCAACTGGAGCCTAAATATAGAGCTGATGGGGCATCTGCTATTTACCGACTATCTCGACGATGTGAGCGGCAAATATGCAGACTTTAGCATCATCGAGGGGCATCACGGCACGGCTGCCGCTCGGCTTGCCGACCGTTCTCTGGAGGTGGGCGATTCGCCCTTCGGTAGTGCGGGGCGGCAACGCGGCAATACGACCGATAAGGATGCGTACATGAGCCTGCATATAGGCTTGGTCTATCGCTTTTTGACGCTCTCTTGCCCTGCGTATTAGCGTAGGTCGCCCGTAGGCTGCGCTACGCCCGTAGGCAAGCGTAGCGCAGCCTACGGTTATGCAAAAAACGCCCCTTCGGGGCTATAAGTGAGCAAGTTGGCACTTTTGTTGCAGTGCGGCGGTCATTCGTCATTCGTCATTCGTAACTCGTAATTCACTATGCAGACCATTTTTTCTCTCCGTTCGCTCTCGCTGCTGTTTTCGATGATTTTCCTTGCTGCTGCGCCCAGCACCCTCATGGCTCAAGAAGAAGAAGACAACGAGCGCCCCAAACCCGACCCCAAAATATACGAGCTCGTGCGCAAAAATCCCAAATCTATTGAGGCTTTTCGCAAGCAGTTTCCCGACAAAGAGATAAATTTGGCGGGTGCAGACTTGGCGGGTATGGATTTTTCGGGTATAGATTTTTCGGGTGCCAATTTCCGCGAGGCAGATTTGCGGGGCTGTAAGTTTGTAGGGGCAAACCTATCGGGCTGCAATTTCAAGAGCTCGGATATCGGCGAACACAACGACCGCCAAGCCGACTTCACGAAAGCCAACGTAGAAGGCGCTATTTTCGATGAGGCAGACGTTACTACGGCGCTTTTCACTTATACGCGTGCCAAAGGGGCTTCTTTCCGCGAGGCAGATGCTTCGGGTATGAACTTCGACCATGCCGACCTAACGGAGGCAAATTTTACGGAGGCAGACCTCACGAGCACCGTTTTTAAGTATACGACCTTTACGGGGGTGATACTCAAAGATGCCGATATGGACGATATCAAGGTCGAAAAATGCAAAATTAGCGGCAGCGACGGCAAAATAATTATGCTCGAATCCGCAGCGCAGTTGTTTGATAAGCTGCTCAACGACTAAGCAGCAAAAGGCTATACAACGCAGAAAAAGCGCGCCGCATAGACATCTTTTGTCTATGCGGCGTATTTTATTTTTCAGTACCTTTGCGCGATTTGCGTGAGGGATAGTAGGGGCGAATCAACATTCGCCCCAAAAGGGGCGATGGTGATATGCCCCGAATAGCCCGACCGCCTGCCCTTTTAAGCCGCGTAGCGGCGGGGCAGGTGGGCACGCCCAAAAAAACAAACTTAATTCAAGCGATAAAATGCGAAATGTTTTGCGCGTGAGCCTGCCCGTCGTGGGTGTGGCAGTGCTGGTTTATGTACTGGGAATGCTGATTTTGACCCAAACGGAGCAGCTTTATACGAATGCGCCGACCTGGCTTTTTCGCTTCGTCATATTGGCGGGTGCGACGATTGCTATCGTGCGGCTGCGGCTAAAAAACGGAAATTTGCTGAATTTCGGGCAGGGCTTCGGTATCGGTATGCTGACGAGTGTGCTCACGGGCGCGCTCATCAGCCTGCATACATACGTGCAGCGCGAGCATATCAGCCCCGAATATAATGCGCATGTGCGGGAGATTGTGCGCGCCAATCTCGCCCGAGAGACCGACCCGAAATGGACTGAAGAACAGATAAAAAAGCAGCTTGACGAGCGCTGGGGCTTTTATTTTACGACCAGCGGCGGCATGACCATCGACCTGATAAGCAGCACGGCGCTGGGTTTGATGGCTGCACTGAGCGTGGGCTATATGGCGCGGCGGGTGCGGGTTTAGCGTTATTTTAGCAGCTTGATTTCCGAGATGCAGACATCTTCCCATTTATCGCCTGCGTAAGCGTCCTCGATGCTGATTTTTACGCTGCTTGCGCTGCGCGAGCGAAAACTAAACTCTTGGGGCATTTCATGGTCGAGTAGCTCTATGCGCTCGCTGCTGCCGTCTGAAAAGGTGAGCAGCAGGTTTTTGGCGCGGCTATTCTGATAAAAGCGATTTTCTTTATGCCAAGCGCCATTATTGTTGGCTATGCGGCTGTAGCCGTTGCGGAAATAAATGGCGGAAACATTGGTTTTCAGAAAGTCCAACTGTATCCACTCGCCCTGCCCCAAGCCCGCCGCGCCTTCTACCCAAACGGTGGAGGGGTCATTGTCTAAGACATTGCTGGGCTTGTAGTTGCCTTGTTTGCTGGGCGGCAGGCTGCTGCTGGCGCTGGCGCGCGTGCCTTTGATGCTGTTTTGTGGTTCGGTTTCTTGCCCATAGTCGTCCCCCACGTCTACAGTAAGGTCAATCAAGGTATTAAAATCGCATTTGCCTGACAAATCGCCTTTATACATCGAAAAGCCATCTCCCGCCAACTCGTAAAATCCACTCACGCAGCTACCGTTTTCGTAATGAATAAAGCCGCCGCCGCCGCCCTCATATTCCCCATATTGATTGGTGAATGTACCATGCTTTAGCCCATCTTGGAAACTGCCGCGATAGAAAGATTTGTAATACAAATCTGTAGCGGGTTCAGATATTTCTGTATAGAACTGAAAATGCCCATGCAAGGTTTCCATACCATTGGCATCGGTATACGCATGATAGAAGCCGTTGTACTTTAGCACAGCGCCATCAAATGTAGCGTCAATTACCGCTACCTTAAATTTTTTCTTAATAGCGCTGCCCGACATATTTGAGATGCTTTTGCGGGTCGTCGGGCGCTGGTCTTGGCTGCCGCCTGTGTTGTTGGGGGTGTTTTTTCGATTGGGATTGGGGGCGGCGGCATTGTCGGCGGAAACTGTGCCGCCTGTATTGTTGTTATCGTTGGGCGCGCAGGCTACCAATAGGCAAAAAACTGCAAGAGTGAGTACTCGCATAGTGAAGAGCGAATGTTTATGAAAAAATGTATACTTGATAAATTACTTTTTTTTGGGCGTGCCCCCGCGCCCCACGGCGTGCCAAAGGCACTTGTTTAAAGGGCGCGGGGTCGGGCTATACATTTCGGGGCAGACCTGTGCTGCCCTTTAGGGCAGACACATGGGTCTGCCCCTACATTTCTATCCCTCACGCAGGATACGGTGCGCGAACGCGCAAAGGCGCGCCGCGCATTCAAAAATGCTAATACGCCTGCACCACAAACCCATTGCGCATACGCGGCTCTATCCAAGTAGATTTGGGCGGCATAGTGCCGTCGGCATTGGCTATAGATAGGAGGTCTTCTAAGGCGACGGGGTACATGATGAAGCCTACGCCGTTGTTGGAGGCGCTATCTACGGCTTGCTCCATCGCTCTTGCGCCTTGTACGCCTTCGATGTACTGTATGTTTTCCTCTGTGCGCACGTCTTCGACCTGCAAAATCTGCTCGAATACGAGTTTATTGAGCAATTCCACGTCTAAGCGGTCTTTAATGGTTGATTTTTTGAGCGCGGGCAGCACTTCGGGGCGAAAATCTAAGCGATACCATTGTTTTTGCAGGTACATGCCTATCTGGTGTGGGCTGCTGGGGGCTACGCTTAGAGCGGAGGGAGCAATAGTAAAGTAGTCCGTCAGGCGCTGCATAAACTGGTTGGCAGTCATGGGGAGCTGGTTAATGTAGCGATTGAAGTTATGCACCTCGATTTCCGAGATGGGGAAGTAGGCGGCAAGCATAAAATTATAGGCTTCTTTGCCCGTATGTAGGGCATTTTGCGCCCGCTGCTCGTTGTAATAGCGTTCAGAGGAGGCGGCGCGGTGGTGTCCGTCGCAGATATAGGTGGCGGGCACATGATTTTGAAATAAAATAACCAACTGATGCAGCAAATTCGGCTGATTTATCTCCCAAAAGGTATGCGTTTCGTCGGCAAAAGGCACTACAAAGGTGGGCGGCAGCGCCACACAGAGCCGATTGATGAGCGCATCTATCTCCATCGCGTTGGGGTAGGTCAATAGAATGGGCTTTATCATCGCATTGCGGTCGAAAAACAGCTTCAGCATCTTATCTTCTTTGGCGTTTAGGGTGTTTTCGTGCTTTTTTATATGCCCTTCCACGTAGTCGAGCACGCCAGCGCAGGCTATCAGACCCGTATGGCTGCGATGCGGGCGCTGAATGCGGCAGATATACAGGCTTTCTTTTTCTGCCTGCTTGTAAAAACCGTTTTGAAGGTATTGATTAAAGCGCTTTTTGGCGGCGGAAAAAAAGTCAAATGGCATAGCTATTTTGCTCATGCTGGGGCGTAGTGCGGAAAATGGGGAGATGATTGCCATAATTTTACTGCATATTCGTTGGTTAGTTGATGGATATTAGCTCTATATCGAAAATCAAGACTGCATTGCTGGGGATGACGCTGCCCGAAGGCGGATTGCGGGCATAGGCAAGATGCGAGGGGATGATAAAATTGCCCCTTGCGCCCACGTTCAGTAGCGGCACGCATAAGCGCCAGCCCTCGATAACGCCCGTGAGCGAGAAGGTAGCAGGCGCGCCGCGCTCGTAGGAGGAGTCGAACTGCGTGCCGTCGAGCAATCTGCCCGCATAGTGTACGGTTACATTTGCCGACGAACCAGGATTTTCGCCAATGCCCGTTTGGGTAATTTGGTAATAAATTCCCTCCTCCGTGCGCGTGTAACCCGTGCTAAGTCCATTTTCGAGCAAATACGCCTGTATCGCCTCCTCGTCTTTCTCTTTTTGCTTTTCTTTCGAGCAGCCCGTTAGCCAAAACGCCGCCGCAGCAAGCGCTACAATCGCCAAAATTAAGTACATCTTCTGCATTTTGTTGAAATTTTAGTCGCAAAAATAGCCAAAAAACCATGATTCTATATTGCTTGGATATGTTCTTCCTTTTTTCGTTCTTTGCGCTGTAAGCACGCCTTGTATTTAGGTTGTGTTTAGCTGGCAAGTATCTTTTTTTTTGCAACATATTTGCTTCGCCGTTCGTTTTTATCATTCGCCGTTCGTCATTCGCTTCGCGTTAGCTTGGTTTTCGTCTCATGCGTTTTTTTTTGGAATTAGCCTATAATGGTACTCGTTTCGTGGGATTTCAGCGGCAGCCGAAGGGCGATAGCGTGCAGGGGCGCATAGAGGGGGCATTGTCGACTTTGCTGCAAGTGCCGACGGAGGTAGTAGGCTGCGGGCGCACGGATACGGGCGTGCACGCAAGGCAGTATTTTGTACACTTCGATGTGGAGGAAGGAAAGGGTTTGCAAGAATCGGAGCGGGCGGGGCGTTTTCTGTTGAGTTTGAATGCCTTGTGTGGGCGGGATATAGTTTTTTATCGTTTGTTGCCGCTGCACGGAGAAGCGCACGCGCGTTTTGATGCGGTTTCTCGCACCTATCATTATCATTTGTTGCGGCAGCCCTCGCCATTTTTGCAGGAAACGGCGGTATATTTGCCGCATATACGGCGGGTGGAGCTGTCAAAATTGCAAGAAACGGCAGCGCTTTTATTGGAGTTTGAGGAGTTTTATCCGTTTTGTAAAACGCATACCGATGTGAAGCATTACCGTTGTGCTTTGACGCGCTCGGAATGGAGCGAAACGGAGAGCGAATTGATTTATACGGTAACAGCCAACCGATTTTTGCGCGGCATGGTACGGCTGATAGTGGGGGCTTGTGTGCAGGTGGCTACCGATAAAATGCAGATAGAAGAATTAAGGCAGTCGATGCAGGCACAAACGCCGCTGCGCTCGGCTTGGAGTGCGCCGCCGCAGGGGCTTTTCTTAACGGATATTCGCTATCCGTATCTGTAGCGGCATAGTTTTAGTGGTGGCGCACTCTTCGTGGTACAAAAAGAGGCGCGTAGCGCCGATGCGTGAGGGATAGCAGTGGAAGCGCCGCGAGGCGCTGCAACGGATAGCCCGACCCCGCGCCGCGCCCTTTGCGCGGCATTTGCGGGGGCACGCCCAAAAAAAATGAAAAGTGAAAAGTGAAAAATGAATACGCAGTAAACGCGTAGCATAAAAATTTCTGCTCTAAGTATTATTTACACACCTACCCCAAAAATAGAGAAGATGACAAAGCTAAATTTTCCTGCAAATCGGCTTTTTATGAGTGCAATTTGCTTGCTTTTTGCCCTGCAAATGCAGGCGCAGTACAATATCCGCGTGAAAATCGCGGACTACAAAAACGATACGCTTATCTTGGGCTATCGCTTCGGAAAGCAGACCTATGTGAAGGATACCTGCATACGCAAGTCGCCGACCGATGATTTTGTGTTCAGCAAAAAAGATACGCTCGATGGCGGCGTGTATATTTGCCTGCTCAAACCCAGCAACACCTTTTTTGAGTTCCTCATACCCGACTACAAAGCCAAGCCCCAAGACCAGAAAAATTTGCGCATCGAAACGCGCTTGGGCGCAGATGGCGACCTCATCAAAGAGCTGAAAATAACAGGCTCGGCAGACAATAAAGCCTTTGTCGATTATCTGCACTTTCTCAATCGTATGCGCTTCAAAAGCGAAGACCTAAGCGCCGAAAAAACCAACGCCGCCGCCAAAGGCGACAAAGCAGCCGAAGAAGCCGCGCAGAAAAAACTCGAAGCCCTCAACGACTCCGTAAACGTCTATCAAAAAGCCCTGCTGGAGAAAAATCCGCAGTACCTAAGCTCCAAACTTATCAAGGCAGCCGCCCCGCCCGTAGTGCCCAAAGACATCGAAGCGCAGGGGCAGGAAGCTTCCTATAAGTACTTTAAGGAGCATTATCTGGATAATATCGACTGGGCGGACGAGCGCCTACTGCGCACGCCCATCATGGAAGAAAAAATCGAGTTTTATCTCGAAAAATTGGTTTTCCAAATCCCCGACTCCCTCATCAAAGAGTGCGACCATCTGATAGACCTCGCCATAAAAGGCAAAAATAAACCCATGTACCAATTTGTAGCCTCGCATCTGCTCAACAAGTACGCAAAATCTCAAGTCATCTGCATGGATGCGGTTTATGTGCATTTGGGCGATAAATACTACTGCAAGGGCAAAGCCGACTGGGTAGAAAAAGAGCAGTTGGAGAAAATTTGCGACAATGTGGAAGAACTGCGCCCCTTGCGCTGCGGCTCGCCCGCGATGGAAATCGTCGGACAAAATATCAAAGACGGCAAAGAGTTTAAACTCTCTTCCTTGATGAACAAAAGCCGCTATGTGGTGCTGTTTTTCTGGGATCCCGCCTGCGGCAACTGCGGCAAGGCAGCCGAAAAACTTGCTCCCATCTACAACCGCTTTGTGCCCTTCGGCACTGAAGTCGTCGGTATCTGCTCCAAATCTTGGAAAGAAGTAGATGAATGCAAGAAAAAAGCGACAGAAAAAAACATGACATGGATAAATCTTAGCGGCGAAGAATATGGGCTTGCCGTCGTCAAAAAGACCTATGCCATCAAGATGAACCCCTACATTTATCTCTACGACAAGGAGATGAAAATGATGTTCAAACGCCTCGACCCCGAACAAGTCGGCGACATCTTAGCCCGCGAATACCAGCAAATTCTCGATAAACCCGAAGACTCCAAAGACTTTCCCACCGCCCTGCGCCCCGCCCTCAAAAAAGCCTTAGAGGAGCACGCCGCCGAAAAGGAGAAAAGCGAGAAAGAAGCCAAAGAGAAAGAAGAAAAAGAAAATAGCGCCAAGAATAAAGCCGAGAAAATGAGCGGGAAGTAGTAGGTGGTAGTGCTTTGGGTCGTAGGTACTATGCCGCCTTGCGGCGGCAGTGGTAGCAAGTATTTATGTACTTATGTATTTATTGGGCTGTGCAGCAAGTATTTATGTACTTATGTATTTATTGGGTTTTTACCTTTTCTATTATGGAATGCTCAAGCCCAAAATAAATGATAGTTTTATGCACACGATACTTTTATACTTGCTACCACTGCCGCCGCAAGGCGGCATAGTACCTATGGACACCAAGCGCCGCCCCTTAAAACATCATCCCCAGTCGCAGTGTCGGGCGTGCCCAGCGGCGGCTTTCGGTGTAGGGTTCGCCAAAACTGCCGTCCCACCACATATCGCGGTAGGTATAGCTTGCCGTTTGGAAAACGTAGCCTATATCGAGGGTGAAATGTGCGCGACTTCGGCTATAAAAACGCAATCCGATGCTGGGGTGCAGATAGATGCCGCCCTTTGCGCTTAGGGTTTCGCGCGAAGTCCATTCGCTGCCCTGCCCGCTGCTGCGGAAAGGCAGATTATAGCCGATGTCGAAGCCATAAAATAAGGCGTTGTAGCTTGGTGTGAGGATGCCGCGCAGGCTCAAATACATAGGCGCTAAGGTATAACCCGTGTTGCGCTCGATGCTCGCCCCCGCGCCTATGCCCAGCCAATGCCGAATATAATAGCCGCTGCTGTGCATGATGCCGATAGTGCCCGTCAGGCTGTAGCTGCTCCAACCGACGGAGGCTTTCATGCCCGAATGGTGAAACCAAGTGCCGCGCATCGCCTTCAAATCTTCTTTTTCCACCCCTTTGCTGTGCCGCGTATAACGCTCAAAATCCTCGACTACGGCGCGCTCGTTGTGCACGATGCGCTCAATTTCTTCCGTTCTATGGGCAAAAATGCTGCCGCCCGCGATTTCGATACGCACAACACTATCCGTTGCCGAGTCGATGAAACGCCCCCGCAAAACACTGCCGTTTTTCAAGTATAAAACGTCTTGTTCTACTGTTTTACTGCGCTGCGCCTCGCTGCAGGGCGCGAAAAACAAAAATACGGCTGCTAAAAAGACTATTCTGATAAACATAATCGTGGATTTTTGCATTAAAACGGAACTCCTTCGCAGATAGTCAATATCTTTGCCGAAGGTTTTTTTATTTTTTGGGCGTGCCCGCGCCGCTAAAAGGCGGCGCGGTCGGGCTATGCGGGGCGTTTCACCATCGCCCCAAAAGGGGCGAATGTTGATGCGCTTCGCGGCTGCTTCGCAGTCGCCCCTACTATCCCTCACGCAAAACAACCCCGCGCCCAAAGGAGGCGCGGGGCTGTAGTTGGCAGCCCATACAGCCCCCCACACCCCAGCGCACAACACAGTCCCTGCACATACAGCAGCAGCACAATCATAATTCGTCATTCGTCATTCGTCATTCACAATGGAGCAGTTAAAAAATTTGCAAGCTCGACTTGCTGTCTTAAGGGGGTATCTTTGACGTGGATGCCCGCAAAGAGCGCATCCACGAAGACCGCCAACGTACTTTAGACCCCCATTTTTGGGAAGATGCCAAAGAGGCAGAACGCATACAACGCCGCATCGGCGCAGAAGAATTTTGGGTGCTCCGCTATGAGGCAGCCGAAAGAGAGGTAGAAGATTGGGCAGTGATGCTGGAGTTTGCAGCCGCAGGCGAACCGATAGGAGAGGAGGAATTGGCAGCACAAGCCGCCAAAGCGCAGCAGGCAGTAGAAGAGCTACAGCTCTCCTCCACCCTCAACGATGAGGCAGACCCGCTGTCTTGCATCCTAAAAATCAACGCGGGCGCAGGCGGCACAGAAAGCTGCGACTGGGCTAATATGCTGATGCGCATGTACACGATGTGGGCGCAACGGCGGGGCTTTGCCCTGCGCGAGCTGCATCGCGTAGACGGAGAAGTAGCAGGCATCAAAAGCGTAAGCCTCGAAATATCGGGCGAATACGTCTACGGTTGGCTCAAGGGCGAAAACGGCGTGCACCGACTCGTGCGCCCCAGCCCCTTCAATGCCAATAACAAACGCCAAACTACCTTCGCCTCCGTTTTCGTCTTCCCGCTCGTAGACGATAGCATTCATATCGAGATAAACCCCGCCGATTTGTCTTGGGATACGTTTCGCTCCAGTGGGGCAGGCGGGCAGCACGTCAATACGACGGATTCCGCCGTGCGCGTGCGCCACACCCCCAGCGGTATCATCGTCGAATGCCAACAAGAACGCTCCCAACACCAAAACCGAGATAAAGCCCTGCAAATGCTCAAATCCGAACTCTATCAGCAGGAAGTCCAAAGGCGAGAAGCCACCAAAAGCGCGCTCGAAGCCCAAAAAGCCAAAATCGAATGGGGCAGCCAAATCCGCAGCTATGTTCTCGACGACCGCCGCGTGAAAGACCATCGCTCCCAACATACCTCCCACGACCCCAAACGCGTCTTAGACGGCGATATAGACGATTTTTTGAAGGCGACCTTGATGGTGTAGACGCAGAAAAGTGAAAAGTGAAAAGTGAAAAGTGAAAAGTGAAAAGTGAAAAGTG
>CAYXSA010000048.1:0-32019 GCA_964467315.1 uncultured Saprospiraceae bacterium | reverse complement strand
ATGTTTAGACTTTTGGAATAATACGACATTTTAATTCTACATGCGGCGCACCTGGCGGGCGCCCCCACGCGTTGCGCGGGGGGCGGCGGTCGGGCTATCCGCTCCATCACACCTTGCGCGGCTTTGCCGCGCTTGCGGTGTGGTTCCGCTACTATCCCTCACGCGTGGCGCTCCCTCGCGGTCGCGCCTTTTCTCAAAGAGATAAAAGTTTTGCGTCCACCAAAAAGCGGCTATTTGCCCGCACTTGTATCTCTTCGCGCACATTCGAGCGCAGGGTCGCCGAAGTGCGCAGGGTGATATTATCCGATTTCAGATAAGCAGATAAATCCTCCGACGAAATTTCCAATTCAAGGCTTCGCAGCGATAGCGGAATATCCCGACGCGAAGCCAACAAAATCTCCTCCCGCTGCGGCGCAGATATAAATACCTCTACCGACTCCAAAAAATCGAAATTGGCACTTAGCGGAGATACGATTTCAAGCGTCAGCATTTGCAGATGTATCGCCTCTATCAAGTCCATACGTGTATTGTAGGCCTCCAAATTGGCATTCATACGCGTTTCTATAGGCGGCGAATACAGGAAGGGAAGATTTAGAAAATCGACCCCCAGCAAGACCGTCTGCGGCACCGTAAAATCGGCGCTATAGTCCATGCTAAATTGCGTATATTTGTCCACTTTCTCGCAAGAAGCAGCCAGCGAAACGAACAAAAACAATAAAAAAAAGCGTGTAAAGTTTCTAATCATTTGGAAGCGACACGAAAATATAGAAATAAAAAAGAAGCCAGATGAAAAACGATTTTCCCGCTACTGTAGCGTGGTTACGCCGAAAAACGCAAGAACTGCCCTTATCCGTTGGCGCGTGGCTAGAAAAAATCCAACAAACAAGCGACAAAGACCCGCAAAGCAGCCAAAGGGGCTATTTTTTGCAACATACCTTTGCGCCTTTGTCGGTAGCGGGCTGGGTACAACGCGGCTTAGACATCTGGGGGCGGCATCGTTATGTATCGGCTATAGCAGGCAACAAGGCAGAGGCAGCGGATTTTTTGCAGGCGGCTTTATCGGCATCTTTAGTCAATGGGCAGGGGCTTGTTTTGCTGGCAGCAGACGAAGCACACGCCGATACACTGCGGCAGGCAATCGCAGATATTGGTTATGCCGATTTTTGTGCGGACTGGAGTAGCGCCCAAAGCCGCACCGCTTGGCAGCAGCAAGCCGAAGCGCAGAGCCAACAAGCAGGCGGCAAGCAAGAGCCGCAGCCGCGTGCCCTGCCGCCGCAGCTTGCGCGGCTGCTGCATAGCGCCTCACAACAAATGCAGCAACTCGACCAATGGGCGGAGCTCGCTGCCCGACCCTGCGGCGCAGCCCTCAATTATGCCGATGCCCGCCGACGTGCCCTGCTCATGGAAGCCGAATTGCAGCAAGCCCAACAAAAGCCCTTAGACCTCCATTGCAGCGCCCTGCTGCGCGCTACAGCAGCCGAAACGCAGCGTTTTTTTGCAGAAATACCACAGATACAAGCCGAAAGCAACGAACAACATAGGCTTTTCGAGTGCCTACACCCACGCCACCACCAAAATCCCAATACACAGGGGCTAAGCCTCGACCTCGCCGCCTCTTTGGAGCGTATGCGGCAGGCTTTAGACGGGGCACTACGCGATGTAAATGCACATTTGTACTTATACGAAAACGATTTGGAGGCGCATTATGTATTGTTTTTCGATGAGCGCAGAGAACAGTTGGAAATCCTACGCGAAGCAGCACAGAAAGCAGAAAAAATACACCCCTTATTCCAACCAAGTGAGCAGGATAAGAGTCGTTGGCTGGGGGTTTTAAGCCGTCGGCTGCAAGAATGGCAAGAGCTGCAAGCGCTGATGCTGCCCACCCTGCAAGCCTTACAAAACGCCGAGCGGCAAAGCGGCTATACGCCGCATGTCTTCGCCGATTGGCAGCGAAAAGATTTTACCGTAAAAGCCCTGCTCGAAAATCTGCAACAGTACGAAGAGCGGCTCATGGACTGGTACAACGACAAAATCGCAGGCTTGCGCGAGGAAGTCCGCTACCTGCGCGTGGAGCAACTCAATAGCAGCTTTGCAGCGACGCAGGCGCTCAGCCGCGCCAGCCGAAGCCTGCAAATGCTGACCCAAAATATCAATCAATCGGCTATCTTCCGTCAGCCCTTGCGCTTGGATAGTTCGCGTTTTACGGAGCAGCTGCTACAGCTCGAAAGCTTACAAACGGATATAGAAAGCCTGCAAAAGCATTGGACGGCATTTGAGCATTGGCACGCAATCGCCTATTGGCGCGCTACTTTACCGAAGGGCTTGAACGAGATGCTACAGCAATGCCTAAGCCTCCCGAACTGGCAAGCGCAATTACAGCGCAGTTATTGGTGGCAGATAGTGCAGCAATACGAAGGCGACAAACGTTGGATAAATGCACAACGCCTACAGCAAATCATCGACAATCTGCGCAGCGATGAGGAGCGATATACGCCCCTGCTGCGGCAATTTGGCTTGGATTTGTGGCAGGAGCGGCAAACTTATGCGCTGACACGCCTACTGCAAGACTCCCAAACCTTAGCGCAGGCTTATCCGCTGTTGTTGCTAACAGCACAAAGTTGCGCCGACTTCATCGAGCAGGCAGGGGCAGGCGGCTATGCGGCTATGTTGAGTTATGGGGGCGAAGATATAGAATTTGGTTTGGCGCTGGCAGCGGCGCAGCAGGCAGTTAGGGCGCATTGTGCGCTGTTTTCGCAGCCTATGGACTCGGCAGCAATATCGGATTTTTGGGAAAACTGCTGGGAAGAGGGGCAACGGGTTTCGGCTCAAGATGCGCCGCAGCCTTTGGCAGTGGAGGCAGGAAATTGGCTGCCTTTTTATCCTACCGATTTGGGGGGCAGCTTCTATAGATGGCTCAAAAAGGGAGAAAGCTACCAACACTGGCAAGAATATCAAATTTTGTAAAATTCGGTGTTTTACAAAAAAACGGTGTTTAATGCGGTATTTATAGCTTATATTTGCGTTAAATTTTAGGTTTAACCCACTACTGTAGTTTTTATTCTTGAATACGCGGCGAAAAAAAGGCTGCATAACTTAGACATATTTTATGGTAAAAAATCGACTGAAAAACTGGGCGTTTTGCCTGCTTTTGCTGCTCACGGCTGCCGCCTCCTCTGCGACGGCTCAAAATAGCGCAATAAGCAAAACAGAAAAGGCAGAAACGGCGATATGGCAAAAAGCGCACCCGCGCGTAAAAATCGTGCCGCAGGCTACCTTTGGGCGCTGTTCGCCAAGCGAGCAGGCTTACTTGCGCGCTACCTCTACTGTATTGATTTTGCAAGGGGCAGAACTGCGCAGCAGCGACATACAGCGCTATAATAGCGAAGTAGCCCGCTTGCCCGCTTATGCCAATATGGAAGCCTATCAACAGGCACAAGCGCAGCAAAAGGCAGGCAATCGCACACGCGGCAGCAGACCCAATCTGTCTGCGACGGCTACGCCCACGAGCACACAGCGCGATGAAAAAGAATTGGCGCGCCTACGCACAAGCGACCCCGCAGCCTACAAGGCGCATTACGCGCAAAATCCTGCGCCCATCGCCCCTATAACACTTCGCCGCGCGAAGTACAACGCGATGCCCGCCGCCAAACGGGCTCAAGTCGACGCAAACCCTTCGCGGTATCGCATTATCGACTAAGAACCTTGCGAGAGGGATAGCAGCGGAACCACCGAGCCACGCGAAGCGGGGCGAAGGTGATGGAGCGAATAGCCCGACGCGAGCGGGCGCAGCCCGCGAAGCGGCTCGCCAAAAAAAACTTTTTAATCAACGAACGAGCCTACTTATTTGATGAAAAAATATACATGGTATAGCTGTTTACTGGCTATCTGTCTGCTTTTTGCGCAGTCGACGGCATGGGCGCAATGCTCATATGCGAGTAATTTTTATATGGCGCTCAATGTGCCGAATGATGGCGATGTGGATTTTAATATATATTGGGGTGGCGAGCATGCGACGGTCGATGTGATTGCGGGTAATTCCTACACCTTTTCGACCTGCGGCGGTGGCGCTTGGGATACGCAAATCACGCTTTTTGAGGAGGGCAGTGCGACCTTTATAGGATTTAACGACGACTCGGCTTGCGGTCTGCAGTCGGAGATAACTTGGACGGCGACTTTCACGGGTACAGTGCGGGTGGTGGTGAATGAATGGGACTGTATCACGAATTCGGAAGATATGGTTTTGACGGTAACGAACAATGGCCCTGGCGCGGGCGCGCCTGCCAATGACGGCTGCGCGACGGCGACGAATTTGCCTGTGAATGCGGGTTGCGTGATGCAAAACTTCACGACCGACGGCGCTACTTTATCGCTGGATGCGCCTGCTTGTTCGGGCGGCGACCCCAACGACGATGTATGGTTTACGTTCACAGCGACTACGGCAGATGCGAACGTAAATGTGCAGGGCTCTGCTGAATTTGATGCAGTTTTGCAGGTATTTAGTGGCAGTTGCGGCGGCTTCACGGAGATATCTTGTGCTGATGTTAGCTTCGATGGGGGCGCAGAGGCGGCTGTATTGACGGGTTTGACGGTGGGTCAGGTGTATTATGTGCGGGTGTACCACTGGTATACGGCGGCACCGACTACCGCGACCTTTGATATCTGCGTGCGCAGCGTGGGCGTAGCGGGTACGCCGCCCAACGACAACTGTGCGACAGCAGTGGGCTTAACGCCTTCGGCGGCTTGTGTACCGACAGCGGGCACGGTAGAAGGGGCTACGGCTTCTGCTCCAGTGATAGTTTGCGAGGGTACGGGCGATGCGGACGTTTGGTATAGCTTTGTAGCAAATGATGTAACGGCAACCGTTACGCTTTCTCCCAACGGCACGATGGACGCGGTAGTGCAGGTGCTTTCGGGCGCTTGTGCGACTCCTACAGAATTGGATTGTGTGGACTTGACCGTAGATGCAGAGGACGAGGTAGTTAATTTGGTGGGTTTAGTGCCTGGCGAGACTTATTATGTTCGAGTGTATGATTTTTACGGCGCTGCTACCCCGCCTGCGGATGCGACTTTTGATATTTGCGTTACTTCGGGTGCGGCTGGCACGCCTGCGAATGACGATTGCGATATGTTTACGGTGCTCACGCAGCAGGCAAATGGCTCTTGCGTTACGACGGCGGGCACGGTGATAGGGGCTACGGAGTCTACACCTGCAGGCTGTACGGGCACTGCTGATGATGATGTTTGGTATCGCTTTGTGGCTACAGATACGGTGGCTGAAGTGCGGGTAGCGGGTGCGGGTGGCGATTTCGATCCTGTTATAGAGTTTATTGCTGAAGATTGCGCTACTTCCTTACTTTGCGTAGACAATGCGGTCGATGGCAATGAAACGGTAAGCCTTACGGGTTTGGTTGTGGGTCAGGTGTATCGCTTCCGCGTTTATCACTGGTATGCGGCTACGCCCACAGATGGCGCTTTTACGGTCTGCGTTACTACGCCAGGTCCGCCAGCAGCGCCGACGACTTTTTGCAATAATATGACTCCTATCTGTACGGACTTGGGTGCTGCTTATCAGGCGCAATCGGGCGGAACGATAGAGCCTGGTTATGCGAGTGACTGTGCGCAGCCTGTAGTACCAGGCAATGACTACGGCTGTTTGTGTTCAC
This sequence comes from uncultured Saprospiraceae bacterium, assembly GCA_964467315.1. GTDB lineage: Bacteria > Bacteroidota > Bacteroidia > Chitinophagales > Saprospiraceae > JAAFIM01. The sequence continues at coordinate 26,356 of CAYXSA010000048.1, read as the reverse complement.
AGCCCGACCCGACTTGGTTCTACTTGGAAATCGACAATCCTGGCGATATTATCTTTACGGTTTCTGCCATCGACGATATAGACTTTGCACTTTGGGGACCTTTTGCCAACTTGGCAGCGGCGCAGGGTGCTTGCGGCTCTTTGGGTGTGCCGATGGACTGTAGTTTTGACCCTACGGAGGTAGAAACGGTAACGCTTACAGGCGGTGTTACAGGTCAGGTTTATATTTTGTTGGTTACGAACTATGCCAATATCGTCCAAGACGTTACAGCAACGCAGACGGGTGGTACGGGTTCTACAAACTGTGCTATCGTTGTGCCTTGCGCTGCCGATGCAGGCGGCTGGTAGTGTATTTCCTAATTTTTCAAAACCAGCTTTGTATGCTATCATACTTATCAAAAAGCGGTTGGCTATATGCTTTAGGAATACTACTATGCTCCTTCGGTTTGGTCAATTCGCTGCACGCGCAGTGCGATTTTATAAATGATATTTCGGGTCTTACGCTCTCGACGCAGCCAGCGGGCGATGCAGCCGACCCGACACAATATACGCAAGTATACGTTCTCACGGACGAGCAAAATCGCATAGTTGCTACCTCTTCGACGACGACATTTTTGGCGCTTTCGGCAGGTAATTATTATGTGTATGCTGCCAATTACCGCAATACGGAAGCCGCTGCTGTGGCTCCTCTGCTTGCTGTGGGGCAAACTTGGTCGGGCGTAACGGCTTACGGCGACGATGCTGCCAACTGCTTGGATTATACGGCGCAGCCTTACAGCAACTGCCTGCTTACTGTTTGTGAGCAGCAGCCAGTTTGCGAATTTTTTACCCTCAATTTACCCGCCAACGGTTTCAACGGTGGCGCAGGCTATACGCAAGTGTATGCCCTGGTCGGCAATGGCACCGTCTTAGCGGTGCAGGCTTCCTCTACCTTCAACCTCAACAGCTATCCCGTGCTAACGAGCGGCGTTGCGGCGCAGGTTTTCGCTATCAACTACCTCACAAGCGAGGGCGTACCCGTCGCAGTAGGCGACAACTGGAATGCTGCTACAGCTGATGTTTGCACAGGCGCTTGCTATGATTTTATTGGGATGGACTTGTTACTACAGCCCGTTTCCCTCGCTTCTGGCAACGGTATTAGCACTACGGTCGATTGGTGGGACACCTCCGATGCATGCGCAGGCGCACAACCCGCCAGCAATGGCGGTTTGCCCGTCAGCGCTACGCTCAACAATTGGTGCGTCCCCACTTACGACCCCGCTGCTATACAAGCGCGTCCGCTCTCGGAAGATGATTTACTTCAGTACATGAGTGCACAGTCTTTGGGCATGATTTCGCGCGTGCCTTGTGTGGGTGCGATGGATTTGACCCAAAATACCGTATTTTATACGGTAGAATGCGCTCCTGGTGGACCTTCCGACCTCGTCGTGGAAGTTGCCAATCCAGGCGCAGACATCACGCGCATAGAAGCCGCTTTGTATGGCCCTGTAAATGCGCTCTGCCCTACGATTACGGGCGGCACATTTATCGACTGCGAAGACGCAGGCGCGGGCTCCCTCTCGGGTGCGCCCGTTGGTACGCCGCTTATACTCAATGCCAGTAACACCCAACCAGGGCAGGTTTACTTGGTTATTATCGACACCGAAGGTAGAGAGCAATTTACGGTCAACGTCAATCCGATTCTCTTAGGCGCTAAATTGCTCGCCTTCGCGGGCAGCATGGACGGCGCGCATAATGTGCTAAATTGGTCTGTAGAGCAAGACCGCGAAACGGAAAGCTTTACCGTACAGCGCTCGCTCAATGGGGCAGATTTTGCCGATATCGCGCAAATCAATCCGCATAACAACGGGCAAAATAGCAACTCTTACCAGTTTGTCGACCAGTTCGTCGGCTACGGCACGAAGTACTACCGCCTGCGCGTAGAAAACAAGGATGCGAGCAGCGAGCATTCTGCCGTTGTCGCGCTCACGCACGCGCAAGATGCAACGCAGACCAACGTCAGCATTTTCCCCAACCCCAATACGGGCAATTTTACGATAGAGTTTAGCGCGCAGCAAAACGGCAGCGCTAAGTACGAAATCCGCGATTTATTGGGGCGCATGGTGCATTTTGGCGAGCGCGCTACGAGCAGCGGCATCAATCGCTTTGAGTTGAGTATCAGCGACTTACCTGCCGCTACTTACATCGTTACTTTGCATCTCGGCGGCACAAAAATACACAGAAGAGTCGTCAAAAAATAAGCCTCTCTTTTTTGATAAAACTCGGATATCAAGGCGCTTTTTGCCCTTGGTATCCGTTTTTTTTTGGGGGCTCGCGCCCGCGCCCCCTTTGGGCGCGTGGCAACTCGCGTGAGGGATATGTAGAGCCGTAGCATGCTACGGCTCAAATAGCCCGACCCCAGCCCCCTTTTTGGGGCTGGGGGCACGCCCCAAAAAAAATCAGCCCAAAAAACGCATAACGCCCCAATAAACCGCCGTACCTTCTACATCGAAATGGCGATTTTTAAGCAAGGCAATTTGATATTTTTCTTCTAATAGCTCGCCCCATTTGGAAAAATCGAGCAGGGCGGGCGTAGCGCGTAGGGCTTTGGCGATATGCGTGTCGATGCGCTCCAGATACATGGGCAATTCGCTCCAAATGCGCATAAATAGGGGCTTTGTTGCCTCTACGGTCAGGCAACTGGAGTAATCGTCGAGGGTCGTTTTTGCGCCTGCCGCGTTGAAAACAAGCTGCAAGGTTCGATTGATGCGGCTGCTGGAAAAGCTGTAAAATTGCGCCTTTTTTTCGCCCCAGCGTACGACGCGTTCCGTCTTGAAATCTTGCACGCCGAAGGGCAGAAAGTCGGCGCGCAGTTCGGCGATTGCCTGCTGGCTCGCGCCATCGAGAAAGTCGAAATAGGTTTGCGTGCAGAGAATTTGGAACATTTTTTCGCGCAAACGCTCGTGTATATTGGAGGCACTGCCCGAAAACAGGGGCTTGCGCCCCTCGTTGGTCGGTACGACCTCGATGCGGCGGGCGGCATGGTCTATAAATTCGATGCGCCACATGCGCGCCGAAAGTAGGATATTTTCGCCCTCTTCGATTTGGGTCGATAGGGGCACTTCGCCGATGGTCGTGCCCGCGTGTATGACGCGGTAGCTTTCCTCCGACTGAAAAACGCTGTAAAAATCGCGCTTATTGACAAATTTTTCGCCCGTAAGCCCCAAAATCAACTCGCCATTGCCCAATTTTTCGAGCATATCGCCCGCAGTGGCATGCTGCAAAATCTCGACCATATCGGCTTTATCTATCTCCGAAAAAGCCACATTGGCGGCGAGAAAATCCGCGAGTTTGGAGAGCGGAATGCCCAATTTTTCTTTGGCGATAGAGAGGGCTTGATGCAGCAAAATATCGTAAGGCTGCGGGTTGGTATGCGGAGGCTCTATAAAACCCTCGCGGTAGAGCAGCCAGCAAGCGAGGGACTGTAGTAAGCTCCATTTGTAGGTGGCGTACAAAATCAGCCGACTGCGCTGCCCCGCCTGCCGTCCGCTGCGCCCGACCCGCTGAATGAGGGAGGCGATGCTGCTCGTCGCGTCGATTTGTACGACCTGCTCTACAGTGCCGATGTCGATGCCCAACTCCAGCGTAGAGGTGCAGGCGATGCAAAAACTTTCGCGCAGGGTGCTTTTAGCAAAATTTTCGATGTATTCGCGCAAGCCCTTCTCTATGGAGGAGTGATGCGAATAGTAATGCGGATGCCCGCCGACCTTATCGCTGATTTTTTTCAGGCTCACGGCGACCTCTTCAGCCCTGCCCCGCGTATTGGGGAAAATCAGCGTTTTATGGTCTTTCGTTTCGCGGTACAGGTCTTTGAGCAGGGACAGCGGCAAGTCGGGCATATAGTTCTCGAAGTAACGAAAATCCACATCTATCTCGTTTTCTGCCTTATCTAAAAGGACTTTAGTATGCTCGGCATCGCCCGTAAATTTTTTAGCTTGGGCATAGTCGCCCAAGGTCGCCGAAAGACCGACGATATGAAATTTGCCCTCGTTGATAGCCTGCAAGCGAAAGAGCAGGGATTTTAGCTGTGTGCCCCTGTCTGTGCCTACGAAGGCGTGTATTTCGTCGATAACCACATATTTCAGCTGGCGAAACATCTTTCTCAAAGGCTGGGGCTGATGCACAAACAGCGCCTCTATGGATTCGGGCGTTATCAAAACGATGCCACTGGGCTCTAAGAGCAGCTTTTTTTTCTGCGTGCGATTTGCCTCCCCATGCCATTTGGTTACCTGCACATCGAGGTACTTGCAAAGCTCCTCGACCCGCTCAAATTGGTCGTTTATCAGCGCTATCAGGGGAGAGATATACAAGACCTGCACCCCGTTTTGCGAGAAGTCTAAGTTGGAAAGAATAGGCAAAAAAGCCGCCTCCGTTTTGCCTGAAGCCGTCTTGGAAGCCAAAATATAATGCGCCTCCCGCTCCAAAGTCATGCGCTGTATCGCCGCCGCTTGTATGGGGCGAAATTCTGCCCAACCCTTGTCGCGTATGTAGCGGCGGATAGGCTCCGAAAGTAGATGGTATGGCATACGCTACAATTCCTCAATGCTATCGAGCAAAGCCATGCTCTCGCGCTCGTCCGTGATGCGAATATCGCCCACCAATTTTTTCCTATCCACTTGCGGATTTTGGCGTATGATGTTCAAGACGTTGAGAAAATCGCGGATAAGCTCGCGGGGGGTCAAAAACTCGTCCGCCCCAGGCTTATTAAATAGCTCCTCCATAAAATGCTGTATTTCCGCATCGCGCATCTCTATTTCCGTCTTATAGTTCATATCGAAAATAGCCTTGAGCTTCTTCAGCAGCACAAAAATCTCATTATGATTGAGCGGCATGAGCCGTATGACGGGCTGCGCAAAATCCCGCAGCGTTGCCGTCTCGAATTTATTGGTTGCCAGACGTGACTTTAGCGCATTATAGCTAAAAAAGCCCCTGCGCTCGTTTTCCAGCACCTCTTTTGTGCCCGCGATATTAAAAAACAGATGCTCTACCTTACCCTGAAAGCAGTCGTTGTAGATGGTCAATATCTTTTCGTAATTCTTCTCCCGCGTTGCCGAATTGGAGATTTTATACAGGTTTATCGCCTCGTCAAGATTGACCATAAAACCGCTGTAGCCCATGCTTACGAAGAGTTTGCAGAAGTTTTTGAGCATATCGTAATAGTTCAGGTCGTGGATAATCTCCCTTACGCCCAAATCCCGTTTTGCCTCCGTTTTCGTGCGATATTCGCCCTTTAGCCATTTGAGTGCATAGCGGCGCAGCTCCTCGTTGTCTGTTATATAGCCCTCGTAGTACTTTATCACCACGCTCCCAAAATCAAAGCCGCCGACCTCCGTAATCTCGTGTATAGTCTTTAGGATATTGTTTTTTATCTGTTTTAGATAGCGCTCTTCGCGTATTTCTAAGAGCGAAACGCCCTGCTCTTCTGCCGTTTTTGCGATGACCTGCTCTATCCATTTTTCGAGCAAAGTGGGCAGTGCGCCGCCTTCGGGCTTGGTCTGTATGGCGACATTATCCATGATAGCAGCGTAGAGCGCCGCGCCTTTTCCGTCGTTGGAATAGAGCCTATTATCGGGGGTAAAATCGGCATTGGCGACCACAAATTTTTGCTTTAGCGCCACCGTATTGAGCAGATGCAGCATAAAGGACTTGCCCGCGCCGAACTCGCCAATCCAAAATTTGACGATACTATGTCCATTTTTTACGTCCTCCAAAGCGGCGACCATCGCACTAATTTCGTCCGAGCGCCCGACGGTGATATGTTGCACGCCGATTTTTGGCACCACGCCGCCGATGAGCGAATTGATAATCGCGGTCGCTTCCTTCGGTTTTATATTTTGTATCATTTTCGCTAAGTATTAGTTTTTTATTTGGGGGCTGCGCGGCTGTAAGCCGCGCCGCTACGCTACGGGTTCGCTGAACGCTCAGTACAGCCGTGCAGGCGCGGCTCTGAAAGAGCCGTTGCATGCACGGCTGCACCTGCCGCCTATGGCGGCAGCCCTCCGCATCGCTAGCCCATTGCAAGCTGCGCGTAGTAAGTCGGGTTTATCGCATAATCCCCGCCTTCGTCTTCTATGAGCAAATCGTCTATAATTTCGTAGCAAGCCTCATTGATGGCTTCTATCAAGGGCGCGCGCATGAGCCCTTGCATTTTGGCGAATGTGTCGACTTGCGCTATGGACAAACGATAGCCATTTTCTGAAAACACTTGCAGCAATGCCGATTGTGGCTGATTTAGCCCCAATTCGGGCAAAAATTTGGCGGCTTGGGTTTCGGCTTTTTTGGCTGCTTTTTCGCTGGGGGTCTCGTTTTTTTCGGCTGCTGTTTTTTTCGGCTTTTTCTCTTCTTGAGGGGTGGGGGCTGGCTGCTCTGCCTTTTTGGGGCTGGGGCAGGGCGCTTCTTCCTCCTCTTGCAGGTATTGGTTGAGCAGGTCGACGGTAGCGCTGTGTTTGCTCTGAATGCCTGCTATGCTTTGCTGGTTTATCTCGATTTTTTTGCGCTTCACCACAAACAAGCCTTCTATCTCGGCTAAAGCCTCTTCAAAAATACTCTTATCGCCTTTGGAGCTTTTGAGCCTTTCGCAGATGGCTTCATAGCTTTCTAAAAGTTCTTTCGTAGGGAGGAGGTTTTTCAGCAGCTTTTTGGCGACGGCTTTATAGGTTTTGCCTGTATCGAAAAAACCGCGCTCATTGGGTTTGGTGGCTTCGTGCAGATAATGCGCGTAAAGGGTGAGCGCCTCTTTTTTGCTATCGCCTGCAAGGAGGCGGGCGCTTTCGGTAAAAATGCCCTCCACAGCAGCTAAAGCCATATTGCGTTGGGCGAGCTGCTTGATGGCTTCGGCAAAAGCGGCGCTATTGCCATCGTAGGCAGCTTTTAGCTCATCGAGCAGCAAGTGCCAGCGGCTAGTGCCCAAGCCATTTAGCTGGCAGTCTGCCTCCTCGCTTAGGGGCTTCGCTTTAGTTAGCGCAAAATCAATGGCATGCTTTAGGCGGGTGCGCAGCTCCTGAAAAGGTAGTTTCAAGTCCGTGATGCCCATATCATCGAAGTCCTTCGAGAGTTGCTTGAGCGGAAATTGGTATAATTGCCGCAGGGCATTATCTACGCTATAAAAAATGATCGCATGAAAATTGCGCCTTGTTTCTCCGAGTGTGTTTTTATAGTTGAAGCTGCCATTTCGGAAGCGGTAGCGCTTGCGAGCGATAATATCGCCGAGTTGGTTTATATGCCCGCTAAGTGGGTTGGATAGCTTATAGTATATGTTTTCCAGCTGCGCCATCGTCAGCAAAAACACGCGCAAAACCTCTATACAGCAGGCATCGACGCGGCAAAAATTGCTATGATTTTGCGGGATATACTGCAGCCAATCCTCTTGCTCCGCAGAAATCGAAAGCTCCGAATAGTTATCGAGATTATACCAGCGCAGCGAATAAGACCAATAATGATGTTGGCGTTTTTTGGCGCTTCTTATCGTTTCTTGCACGATTTCGCGCAAATACGGATAGACCTCCGTCAACTGCAATAGGCTGCCTAAGTTTTCATTGGTGCTGTAGTAATCGTCGCCTATTTCTCGGATAAGTTCATACATCAGGCAAGCCGCATAGGCTCTATTTTCTTTAAGGTCGATGTAATCGCCTCTCAAAAAATGCGCCTTGAAGTCCGCGTAAAAATCCTGCTGCATCTGCGACATAAATTGCAAGTCGGTACAGCCGAATATCTGCCAATTTTTCCAATCGGGTATATAGTCGTAATGGATATAGGCTATCGGTTTGGGCTCTTCTTTTTTGGGTTGGGGGTTTGGTTTGGGGAGCGTTGTTTTTTTTATGGGGGCGGGCGGGGCGGGCTCTACGACGATAGGTATAGAGTTGGGTATTTTTTGCGTTTGCCCTGATACGTCTATGATATTTTGGCTATTGTTTTCTTTTTCGCTTTCCTCTAAAGCGCTTTTGAGGAAATCGGGTGTGCGTATGACGGACTTATATTTTTTAAGAAATTCCAGCAAAACCTGCATTTTCATCTCCTCGCGCTCCAAGGCGGAAGGCTTGCGCTCTTCTTGTTTTTTTGCCATCGCAGTTTTTGTTTTCTTTTGAGCCGCAAAAATAGCTAAAAAAGTGCATAAAAACGGCTGCTTTGCTCTTTGCTTTTCGCTCGTATTTTTTGTGGGCTGCTCGCAATGCGTAAGGGATAGTAGCGGAACCAGCCCGCGCCAGCGGGCTGATGGAGCGGATAGCCCGACCCTCGCCCCCTTTAAGCGCCTTCGGCGCGGGGGCGAGGGGTACGCCCAAAAGACAAGAAGTACAAACCTAAAAAAGTGATTAAACCATTGATAATCAGTAGCTCGAAGCTAAATTTGTAGCCCCAAAGTAAGACATCTGAATAATAATTTAGTAAGAAAGTAAGTATGGGCGAGAGTATCGCTAAAATGGGGACGGCGAAATCTTGCACCTGCCTCCGAGTGAAAATACCGAAGGCGTATAAGCCCAAAAGTGGTCCGTAGGTGTAGCCCGCGAGCGTAAATAAGCTATTGATAATAGAACGGTCATCGAGCCAATAAAAAACGAGTATTTGCAAAAAAATGAAGAAGACGAACCCCAAGTGTACGAGCCTGCGCAAGAGCACAGAGCGCCGTGCTGCTGTTGTGCTGATGGTGTTTTCTTCGCTGTTTTTCATGTTGAGCAGGTCGACGCAAAAGGAGGTTGTGAGCGCCGTGAGCGCCGAATCGGTGCTGGCATAGGCGGCGGCGGTGAGCCCGATGATGAACATAAGTGCGCCAAAGGGCGAAAAATATTCGAGCGCGATGGTCGGAAAAAGTGCGTCGGGTTTAGCATTGATGCCGTTTTCGGCGGCATAAAGGCTTAGGAGCGCGCCGAGCAGCAAGAAGATAAAATTCATCAGTAAGACGGAAAGGCTGAAGACGATGAGATTTTTTTGCGCGTCCCACAAGCTGCGGCAGGTGAGATTTTTCTGCATCATATCTTGGTCTAAGCCCGTCATAACGATAGCGACGGAGATGCCTGCGAAGAATTGTTTGTAGAAATTATTGGGGTCTTCCCAGCCGTTGTCGAAGAAAAATATCTGCCCCAGATTGGCGCTTTCGATGCGTTGCCACATATCTCCGATGCTGCCAATGCCGAGTGAGGTAGACAGGGTATAGACGGCGAAAAAGACGGAAGCGAGCATAAAGAGCGTCTGTATCGCGTCTGTCCAAACGATAGTTTGTATGCCGTTTTTGTAGGTATAGATGAAAATCAGCGCCAAAATCGTGAGCACCGTCGCAAAAAAGGGCACCCCGAAGGCGGCGAAAATAAAATTATGCAGCACCATTGCTGTCAAAAACAGCCGAAAAGCCGTGCCGATGCTGCGCGAAAGCAGGAAAAAGCTCGCCCCCGTTTTGTAGGTCGATATGCCGAAGCGGGTTTCGAGATAGCTATAGATGGAGACCAAGCGCAGCCGATAGTAGATAGGCAGCAGCAGGGCGGCGATAATCCAATAGCCGACCACATTGCCTAAGACGAGTTGCCAATAGGCAAATTGCTGATTGGCAGCTCCCGCCCCTACCTGCCCTGGCAAGGATACAAAGGTAACGCCCGACAAAGAGCCGCCTATAGTACCGAAGGCTATCAGATACCAAGCAGATTTTTGGCTGCTGCTGAAAAAACTTTGATTGCCTGCGCCACTGCGTCTATTTGCCCACCAAGCCATAAAGAGGAGCAAGAAAAAATAGAGCGAAATCGTCGTTAGCAGGGCTAAGGGCGACAGACCAGAGAGGAGAGGAGGCATATTTTTCGGTTTTGATAAAAACAAAATGCCGAAGCACCCTAAATTAAGGATACTTCGGCGATTTTATTTGTCTGTAGTCGGGGTTGCAAGACTCGAACTTGCGACCCCCTGGTCCCAAACCAGGTACGCTAACCAACTGCGCTAAACCCCGAGACAGACTGCCATTGCTTTGAGCAATGAAAAAGGAGCGGAAAGAGCGGGATTCGAACCCGCGGTACCCTTTAGGAGTACGGCAGTTTAGCAAACTACTGGTTTCAGCCGCTCACCCATCTTTCCGTGATGGTTGTACCCTTAGAGGCACGTGGCTTATTTTGCGATGGCAAAGGTAAGGTCTTTTTTGATACTCGCAAATTTTTAGTCGAAAAAAATCTGCATTTTTTAAAAAAAGCGGCATTTATAGGCATATTTGCATTCCTTAGCCTTTGCATCACGAAAGCATAAACCCGCGCAAGAGGGTAAAAAGTTCATTCCGTAGAAAAAAAATATAAAATTCTGTGCTTACAGACCAAATAAAAGCCCTCGCGCAAGATTACAACAAGGAGCTGATAGCCATACGCCGATATCTACACCAGCATCCCGAACTATCTTTTGAGGAAACAGCCAGCGCCGCCTATATCCGCGAAAAGCTGCACCGATGGGCAGGCATTCCACTCGAAGGTATACAGCCCCTTTGCGATACGGGTACGGTGGTGCTTCTACGCGGCGAGGCGACAGGGGAAGAAAATACCCGCTGCATCGCTCTGCGCGCCGACATCGATGCGCTGCCTATACAAGAAACCAACGATGTACCCTATTGCTCTGTAAATGAAGGCATTATGCACGCTTGCGGGCACGACGTACACGCTACCTGCCTGCTCGGCGCTGCCAAGATTCTGTACACACTACGCGCCCATTGGTCGGGCTGCATAAAATTGATTTTTCAACCAGGTGAAGAAAAACACCCTGGCGGCGCTTCCCTACTTACGGCGGCGGGCGTGCTCGAAAATCCCAAGGTAGAAGCCATCTTTGGCACGCATTGCGACCCCGATATGCCTGTCGGTACAGTCGGCTTTTGCCCTGCTTACTGCATGGCTTCCGCCGATGAAATTTATCTCAATGTGAGCGGACAAGGCGGACACGCAGCCCGCCCGCATACGCTTACCGATACCGTTTTGGCAGCTGCGCAAATTTTGGTAGCTTTGCAACAGATCGTCGCCCGCAGAGCCAATCCGCTCACGCCTACCGTGCTGACTTTTGGCAAAATCTACTCCGATGGCGGCGCTACCAACGTCGTACCCGACAGCGTACACCTACACGGCACCCTGCGTACCTTCGACGAAACTTGGCGCAAGCAAGCCTACACACTCATCGAACAAATCGCCCAGCAGACCGCAGCCACCTTCGGCGCAAGCATCACACTCGATATTCCCGAAGGCTATCCCGCCCTCTACAATGCCCCCGCACTCTGCGCCCAAACCCAAGCCATCGCCCAAAATTACCTACAAAGCAGCGGCGGCAACGCCATAGACATTCCCCCACGCATGGGCGGCGAAGATTTTTCTTTCTACGCCCAAAAAGTTCCCGCCTGCTTCTATCGCATCGGCACTAAAAAAGAAGGCGCTACCGCCCTACATACTGCTACCTTCGACATCGATGAAAGCGCCCTGCCCCTATACGCAGGTCTCCTCGCCGATATCGCTACCCAAAGCCTGAAAAATTTTTAACACCATATCCAATACACTATAAGTACCACTGCCGCCGCAAAGCGGCATGATACCAGCGACGCGAGCACAGCGAGCGGCGCAGTACCTATAAATCACGCACATCCCCCACCACCAATGAGCCTCCTCCAACACCCCCTTTTATTGCAGCTCGCACAGACCCGCCGCCGTATCGAGCCCGCACAAGCCGCCAAAATCGGCGAAGAAGTCCGCGCCGTCGCCAGCAGCGAAGAATTTAACGAGCAACTCAATCTATTAGCCGAAATGATTGGCGCGCTCAAAGGCGATACCAATGACGACAGCGACCCCATGGCAGAAATGCGCGAGCGCATCACCGAAGGGCTAAATACCGTCAGCACCCAACTCGGCGACTGCTTTTTGTATGTCGACGACCAACAGCGCCTTTGCCTGCGCTTGGTCATAGCGCTCGGCTTCAATATGCAGCTAAGCGACCTGCGCCTAAATCTAAACGATGCCCAAATCAGCGAAGAAAACGGCAAATTGCATATATCCGCCGCCGCCCTCCTCCACGCGCCCGACGGCGAATGGGACGAGGACGAAGCCCTGCACGCCGAAGCGCAGCTCAAACTTTACACCGAAGGCGATGCCCTCGCGCTCAACTGCCAACTCACAGGCGACCATCAAGGCATGCCCATTAGCCATAAAACCGCTTTCGACCTGCATTGGGTCGTCTAAGCTTTTTATTTTTTGGGCGTGCCCCTGCTCCCCGCGCCGCGATTTTCGCGGCGCTTAAAGGTCGCAGGGTCGGGCTATTTGAGCCGTAGCATGCTACGGCTCTACATATCCCTCACGCATTTTACCCGCCCGCGAAAGGCGCGGGCGGGCTTTTTTCGCTTATTCTTGCAGCTTGCTATCTCTCAAAATCAACTAAATATGTATGCAATCGGTCAAATACCTAATTATCGGCGCGGGCGTTACAGGCTTGGGCGCTGCACATCGACTTAAAGAAATCGGCATTTCGGATTTTTTGGTACTCGAAGCCCAAGACTATGCAGGCGGCTTAGCCACAACCTTCACAGACGAAAATGGCTTTTTATGGGACATTGGCGGACACGTACAATTTTCGCATTATAGCTATTTCGACCAGCTTATGCGCTCCACACTCGGCGACGAAGGTTGGCTGCATCATCAGCGCGAAAGCTGGGTTTGGCTACTGGAGCGCTTTGTGCCTTATCCCTTCCAAAACAACCTGCGCCACCTGCCCAAAGATGCCCAATGGGCTTGCTTGCAAGGTCTTTTGCAACTGCAAAAAAATCCGCCCACCCAAGCGCCTCGCAATTTCGGCGAATGGGTAACCCAATCCTTCGGCGAAGGCTTAGCGCAGGTATTCATGCGCCCCTACAATTTCAAAGTATGGGCACACCCGCTGGAGATGATGAACTACCAATGGATAGGCGAGCGCGTCGCTACTGTCGATATGGAGCGCGTTCTGAAAAACATCTACGAAGAAAAAGATGATGTTTCTTGGGGGCCTAATAGCACCTTCCAATTTCCCCGCAAAGGCGGCACAGGCAGCATCTGGCGACGCGTTTATGAAAACATCGGTAAGGAGCATTTTCAGCTCAATAGCCGCACGGAGCGCATCGACGCAGAACAAAAAATCGTCTACCTACACGATGGCAACAGCATAAAATACGAATATCTACTCTCGACCATGCCGCTCAATTTGCTCGCCCAGCAAGTCGAGCAAACCCCCAGCAGCCTGCACGAATTATCCAAAAATCTGCGCTACTCCTCTACCAATGTCGTCGGCTTGGGTCTGCACGGCACAGCCCCCGAACATCTGAAAACGAAATGTTGGCTATATTTCCCCCAAAACGATAGCCCCTTTTATCGGGCTACGATTTTCTCGAATTATAGCCCCTACAACGTGCCCGATGCGCAGCGCTTTTGGTCGATAATGACGGAAACCAGCGAATCCGCCTTCAAACCCGTTCGCCAAGATACCCTCTTAGAAAAAACCATCGCAGGCGCTATAAATAGCCGCCTCATCGAAAACAAAGAGCAGATAGCCAGCACTTGGGTCTATCGCGCCGAATACGGTTACCCGACCCCTTCGGTAGAGCGCGACGCAGTGCTAAATGCCCTTCTACCCTATTTCGATAGCTTAGGTCTATACTCGCGCGGGCGTTTCGGCTCTTGGAAATACGAAATCAGCAACCAAGACCACAGCCTCATGCTCGGCGTGGAATGGGTAAATCGCATCGCTTTAGGCATACCCGAACTGACTTTGCGCTACCCCCATATCGCCAACACGGGCGCAGGTAGGCTATAGTTACGAATTACGAGTTACGAATGACGAGTTATGAAATGTGTTTGTTCATACGAAAATGCTTGAAGGAAGGCAGCAAAGATTGTAAGGGCTAGCGATGCGGAGGGCTGCGTGTAGAGCCGTAGCATGCTACGGCTCACGCAGTACCGAGCGCCATCGGCGCGAAGGTATGAGCGAACAGCGAACCCGTAGCGTAGCGGCGACGCGCATCGCGCGGCGCAGCCCCCAAAAAAAAATCCCCCGTAAGACCGCAAAGTCTACAGGGGATTTTTCTTTTTTTCGAGCTACGAAAAGCAGTATCTAAGACGCTTTCACGGGGATTACGCTGATTTGCTGCAATTTGGCGGGGTCGCTGTTGTTGTACTGATAGATGCCATCGCGTCCGACGACGATAAGCGTATTATTTGCGCCCATGCCGATAACGTCGTAAGCTTTGCGCAATTCGGGCACACCGCCCAAGCTTTGCACGTTCATTGGGTCGGCTACATTAAAGGCTTTCAAGCCCTGATTGCCGTCGCAGATGTACAAATTTTGTCCCTGAATGCTCAATCCGTGCGGGTTGTGCATAGGATAAGATTTGAGCAAAACGGGATTGCGCGGGTCTTTAACGCTAACGATATCGAGTTGATTGACCGTTGTGCGGCAAGGCGTACCGTTGCGCATGGTGATGTAGGCGATGTCGTTGTCTACGACGACGGGGTCGCAAGAGAAAAGGTGCTCAAATTTGCCGATTTGTTTCGGGTTCATCGGGTCGGTATTGTCATAGATGAACATACCTTGCGTGCCACCGATGAAGAGTTTATCGCCATGCGGGAAGATGGTTTCTACCGTGAAATCCATATCGCTTTTGGCGACTTGTTTCGGGTGCTCTGGGTCGGTGATGTCAAACATTTTCATGCTATTGGCGTCGATGACGTAGAGCGTATTGTCTACGATAGCGAAGCGTGCCATAGAGCCCGCTGTGCCTACATCTCCGCCACCGCCGCCGCTGGCTTTATTGCCGCCGCCGTAGTTGTTTACGGCTTGGAATTTTTGGCTGATGAGGTAATTGCCATCTGCGCCCAAAGCCGCAAAACGTCCCTCCGTGCGCATCGCATCGAAAGAAGATTTAAACACATCGACTACGCGGGTAGTTTTTTGCGTTTTCATGTTGATAGCGAGCAAATCCATGTAGCTATCTGCATACAAGTAGTCGCCCTTCATCGCTACGTCCAAATTGCCAGGTATCGCCAAGTATTTGACGGTTTTCGGCGCTGCGGGATTCGTATTGTCGATGATGTGAATGCCTTTGCCCTGCTCATTCACATAAAGGAAATTATCCTTGACGTAAATTTTGCCTGTTTGCTCGATGGGCTGCGCGTCTTTTATGGCGATGTCGCGCTGGCGCAACTGTGCGTGCGTGGCGTGCGTAATGTCGAGCTTTATGCTCTCCTCGCAAGAAGAAAGCGTAAGACTCGCTGCCAAAATCAAAGAAGCAGCCGCAAAAAAATACTTTTTCATTGTGAACATGATCTGGTGTGGTTTGTATGTGGGAGCGAACGCATTAAGTTTCAATCAGAATTGAAAAAATTGAAACTTCTACCTATATAGATGCCGATGCTATTCTATTTGTTGCACGAAGCTACAAAATTTTTTGCAATTTTTTCGCTTTTTCAAAATTTTAATACTTTGTTAAGTATTGATTGAACTTTATTCCCGTCTTTTGCGGTTAGTTCGCCGCTAACAACATAGCGCCTCAAAGGTCAAATGCAGCTTACTTCTCTGCCGTAACTATAACGGTCCGCTCAGGACAAGCTGCGCAATTATCTTTGGGGCGTTTTTTTTCGGGGTGTAGCTCAGATAGATAGAGCGTCAGGCTTATTAGCATGGCAATTTTCGTATGTTTTGGTCGGACAAGCTGCGCTTACTTCAAAATCGGGACCCGAAGGTCGCAGGTGCAAGTCCTGCCACCCCGACCATTTTTTGTTTTTTCTCATTTTCGGGGCAGATTTGGTTATAAAGCAAGGCAATCACGGCGCTTCGGTGCGGTCAAGTCGGGCTTACTTCAAAAAAACAGGTTCGACTCCTGTCTGCCCCACCATTTTTTTTCTGTCTATTTTTTGGGGCGATAGCTCAGTTGGTAGAGCAATAAAAGTGAAAGCGGCGATTACAGCGCAACTCACTTTGCGCGGTCAAGTCGGTTTTACTTCCAATAGTTAATTTATCGGTCGCAGGTTCGAGTCCTCGCTCGCCCCACCAAGCTTTTTTTTGACCTGTTTTGGGGCTTTTTTGCCTTGAAACGGGTTTATTTTTTTGGGCGTGCCCGCCTGCCCAAAAAAGGGGCAGGCGGTCGGGCTATTTGGGGCGTATATTTATACGCCCCTACTATCCCTCACGCGTTTTTTATCCCGCCGCGCAAAGGACGCGGCGGGCGGTAGTGCGTAAAATTATCTTATCTGCTTGCAGCACCCGCCCTTTGCGGGTGCTGCGCCGTATTTGCGTGAGGGATAGTAGGGGCGAATCAACATTCGCCCCATCTGGGGCGAACCTATGTGTTCGCCCTACTGACGCCGTTTCCGCCCCGAAATGGATAGCCCGACCGCGCCGCCTTTTTAGCGGCGCGGGCACGCCCAAAAAAAACGCTTATATACGGACAAATCAAAATGCAAAAATGGTAACATTTGCTTACCTTGCGCCTTTATTGGCTACTTGTAATCATTCCCTGCTTTTGCCCATGCGATTGACGATATTTATCAAGGTATTTTGTCTACTATTTTCGGCTAATTTATGCGCCCAAAAGCTAAATTTGGCGCGTTATACGGTGCAGGAATTGGATAGCTTGGCGAAAGCCGCAGAAGACAGCGCACAATTCGACAAAGCCAGCCTGTACGCGCTTGCCAGCCTAAAAAAAGCGGAAGAAATAAAAGATTTTCCCGACAGTTCTTATGCCCGTTTGCAGCATCGGGCGGGCTTTTTTTATGCGCGCTTGGGCGATGTAACCAATAGCCTTCTGCATCTGGAAAAAGCGCGGGCAATTTTCACCAAAAGTGCCCCAAAAAGTCTAAAATTTGCGGAAAATCTCTACACTTTAGGCAGCATTTACGACGCTACAGGCAATACAACAGAAGCCGAACGCGCTTGGGTACAATGTCTGCAAATTCGGCAGGCAGTTTTAGGCAAAATGCACGAAAAATGCGCAACAGCTTTGCACCGTTTGGGCGATTTGTACGCCGAAACGACGCGAAACGAGCAAGCAGAAGCCGCCCACCGTGAAGGCTTGGAGATACACCTAAAAATGCAGGGCGATACGAGCGAAAACTACGCCTATAGCCTCAATAAATTGGGCGTTTTTTACCTATCGGCAGGCAAGTATGCAGCAGCAGAACCCATCTTGCAGCAAGCCGTAAAAGCCTCCAAGCGCGCCTATGGCGCTCAAAGCCCCTTATATGCCAATAATCTGGAAAGTATGGGCGTTTTGCGGCATAGCATCGGCGATTATCGCAGCGCAGAACACTATTATTTGCAGACGCTCGAACTGCGCAGAGCCGTCTTAGGCGAAGAGCACCCGCATTATTCCGCCACGCTTGGCAATCTTGCCGCCCTCTTACAGGCACAAGGCGAAAATAGCCGCGCCGAAGCCCTGCTTTTGCAGTCCCTCGAAATCCACCAAAGAGTAAGCGGCGAAAATGACCCGCATTGCGCTCACGCGCTCAACAACTTGGGGCTACTTTATCGCTATACAAAGGAGTACGAAAAGTCCGAAAACTGCTACCTGCGCGCCCAAAAAATCTATGCCGCCAGACACGGCGAGCAGCACGAAGACTATGCAAGAACCTTTGGCAATCTCGCCGATTTGTATTTTATGCAAAACAAGCTGCAAAAATCCGAACAAATGCACTTGCAAGCCCTAAGCATCAAAAAAAATATCTTGGGCGAGACGCACGCAGATTATATTTCATCGCTGGTCGACTTGGGCAATACCTATACCGCCATGCGCGACTTCGCAAAAGCCGAAAGCTACTACCTGCAAAGCCTGCATCTGTATGTTTCGTCGGGCATTGGGGCGCAGCATCAAAAACAGATAGCTACCCTCAACGGCTTGGCAGAGGTCTATGCCCTATCGCAGCGCCCCGCACAGGCTTGGGACTATCTGCTGCAGTCCATGCGCACCAATACGGGCATAGACAACCTGCAGCGCGATGGCGACTGGTCGCAGGCTTTTTCGTCGGAAGGGCTGTATTCGTTTTCGGAAGCCAGCAATTCGCTGCAACTTGCCTTCGATTTGTTTTTGCAGGCAGCCGACATCAAAAGGGCGGCGCGAGTCTGCGAGCTCAGTTTGCAGCTCTTGCAGCGACAGCGGCAGCGCTTTTCTATCGAAGGCGACAAACTGCAAGCGCTGCAACGCAGCAGCGAATGGGTAGCCCGCAGCCTGCAGACCCTCGACACCGAAAACGAGGTAGCCCGCGCCTTTGCCGTCTGCGAAAGCAATAAATCCGTCCTCCTGCTCGAAAGCCTAAGCAGCAGCGAAAACAGCGCCCTCGCCTTCTTGCCCGATACTCTGCGCGAGCAAGAACGCAATCTACAAGAGCAGTACACAAACCTAAAAGCTGCCTTAGCCCAAGAGCGCGATAAACAGCAGCGCGATAGCCTACAGCGCCTATTCACAGACATCAATCTGCGTATCGACCAATTCAAAAGACAAATAGAGCAAGAACAGCCGCGATACGCCGCCATCAAATACGGACAGAGCCAGCCCGCCAGCCTCCTACAGATACAAAGCCTCTTAGACGCAGAAACTGCCATACTCGAATATGTGCTTACCGACAGCTTTGTTTATGTCTTTTTCATCAGCCAAGCGCAGGCGCGCCTGCAAAAAATCCCCCTGCTGAAAAGCGATTTGCGCCAGCGCATCGACGCACTACACAGCGCGCTAAGCGACTACAGTATGCTGATACTCGACGAAGAAGCGGCAAAAAAACTGTACACAGATAATGCCCTTTGGTTTTATCAAACCCTCATGCAGCCCCTGTTGGGCACACAAAAAGGCATACGCAAGCTGCTGATTATCCCCGACGAAGGTCTATCGCATCTGCCTTTCGAAACGTTTTTGACGGAAGCGCCGCTCGCCGATGCCCCTTATGCGAAGTATCCGTATTTGCTGCGTCGATACAGCATTTTTTACAACTATTCGGCTTCGCTTTGGCGGGAAAATCAAAGCAGCGAGCAGCAGCAACACAATGGCGAATTGCTTGCCTTCGCTGCCGACTACCAACCCAAAGTCAAAACCGAAGCCGAGCGGCTCATCAGCGAGCTACAAGTCCGCTCCGCCCTACACCCCCTACCCGCCGCCCGCGAAGAGGTAGAAGCCTTTTCCAAGCGTTTTAGCGGTAAATTTTTCTTCGACAAAGAAGCCAACGAGCACAATTTTAAGGCTATCTCTGCCCGATATGGTATTATCCACTTGGCTATGCACGGCTTACTGGAGGTGCAAAATCCACTGCTTTCTTCGCTCGCGTTTACCGAAAATGGCGACAGCATAGAAAACAATTTTTTGCAAGCCTACGAAATCGCAAAAATGCAGCTCCATGCCGAATTAGTCGTACTTTCCGCCTGCGAAACGGGCTACGGCAAATTCGAGCACGGCAACGGCACCGCCTCCCTCGCTCGCGCCTTCATGTACGCAGGCGTGCCCGCTATCACTGTCGGACTTTGGTCGGTCAACGACGGCTGCACCTCGACCATCATGCAGCTCTTTTATGAGGAGCTCTATAGCGGCAAAAGCAAAGCCGATGCCCTGCAAAGCGCCAAATTGCAGTACCTGCAAAACGCTAACGGTCTTGCTGCGCACCCCGCTTTTTGGTCGCCCTTCGTGCATATTGGCAGCGACCGCCCCATTAGCCTCACCCCTGACAGCTATAAATATCGCCTTCTGCTCTGGGGCGCGGGCACGCTCGTAGGCGCGATAGGCTTGTTTGCGCTCTTCCGCCGCCTGCGCCGAAAATCCGCGTAGCCCCTTGTTATTTAAGCTTTTTTTTGGGGGGGCGTGCCCCCGCTCCCCGCGCTAACGCGCTTAAAGGTCGCGGGGTCGGGCTATCCGTTGCAGCCGCTGCCACGGCGTGCTTACGCACTTGTGGGCGGCTTCCACTGCTATCCCTCACGCAAAAAAATTAAAGCATTTAATTAACAATCTAGTTATTTGCCACGAAAAAATTAGCTCATGCCGCTACACACCCGACATATATCAGGCAGCCAACTCACAAAGGAGGACATCGCGCAGATGTACGCCCTGCGCTTAAGTATTGCCGCGTTGCGTGAAGACGTAAACGAGGGGGAAGATTTTGCAAGCGTAAGCAAATTCATCAAAAAATCCCAATACGTTTCCCTCTCTAAGGACAGCGAAACGGGCGAGCTTAAGGCTTGTTTTGTCGTATTTTATACTGTACGGCAGATACAAGGTAAAGCCTGCACCGTCGTAGAGCCCGAATATGGCTATGCTGTGCCCGCTTTGCGCGGCGGGCATATCGCGCAGCTTTTTGCGCGCACACTTTTGCGCATAAAATTGCGCTTTTGGTTTAGACCGATTTATATCGTCGGCTGCGGCTATCCACATTCGTATATTTCTTTCTCGCGCAACTATGCGGGCAGTTTTTTTACGCTCACTTCTGCCGATATTCCCGCCTTTGAACGCGCCGTTTTAGTCGATTTTTTGCAGCGAAAGACAGGTCAATCAGAAGTAGGGGCAGGGCTTCTGCGTTTGAATGTGGTGCATACAGAAACCCATGCCGATAACCTCGAGCGCCTATCGCGTGCGCCGCAGTACGCCGACTATCTCGCCCAAAATCCTCAATGGCAGGAGGGGTATACGCTGGGTTTTGTCGTGCGGGTGAGTTGGTGGACTATCTTTTCGCGGGCTAAAAAATAAAAGGAACAGCCATCCGCGTAAAGCTGTTTTTTCTGTGTCTATCTGTGTGCTAAAAAGGGATAAGGGCGATATTATCGCTATCTATCTGCTGCGCTCGCAGATACGCCTCTATATCATCGCAGGGCTGCGTACTGCCATCGGCTTGGAGCGTGTGCAGCTTGTAGCCAAGTTGCTGGAGCATAAGCACGGCGGCGCGGTGCGGGGCATTTTGCCGCTCTTGGCTGAGGTATTCGAGCATAAAGACAGGGCGAGCGGCAGGGTCAAGACTGCGCAGCCAATCCAGACTTCCCGCGATAGCTTCTTCCTCGCCGCCTTCTACATCGATTTTGATAAGACGGGGTTGGAGTTGTCGTTTTGTGCAGAGTGCGCTGATGCTGAGCGCCGCAACGGGCGTAGCCGTCGGGGGATTATCTACGCGCCAATGGCTGCTATCAAACTGCTCGGCGCTTAGGGTATTGTACTCGCTATACAGGGGCGGAAATTCATAAAAAATGCGCTCGCCTTCTTGAGCAGCGATGCAGGCGTGCAGGGCTTCAGCTTGCTGTACGCTGCTAAAATTGCGCTGCAAAACGGCAAAGGTCGAAGTAGCAGCCTCCACCGCTACCACCCTACCCGATTGCCCGACGAGATGCGCCGCCAACAGCGAAAAATAACCCAAATGCGCCCCAATATCCAAAAAAGTATCGCCTGTGCCCAAATGCGCCAGCATATAGCGCGCTAAACGCAATTCGGACTCATGCGACTTGCCGCCCAGCAAATAGATATCCGTGCCTGCGGGCAACATCAATTCCATTTCGCCGCCCCAAAAAGTAGTGGCTTTGGCGTATAGGGGCTGTTTGTGGCGGGGGTAGGAAATTTTATTGAACCACATAGCCCGCAGATAGCGCCCTTTGGCAAAGAACAAACGTCGCCAAAAACCGCCAGCAGCGGCAGACTGCACCCTATCGAGGGCTTGCGATAAAACTGATTCCATAAGATTTGTTTTTTGCGTGAGGGATAGGAGCGAAACCACGCCAAGCGTAGCGAAGGCGTGATGTAGCGGATAGCCCGACCCCGCGCCAGTAGAGCCGTAGCAT
The DNA here is from genome assembly GCA_964467315.1 of uncultured Saprospiraceae bacterium. Lineage (GTDB taxonomy): Bacteria > Bacteroidota > Bacteroidia > Chitinophagales > Saprospiraceae > JAAFIM01. The sequence continues at coordinate 4,574 of CAYXSA010000048.1, read as the reverse complement.
GGCACAAGCGCGTAAGCGCGCCGTGCTACGGCTCCGCCTGCCGCCCTTTGCGGCAGGCGTGGCGCGGGGGCACGCCCACCACGAAGTAGACGCGAAGCGAAAAAAATAAAAAAACGCATAAATAACTGATAATCAATTATTTATGCGCCCTGTTTTAAGACTTCGTAGCTTATCTTAGGAAGCGAGCGGCTCGGCGATTTCTGCCTCCGTGTTGGCTTCTGTGTAATTTTCCGTGCCTGCACGAAGAGCATGCAGTGTATCGTTTATTTGGGTATCTTGCGCCAAGTGTTCGCGGAGTTTGTCGGCGTTGGCGTGTATCCAAAACAGTTCGATTTCGTGCAGCCCTAAGTAATTGCTGTGGATTTTGTTTTTGTACTCCTCTGAGAGGTCGGCATCTTGCAAGATGTGTTCCACGCCATCGTAAAGCGGGAACGCCATGCCGTGCGCGATGGTGGTGTAGTCGGTAAAACGCTCGACGCGACGATGGAAACTATCCGAGAGCAGATAGCCCAGCGCGAAAAGAATCATTTGGCGGTTCGTCATCTCTTTGTAAGCGACGAGGTGCGCCAGTTCGTGCCCAAGAATACCCGTAACGATGTTGAAAGACAAGGTTTCGAGGGGCAAACCCTTGTGTGGTCCTTGGTTATTGTTGATGATAACCGTGTAACCGCGTTGTTTTCGGCGCGTCCAGAGATTAGCAATCAAGGGGCGGGCGTTCATGGTTTGCTTGATGGGCTTGTACTGAAAGACGATGCGCGTATCGGCGAGCTGCGGGTAATGCGAGAGCGCGGCGAGTACGAAAGCACGAATTTCGGCAGGAATGACCTTGTTTTTCCCAAATTGGGCTTCGAGTTGGTCGAGTTGCTCCTCCGTGTAGTGTTGGGGTTCGAGCGTGCCTTTGCGGAAAAGGCGCTTGTGGACGGCGAAATGGTCTCGCACGTCGTGTTCGGGGTGTTCGCTGGGGCTATCCACCTGCAAAATAATTTGCGTAAGATTTTTGTAGGATAGCAGCGCGGCGATAAAAATCAAAAAGCTTACTGCTGATACGGTCGACAGAAAAAACAACCACACCATTGGCGCGAGGGAGGGAATTTGTAAGCTCCGACTCTTCAGACGGCATAATAAATTTTAGGTTTTTCTGTTTTGCTGCTTTGTCCGAAGCTGATGGCGAAAGAAAGAACTTTTTTTATACACCCCGCTTCGTTCCTAATGCAGCCTTAAAAAGCTGTTTTCGCAAGTGGCAGGACTGCAAATATAGGCTACAAATGAATTGTGCAATACTGTGGGGCAAATTTTTTCCCTCTAAAAGGCATATTTTTTCAGATATTTTTTTAGCTTGCGTTTTTAGAAAAATGAAAACTGCTGATAATCAACAATTTAGGCTATATCGCGCATGAAATACTATTTGATAGCTGGGGAGGCTTCGGGCGATTTGCACGCCTCCAATTTGCTGCGCGAGCTGGCAAAACTCGACAATACTATGCAAGTGCGCGCTTGGGGCGGCGATGCGGTGCAGGCAGTGGGGGCGGACTTGAGGCGGCACTATAAAGACCATGCTATCATGGGCTTGGGGCAGGTCTTGACGAAGCTGCCGACTATCTGGGGCAATTTTCGCTTCTGCAAGCGCGACGTACAGGAGTTTGCGCCCGATGCGCTGATTTTGGTCGATTATTCGGGCTTCAATTTGCGCATAGCGCGCTGGGCGAAGGGGCAGGGTTTGCGGGTTTTTTATTACATCTCGCCGCAGGTCTGGGCTACGCGGGCGCGGCGGGTGGAATCGGTGAAAAAGTACGTCGATGCGATGCTGGTGATTTTGCCCTTCGAGGAGGAATTTTATGCGCGCTACGGCTACAAGGTGCATTTTGTGGGGCATCCCTTGCTTGATGCTATAGAGCAATATAAATCGGCGCAAACGGCGCAAACGGAGGCAAATTTTTGGCAGGAAAGCGGGCTAAATGCCGATAAACCCATCTTGGCGCTGCTGCCTGGCAGCCGTCGGCAAGAAATTCGCTCCATGCTGCCCGCCATGCTACAGGCTGCTGAAAATATAAAAAAAGAAATGCCCGATTTGCAAATCGTGGTAGCGGGCGCGCCCGCCCTAAATCAGGCTTTTTATGCGCCTTTTTTGGCGGAATTTCCGAGCGCGAAATGGCTGCAAGGGCAGACCTATGCCCTGCTTTCGCGCTCCTCGGCGGCGCTGGTTACTTCGGGCACGGCGACGCTCGAAACGGCGCTTTTTAAGGTGCCACAGCTCGTTTGTTATCGGACTTCTTGGCTCTTTTATTGGCTGGTGCGCTGGCTCATCCGCGTGCCCTTTATCTCGCTGGTCAATTTGCTTTTGCAGCGCGCCGCCGTGCCCGAAATGCTGCAAAACGATTGCGCGCCCGCCCCGCTCGCTGCGCAGTTGTTGCCCCTGCTGCAAGAGGGCGAAGAGCGCCGCGCTCAAATCGCCGCTTATGCCGAATTGCGCCAACTCTTGGGCGAAAAAGGCGCTTCGCAGCGTGCCGCCGAGTTGATTTATAGCTTCTTGCAAGTTTGATTTTTTTTGCGTGCCCCAGCTGGGCGAATAATTATTCGCCCCTACCCCCAAAAAATAGCGTATATTTGTACATTCAAGACACATTTTCAAACACTTATACGCCTCTTATGAGCTACAGCATTCAGGTCTATCCTATCGAATTGCAAGAAAAAACCAAAGCCGATAATCTTAGCTTTGATGAGATTTTCGACTATATGGACGACCATAAAAATCTTCCCGAGCTCTCCGCCGAACAAACCCTACTCTTGGAGTCGCATCTGCTGCATAGAGGTTTTAAGCTGAAGAAAAAAAGTTTCCACCGCAAAGACTTCACGCATACCAAATACCCCAGCATCTCGGCGATGCTTACCCCGACGGGGTTGTATTTCAGCGGACGCGGCGACGATGTGATGGATATGACCATCACGGCGGGCGAATTCACCTATTACGGCAATTTGAAAGGGCATTTCGCCGTTTTCGACTCTGGCAATAAAGGCTGGCAAGAGTAGCCACAAAAAAAAGCCCCGCCGCTAAATCTACTTAGCGGCTGGGCTTTTTTAATGCCCAGATAGCGCCGTTTTTCGTTAGACTCTTGCTTAGCTTGCCGCTTTTCGCCAATTCGTCCAAATAAGCCTCCGTTTTATCTCGCGCCGTTCCCGACAATTCGGAAAACTCTTTCGCCGTAAGCGACGGATATATTGCAAAGAGGGCAGCCCATGTATGGTCGTAGCTCGTTTTGGTAGCTGCTGGATATACTTTTAGCAAGGCTTTTTCAAAACTATCGTAGGGCTTAGCACCGTAGACAATTTCCCTACGCCCCAAGCTATCCGCAAAAAATACGGTAGGAAAGCCTCGTACCCCCAATTCTCGCCCCAACCTTAAATCTGCCTCAAAAAGCTCTTTGGCTTTCCCTTCGTAATCTGTCTTAAATTGTATCAAATCTAAGCCTACGCTTTCTGCAGCCAACTCCAAATGCACCCATTGGCTGATATTTTTTTTCTGCAAAAAAACCATTTCGCGTACGGCGCGCAGAAATAACACTGCCTTTTCTTTGTCTTGCATTTGGGCAGCTTTGAAAGCGATGGAAGGCGGAAAGGAAGAAGAAAGGGGGTCTTCCAGCCAAATATCTCCATCTATAGGCATATCGTAATAGGCGCTCACCTCGTCCCAATGATGCGCCACATCGGAGGGCTTGCTAATGCCACCGCTATTGTAACTCCAATCGGGGAGTAAGCCGCCCATTCTATAGTCTATCTCTATGGAGTTACCGTATTCCAGCTTGAGTTTGCGCAGTTGCGGCTCTATACCCCAGCAAGCAGAGCATATAGGGTCGGTATAATAGATGATTTTTACGGGTTTGATATCGGATTTCACCCTTGCCTGCGCTAACGACTGAGTGGCATCGGCGGGTGCTTTGCATAAGCCGCTATCGGGATTGCATAGAAGCGGATTTTGGGGCTCTTGCATGGTGGTTTTGTTTTTAGAATGGCAGCTAAGGCTATACATCGCACAAAGCAGGGCTAAAAGTAGATAGCTTACTTTCATTAGTTTTTCAAAAATATATACGCATTGAGCGAGGTCGCTATCAGCAGCCAGACGAAATAAGGGCTTATCAACAGCGACTTTAGACCCAGCGCAGAGCGGTACGCAAACAGCAGATAACCGACGAGCAGCGTCAGCAGACCAATAAGCAGCAGCGCCAAAAATGCGTTGTGAAAATAAAAAAACAGCGGATTCCAACCCACGTTCAAAACCCATTGGGCTACATACAGGCTAAGCAGCCATTTTTTATCGGCTACCACTGCCCATAATTGCGCCATGTAGACGCTAAACAAAATCATAATCGTCGTCCAAGCCGCGCCGAAAACCCAACCTGGGGGAGTCCAAGGGGCTTTGGCAGCGTTGGTATACCATTCGGAGCTAACGCCCCCGCTCGTAAAGAGTCCGCCTATAGCCAAAGCCCCAAAATTGAGCAGCAAAAAAAGCAGTATTCTATATATCATAAGTACTTGGACAAAATTAAATTAAGGAATTTTTTTTAAAATTGATAGCCAGC
>CAYXSA010000047.1:0-32189 GCA_964467315.1 uncultured Saprospiraceae bacterium | reverse complement strand
GGTCGGGCTATCCGTTGCAGCCGCTGCGCGGCTTCCACTGCTATCCCTCACGCATTGCGCCCGCAGGGCGGGCGCGGGCAGCCACAAGGGCTGCCCCTACGCGTACGCCCATCGCGCCTATGCGATAAACCCACCCCCAACCCCTCCCTTCTACGAAGGGAGGGGCGGCGCGATTGGCGGGCGTGGTTGTCGTCGCGCCTCCCCTCCCTTTGCAAAAAGGGAGGGGTTGGGGGTGGGTTTAGAAAAAAAGAGGGCACGGGGCTGAGTTTACCCCAGCCGTACCCGCCCCGTCAACAGCTCCTGCATCATGCCCGCCTTGATGCCTTTATACTTCTCCAACTCCCCCGACAAGGCGGCTATCTCCGCATCCATATCCGATAAGACGGACGCAATGCGGGTCTGCTCGGAAAAATCGGGGATTGAAATTTCAACCATTTTAACATGAGAGGGACCAAAGTTTAACTGTGCTGAGCCAGTTGCTTTGCCTCCAATTTGTTGCTTAAATGATTGTGATTTTAAAAAATGAAAAAAATAGCCTTTGAAGAGACTTGGAGAGATTATTTTAAATCTCATTGTGCTTGTATTCATACATAACGGCAAATGTACTTTATTGGCTATGGTTACTTTTTCGTCAAACTTATCAATAGTAACCCCTGAACAAGCAATTAAAATATCTTCACTGTCAACAAGAAAGTGAGAATACCAGCCAAAAGCCTCATTTTCAGATATATATCTATCTGTTTTATCCAAAATAAGTTTGCCATTTTCAATATTTGTACCGTTTAGAAGTTTTACTCCTGATGAAGTAAACTGATAGTTTCTTACACCAGGACCTTCTTGAAACCATACCACCTCCCCCAACTTTTTCCTTTCCCAGCCTTCTTTGGGGGCTAACAGCCTTTGCATAGCGCCTTGTTTTATATCGCGTTTTTTGGCGATGAGTTTTTCGAGGCTGTCGATGAGGGCATCGGCATCGGAGAGCGCAGCGGCGATAGCCCGCTGCTCGGCGAGGGTGGGGGGAAGGGGTATTTTAATACTTCCTAATTGATTTGCGCTAATGTGAACAACCGCATCGCCTTGCCCGCGATTTGCTTTTTGTTTTTGAATAACAGGTGCATTCAATAAATATCCTAAATATAAAGGCTCGGCATTTATTGGCGAAAGAATTACAATATCGCCGCCTGCGTATGCTTCGCTTTTACCAATAAAAGCAACACTTTTTCCTATTTCTTCTTTTGTTTCGCCTGAACCAGCAAAAAGAATATCCCCAAATTTTAATTTTTTGGCAGTTTCAGAAATTTCTTGAGAAATAAAGGAATAAAATTGCTTGATATAATTACTATGCCTTGTATATAATTCGCCATAACGAATACAAGGTATATCCCCGCTTTGGGCTTCATCTTTTTTTATCCCAGAGCCTTTAGAAAATTTACCTATCTCCCCCAAAGTCTTCACTTCCCAATCCTCTGGGATAAGCCCTAATTCTGTTTGTTTGTATCCTTTTTTCATGTGTTTGGTGTTGGTTTCGCGGTGTTTGTACGCGTGAGAGACGCGATAAATCGCGTCTCTACACCGTCGGTGTCGGTTATTCGGGGGCAATCCGCCAAAATAACCGATGTAGATTGTGTAGAGACGCGATGCGCTTCGCGGAGGGCTTCGCCGTTTATCGCGTCTCCCGCTGGTTTGAAATAAAAATTTACTCTTTTACCTCAAAAGCATTGAAGTTGGCGCATTCCAGCGCGAAGTTGGCGTATCCCAGCGTGAAGTTGGCACATCCCAGCGTGAAGTTGGCGTATCCCAGCGTGAAGTTGGCACATCCCAGCGCGAAGTTGGCGTATCCCAGCGTGAAGTTGGCACATCCCAGCGCGAAGTTGGCACATCCCAGCGTGAAGTTGGCACATCCCAGCGTGAAGTTGGCGCATTCCAGCGTGAAGTTGGCGTATTCGGGGTGTTTTTTGGGAGTCTGCCCGCGCCCGCCCGCCTTTGCGGGCGGGCAGGGTTGCGTGAGGGATAGTAGGGGCAGCTCTTGTGGCTGCCCCAAATAGCCCGACCCTGCGACCTTTAAGCGCCGCGATTTGCCACAAGTGCGTAAGCACGCCGTGGCGCGGCGCGGGGAGCAGGGGCACGCCCAAAAAAAATCACAAATTAAGATTATCCTTCGGGTATAACTGTTTGAAAACAAGCGCTTTTAGCTCTGCTTGATTAGGCAAATAGAGCTGGTACTTGCTTACAAAAAGCTGAGAAGAAAGATTGTGCGTAGCATATTGTATAAGTAAATCGTCTTTTTCACGCGCCAATACAATACCTATAGGCGGATTATCGCCTTCAGTATTTTCTTCATTTTCAAAATAGCCGAGATACATATTCATTTGTCCAACGGCTTCGTAACTGGCTTCGCCCTTTTTCAAATCAATAAGAACAAAACATTTTAGGATACGATGGTAAAAAACCAAATCCACATAATGATGCCGATTGCCAAGCGTAATGCGGTACTGCCTGCCAATAAAGGCAAAACCTTTACCGAGTTCGAGCAAAAAATGTTGCAAATGCTCGATGATACGCGCTTCGATTTCTGTTTCCGCAACTTGATAAGGTTCAGGAATTTTCAGAAAATCCAAAATATAAGGTTCTCTAAGCAGGTCGGTAGGCTTTTCTATAGTTTGTCCTTCTCGCGCAAGCCGCAAAATAGCTTCCGCGTCTTTAGAAGCCGCTAATCTCAAAAATAAGGCAGCATTTTTTTGGCGAATAAGCTGGGTTGTACTCCAGTTTTCCAAAATAGCCTGCTGCGCATAAAACGAGCGCTCAAGCGGGTCGTCTATTTTCAGCAATTCGACAAAATGCGACCAACTCAATTTGTGCGGAAGCTCCGCATAAATTGGGAATGTTAAATAAAACTGTCGGATTCTATTCAAATTACTGAGACTAAAGCCTTTACCAAATGAATTGGTCAAATCTTTAGAAAGCGACTGCATCAAGGCTTTGCCGTATTCAGCTTTAGTATTGCCGCCTTGCTCAAACTCAACGATATGTAGCCCTATTTTCCAATAGGTTTCTATCAAATAGCTATTGACGGCAATAGTTACCCCTTGTTGCCCTTGTTGATATATTTGAGCAATTTGCTCTATCAAGGATTTGTAGCGCTGATTTTTGTTCATTAGTTCCATATAAATCCCATCGTTTTTAGGTGCGCCATAACCTTGCCTTCTAATAGGGCGACTTGGGCGCTTTGGGCTTGTAGGGGCGTATCGTAGCGCTCGGCGAGCTGGCGGATGCGCTGCGTGAGGCGCTGACTGATGCGCTCCAGCTCCGTTTTGAGGCTGCGCCCTATACTATGCAGCCATTTATGCCGCACCATCAGCGTTTTTATCTCGCTTTCCTTGAGGGTTTTGTAGCGTGCAAGGGCGGCATTGTCCAAATTCGTGGCTTCGGACTTAATTTTTTTGCCCAATTCGGCTTGCTCCTCGCAAAGGGCGAGATATTTTTTTAGCAGTTGCCGCTCTTCCGCCTCTTCCGTACCCGAAAACATAGCGCCATCGATGCTTTTCAGCCGTTTTTGCACGCTTGCCTTGCTGATTTTGTCGAAATCCGCGAAATAGCCCTCTTCGCCGCTTTGTTCTTCCTCTATTTCGGCGATTTGGGCGGCTATTCCCTCCTGTTGGGCGGCAAGTGCGTCGATGTTTTTTTGCGCATCGGCGAAAAAGACGGAGATAAGCAGCGATTTGGGCAGCAGTTCACAGTCCCAACCCTTGACGCTTTCCTTGCCTTTCTTGTCTTTTACCTTGATTTCGTAGGGCGCGGCGCGCCAACCATCGGCAGCGATGAGATAAACATCGTCTTGCATGGTTTCGCCCCAATAATTCATCAGATGTTGATAGATATCGTACTGGTCTATCAGTGGTTTTTGGGCGTAGGCAGCAAGCAAATCTTCCGAAATATCGCGTATCAGCTGCTTAGGCTTCGCGCCGATGTCTAAATTTTGCAGTTTTTCGCCGTTGCGCGCCGCCCATTCGTCAAAAAGCGCATCCATCGCCGCGCTAAATTGCTGAAATTCGGGGTGCGCGAAGATAGTCGGCTTTATTTCGTCCTTCCCCACCCGCAGTTCGTAGTATTGCGCCCGCTCGCTGGGGGCAAAAAGCGCATTTTTTAGGCTCGGATACGCCGCCCAATAGCCCTGCAAAGCGTCAATATCGGCGCGGGGAATGCCGCCTTGTAGATGCGCGGCTATATCTTGGATATCCTCCGCCTCTTGGGTGTCGATATAGCGCGGAATGTTTAGATTATAGTCGTTTTTCGCATCGCTAATCTCCTCCAAAGCCACAGCCCGACTGTATTTGGGTATTTCTATGCGCTTGTTGAAAACGTCGACGATTTTATGTATATCCTGCTCTCGCAGTCGGTTTTTATTGCCATCTTTTAGAAAACCTTTGCTGGCATCTATCATAAAAACCTCCTTGCGCTCGCTTGCGCCCTCCTTATCGAGCAAGATAATGCAGGCGGGAATGCCCGTACCATAAAAAAGATTGGCAGGCAAGCCGATGATGCCCTTTATATAGCCCTTTTGTAAGAGATTGCGGCGTATATCCGCCTCCGCATTACCGCGAAAAAGGACACCATGCGGGAGAATGCAAGCGCCTTTGCCCGTAGATTTTAGCGATTTGAGTATATGCAGCAAAAAAGCATAGTCGCCGTTCTTGTCGGGCGGTATGGCGTAACCCTCAAAACGTCTATAATCGTCTTTTTGGGGAATAAAACCCGTGCTCCAGCTCTTGAGGGAGAAGGGCGGATTGGCTACGACGAAATCAAAGGTTCTAAGATAGCCCTGTCCGTCCTTAAATTCGGGGTCGGAAAGGGTGCTTTTGCCGCGCCGTATATCGCTGGTGGGCTGTCCGTGCAAAATCATGTTCATTTTGGCAAGGGCGGCGGTGGTAACGTCCTTTTCTTGCCCATAAATCGAACCTTTGCCGCCTGCCTCATCTAAGGCTTTGAGCAGGAGCGAGCCAGAGCCGCAGGTAGGGTCGTAAAAGGTGGTGTTATTCGTGGCGTTTTGTATGTTCAGGATTTTGGCGATAACCCGACTAACCTCGCTGGGGGTGTAAAATTGTCCCTTGCTTTTGCCGCTCTCGGTGGCGAAATTGCGCATCAGATATTCGAAGGCATCGCCCAAAATATCGTCGCCGCCTGCGCGGTTTTTGCTAAAATCGAGCGCGGAGTTCTCGAAGATGGCGACGAGTTTGGAGAGTCTATCCGTCATTTCTTGCCCGCTGCCGAGCTTGTCGTTGTCGTTGAAGTCGGCAAATCTTAGCACATCGTCCAGCCCATTGGCAGTGGCGAGCGCACCGATGACCTTATTCATGCCGTTGCCGATGTCTTTAGAGCCTTTGAGCGCCTGCATATCTCGAAAGCCGCCGCCTTCGGGTATGAGGATGAGGCTATTCGGGTCGCTGGCGTACTTGTCGGACACGTATTTGACGAAAAGCAGCACGAGGATATAGTCCTTATATTGGCTGCTGTCCATACCGCCGCGCAGCTCGTTGCAACTCTCCCAAAGCGAGCTATATAGTTCAGATTTTTTGATTGCCATTTGCGCTATTTGTGTACGTTTTAAGTAATGCAGCGCAAATATATGCAAATAAATGTTTTGGGCGTGCCCGCTGCCCCAAAAAGGGGGCAGCGGTCGGGCTATTCGGGGCGTATCACCATCGCCCCTCTGGGGCGTTTCAACATCGCCCCTCTGGGGCGAATGTTGATTCGCCCCTCTAGGGCGAATGTTGATTCGCCCCTACTATCCCTCACGCAAAAAAAACCCGCCGCAAAAAGTTGCGGCGGGCTTCTTTCCCAAGCATCTAATATCTCGGAGCCATCATCTTCCGTTCATTGGATATTTCTACCCGTATGACCTTATCTTTGGGCGACTTGACGCTAAAATCAAAGCGGACAGTTTTGGTTTCTTGGGCGGCGAGGGGTATGCGCCAGATGAGGAAACCTTTTTTATCGTCGTACTCTGCGCCCGTGCGCTCGCCTAAAGTGATAACGACTTCTTTATCGTCGCTAATGGGTATTTGGTCTTGGATTTCGAGGGTGATGGCTGTGCTCTTGGCATTGCGCACGGCGATTTCGTAGCCTGCGCTGACGATTTTGTTAGTGCCTAAGAGTTGTTTTTTGGAGGTTGCTTTTATCTTCGTGCGTTTTACGGTGATTTGGTTATCGCGCCCCAAAGACACAAAAAGTGTATCGCTCAGGCTATTGACATTGAGAGTAGACTGCGCGATATATTTGTTGTTGTTGTAGATATTGACGGAGCCGCTGATAAAGTTGTGCTGCTCCCAGTCGAGAATGCGGGCAATCAAATAGGCGTGTTCGTCGACTTTGGGTACGCAGAGGTAGCTGTATTCGGCGTTGAATTGATGGGTAGCGATTTCGATGGAATAGGGTTTTTTATCGCTGGGAATGGTGTAGCGTTGTTTTATCTCGAAGTCGGCATTGAAGTCGGGCAGGGTAATATCTGTGAAGGTTACATCGGGGCGGGATTTGTTGCGCTCTTGATAGCGTTGGAACATATCGGTATTGTAGTCGATTTTGCTACGATAGTCCTCGCCCATGATTTGCTGCACGATGCTAATACTGCCCTTGTAAAGTTGTTCTTCGGTAGTGCGTTGCATGGTCATGCCGCGCTTACTATCGCGGAAGACGTTATTTGCGCGATTATTGTCGTTGAGGTCGTAGTTGGCTACTTGGTCTTGGAAATTGTTGTATTGTTGGCTTTTGGAGATGCGTTGTTGTTCGATTTGGTAGAGGCTTGTGCCTGCGTTATTGAGATTCCAGACGGCGAGGGTGGGCTGTACGGCGCTTTGGAGGGGGTCGGCGGTGGAGAGGGTAAGTTGTATGTTTTTCCAGTCTACGCCTGTGTTGTTGTATGCCATGCCTCTGTAACCCATTTGTATAGGTTTATTGATTTCGCCCGCGTAGAGGTCGTACACGGCAGCCCAACCTGCATCGCCTACGATGTATTTCATTTCGGCTTGGGTAGTTTGGGCGCTGGGGCTTTCTACGACTACGGCGATTTCTGCTAAGGCGATTTGGGAGGCGTTTAGCTCGTACATCTGCAGTTTGTAGTCGAAGAGTTTGCGGTTTTGGTCTTCGAGTTTTTTGTCCAATTTGCTCAATGATTGGTTGATATTGAGCATACGTTGGCGGAAAAAGTCGGCGGCTTTTTGCAGACCATCGAGGGAGAGGTCGTTATCTTGTCCTTTGGTGCCTTGATTGGCACGGAGCAGGTCGCGTTCTTGGTTGTAGGCGTTGATTTCGTTTTCGGTATCGCGGATTTGGTAGCGCATGGATTCTACCGAGTCGCGCAGTAGTTTGATTTTGGGCGTATCGGTGCGGCGATTGAGGAAATTGGTTTGGGCGTGAATAGAAAGGATTTTCACGCTACCAGTAAGGGAGAGTTGAATAGTTTTCTCGTAAAATTTTGGGGAGATGCCCTCGAAAACGATGGTTTGCCGCCCTGCTTGCAGGGGGATGCTGTGTTTGTGTGTTACCTCTGCGCCTTCCAAGTGGATTTTCACCGCCTCGATAGGGGCGCTAACGAGGACTTCGGGATTTTCTTGGGCGCGTAGCGGCGCGGCGGCGCTGGCGGCAAGTAGACAGATAGCCAGATAAATAGATAGCTTCATAACGGTATGGAGTTAAAATCAAAATAAGGGCATAGATGCAGTAGCGGGCTTTTTTGGTGTGCGGCTGTAGAGCCGTTGCATGCAACGGCTGTACTATTGCGCCCGCCTTTGCGGGCGCATTCGCGTGAGGGATAGAAGCGAAACCAGCCCTTGTGCCTGCTTTTAGCAGGCGCAAGGGCTGATGTAGCGCATAGCCCGACCGCAGCCCCTTTTTAGGGCTGCGGGCACGCCAAAAAAAACAAAAATTTAACCCGCGTAGCGCGTATAAATTTCGGCTATAGACTGCGCCAAAAGTCGGTCTTTTTCGGTAATCGTATTGCCTGCGTCGTGCGTCGTGAGGCGAATTTGCACCCGATTATAGACATTCGACCATTCGGGGTGATGGTTTTGCGCTTCGGCGACGAAGGCGACCTCCAGCATAAACGCCATCGCCTGACGGAAATCGGCAAACTGCAACTGCGCGTGTAAGGCGTTTTCTTTTTCTTGGAACATAGTTTAGTGGGTGGGCAAGTGCGCAACATTCGTCATTCGTCATTCGTCATTCGTCATTCGTCATTCACCTACGCCATCGTGTGAAAGACCTTCTGCACGTCGTCGTCGTCTTCGAGTTTTTCGAGCAATTTTTCTATATCGGCGCGCTGTTCTTCTGTGAGTTCTTTGGTTACATTGGCGTATCGTTGGAGGTTGGACTCCGTAACTTCGATGCCCATATCTTCGAGGGCTTTTTGCATGGTTCCGAAGTCTTCGTACTTGGTATAAACACAGACCTCGCCGTCGATGACCTCGATTTCTTCAGCGCCGTGCTCGATGAGTGCGAACTCCAGTTCTTCGGCATTGCGTTCGCCGAGCGGGAAGGTAAATTCGCCCATGCGGTCGAACATATAAGCGACAGAGCCCGAAGTGCCGAGCGAGCCGCCCGAGCGCGAGAGGTACATGCGCACGCTGGCGACGGTGCGGGTGGAGTTGTCGGTGAGGCATTCGACCAAAATCGCCACGCCATGCGGTCCGTAGCCTTCGTAGACGATTTCTTCCAAGTCTTTTTCGTCTTTGGAGAGGGCGCGTTTGATGGCTGCGTCAACGGTTGCTTTGGGCATATTGACGGCTTTGGAGTTTTGCACGGCGATGCGTAGGCGGGAGTTGGTGGAGGGGTCGCCGCCGCCTTCTTTGACGGCGATGGTGATTTCGCGCCCGATTTTGGTAAACATCTTCGACATCATACCCCAGCGCTTCATTTTGCGGTCTTTGCGGTATTCAAAGGCTCTTCCCATGATATATTTGGTTAGTAGGTTATTATGGCTTTTTTTGTTTGGGGCGTGCCCGCCGCGTATCTGCCGCGCAAAGGGCGCGGCAGAGGGCAGCCACAAGGGCTGCCCCTACATACGCGGCGGTCGGGCTATTTGAGCCGTAGCATGCTACGGCTCTACATATCCCTCACGCATTGCAATCGAGTGGGGGCAAAATTAGCATTTTCCCACTGAAAAAGCCATTTCGCAGCGGCTAAAAATGTATCTTTGCTGCGTTATTCTGCTTTATTTGAGCTGCACATAGCAACTTATGAAAAAAAATCTACTCCTCCTTTCGCTGTTTTCTCTTTTTTTCTCCGTGCTGCGCGCCCAGACAGCGCCCAATCTCGATGCACTCTTGGCAGAAACCCGTACAAAATGGGCTGCCACAGATGCCCCCGATGCCGATAGCGCCGCTACGGTGGCGGCATTAGAAGTCTACCAAAGATGGATATCCGTAGAAATTTTCCCCTTCGTAGAGTCCAACCATATAGACGCTCTTATTGCGATACTCCCCAAGCAAGCAGCCCTATTAAACTTGCTTATTGGGGCAAGCAGTATGCAAATTACCAGCGCCGAATTCGACCGCTTTTGGCTCGCTGCCTATGCGCGTTGGCTTAATTTCAATCCCTCCAAAGATGAGCTTTGCAGCGTACTAGAAAGACTCGCCCAATGCACTTATTTTACGCATTTATACGATTCCACAGCAGCCCGATACGAACGCTTAGAGCATTTTTTAGCCGAAAATCAAGCACAAATATCCCCATCGCGCGCCAGCAACGCATACGGGCAACTTTTTTATTTTTACTGGGGCAACCAGCGCAATTACGAAAAAGCAGAGCAAATACTGCTGCAAAGAGATGCCATAGGTCAAGGCGTTTTACTATTTTCCGCCCTACTCTATGAGAGCAAAGGCGACTACGACCGCGCTATAGAGTTCGGAGAAGAAGTTTTGCGACAAACAGACAGCGAGCAAACCCGCTATCAAGCTATGGCAGTGCTTACTACTGCCTACCTACAACAGAATCAACCTAATAAAGCCCTGCCCTTCCTTTCCGAAATTACGCCCTCCAACGCTGTGATATTTTCCAGCACCTTGGGGCTGCTGCCGCAGTACCCTGCTCTTATGTCAAAAGTCCCTGAAAATACCCTGCGCGCTGGACGCAACGCCCATCTATACTTCCTTGCCCAGATGCGCAATTGCATCGCCCAAAAAGACAGTATGTGCAGTTTCAATTATTTCGCTAGCATTTCCGCATATTTAGAAGGCAATCGCAATGCCCAGCAATTCGCCGAAGTAGCCGAGATATACGCCTCCGCCGCCGAAGCCTATTGGCTGCTAAACGAGCGCGAAAAAGCACGCCTTCACTACGATACTGCCCTCGCTATACATACCGCCCAACCCATCGGCACGCTCCGACTCGAAGGCACAACCAACCACCATAGCACCCTGCGCATCTTGCGCGGACTTATGGAAACCAGCATCAACGCCGAACAACAGCAAGCCTATTCCGACGCTTCCCTACAGACCTTAGACAAAATACGCCGCTCCCTCTCTTCGCGCGGAGCCAAAGAAATTGCCCTCAATCAAGCCCCCTATTTCTACGAAAAAGCCCTCGCCCTCGCCTTCGCTCGCTACGAAAAAAATCCCACAGCCCAAAACTTCGAGCGCGCCCTGCTCATCAGCGACCAAAGCAAATCCATACTCCTACTCGAATCCCTCAAAGAAAATAACGCCCTCAATTTCGGTGGTGTACCCGACACCCTACGCCGACAAGAAAAATCCCTAACCATCGATATCGCCCTCTACGAAGCCGAAGCCCAACGCGCCCAACTCCTACGCGATACCGCCCGAGCCAATATGTACCGCAGCTACCTGCTCGAAAAACGCCAACAACTCAGCGACCTGACCAAAATCCTCGAACGCGACTACCCCAAATACCACCAAATAAAACACGGCAATAGCTCCCTATCCCTCGCCAAAATCCAACAAAATTTGCCCGATGGCAATACCGCCCTGCTCGAATTCTTCGCAGGCGAAAACACCCTCTACCTCTTCGTCATCAGCCCCAAAACACAATTCCTCTTCTCCCGCCCCTTAGATAAAAATTACGCCCAAACCCTCACCAAATTCTACGAACTGCTCACCACGCCCAACCTCTACACGGACAATCCCCAAGACTGCGAACGCCGCTTCGCCCAAATCGCAAGCGAACTCTATATCCAACTCCTCCTGCCCCAAGCCTTCGCAAAATCGACCGACCTGCGCCGACTTATCATCATACCCGATGGGCTCATGAGCTATGTCCCGCTCGACCTCCTACTCACAGAAAAACCCGACAACCAGCAAACCTTCAAATCCTTCCCCTATCTCCTACGCCAATACGCCGTATCCTATCACTACTCCTCCTCCCTCTGGCTCGAAGCCCGCCAAACTCCCCGCCAAAGCGCTAGCAAAAATACCCTGCTCGCCTTCGCCCCAACCTACGCCAATAAAGAAGCCAGCGCCAAACGCGCCAATAATCTCCAACTGCTGCGCCGCAGCTTGGGAGAACTCACAGGCACTAAAGCCGAATTGGAATTTTTGCAACAACTCTTCACAGACGGCAGTTTTCATTACGAAACAAAGGCGACAGAGCGACAATTCAAGCAACAAGCAGGCGATTATGCTGTTATTCATCTCGCCATGCACGGACTCGTCGACAAAGAAAATCCCATGTACTCTTCGATGGTTTTTAGCGAGGACGGCGATAGCACCGAAGATAATTTCCTACACGCCTACGAACTCCAAAATTTGCCCCTGCGCGCCGACCTCGTCGTCCTCTCCGCCTGCGAAACAGGCTACGGCAAGTACCAACACGGCGAAGGCGTAGTCAGCATCGGACGCGGTTTTATGTATGCAGGCACACCCGCCCTCGTCATGACGCTCTGGTCTATCAACGACCAAACCAGCGCCGCCATCATGCAGCTCTTTTACCAAAATCTCCGCAAAGAAATCCCCATCGACATAGCCCTACAGCAAGCAAAAATCGATTATCTCCAAAGCCAAAAAGGACTCGCCACACACCCCAACTTCTGGGCTGCCTTCGTCGCCGTAGGCGATACGCAGACGGTCGGCGTACATCGCTCCAATTTCTGGTTTTGGGCTATCCTCTCCGCCGCCCTCCTCGCGCTCGCCATCACCGCCTTCATCGTCTATCGACGCAAAGACGATACGCCCGCCACCCGCGAATTGCGAAAAAGATAAACGCAAATACAGCATTTTTTTTGGGCGTGCCCCCGCTCCCCGCCGCCTAAAGGCGGCTTAAAGGTCGCGGCGGTCGGGCTATCCGCTGCATCAGCCCGCTACGCGGTCTGGTTCCGCTCCTATCCCTCACGCGGCGGCGCGGCAAAGCCGCGCCTTAAATGACGAATGACGAATGACGAATGACGATGTCCTACTTTGTCTATATCCTTACTATTTGCGCGCCTTATGCACAAAATTCGTCATTCGTCATTCGTCATTCGTCATTCGTCATTCGTCATTCGTCATTCGTAATTCGTAACTAAAAAAACGCAGCCGCCCAATGCAAAGGGGCGCTGCGTTTTGTCAAGACTCTTATGAAGTATAGTTCTTATCTCTACAGGGCTCTCTTAAAAGTTAAAACTAAGAGAGAGAGGCTTTTTTGATGAAAGCAATTCAGAGGGGGAAAAACGAGGTTTCACAAAATAAAATAGAGGTTGCGGCACGAAATACAGAAACAAACCTAAAGCATAAAGGTTCATGCGCAAAATCATTGCCTTGTTACCGCCATTAAGACATTTTTTATATAATCTATCCATGCAACAAATTCCACTTGCCCAGTACCATAGAGATTTGGGCGCTAAAATGGTCGAATTCGCAGGCTACGAAATGCCTGTTTCCTACGCCAGCATCGTCGAAGAACACCAAGCCGTCCGCCAAAATGTGGGCATCTTCGATGTCTCGCACATGGGCGAATTTATCCTGCGCGGCGCTCGCGCCTTAGACCTTTTGCAGCATATCACCAGCAACGATGTGAGCAAACTCCAAATCGGCGACGCTCAATACAGTTGCCTACCCAACGGCAAAGGCGGCATCGTAGACGACCTGCTCGTCTATAGACTTAGCGAAGAACTCTGCAGCAACGGCGAAAAAGCCTTTATGCTCGTCGTCAATGCCTCCAATATGCAAAAAGATTGGGATTGGATAAAAGCCAACAACCCCTACAGCAGCGAAGAAGTCCAACTCATAGACATCTCCGCCCGCACTACCCTACTCGCTGTACAAGGCCCCAAAGCCGCCGAAATGCTGCAAACCCTCACGGAAGTTTCGCTCTCCGATATGAAGTATTACAGCTTCAGAAAGGGCGAAATGGGCGGCTGCCCCAATGTACTCATATCTGCCACAGGCTACACAGGCGCAGGCGGCTTTGAGCTATACGTCGACAACGCCCACGCCGCCCAACTCTGGGAAGCCATCTGGCAGGCTGGAAAAGCATTCGACCTACGCCCCATTGGCTTGGGCGCACGCGATACGCTCCGACTCGAAAAAGGCTACTGCCTCTATGGCAACGATATCGACGATACCACCTCCCCCATCGAAGCAGGCTTGGGCTGGATAACCAAATTCAACAAAGGCGAGTTTATCGACCGCGAAAGGCTGCTACAACACAAACAAGCAGGCACCGCCCGCCGACTCGTCGGCTTGGAAATCCTCGATAAACGCCCCGCCCGACATGGCTACGCCCTGCGCTCCAGCGCCGACCTCGCAGGCGAAGACATCGGCATCATCACCTCTGGCACCAAATCGCCCAGCTTGGACAAAAATATAGCCCTCGCCTATGTCGCCACAGCCCAAGCCAAAGAAGGCAGCACCGTATACATCGACATTCGCGGAAAAGCCGCAGAAGCCCGCGTAGTGAAGTTGCCGTTTTTGTAGTAGGGGCGAATAAACATTCGCCCACGCCTGCAAAAATGAATGCGACATAGCAGTGGGCGAATATTTATTCGCCCCTACCTGCCTGTTATTACCAATTTATTTTAAAAACCATATTTGCGTGAGGGATAGCAGTGGAAGCGCCGCAAGGCGCTGCAACGGATAGCCCGACCCTGCGACCTTTAAGCCGCGTTAGCGGCGGGGAGCAGGGGCACGCCATAATTACGAGTTACGGATTACGATTTTGCTTTGTGTATGGATTGTGCTTTGTGTCGTAGGTACTATGCCGCCTTGCGGCGGCAGTGGTAGCAAGTATTATGTGCTGCACGTTCAATTCGTCATTCGTCATTCGTCATTTGTCATTTGTCATTCGCAATTCTCATGGCTCGTTTTAGCATAAATCTTCAAAAAGGCGGTCTGGATAAGGACGGCGAACAGCTGGCGCGCGAGTTAATCGTGGGCATCGACTTGGGCACGACCAATAGCCTGATTGCGTATATGCAAGACGGCAAACCCGTCGCCCTGCGCGGCAATCGGCATCGGCACGCTTTAGTGCCTTCAGTCGTGTATTTAGGCGACCCCAATGCGCCCATAGTGGGCGAAGAAGCCCGACAAATGCTGGTCGAAGACCCCGAAAATACGATATTTTCCGCCAAAAGGCTACTCGGCAAATCATACAAGGATTTGAGAGAGCATACGGAGGTATTTAGCTATCGGATTATCGACGATGGCGGCGCGGATAGTCTGGTGCGAGTGCGCGCGGGCGATAAGTTTTATACGCCCGTAGAGCTCTCGGCGCTGATTTTGCGCGCCCTGCGCGAGCGCGGCGAAGAGCTGCTTATGCGCCGAGTGGAGCGCGCCGTTATCACCGTGCCCGCTTATTTCAACGATAGCCAGCGCCAAGCTACCCGCGATGCCGCCAAACTCGCAGGCTTAGACCTGCTGCGCATCGTCAATGAACCGACAGCAGCGGCTTTAGCCTATGGTCTGGGGCGCGATAAAAACGCAGCCGCACAGACCGTAGCCGTCTATGACTTGGGCGGGGGCACTTTTGACATCTCTATCCTGCGCATCGAAAAAGGCGTTTTCGATGTACTCGCTACCGCAGGCGATACCTTTTTGGGGGGCGACGATATAGACCGCGCTATAGTGCAGCAGTGGGCAGCCGAAAAGGGCTTTAGCAGCGAAAACCTACAAGCAGACCGCCAACTCATGCAGGCGCTGCGCCTGCTCGCCGAGCGCGCCAAAAAAGCCCTTAGCAGCGCAGACAGTTTTTCCGAAAAGCTCGAAGAACACAGCTATACGCTCAACAGCGCCCAACTTCAGACCCTCGCCCGCCCCTTCATAGAGCGCAGTCTGGAAAGCTGCAAAACGGCTTTGCAAGATGCCAAACTAAGCCTTGCCGATATCGAAGAGGTTTTACTCGTAGGCGGTAGTACACGTATGCCTCTTGTCAGGGAAGCCGTCGGCGCATTCTTCCAAAAAGCCCCCAATACCTCCCTCGACCCCGATGAGGTCGTCGCCTTAGGCGCTGCCGTGCAAGCCGATATTTTGGCAGGCAATCAAAAAGATATGCTGCTGCTGGATATTACCCCCCTATCTTTAGGCATCGAAACCATCGGCGGGCTGATGGATACGATACTTCCGCGCGGTACGAAAGTCCCCACTTCCGTCGGCAGACAGTATACGACCTCCGTCGATGGGCAAAAAAATCTAAAAATAGCCGTTTACCAAGGCGAGCGCGAGCTGGTCGAAGACAACAGGAAATTAGCCGAATTTGTGCTAAAAAACCTGCCGCCCATGCCCGCAGGCATCCCGAAGATAGAAATCCATTTTCTTATCAACGCCGACGGCATACTCAAAGTCCGCGCCCAAGAGCTGCGCAGCGGCATGGAGCAGACTGTAGATATTCGCGCCGCCTATAGCCTCTCTACGGAAGAAATGGCGCGTATGCTGCTCGATTCGCGCACCCACGCACAAACGGATATAGCCCGCCGCGCTTTGATTGAAGCGCAGACAGAAGCCAGCCTCGTACTGCATGCCACACAGAAATTCATACAGCAAAACGCCGCTATGCTCACACCACGCGATGAGGAACAGTTTCGGTACTTCTCCGAGCAACTGCGCGATGCTATCAGCGGCACAGATAAAGACCTCATACACAGGCTCTTGGATGAGCTTAATCAATTTGCTGCGCCCCTCGCTCAAATCGCTATGGATACGACCATCAGCGCCGCCATGAGTGGTAAGCATATCGCCGAATAGAGTGAAATTTTTGTATTTCTTAGCACACTCCCCATTATGCAAGTTACCAGCACCCACAACAGCGAATTGCTTTCTTTTTACCATCGGCAGGAGCTTGCCAACGGCATTTCACACGCCTTCGGTATGCTCTTCGGCATCGTTGCGATACCCATTTTGATGGCGCTCGCAGCTTCTAAAGAAAACATAGCGGGCTTAATCGGCGTAGGGATTTACGGCTTTTCGTTCCTGATGGTTTTCACCGCCTCGACGATTTACCACAGCGTACACCAGCCCAACATCAAGCGCGTGATGAATATCATCGACCATATCAGCATTTATTTTCTGATAGCGGGCACCTACACGCCCTTTATACTGACGGGTATGCTCGACTCGCTGGGCATTGCCTTGCTTTCTGTGCTTTGGGGCATAGCCTTTGTGGGCATCATTTTTAAGATTTTTTTCATTGGGCGTTTCCAAATCGTTTCCACCCTGCTTTATGTGGCGATGGGCTGGGCGCTCATCTTTGTCGCCAATCCGTTTTTTGCCTCCATGAGCACGGGAGCGATGGTGCTGCTCATCACTGGAGGGGTACTTTACACGATAGGCGTTATTTTTTACCTCTGGGAGCGGCTGCCTTACAATCACGCGATTTGGCATATGTTCGTACTTTCGGCAGGTGTCTGCCACTACACCGCCATCTTGCTGAAGTTAATCTGATTTTTTTGGGCGTGCCCGCGCCCCTGCCCGCCCTGTAAAGCCGTAGCATGCTACGGCTCGCGCGGGCACCCCGCGCCAAAGCGCGGGGCAAAAAGGGGGGCGCGGTCGGGCTATTCAGGGCAGCCCCATGTGTCTGCCCCTACTATCCCTCACGCGGCGCAGAGAATAAACGGTTTCGCTTTCATACACATTCGTAATTCGCCATTATGTTCGGACTCATGCAGGCACGTCGCCAATGCTCGACCGCTGCCAAAACCTCTTCCGCCTGCTCCTCCTCTTGCGATAGTGCTTATACGCGCCATCGCCTGCATTATTGCGGCACTTGCAAGGCTATAGGGCGCGAATACGGGCATAAAGCCCGCTTTTCGCTCAATGTCGATGCGGTTTTTTTGTCGGAAATGCTAACGGCGCTAAGCGGCGAGCAGTTGGGCGAATGGTCGGCAGCCATGCAGGCGATGAACCGCTGTTTTACGATGCCCAGCAAGGACGAAACCCTACCCCCTGCCCTACATTATGCCGCCGCCGCCAATGTACTCTTGGCGCAGCTCAAAATCAACGATAATATCGTCGACAGTGCCCGCCTGCGCTATCGATTTGCACGCTGGTTTATGTCGTCGGCGTTCCGTCGGGCAGAAAAGCAGTGGCAGGCTTGGGGCGTAGATACGGCGAGCTTTTGGGCGCAGGCGCAGGCGCAAGACGCTATAGAAAAGGGGGAATTTCGCAGCGATTTGGGCAGCGTTTCGGCTGTTTTGGACTATTACGCAGCGCCTACGATGGCGATGACGGGGGAGATATACGCGCAGTCGGCGCGTATCGTTTTGCAAGACGAGGCTCAAGCGCCCGTTTTGCGCAGCATCGGCGAGCAGATGGGGCGGCTAATGTACGTTTTAGATGCTTTCGAGGACGTAGAGGAAGATTTATACAAGAGGCAATTTAATCCTTTGGCGCTGTACTTTGGCGCAGCGCGCACACTCGAAACCGCCCAATACGAGGAAGTGCGCAGCCTGCTGTTGTCTATGGTCGATGGTTTGGAGGCGCAAATAAAGGCGCTGCCTTTGGAGTCGGATATAGCGGAGGCATTTGGGCAGCGTTTGCAGAGCAATATAGCGATGCGGCTGTATCGGGAGCGTTATCTGCCGACTTCTTGGCGGGAGCGCATCGCACAGCGTTGGACTTTGGCGCGGGAGCGGGCTACCGAATGGGTTTGCAGCGGAGCGGGCTGGACACGAAGTATGCGTTATCATCTGGTGTCTATCATCTTTTTCATCTTGCCGCAGGCGGTGTATCAGGTGCCACAAGAGATGCGCGGACAGACTTTGACGTATTGGGCGCTTTTTGCGGCGGCTTTGGCGGCGCTGGGTATTGGTCGTACAATCTCGCAGCTGCCTGTGGAGAAGCGTCGCCGTTTCAATCTCTGGCAGCGTTGGAAGGCTTGGCGGGCGGATAGAAAAAACCGCAGGCAAAATCCTTGCATTACGGCTTGCGCGCAGGGTTGTTGTGAGTGCTGTTGTAGTGAGGGTTCGCGCATTTGTTGCCAAGCCTGCTGCGACGATGGCGGCTGCTGCGACTGCGCAAGTTGGGATAAAAAAGGTTGGCGTACCTTCCTTTGGGTAATGCTGATAATCATCGTCTTGATAGCTATAGCGGCTGCGGTAGTGTTTCTCGTGATATAGTGCTTGGTGTATAGGTACTGCGCTGCTCGCTATCGCTCGCAGCGCGGGTACAATGCCGCCTGAAGTCGGCAATGGTAGCAAGTATTGATAATTTTTTGAATAGCTGCCGACTCGATAGCTAATATGCTGCCTATCCTATTTATTTAGGAAAAGGTGTTTCGGCTGTTTGTATGGGCTAGCGATGCGGAGGGCTGCGAGCGTAGCGAAGCAGGTGCAGCCCTTGCAGGCACGGCGCGTAGAGCCGTTGCCTGCAAGGGCTGTACTGAGCGAACAGCGAACCCGTAGCGTAGCGGCGGCGCGCTTTGCGCGGCGCAGCCCCCCAAAAAACGACTGCATAAAAGATACACTTATGCAGCGCGATGCAACGATTATCAAAAAAGCGGATTAAAAGGCGGCTATTCGGCGATTTTATGCGTTAAAAGGGGATAAACTGGGTATTTTTGCCCCTGTTTTTGCGTTGCTACACCCCCAAAATTGCATTGAATTATGTATGCTACTATAAATTTAGGATTTTCTTGCTCGCTGTATAAGTCCTTTTTTTTGCTTTTGCTTGCTTTTTCGCCCCTTTTAGTTTCGGCGCAAAAGGCGAAGCAGCTTATAGAAGATGCCGAAAGGCAGATAAATCAGCAAAATTTTGCGGCGGCGAAGGTTTCTTTGCAGGCGGCGATAGCCAATAAGGATAAATTTCCGCTCGCCCATCGCTTGTTGGCGGTTGTAAATGGGCGCTTGGGCAAGTACGAGGAGGCGATGCAATCGTATGAAACCCTGTTTCGTATGGACGGCGAATTTTCGCGGGCGGCATACTTCGAAGCGGGGCAAACGGCGATGAAATTATACGATTACAACAAGGCTTTGCAGTACTTTCAGCGCTACAAAAATGCCGATGACCGCGATTTTAAGACGGACGAAAAAGGCAGCCAAATCGGCTACGATATACTGCTAAAAAGGGAGATGAATAGCGCCAGCTTTGCGCGGGGGGTGGATTTTGCGACTACGGTAGCGCAGGCTTCCAATTTGGGGGAGGTGATAAATGGCAAGCACGATGAATATTTGCCGACCCTGACAAGCGACGGAAAATTATTGGTTTTTACGGTGGATAAGGACGGCAACGAAGAAATAATGGTGTCGCGGCTCAAAGAAGACCTATCTTGGACGGCGGCAAAATCCATCGGCAAGGGCATCAATACGCCCACAAACGAGGGCATGGCGAAGCTGACAGTTTGCGGGCGCACCCTTTATTTTGCTGCCTGCGGGCGGGAAAATGGCTTGGGCGGCTGCGATATTTTCAAGGCAAATTTTGACTACGACGAAGCCCATGGCTACGATGCCGAACTTGTGCAGCCTTTGAGCAGCAAGCAATGGGACTCCCAACCCAGCATAAGTTGCGACGGCAAAACCATGTTTTTCGCCTCTACCCGCGAAGGCGGCATGGGCGGCACGGATATTTGGATGAGCGAGATAGACAAAAACGGCAATTGGTCGCCCCCCGTAAATTGCGGCGCTGCCATCAATAGCGACGGCGACGAGGAAGCGCCCTATATCGCCCCCGATGGTCTAACGCTTTACTTTTCTTCAGACGGGCATCCTGGATTTGGGGAGATGGATATTTTTCGCTCCGTGCGCAGCGCCGATGGCGTATGGTCGCAGGCTACCAATTTGGGGCGCACCTTCAATACGCCCTTCCGCGAGGCGGGCATTGTCGTCAGCCCCGAAGGCGATATCGCCTTTTTTGCCTCTGCCCGCGAAGGAGGCAAAGGCGGCTTAGATATTTACAAAGCGCCCTTATCCAGAGAGCAAGCCCCTTCTATCGACAATGTGCTGATAGATGGCTATATTTTCGACGTGTATACGGGCGAACCTATTTCGGGAGTCGTCGTAAAGATTGGCAACGAGGGCAAACGGCATTTATTGGTTACCGATGCTGCAGGGCGCTTTTTTATCTGCCTGCCCAACAAAGCGACCTATTCCTATATCTTGGAAAAACTCGACTACGATAGCCATATCGGCGCGGATTTTTTTCAACGCACCGTCAACAACCCCGCCCAACGCATAGAAGTAGCCCTTACCCCCGTGCTGAAAAAGCAAGAAGTAAAAATCGACACCGCTACAGCCGTACCTACCCCCGCCAAACGGCTGCGTAAAAACCTATCCGTATACTTCGAGTCTGGCAAACACGAGCTTACCGACGTGCAAAAGGAGCAGATAAAGCAGCTTTTTGCACAATTCCCCGACAAAAAGAATATCCGCGTCAAAGTTACGGGCTTTGCCGACGACATCGGCAATAAGGAATTTAATCAAAGCCTATCCGAAAAACGCGCCAGCTTCGTCGCCCGACATATCGAAGAGCTCGACATCCCCAAAGAGCAAATCACCTACGACGGGCAAGGCGTAGTAGATAGCAATATCGCCAAACACCAAAAAAGACGGGTGGAGATTGTGATTAGCAATTAGCGCAAAAAAAATTACGAGCTACGAAGCACAACTTCATAACTCGTAACTCGTAACTCGTAACTCGTCATTACTTCTTATGCACCGTGCCGACAGGCATAGCCTTATCGTAGTCGCCGAAAATCAGCGGTTTTTGGTATTCGTAGGTGTATATTTGTACGTGGTCGTGTATGTAGCTGTATAGCTCCGTGATGGTGATGATGCCATTTTCGTCCGTGTCGGCTTTCCCGCTTAGGCCGAGGCGAAAGAAGTAGCTAAATACGCCTTGTCCGAGTTTGGAGGCTTCCAAAGAGGCTTCTTCGGCTGCTGAAGAGGCGATAAAAGCCAAGCCGCCGCGCACGTTTTCGAAGCTGCTATAATAGTTTTTTATCTCTTCGCGGGTAGTACGGTCTTTGGGTTTGGCTGTGGCTACGCTGCCGTCGATAGCGTCTTTGAAGCTGCCAGAGTGGCAGGCATCGGCTATGCAGAGCTTAAATTTGGCGGGGCTGTCTTTGAATTCGTTGAGGACTTCGCTGTGAAAAAGGCGATTTTCGTCCGTTTTTTCGTTGTAGTCGTAGGGTAAAAAACTGCCCTCTTCGCCGTGCCCCGCAAAATAAAACAGGATTAAATCGTTTTCGCCTGCACGCTGAAAAACGGCATTGAGCGTATCCAAAATCGATTGGCGGGTTGCCTGCTCGTCGAGCAGCAGGCGGATGCGCTCTGTCGGAATCGCGCCGCCTTGCGTGGAGCGGAAAAATTTATAGACCTCGCGTGCATCGTTGAGCGTATAGGTAAGTTTGGGAAAATGCGGATAATCTGCCACGCCGACTACCACCGCCCAAGTGCGCATGCTGGCATTTTCGTAGCGCCCTTGCTTCCATTCGCCTATATCGGTATGTCCGCTTTTATGGTAATACGTGCCCTTCCCATGCTGCACGCCCTTGTGAAAATAGCCCTCATAACGCCCGTCGTTGGCGTAAAGTGTACCGAAGCCATCGTACAAGCCGTGCTTAAAATGCCCGTCGTAGATGCGCCCTTTTAGGTCGCGCGAGCGCCCCTTTCCGTTCTGGCAGTCGCCCGTAAGGCATTCGCGCACGCGGCGTATATTGGGGTCTGCGGCTACGAGTTTATCGTTTTCCCAAGCACCACCTTCCGCCTTTCCGCTCAGATGTGCCAGCGTACCGAAGCCCTGCCGTTTGCCCGCTTTGAAATCGCCTTCGTAGCGGTCGCCGTTGGCATAATTGATAATGCCCCTACCTTCGCGCTTGCCATCGCGGAACAAACCCTCGTAGCGGTCGCCGTTGGGCGAGCGAAAAACGCCATGCCCATTGTCGCAATCGCCGCTAATACATTGCGCTGAAATCTGCGACGCAGTAAAAAATAAAAAAGAAAAAGTTAGCGCAGAGAAAAAACAATTTATTCGATACATATAGCAAGCCTTTTTTGAAATTATCTTATTGAACGCCCCAAGATAGCAAAAGCGTCTAAGTTATACGCAGAAAATTAAAAAATAGCTATCTTTGGCGAGCAAAATCTATGCTTAAAGCTTTTTTATTTGGGGGCTGCGCCTGCGTACCGCAGTCGCCGCGCTGCTACGGGTTCGCTATTCGCTCATACCCGCCCGCAAGCGGTCGGGTACGGGCGCGATGCGCCCGCCCTTTGCATCGCTAGCCCAAGGGTAGCCCATCGCTATCCTCTCCTTCAACCTAAGTCCGTTTTTATGCAACTTCGTCTTATTTTCGCCATTTTGCTGCTCCTGTCTGCCCCATTGCAAGCACAAAAAAAAGTCCCCCTTCCCAATGGCATCCTCATCGGAGAAAATCTATACTGCGACCAAACGGAAATAAGCAATATCAACTGGTTGGAATACATATTTTGGACAGCCTCTGTATTCGGCGAACAATCCCCCGAGTACCTTGCCAGCCTACCCGATACCGCTGTTTGGATAGACAGCCTACCGCTTGCCCCCTTAGAACAGCAGAATTTGAAAATCATGTTCAGTATATATCTACGCCACCCTGCTTATGCCCAGTATCCCGTCATTGGTATATCGCAAACTCAAGCGGAAGCCTATTCCCTTTGGCGCTCCGATAGGGTCATGGAGGGTTATCTCATCAAGAATAACATCATCCGAGCCAATTATGTAGGACAAAATCCTAAAAATTATTTTACTTGCGAGCGTTTTTTTCGCAGCGAATTAGACAGCCTTCGCCTATCCGCAGAAAAAATAGAGTATTATCCTGTTTTCCGCCTTCCCACGCAGCAAGAACGCCAGCGTATCCTACAGTTCGTCGACCAGCAGGATAGCCTCTATCTGCGTAAATGTAAAAAAAAGCCCTGCAAAGACTGCCTAAAGCAGTTTCCTTATTTCTATTCTCAAGATGTCAAGGAATTAGCAATACTGCAACTGCCTGTATCTGTATATTGGAGCGCTTGCAAGCCAGAAGACAAGGATAAAAGTATCTACAGCATACGCGGCAATGTGCGCGAATGGCTGCAAGAAGCAGGCTTGTCAGCTGGTGGCAGTTTTAACGACAGCCGCGAAGCAACGCTTCAACAAGATATTTTTCAACAAGACCGCGCCGACCGCTATACGGGTTTCCGCA
This sequence comes from uncultured Saprospiraceae bacterium, assembly GCA_964467315.1. Classification (GTDB taxonomy): domain Bacteria; phylum Bacteroidota; class Bacteroidia; order Chitinophagales; family Saprospiraceae; genus JAAFIM01. The sequence continues at coordinate 8,630 of CAYXSA010000047.1, read as the reverse complement.
ATGTTGGCGAATGGCGCAAATGGGAACCAAACAAATAGTATTCACCTTATAACAGCATGAAACTCATACAATTTATCTTAGAAAAGCAGCCCCTTGATGCTATCCGCAAAGCGATAGAGAGCGGCGAAGACATCAACCAAATCGACGGGCATAACCACAGTGCGCTGGAGCTGGCGATTGACGAATTATACGATGAGGTAGCCGATTTGCTGATAGAGCGCGGCGCTGTGCCCCGCCCGCGCACGCTCTTTTATGCAGCCAAACGTGCACACCTTAGAGCGCTGGACTATTGCTTAGAAAAAGGTCTAAGCCCCAACGATAGAGATTTCGACGGTTTTACGCCGCTCATGGCTGCCATCGCCGAAGCGCACGAATATCTCAATATAGCCGATCCCGAAGCGGCGGAGTCCGTTCGTTATCATCGCTTTGCGAAGGTCGTGGAAATCCTTCTACGCGCAGGCGCAAACCCCAACATCGCCAACAGCAGCGGACAAACTGCCCTACATGCAGCAGCAGCCTTCGGCGAACAGAGCCTTGCGCAGCAGCTTTTTGACCTTTGTCAGGAGCAGAATAAGCACCTAAATTTTAACGCTCAAGATGCTTACGGGCTGACGGCGCTGCATCTCGCCGCCCGCGCAGGCAATATGCGCGTAGCCACCCAACTGCTCGACTGGGGAGCAGACCCGAATATGGGCGAAAAATACGGTTTCACCCCCCTGCACGAAGCGGTAGAAAACAACCATATCGAAGTGGCGCGCCTGCTGCTGGAGCGCGGTGCAGACCGCAAACTGGCTACAGAAGCCGAATGCAAACCTTTCATCGCAGGCACTACCCCGCTGGACATCGCTAAGATGCGCAATTACGAAGATTTTATATATCTACTCGACTAAGCGGCGAACTTATAGTAGATAGGAAACGTTGGGACACTAGAACGCGCGCCGCCTTTCGGCGCGCGTTTGCGTGAGGGATAGTAGGGGCGAATCAACATTCGCCCCCAATGGGGCGATGGTGATGCGCCCCAAATAGCCCGACCCGCGCCCCTTTTTAGGGCGCGGGGCACGCCCCAAAAATTTCTATCTATAAGTTATTGATTATCTGTATGTTATCTGAAAAAACGCTCACGAAAAAGAGCAAATTTTTGAGCCTTATTTTGCGCCATCAGCCTGATATAATAGGCATCAAACTCGATGAGCAAGGCTGGATTGAGGTCGATACCCTTTTGAATGCGATGCAGGCGCATGGCGAGCCTTTGACGCGCGCAGGCTTAGAGCAAATTGTAGCCGAAAACAACAAAAAACGCTTCGCTTTCGACGAAACGGGCACGCGCATACGCGCAAGCCAGGGGCATAGTGTCGAGGTAAGTCTTGGCTACGAGCCGCAAACGCCGCCCGATTTGCTGTATCACGGCACGGCAAGCGGCAATGTGCAGGCGATTTTGGCGAAGGGCATCGAGCGCAGAAGTCGGCATCAGGTGCACCTAAGCGTAGATACAGCCACCGCGCTCAATGTCGGCTCAAGGCACGGAAAACCCGTGCTGCTGCGGATTTTGGCGAAAGAAATGCAGCAGGCAGGGCATCTTTTTTACTGCTCCGCCAATGGCGTATGGCTGACGGATTTTGTGCCTGCGGAGTTTATTAGTGAAAAGTGAAAAGTGAAAAATGTCCGACTTTATGTATAGGTACTATGCCGCCTTGCGGCGGCAGTGGTAGCAAGTATTTGAGCGCCCCATTCGTAATTCGTAATTCGTAATTCGTAATTCTTTGCTACCTTTGCGGCATAAATTCAACGCATACAACTAACATTCATGGCGCTCAAATGTGGCATTGTCGGTCTGCCGAACGTAGGCAAATCGACCCTTTTTAACGCACTCTCTTCGGCTAAGGCACTCGCCGCCAATTATCCATTCGCAACGAAAGAACCCAATATCGGGGTTATCACCGTGCCCGACGAGCGATTGACGCAGCTCGCCGCGCTGATACAGCCGCAGAACGTACAGCCTACCTCTATTGACATCGTCGACATTGCGGGTCTTATCAAAGGCGCGAGCAAGGGCGAGGGCTTGGGTAATCAATTTTTGGCAAATATCCGAGAAGTAAACGCCATCGTGCACGTGGTGCGCTGCTTCGAAAATGGCGACATCATACACGTAGACGGCAGCGTAGACCCCGTGCGCGATAAGGAAATTATCGACACCGAACTACAGCTAAAAGACCTCGAAACGCTGGAAAAACGCATTCAGCACTGGCAAAAGCTGACCAAAGGCGGCAATAAACCCGCTCAAGCAAATGCCGATACCCTCGCCCGCCTCGCCAAATTTATGGAAACAGGTCAGTCGGCACGCACTTTCCTAAAAAGCGTAACAAGCGAAGAAGAGCGCGAACTTATCGACGAATGCCTATTGCTTTCGGCAAAGCCCGTTATATACGTTTGCAACGTCGAAGAAAGCGCCGCTATGAGCGGCAACAATCATACAGCCCGCTTTATGGAAGCCGTAAAGGGCGAAGATGCAGAGGTTTTGTTGGTCTCGGCAGCGATAGAAGCCGATATTTCGGAGCTGGAGAGCTTCGAGGAGCGCGAAGAGTTTTTGAGCAGCATGGGCTTGAAGGAAGCGGGCGTAAATCGCATTATTCACGCTTGCTACAAGCTGCTGGGCTTGATAACCTACTTCACCGCAGGCGTGAAGGAAGTTCGCGCTTGGACTATCCGCAAGGGCACAAAAGCCCCGCAGGCAGCCGCCGAAATACATTCGGACTTCGAGAAAAACTTTATACGCGCTCGCACTGTCGCATTCGAGGAGTTTATCAGACTCGGCGGCTGGAAAGGCGCTCAAGAGGTCGGCGTTATGCGCCAAGAAGGCAAAGAATATGTGGTGCAAGATGGCGATTTGCTGGAGTTTTTGACTTCGGCTTAAAATTTTTGTAGCACACAGATTTACACAGATTTACACAGATTGAAACAGATTTGCACAGTTTTTTTGTACTTTTATGATTGAAAAATCTGTGTTTATCTGTGTGCTAAAATTTAAGCAACGCTATGAGCTCCCTACGACGCATCTACTCCCAAAAAAAGCTACTCGGACAAGTCTACACGCCCCGCTTCGTGGTCGAAAAGATGCTTGCCGATATTGGCTATGAGGGTGCAGATGTTTTAGGGAAAACGGTCTTAGACCCTGCCTGTGGAGATGGGCGATTTTTGCGTGTGGTCGTGGAGCGGATAATAGCCCTATCGGCAAAAGAAGAATTAAAGGCGAATTTAGAGCAGGTTTATGGCTGGGACATCGACACAAAAGCCGTAGAAGAATGCCGCGCCAACCTGCAAACGCTGATAGAGCCTTTGGGCATATCAGTAGAATGGAAAATCTACGCCTGCAATTCGCTGCACAAAATCCAAGACCAAACGGCGCAAAAATTCGATTTTATCGTCGGCAATCCGCCCTATATCCGCATTCAGCATCTAAGCAGGGAGGAACGCAGCTTTGTGCAGCAAAATTTTAGCTTTTGCAAAAATGGCTCTACCGATGCTTATATTGCCTTTTACGAACTTTGCGCGGCGCTGCTGTCGGAGTCGGGCGCTTGCGCGCTTATCACGCCGAATACCTTTTTTTATAGCGAAACGGGTAGAGCCTTGCGGGCTTATTTTGTAGAAAATCAATGCCTGCGCCAACTAACAAATTACGGCGATATACAGTTATTTGATAACGCGACGACCTACAGCGCTATAACGATTTTTGACCAGCGGCGGCGGGATAGCTTTCTATTTGAGCAGGCAAAAAATAGCCGAGAATTGGAGCAGCGGCGCATAGATTTCTCCGAAATCCAAGCCCAAGCAAGCTGGCAACTAAGCAGCAAAATCGCCGAAACCAAGACAGGTAAACCGCTAAAAGAGCTTTGCAGCATACACGTCGGCATTACCACCCTTTGCGATAAAGCCTATATTTTTTCTGTAGAAAACATCGAGGAAGAAAGCCCCTACGTCTACGCCCAAACCCGCCTACAAGGTCGGGTAAAAATCGAAAAGGCTATCCTACGCCCCATCATCAAAGCCTCCAAACTCAAAAGCAGCCAAGACCCCATCAGCGAGTACGTCCTTTTTCCCTACGAAAAACAGGCAAACGGAAAGCATAAAATCATAGCCGAAAGCGAGCTACAAAGCCGTTTCCCGCTCGCTTACACCTACCTAAAAAGCGTAAAACCGCAGCTCGACCAACGAGATGCAGGCAAAGCCAACGCCGTAGCTTGGTACGCCTTCGGCAGAAGTCAGGGCTTAGATACGAGTTTTGGAAAAAAAATACTTTTTTCGCCCATGAACCAACGCCCCAATTTCATACTCGTAGAAAACGAAAACGCCACCTTTTATTCGGGCTACTGCATCAAATACGCAGGCGATTACAATTTTTTGCTACAGCAGCTCAATTCGCAGCGCTTGGCGGATTTCGTCGCCAGCGCAAGCCGAGATTTTCGCGGCGGCTGGAAAGCCTACAACAAAAAAATGCTGGAGCAATTTACCTTAAGCGCAAATTCGTAACTCGTAACTCGTAACTCGTAACTCACTTGACTTTGTCCCTATCCAAAATATAATACAAATCCTCAAAAGGCACTTCAAACTGTAGCGTGCCCATCGAAAACGCGCCCACCTCATAAGGGTCGAGCGAAAAACGCAAGCCCGTGCGCGTGAGCGCAAAATGCTCAGGAATGCGCGCAAAAGCACCTTCGTCGATTTCTATTTCCAAATTTTCTGCCCCCAAACTGCGCAAATGCTGGCGCAGACTGCGCTCTACCAAAGGCTGCAGCTGCCCATAATAGCCCTCTTTATCCTTAAAAAGCTGCTCTATAGTCAGAATTTCGCCCGTACGCAGGTCGAAATTAAAAAATCGCGTGGTTACATTGGCGTGCGCGCCGCCTGTGAAATTCGTTTCATCGAATTGCAAGACCAAAAAATTGGAAGAATTGAGCACGATACGCACATTCACCTCGCAGCTCCAGCGCGGCAGGTCGATAATATCCATGCCCATCGAGCGGTAAATTTCCGCCATTTCGTCGCGCTGAGTTATGTACTCATCCAAAAAATCGTTGATGCGCGCCTGCAGATTTTCGTAGGCAATTTCGCCATTATCGGCGAGTAGGAGCGTACGCCGAATAAGCGCATTGATGCTATCTTTCACCGCCGCTGCGCTGGGGGTAGCATCCACGAGCGGATAAGCGAATTCAACCCGCGCCAATTTGGAACTATCCGCGCCAGGCAGGTCGCTTTTTTCGATTTCGCTCACCAGCGTATCGCGCCAGCGCGCCGTATCCGCCTCCGTGCGCAGGCTGATAGTCGGGCGGCGGGTAGGCGCTGTCAGTATTTCGTCGCCGCCGTCCTCGTTTTTGGGTTCGTCTTTGCAAGCCGCCAGCAGCAGCAAGCAAAAGAGCAGCGAAAAAGGAAAAATCCGTCTCATTTTTTAACTGTTTGTCGCCCTTTGCGTAGCTTTGTCGCAAGGTTTTTTTTGTTTTTGGGCGTGCCCGCCGCTTTGCCCCCCGCCCGCCTACGGCGGTCGCCCCCACGCCCCACGGCGTGCTTACGCACTTGTGGGCGGCGCGGGGGGCGGCGGTCGGGCTATCCATTGCGAGCCGTAGCATGCTACGGCTCTACATTACTATCCCTCACGCATTGCACGCCTATCGGCACGGGTACAGCCCTTGCATGCAAGGGCTCTACAAAATGCCCACACCTGCACAGCCATACAACAAACATACGCAAAAACCAGCGCTTTTTTATCTTTTTCGCCCAATAAACAGCTCCGCTGCCCGAATTTGGGACTTGTGTGAGGGATAGTAGGGGCGAATCAACATTCGCCCTATGGGCGATGGTGATACGCCCCGCATAGCCCGACCGCCGCCCCCCGCGCCTTTTGGCGTGGGGGCGACCGCGCTTTGCGCGGGCGGGGGGCAAAGCGGCGGGCACACCAAAAAATATAAACTATGATACTCGCATTAGACCAAGGGACGACCTCTTCGCGCGCTATACTTTTCGACCCCAAAGGGCGCATTGTGAGCAGCGCACAGCAAGAATTTCGGCAAATCTACCCCCAAGCGGGCTGGGTCGAACACGATGCCGAAGAAATCTGGTACAGCCAACTGCGCACCGCCCAAGAAACCATCGAAAAATCGGGTATTTCGCCCCAAAAAATACAAGCCATTGGCATCACCAACCAGCGAGAAACGACGGTAGTATGGGATGCGGCGACGGGCAAACCCCTCTACAACGCTATCGTTTGGCAAGACCGACGCACCGCCCCCCTTTGCGAGCAGCTAAAAGCGGAAGGGCTGAGCGACTATGTCCGCCAAAATACGGGCTTGGTGATTGATGCCTATTTTTCAGCTACCAAACTGCATTGGATACTCGAAAATGTGCAGGGCGCGCGCGAAAAAGCCGAGCGCGGGGAGCTGCGTTTTGGCACTATAGACACTTGGTTGATTTGGAATTTGACAGGGGGGCAGGTCTTCGCTACTGATGCCTCCAACGCCTCGCGCACGATGCTCTATAATATCGCCCAAATGCGTTGGGACGAGCAATTGACGCGCCGTCTGGGCGTTCCTGACTGCATTTTGCCCGATGTTTTGGCATCGAATAGCTTTTATGGTCATACCACCCAATCGCTTTTTGGGGCAGCAATCCCCATCGCGGGCGTAGCGGGCGACCAGCAAGCGGCGCTTTTTGGGCAATGCTGCCACTCGGCAGGCATGGCAAAAAACACCTACGGCACGGGCTGTTTTATGCTGATGAATACGGGCGCAGAGCTGCAGCATTCGGCTTCGGGCTTGGTTTCTACGATAGCTTGGCAGTTGGGCGATGAGGTAACTTATGCGCTGGAGGGTTCTGTTTTCATCGCGGGCGCTGCCGTACAGTGGCTGCGCGATGAGGTACGCATTTTGGACAATGCGGCGCAGTCGGAGCATTTTGCGCGCAGCGTAGAGGACAATGGCGGCGTGTACGTGGTGCCCGCCTTTGCGGGTTTGGGCGCGCCGTATTGGGATATGTACGCACGCGGGGCGATTTTGGGGCTTACGCGGGGCAGCTCTAAGGCGCATATCGTGCGCGCTACGCTCGAATCTTTGGCGTATCAGACCCGCGATGTACTCGATGCGATGCAGCGCGATAGCGGCAAAAAGTTGGCAGCTCTGCGCGTAGACGGCGGCGCAGCGGCAAATGATTTTTTGCTGCAATTTCAAGCCGATTTGCTGCACACAAAGGTACAACGCCCCACTATCACGGAAACCACCGCACTCGGCGCAGCTTCTTTGGCAGGGCTTGCCGTCGGACTCTGGAGCATGGAGCAGCTACAAAGCCAATGGCAGCAAGAGCGCGAATTTTCGCCCGAAATGCCCATAGCCGCAGCCGAAAATTTATATAAAACTTGGCAAAAGGCGGTTGGCTGCGTGCGCGGCTGGCTGGAATGATGATTGTGCTTTATGTATAGGTCGTGCTTTGTGTATAGGTACTGTGTCGCTCGCTCCGCTCGCGCCACTGGTACTGCGCCGCTGTCGCGGCGCTGGTAGCAAGTATTTGAGCGCAACATTCGTAATTCGTAATTCGTAATTCGTAATTCGTAATTCTTACTGCCGTTTCCAAGTGGCGTATTTTTCGCCGATGCCGAAACCGCTTTCTTCGTTGCCCTTGACCTTGTAGAGTTCGAGGGTGGTCGGGTCTGTGAATTTGTAGTGGTAAGGGTTTTCGTAAACCGCATCGCCTATGCCCATATAGACCGCATCAAAATCGAAATTTGGGTAAAAATCCGTAACTAAGGCATATTGCTCTGCAGTGGGCAGCCCCGTAACGATGCCTTCGCGCAGGGTGATGGTTTTGCCTTTTTCATCCTTATATACACCGTCGAAAAATACGCGCTGCACGGCGTGATGAATATCGCCTTTGGCTTCTTTTACGAAGGCTTCGGGGCTTTGGGTCTGCTCGTCGATGACCATCGTGCCATCGCTGGCAAGGTATAGGCGGAATTCGTTTTCAAAAAACTTGTAATTATCGGGGTAGGCTTTGAGGTCGTGGAGGAAAGCGCCAGCGGCTTCGTCCCATTTCAGGAATGCGTCCATACCGCCTTCATGCGTGCCGAAGCCATAGAGTTGTACGTTTTTTCCTGCTGATAGCTCCGCCGCCTGCAAAGAGAAGCCTAAGAGCTTGTATTTAAGCTCTACGGCGCGCACGGAGCGCTTGCGGGCGACCTCGTCCAAGTAGGCTTTATTCATCCATAAGCCGACCATTTTTTCTTGGGCGGCGCTGAAGGCGATCTTTTGGGCGGTAGGGGCTGCGGGCGCTGCGGGTGTGGTCGTAGTGTTGCTGCTATTGGTAGCAGGGGCAGCGGCTTTGTTGTTTTCGCTGCCTTTGCAGGCTACAGCGAGCAGCATTAGGGCTGCAGAGGATAAAAATAAAATTTGGCGCATGAGGGGAATTATGAATGACGAATGACGAATGACGAGTTACGAATGACGAATATTGCGCATAAGCGATTGGCAATTGAGTACATATACACAAAGAACAATCGTCATTCGTCATTCGTCATTCGTAATTATGGCGTGCCCCCCCTCCCCAGGTGCGCCGCATGTAGAATTAAAATGTCGTATTATTAATGAATCCAATCC
>CAYXSA010000046.1:0-32452 GCA_964467315.1 uncultured Saprospiraceae bacterium | reverse complement strand
GGATATGTAGAGCCGTAGCATGCTACGGCTCAAATAGCCCGACGGCGCGACCTTTGTAGGGGCGAATATTTATTCGCCCCTAAGCGCCGACCCGCCAAAGCGAGTTACGAATTACGAATTTACTTTATGCAAATTGTTTATTATCAAGGTCTTATGCACAACATTCGTAACTCGTAACTCGTCATTCCTTAGAGCGTATCGAGGATAGCGACGGCATCGAGCAGCTCGACTACGTCGTGTTGTTGCTGCCCCAAGCGCGTGATAAGTTGCTCTTTTTGCGCGATGATCGTGCTGTAGTCTTCGGTTTTGCTGGTTTTGTCCTGGTCGATGGCTTCTTTTAGTGCTTGTTTGGCTTCGATGAGGCTGGTATTTACGGCGTTTTGCTCTGTGATGAAGATTGCTTGCATAGCTTTGAGCTTGGCAAATTCGGGCATGTCGCGGGGGGAGTCGTAGCGCAGTCGGCTAAAAAGTCCGCGATTGCGCACGCTGGCGGCAAACTCGTCGGTCAATTTTTGCAGTTGCGCGGCAGAATAGAGCTCTCCTAAGCGCGCAAAAGAGTGGTCTTGAGTGGTCGACCAAAAGCCCTTGCGTTGTTGGTAGCGGTTGTAGGTGTTGCCAATGCGTTCAAAAATATCCTTGAAAAAGGTGATGGCAGAGTCTATATCGTGGTTATCTTTCTCCTCGCTTTGGGAAAGCAGTTCTTGACGGATTTCCTTGCGTTTTTCGCCCAAAAACTTGTTGATGATTTCCAGGCTGCCCGTAGGGCGTGCCAAGTCGCGTTCCGTAAAACCGCGTTGGCGTAGGAACTCTACGGCGATGGGGCTTGGCGGGTTGCGTGTGCCTGCGATGGCGAGTAGCATTTTGGCATAGCGCGGGCTTTCTTTGAAGATGCGTATTTTGGCTTCTCTATCGCCTGCGCGAGCGGCTTCCAGCGTTTTTTCGGCGCGTTTCATCTCCGCCATATCTATCGCCTTAAATACGATGGCGTTGCCGACTTTGAGCACGCCCGCGATAATTTTTATGGCGGTGCCTGCGGCGGGTTCGCCTGCGATGGTGGTGATGTCGCCCGCTGCGCTCAATACGTCAGTAGCTACGTCTATGCTTTTTTTGACGATGCGTTTGCGCAGAGAATGCAATTCTTGCTCCAGCGGATTGACCAATTCGCGCTCGTGTATTTCGGCTTCTTTTAGTAGAAGTTTGGCTTGGTACTCTTTGTAAATCAGTCGGCTGATGTTGAGAATATCCGTGCCGATAGAGAGGGCAGTAGCGGCGAGACCGATGCCAGGTACGATTTGCGAGGCGATGGGCGTGAAGAGTCCGACGATTTCGGCGGTAGATTTGGCGACGCTCACGACGGCATTGGCTACCTTCGTAACCTTCTCGATGTTGTTCGTCCAATACTCTTGGGTGCTGCGGGCGAGGGCTTTGGGGTCATCGCTTGCGCCGCTGATTTCCAAAAAGCCGTCGATAAGCGTAGAGATGCTACTCAATACGCCGCTGGCTATGTTGCCGTTGGTGATACCAGGCGTTTTGCTTTTTACTTGCTCGGCGATGAGTGCCATCGTTTTGGAGGACATTTCCAGCCCAGCGAGTAGGATAATGCGCTTTTTGTCTAAGGCTGCACGTTTTACGGGGTCGGTTTCGCCGTGTTTGCCATGCAAGATGAAGTCTTCGGCTTGTTTTTCTTGCTCTTCTTCAGTGAGTTTAAGCCCTGTTTCTACGCCTTTGGAGAAAATTTTGGCTACTGCGCCCGTCATTTTCAGATTTTTGAAAATTTTGGTAGTGCCTTCGCTTTTTTCGATTTTATCGCCCGAAAAGCCAAGATAATCCTTGTCTTCGCCTGCGGAGTCTTTTTTGCTGTAGAAAAGACCGTCGTATTTGTCGTAAACATCTTTCAGAATGCCGCCCGCGTTGGCGGTGGCAGTGGAGGCGAGTTCGAGCAGGTTGCGCGGCTTGAGCAGTTCCTCTAAGGTGGCTTCTTCCTTGTTTTTATTTTCTTCCTCGAAGGCTTTTTCTGTTTCGTAGAAAGCGTTTAGTTCTCGGACGAATTTATCAGGCCAGAAGGTAGCGGGTATGTGCTCCATCATGCGTTCGGCTTCTTCGGGGGAGCCGCCGCTTTTTAGCACAGCTTCGGCGCGTTGTACGGCTTGGGCGGTGGCGCGCTTCATGAGGTCGATTTGGTCGGGTGGTACATCGGTCGAATTGGGGTCGATGCTTAGGTCTGTGAAGCCCGCGAATACGATTTGCTCCTTTTTTAGGAGGGCTTTATGCAGGGCTTTTTCTGCTGCTAAGAGTGCTTGCGAGAGCAAAACGGGTTGACTTTTGAGTTTGTCAATGCGCTTTTGTACCTCATCGTCGGCTTGCTGGTCGATGCTTTGCTGCTGGGCTATTATTTCATCGTTAGCGATTTTTATAGCGGCTTGTATGTCTTTTTCGTACTGGGTCAGTTCGGCGCTGATGTCGACGCTCGTTAGGTCGGTGATAGCGTTTTCCTTCGCCTCGAATAAGCGTTGTTGTAGGGCGCTTTCCGTTTCTTTTATCTCTTCCTTGAGGGTTGTTACGGCGTTTTGGAAGTTTTCTTGGAGTTTGATTTTGCCGAAGAAGCTGCCCGTGATAGCATCAATGCAAAATTTGTAGATTACCGCTACCTCGTCAAAATACTTTTGCGTGGTCGTGTGCGGCATTGGGTTTTCTTTGCGCCAATGCCCAATCAATTTAGTGCAAAACTGAAATTCTTGCAGGGTGCTTTTGGTGGCTGTATTGTTGGTGTACAGCAGCTTGCAGGTGGCAAATACGTCGCGGATTTGTTTTAGGCTTTTATCGTAGTCGTAATTGGACTGTTTGCCTTCTTCCGTGAGGTTGCGCGTCAGTTCGAAGCGGATAACATCGAGATGTTTTTTGTAGTCGGCGAGATTGGGGTGATTTGGCTCTACGACCATTATTTCCCATGCGTGTATATCGGCAAGCAGGGCATTGATGTTTTGGCGGACGGTATTGCGGGCGACGGGGTCGAGCGAGGGCACATAGATATAGTCCTCGTTGCGGCTATCGAAAGCGTTCACGATGGCTTTATAGGCTTTGCCTGCGGGGGCATCGTCTTCGCGCTGCCGCAGTTGGGCGCAGGCATCTTGTTGTGCTTTGAGGTCGAGTTCTTTCGCCTTTAGCGCGTCTTTTTGCTTGTTTAGCTCGGTTTCTATGGCGAGCGTTGTATCGTTTACGCCTGCTGCTTTAAGGATTTCCTTTTGAGTATCTGTCAGAGGCTGCACAGGCACGGCGCGCAGTTGCTGAAGTATAACTTCCAAATCAATGACCTTGCGCGCTTGCTGGTCTTTGGCTATGAGGGCTTGGCTTGCCAAAGCGTCTGCCTCTTTTATCGCCTTCGGATTGATACCAGAGATGGCGGTAGGGGTGAAGTCGGCGAGGATTTTCTGCCGCTCCAGCAGGTACTGCCGCTTGCTTTCGATTTTATCTTTTTTCTCTTGGGGCAGGGCGGCTATAGCGTCTTTGGCTATGTCGTACTGCTCCAGCCAGTTGCTGATAAAATCTTGTAGCTCGGCGGCTTGGTTAATGATTTCGGAATACTTTTTCGGGTCGGTTTTAGTTTTGTCGACCTTTAGCTGCTCGGTATCGGGTTTTTTGCCAAATTTGGCAGCAACCGAGAGCATAAAACCGCGCGAATTTTCGATGTTGGCGGCATAGTCCAGCAGTCGACGGTCAAATTCCTGCAAGAGTGCCTTTACGGACATGAGCGCATTGACAGCGTCCAGTTCCTTATCCATGAAAGTCCGTATATCGCTCACCGTCGTTTTAGAAGTCTTTATTTCTTCTTCGCGGTAGTGGCGGTGCTCGAAATCCCAGATTTGTATAATATTGTTGAGGTCGCCCAAATAGCGGTAGCGTTTTTTGTAGTCGGTCGAAGTGCGTAGCTGTTCGCAGGCAGTTTTTTGCGCTTCTATTTTCTTTAGGTTCTTGTCTTTGGCAGCGTTGTAGGGCTCGCTGGGCAGGAAATTATTGTAGGGTATATTGAGGTTGGCGGACTTCGGCAGATTGGCGAGGCGCATAATAAGGTCGCGCTTCTTGTCTTCGAGTACATTATTGCGCGTATGTACGGGGCTGCCTTGTTTGCCTTTTTCGAGCAGGGGAGCCTGTATTTTTTGCCAATTAAGGACTTCGCTATTAAATTTGGCTACTGCCTTATCGGTGGCATCGCGTTTGGCGGCGAGATGGTCGGATTTTTTTTGCGGTGTATCGCAGTCGTTGGGGTATTCGTTTTTTACGGTTAGGGTCTGCATCTCTTCGATGAGCTTATTGGCATCTTCGCAGGCTTGCAGGGTTTGTGTGAAGGTATCTTTGCTGATGACGAGTGCACCGATAAGATTGAGCTGTAGTTGTAGTTGGTTTTCGGCTTTTTCGCCTGCGGCTACGGCTTCGGGTGTGGCTTTGCTTTCGCCTTTTTTTACGGCTTTTAGCCAGCTACCGACGAGTTTGTAGACCTCAAAAATGCTGGCTTGCAAGCCCGATGCGCTGCTCTGTAAGCCGAGCGGGTCGGCTTTGAATGCTTCGATGGTTTTTTGCAGGCTGTTGATTTCTGCCTGTATTTTTTTGGGTACGCCTTTTTCGGCGAGTTCGGCGGTATTTACTTTTAGCGCGGAGCTGTCGAGTTGGGTGTTTACTACGGCGGGGTCGCTGACGTTTTGCAGGGTAACTACGTCGACATTTTGGGACTTTACGCCGAATAGCAGCTTCTTAAAAGCGAGTACCGCCTCGTCGACCTCCTTAAAAAGTTGTACGCCGTCTGCCTTCGGCTCTGGAATGCCGAATTTTTGCACAGAGGCGCAGCGCTTTTTTAGGTTTGCGTATTCGCCTTCGAGCTTTTTGCCCAATTCTTCGAGCTTTTGGTATGCTGCGGGATTGGTAGGCAGGACGTTTTTTTGAGTTTTGAAGTCCTCGACTGCCAATTTTAGCCTATCGCGCTCGGCTTTGATGAGCAGCAGCATTTCTTTGGCCTCGTCTTCGCTGCCTACTTCTGTTGCCTCGCCTGTGATGCGGCTAATTTTTTTCTGCAAGTCCTTCGCCTGCGTCTGCGAGGCGGTGAGCAGGTCGATGCCATCGGGCGCAACAATGCCGTAATTGTTGATAATATCCTGCGAAAGCACCTCCGTTAGCTGCTTAAATTTAGCCAACTCCTCCGTAGCGGCTTTATAGGCAGCTTGGGCAGCTTCGGCGGCTTTGGTTTTGGCATCGCCTGCAAGGGCGTTTTTATGCTCCGTGAGCTTTGTTTCAAAGCCTGTGCGCTTTTGCTTATATGCCTCGTAAGCGTCTTTTAGCGCCTTTTGCGTTTCCGCAATCAGCGTTTGTTTGGTCAGGGCGATTTCGTCTTTAGTTTTGACGAGTGCCGTTTTTATCTTGGCTTTATATTTTGTCATAATTGCGCTCTTAGTTAAATACATTAAGGTTTAACGCGTGAGGGATAGTAGGGGCGAATCAACATTCGCCCATTTGGGCGATGTGGATACGCCCCGTATAGCCCGACCCCGCGACCTTTCACGCACGCGCATTTTGCGCGGGCGGGGGAGCGGGGGCACGCCCCAATAAAAAGGCTACAACCTCCCTTCTAAGCTTGTGATGCGGCGTTGCAAGTCGGCAAAGCGGCGCAATTTATCGGCGGCGCTCGCTTTAGTGTCCGTTTTTTGCTTGCTCCAGAGGCTCAAAATGGCGTTGTACTCGCTCAATTCGTCGGCAGCGTCCATTTTCTCTTCCACATCTTTTAGGCTTTCGAGCATCGCGTCGATTTGCGCCTTTGCCTGCTCCGCCTGCTTGGGGAAAGCGTTTTTGAAGGAAGGGAAGGACTTCGTGAGCCAAGCGTTGATGTCCGCGCGAAGTTGCGTCGCGTCGTCGCGCAAGGCGGCGGAAGCCATATCTGCGCTTTTCATCGCGCCCATCAGCTCGTTATAGTCGAGCCGAATTTCCTTAAACTCGGCGATGGGGCTTTCTTCGTCCTCTTCGTCGTCGTTTTTGTTTTGGTTGCCGTGTTTGTCGCTATAGGCTTTGAGCAGGCTATTTTTTTGCTTTTGCAGCTCCAGCAGTAGTTTTTGCAGGCTTTCGATGCGGCTAACGTCTTTTTTATCGACCTTGCCTTTGCTGTGTTCTTGCATCCATTTTTCGGCTGCTATGCGGATTTTGTCGATGAGCTTTAGCTGCTCTTCGGGGTCGGGCGTTTTGCGCAATAGGCGCACATCGTCCTGTATTTTCGAGAAACCCGTCTGCGTGATGCCCCAACCGCCGTCTTCGTTGAGTACGCCGTCGAGCGCTTTGGCGCTCTCGTCGCTGGCTTCGAGTTTTTGGACGTGCGCCTGCACTTGGGCGACCATCTTTTGCAGGGCTGTTTTGCGCTGTGCGTCTTCGGGCTTGGCGTGCTTGTTTATCCAAAGATTCGCATCGGCGATGATTTTTTTGCCAAGCTGTATTTGCTCGGCGATGTTTTTGCTTTCCTTAAACTTCTTGAGTTCGTCTTGTATTTTGCCAAAATCGCCCCCAAAAAGGCTACCCGTTTTGCTATCCAAGACCCCTTTTATGGCTTCTTCCTCCTCAAATTTTTGCTTATGCGCCTGCAATTGGGGCAGCAGTTTTTCCAAAGCCGCCCTGCGCTCTTTATCTTTATCCTCCTGATGCGTGCTTAGCCAGTATTCGACCTTTCGCACCAGCAAGCCAATTTTTGCCTTCTGCTCCTCAGGCGTTTTTAGACCACGAAACTCCTTTACAGCGTTTTGTATTACTATAAAATCGCCCTGTGCATCGGCATCTTCTACCAGCGTTTCGCGCTCGACGCTGTCCATCGTTACCTGCTCTTCGGCATCGAGTAAAGCCTCGCTTTCGGCGCTCAAATCCTCGCCAAAATTCGGGCAAACGCCTACCGTGTACTCAAATCCATCAGAGGGCGGACGCTTTTTTAGCGCCTTTTCCACGATTGCCGCCGTTGGTTTGCCCGCCAATAGTTCTATCGCCAGCGTCCGCTTATCGCCCGCCATTTTTAGCGTAACCTGCGCGATAGAAAAGGTTTTCGGCTTGGGTTTCGCCTTTAGTTGTTGCTTGGCATAATTGCGCCAGTTGCCGCCGCCCGTGCCGACGACCATCATAAAATAGCCCTCCTTGTCGGCAAAATCGTAGGCGGTGTCGATAAGCGCGCGCACGGGCACATTCGGCACCAGCCGATTTGTGTCGTTCGCAAATATCCGCTTATAATCCGCTCGCTTCGGTCGCTCCACCGTCTTCGCCGAGGTGATAGCCTCAAATACTTGCTTTGTCTTCATAAACGCAATTGGCAGTTAGTAAGGTAATTTCTTGGGGTATCTTTTTTGGGCGTGCCCCCAGCGCACAGCGCTGGGGTCGGGCTATTCGCTCCATCAGCTTCGGCGCAAAGCGCCTTTGCTGGTTCCGCTGCTATCCCTCACGCATTACAAACTCTGCCCTAAAATATAAACTTTACCGCGACGAAACAACTTTTAAGGCAAGAAAAACGTCCCATTTACAAAAATTCCCGCCTCTATGCTGTCGATTATTGCCCCCTGCCCTGTGCTATAACGCAGCGTGCGCGCTGTATTGATGCCCCTATTTCGGCTCGCATACAAATCGCCCCGCGCCCTATCTATACCCAATCCATAAAAATTGCCCGATATAAGCAGGCTTACATTATTGGCTACACTCGATACGCTCAAAGGCGCACTGTAGGCTCCCGCCCGCATCAACCAATAGGCTTTGTTGGCATAGACCTCAAGCCCCCGCGCCTGTTCGCCCACGCCTAAAGGCAAACCCATTTGCAGGCTATAATCCTGCGCATCATAAGCCAATAAAGCAGAGGGCGTACTCTGCGCCGTATCGATATCGGGATAATTACTATAGACCGTTCGCCCCGCACACAAGACCCAAACCAAACCTGTCGCCTCATCGAAGTACAAACTATTGGGGTTCTCGTAAGGCAGCGTAAGCGTATGCGCAAGTGCCTGCGTTTCGATGTCGATTACCGCTATTTTGTTTTCTGCGGCGGCGTAGCCGCCCGCATGAACTAACCAGATGGAGTTTTCTACTAAGCCGATGCGTTCCGCACCTTTGTAGGTGGGCACTGCCTGCAAAAACTGTCTGCTCGGCAGGCTGTATATGCGCAAACTGCCCGTTAGACCGTCTGCTCCCCATTGGCTCACAAATAAGAGGCTATCGCCCACCGCAAGCGCATAACGCGGCATATCTAAGCCCGTTATTTGTGCCTGCTCTTTCCAGTCGCTGCGGCGGACAACCTCGATTTTTTGGGCATTATTTACGATGATGTACGCATGAGCAGAGTCGAAATTTAGCGACTGTACCACATTGCCCAAGTCCCGCCCATTGGCAGCGCGGAATATGCAGCCCCCCGACTGGCTTAATGCCTTACTGCTCGGTTCATAATGATGCACTGTACCCGAAGACTGATTAAAAACGCCCTCCGCGCACAAAAACACCCCCGAACTATAGGCTCCTTCTACAGGCTCATCAATAGGGTCTTCGCCCTCGCAACCCGCCCACAGCAAGGCGAAAAATAGAAAATAGTAGCGCATAAGATAGTTTTTATAAAATAGCATTTGCTTGCACAAGCAGCAAAAGTACAACTATTGCCCTCGCCTGCCAACCCTAAGCACGAGATATTCGCCCAGCTACGAAATAGACTGTTTAGGGTCTTTTAGATAAAATTTAGGGTTATTTAAAACAAATTTAGGGTTCAAGACCCTAACGTTAGGGTCTACTAACCCTAACGCTTTTCAAAACGACCCTAACGCTTTTCAAAATAACCCTAACGTTTTTCAAAATAACCCTAACGCTTTTCAAAATAACCCTAACGTTTTTCAAAATAACCCTAAAATAGGTCTAAACAGCTAATGCTACACCAAACAGAAGGCGAGGAGAATAATAGCCCCGATAGAGGCTTAATTTTCATAACCGCAGGCGAGCGCGTAGCGCGTTGCCTACGGTAAAGCGCTCTCCCCAGCCCAGCGCCTGAAAGGCGCAACTTTATAGCAATACTGCATAACCTTAGTAAATACCTTCATAGCTCATCTAAAAGACCCTAATAGGTAGTTTTCTGATACAATCGACAGGCTCGCTTAAACTAAAAAATTGCGTGAGGGATAGGAGCGGAACCAGCCCGCGCCAGCGGGCTGATGTAGCGGATAGCCCGACCCCGCGCATGGCTCCCCCCTTTCAAGGGGGGAAGCCGCGTAGCGGCGGGGGGGGGCGCGGGGGCACGCCCAAATAAAAAAGCCCCGCCCGACTACGAGGAGTCAGACGGGGCAGAAAATCAGCGATAGACGGAGTTAGCGCATGAGCGTAAACTCGCCGCGCATTTCTTGTGGCGCGCTATCTTGTGGCAGTTGGTACTGTAGATAATAAATGTAGACTTCGCGCGGTTGTTCTGCGCCTTTGTAGGTGCCGTCCCAGCCGCCATCGTTGAGGTCGGTCGTTTCGTAAATCATTTGCCCCCAGCGATTGAAGACGCGGAAGTTTTTGACAAATTCCGTATTGAGCTGAATGGGGCGGAAGCGGTCATTGTCGCCGTCGCCGTTGGGTGTGAAGGCGGTGGGGAAGCCTAAGAAGCTGGCGCGCACAAGGATAGAAACGCTATCCGTTGCCGAGCAGTTGCCTGCTGTAGCCGTAACAACATAGACAAAAGTGCCTTCACTTGGCGTGCCGACGCTGGTAGCTGCCAAATTGGGATTGGCGAGATTGGCGGCGGGCGACCAAGTATAAGTTACGCCCAGTTCGTTGAAACCTGCATTGATGTCTACAGTAGCGCCCAAATCTACCGTGATGCTCGATAGACCTACGCTGCTTACCCAAGCATCGAGCTGCGGGATAAGTACGGGGTTAATCGTGCCGCTGGCGTTGGTTTGGCAGCCTTCGGAGTCGCTAACGCTAACACTATATGTGCCTGCGCCGATGCCTGAGAGGGAAGCGTTTGTGTTGCCTGTACTCCAAAGGTAGCTGTATCCGCCCCAGCCACCTGTAGGGGTATTGGAGAGTATAGCGACCTCATCGCCCGAGCAATCTAAGCCCTGTATTTCGCTAACGGTAGTCGTAAGGGCGGCGCTTGGCTGGCGAATAACGACAGAAAGTACATCGGTACAGGTTACGCCTGCATTTACGTTGGTAGCGCTAACGGTGTAGCTGCCTGCGGGTAGATTGCTAAGGCTGGAGGCGGTAGCGCCTGTATTCCAAAGGAAGGAAGCGCCCGCTGCGGGGGTAGCTGTTACGGCGATGCTGCCATTGGTAGCGCCGAAACAGATAGTATCTACGGCGCTGTTGAGGCTTAGGACGATGCCGCCGTTGGTGATGGTTTGGCTAACTGCGAGGCGGCAGCCGTTGTTGTCTGTGAGGGTAACGCTGTAGTTGCCTACAGATAGTCCGCTGATATTTTGGCTTGTTGCGCCATTTGACCAAGCGAATTGGTAAGGCGTGCTTCCGCCGCCTGTATTGAGTGTGATGCTGCCTTGATTTGCGCCTGCGCCGCAACCTGCGTTGCTGCTGCTGGCTATGGAAAGGCTTAGTGCGCTTGGTTGGCTGACGCTTGCGCTGCTGGTAGCGGTACAAATGCCATCGCTAACGGTAAGCGAGTAACTGCCTGTGGGCAGCGATATGATGGCTGCGCCTGTGGCTCCTGTTGACCAAAGATAGCTATAAGTGCCTGTACCTCCGCTGGTGCTGCTGCTAATGCTGCCTGTGCTGTTGCCGTTGCAAAGTACGCTGCTGGGCGTGAGGGTGATGGTCGGTATGGTGCCGACGGTAACGCTTCTGCTTGCGGTGGCTGTGCAGTTTGCTGCGCTCGTAACGGTAACGATATAGTTGGTAGTAGATGCGGGAGATACGGTGATGTTGGCAGTCGTAGCGCCATTGCTCCATGTGTAGGTGCCGCCGCCTGTGGCGCTGAGTATGGTGCTATTGCCTACGCATATTGTATTGGTGCCGCTGACGCTGGGCGTTGGCACTGGGTTTACGGTAACCGTTGTACTGCTAACTGCGGAGCAGCCAGCCGCGCTGCTGACGGTAACGGTATAGCCAGTCGTCGAAGCGGGAGATACGGTAATGGCTGCTGTAGTAGCGCCTGTATTCCAAATAAAGCCTGTGCCGCCGCTGGCAGTGAGGGTAGTGCTATTGCCTGCGCAGATGTCTGTAGAGCCTGCTATAGCGGGGCTGGGTAGCGGGTTGACGGTTACGGTGCTGCTGGTGCTTGCGGTGCAACCGCCGCCAAGCGTAGCGGTAACGCTATAGGCGGTATTGGAGGCGGGTGTTACACTGATAACAGCGGTTGTAGCGCCTGTACTCCAAAGGTAACCTGTAGCAGAAGGCACTGTAAGCGTCGCGGTTGCGCCTGCGCATATAGTGAGGTTGCCCGTGATATTGATGACGGGGTTGGTGGTTATGGTAACGGTGCTGCTGCTTGTAGCAGTGCAGCCGCTGGCGTTGCTCACGGTTACGGTATAAGTGGTGTTGACTACGGGGCTAACATTGATAGCGGCAGTCGTAGCGCCTGTATTCCAAATAAAGCCTGTGCCACCGCTGGCGGTGAGGGTAGTGGTCTGCCCAGAGCAGATAGAGAGCGCTCCCGTGATGGTAACGGCAGGGTTAGCATTGACGGTAACGGTGCTGCTACTCGTAGCGGTACAGCCGCTGGCGTTGCTGACGGTTACGGTATAAGCGGTATTGGTGGCAGGGCTAACGGTGATGGCTGCCGTCGTAGCGCCTGTATTCCAAATAAAGCCTGTGCCGCCGCTGGCGGTAAGGGTTGTGCTTTGTCCTGCGCATATAGCGAGGTTGCCCGCGATGCTGGCGGAGGGGTTGGTGTTTACGGTAACGGTGCTGCTGCTCGTAGCGGTACAGCCGCCTGCGTTGCTGACGGTTACGGTATAAGCGGTATTGGTGGCAGGGCTAACGGTAATGGCTGCTGTGGTAGCGCCTGTACTCCAGAGGAAGCCTGTGCCGCCGCTGGCTGTGAGGGTTGTGCTTTGCCCTACGCATATAGCGAGTGTGCCTGCGATGCTGGCAGAGGGGGCAGTATTGACGGTAACGGTGCTGCTGCTGGTAGCGGTGCAGCCGCCTGCGTTGCTGACGGTTACGGTATAAGCGGTATTGGCTGCGGGGCTAACGGTAATGGCTGCTGTCGTAGCGCCTGTGTTCCAAAGAAAACCCGTTCCGCTGCTGGCTGTGAGGGTGGTGCTTTGTCCTGCACATATAGCGAGGGTGCCCGCGATGCTGGCAGAGGGGGCAGCATTGACGGTAACGGTGCTGCTACTCGTAGCGGTACAGCCCGCATTGGTTACGGTAACGATGTAAGCGGTATTGGCTACAGGGTTAACAGTGATGGCTGCCGTCGTAGCGCCCGTATTCCAAATAAAGCCCGTGCCGCCGCTGGCTGTGAGGGTAGTGCTTTGTCCTGCGCATATATTGAGTGTGCCCGCTATAGTAACCGTTGGCGCTGCGTTGATAGTGAGATTGACAGGCTGGCGGCAACCGTTTGCGGCTGCATAGAAGGTGTAAGTACCTGCCGTATTGCTATTTGCCAAGCCCGAACCCGCTACGCCGATAGGATTAAACGGAGATACAGAGCCAAGAGAAGAGCCGCCCGAAGGGGCTGTAAACCAAGCCAAAGTAGCAGGCGGCGCAGCAGGCGGGGTAACGGTAACATTGTAAGTGCCCGTAGTACCTGCGCTAAAGGAGGTCGTTAGTATGATGTAAGTCGTACCCGCTGTAAGCGTAGCCGTGAATAAATCGCCATTGTTGCAGCCTGCGCCGCCATTGTCGGCATCGAAATGACCTAAGGCGTTAGCGCAAGGCGCAGCGGCGCTGAAGGAATTTTGGTATAAGCCTGATTGCAAATCCCAATTGCTGGGCGAAATTCCACAGATGCGAATACTATGCACACCCGTAATGCTGGGCGTGAAGGTTACTGTGCCGTAGTTGCGCGATAAACCGCTGCTCGTACAGCCGCCACCCAAAGGAAAGGTATTGGGGCGGACATAGGTTGGAGCGCCGACGGTAGTGCCCGACAAGATTGTCGGCGCAGAAGAAGGGCTGGTTATCGTAGCTCCTAAGCCCTGCCCCGCAGGGATAGCCGCGCCTTGGCAAAGGCTGTAGGGCGATACTGTGATAGCAGGCGCTATATTTACTTGGCTGCTGGCAATATGCGAACAGCCGAAAGCATTCGTGCCTGTAACCATATAAGTTGTAAAACTCGCAGGCGATACGGTAATAGCGGCTGTAGTAGCACCCGTAGACCACACATAATTAGTTGCGCCAGATGCTGTGATCACTACAGGCGTGCTGCCGCAAGTAATCGTAGTACTGGGGGACACCGTAACGGTAGGCGTAGGATTTGCGGTAACGGTAACGTTGGAAACGTTTGTGCAGCCCGCGTACACACTTGTTACGGTGTAGACGGTTGTAGATATTAGCCCCGTAACTGTAGGGCTTTGGACATTGTTTTGTCCCACACCAGGCGAGGGCGACCAAGCATAAGTAGCATTGGGGTTGAAGCGAACGCCTGAATTTGTAGCCGTCCAGTTCGTATAGTTTCGTCCACCTACGCCTACGCCTTGCCCATTGGTAGCCTGCAAACCCTGTGTTTGGGTGTTGTAGGTGGGCATATTGTTGGTGGTAACAAACATATCAATAATGTTTGTCCCTTCGTATAATACGATTTGTCCAGTAAGTCTACCTGGCGGAGGAGGGGTAATGGGAAAACCTGGTCCATAAGGAATAAGATTATTGAAGCAAACGATAAAACGTCTGTTGGGCGCAGTGCCTTGTATTTGGTAGCTGATAGTGCCATTTGGACCGCCTTCTGCTCGCCAGTCCGCATAGTTGAGGGCTATCATGTTGTCGATATTGGTGCCAGGAATGGGACCAATAGAGGTAAAAGCAGTATTATAGGGACCTGCGCCGAGTTGCAAGTTGCCGTTCGTGGCAATGCCAAGCTGCGTAAAGGGCGTACCGTAAAAAAAGAAGGTAAATGGCAGGGTTATGGTGCCCGTTACATCATCATCGCCTTCAGGTCCATTTATACCGCCTGCGCAACTGAAGGGCGTAAAAGGTATGGTCGACACCGTATAAGCATTAGCAGGTACGTTTTCGACATTAAGTATGGCGTTGAGCGGGGAGCAACCTACAGAGGGCGTAGCTGATGCCGTGAAGGTCGGACAGACACAAGGACCCGAATACGAAACCGAAAAATCAAAGCCCGCCGCTTCTATGCCGCTGTCGCTGATAAGTTGTATAGTGATGGTCTGCCCTGGCGCAGAAGAAAAAGCCATATTGCCGATGCCTGATACCTGATGCAAGAGCGTACCCGAAGTGCCTACACCGTCGTAGATGCGTATAAGGTCTACGCTTGGCTCCGTTGCATAAGGTCCCGTAACGTTGATGGTTGCCGCGCCGCTGTTTTGATAAACTACATAGCCATTAGCATTGGCTGCGTAGTTGCTACCAGGTCCTGCGTGGTCAGTCATGAGCCGATTAACGCCACAAGGTGAAATGCTATCGCTCGTTTGAGGAAGCAGATACTCTGTAGCACAAACGCCGCCGTAGGTTACATTGAAGCTAAATCCTGAGTCATTGAAAAGGTCATCGGAGATGAAACGAACCGTAATACTTTGACCTGGTGCGCCTGTGTAGTTGAAGGTGCCGCCAGGTCCGCTCATAATGGCTAAGACTGTCCCCCCTGTGCCAATACCATCATAGAAAATGACTAAGTCATTATCAATTTCGGTGTTGTAAGTGCCCGAAAAAGTAATAGTTGCCGTGCCTGTAGCGCGGAAAACCGTAAAGCCGTCGATATTAGCCGCGTAATTGCCGCCGCAGCCGCCCGCATCGCAGAGCGTAGTATCGGTGCCACAGAGTACTGTATTGCTGTTTGTAGCGGGCACGAGCATTTGCGCGCTAAGTTGCGCAGCAGTCGCCCAAGCCAGCAAGAGCCAAGCGGATATTTGTAGAAATTTGGAAATCATGGTAGAAGAAAAGGTTGATTTGATGCGCGTTAGTCTTTGATTTTATAGGTTTCGGGGTGGGCGAGTACGTGTTGGCGCTTGCTTTCGGGCAGGTTAGATAGCTCGGCGCGGGTTAGCTCAAACTGTGGAGCAGGCGGGGGCGGAACGACAAATTTTGCTTTTTTTTGTGCGTACCATTTTTCTTTTTCGGCATTGGGTTGTCCGCTTGCCCTTTGTTGGCGGGCTTGCTCGAAGGCTTCGATTTCTGCGCGCTGCGGGTAGCCTTCGGCGTAAATCAGATATTGCCCGCCAAGCCGTATTTGTGTCTGTTGTGCGGCGCTACGCTCCTCGAGCTCCTGCTTGGAAAGCCATTGCACTTGGGGGTTGCGCTGCGCCCATTCTTCGGCAAATTGCTTGTCGGGATTTTGCGTTTGTGCCGCCACCGCGCCGCCAAATAGCCCCAAAAGGAGCAAGGAGAAGATACAGTTTTTGAATACGTTCATAGTAGTTATCGTTGTTGTCTTGTGGGTACTATCGAAAGAGGGGCTTTTTTTTATTTGGGGGCTGCCCGCCGCGCCAAAAGCGCGTCGTGCCGCTACGCTATGGGTTCGCTGTTCGCTCATACCCGCGCCAAAGGCGCGGGTACGCGTGGTAAAGGGCAGACACATAGGTCTGCCCCTACACACGCGCCCTCCGCATCGCTAGCCCGTACAAACTTAGTCCGTAAAAAAAAAGCGCCCAAAGTTACGAAAAAATTAAATTTTTGTATTTGTTAGCCTATAGTGAACCATTAGAATTTTTTTAATTTTCAAAAAAAGCGGTTCGGCTCTGGGTGTAGACGCTGTTGGTATTGGGCTAGCGATGCGGAGCAGTGGCGGCTGCGCCGCCAGATGCAAGCCTGCGCAGAGCGCAGGCGCAGCAGCCGAGCGAATAGCGAGCTGCATAGCGTAGCGGCACGCCGCGCTTTTGGCGCGGCGGGCAGCCCCCAAACAAAAAAGCCCTTCTTGCGCAAAACGGCAAAAAAAGCGTACTTTTGTATCTGTATGATGCTCCCCAAAAAAACGTACAACTATGCAGCCTATCCGTGTTTTGATTGTCGATGATGAGCCGCTGGCGCTCGAAGTCTTGGAAACTTATATCCAGAAAATCCCCTCTTTGCAACTCGTGGCGCGCTGCTCGCACGCCATAGAAGCCTTCGAGGCGATACGCCGACAGCCCATAGACCTGATGCTGCTCGATATACAAATGCCCCAAATAACGGGCATTGATTTTATAAAAACGCTGTCGAACCCGCCGCGCGTTATCTTTACGACTGCATATTCGCATTATGCGTTGGAAAGCTACGAGCTAAATGCCGTAGATTATTTGCTAAAGCCGATTTCCTTTGAGCGGTTTTTTAAAGCTATACAGAAAGCGGCGAGCCTCATACAAGCGCCCACGCAGGCAAGCGCCGCCGAAGAAAGTGCAAGCAGCAATCCAGAAACGACGGAGGGGCAAAATCTTGCTTCGAGTAGAGGCGCAGCGGGTACAGAAAAAAGCGATTTTATTTTTGTAAAGTCCGATAAAAAGCTGCTAAAAATCCGCCTCGAAGATATTTATTTCATTGAGGGGCTGAAAGATTATGTAATGATTTATACGCCGACAGGGCGGGTCGTTACGCTGCAAACGATGAAATCGCTGGAAGAAAAATTGCCGCAGACCCAATTTGTGCGCGTACATCGCTCCTTTATCGTGGGTCTGCGGCATATAGAAATGATGGAGGGCAACCAAATCGTTGTAGACAAAAAGGAAATCCCCATCGGCAAAAACTATAAAGACGAACTCGTGGAGTTGCTGAATAAGAATAGGCTTTGAGAGTTACGAGTTACGAGTTACGAATTGTGCTGCTGTGTCCGCATCGTGTCCGCAGGCTGCGCGCTACGCGCTTACCTGCGGCTAAGAAGAAAACGCCCCTTTGGGGCTATTATTTGCACAATATCGGATAGTCATTCGTCATTCGTCATTCGTCATTCGTCATTCGTCATTATTGTCCGAGCCAAGCTTTGCGCAGGGCTATTTGTTCGGCGGTGGTGGAGGTCAGGGGAATGAAGACGTGTTTTTTGCGGCTTGTGATGGGGGCGAGTTTGGCGGAGAGGGTGAGGGGTTTGTATTCGCCGCTGGCATCTTTGCGTAGGATGTCTACGGTGAGCAGGTCGCCTTCTTTGGCTGTACCTTCGTGTGTGCCGAGTACGGTGTTTATTGCCATTACGTCGTCGAGGGCGTTGCCGTTCCATTTGACGAGTAGGTCGCCTTCTTGCCAGCCTAAAACGTCTTTGCCGAATTTGTCGATGTGTTTGCTGGCTTTGATGCGCATACGTTTTTGTTCCTTATCGAAATCGAAGCCGCGTTGTAGGTCGGTGATGCCGAATTTGGAGAGTTCGCTGACTTCGCCTTCTTCTAAGTAGCTGTAGCCGACTTCGCGTAGGAGTTGGTCGTAGGGTAGGGGCGTGATGCCTGCGACGTGGTCAAGCAGAAATTGTTTGATGGCGGGTTGTTTGGAGGTATTGGCGATTTCGTCGAAGAGTTCGGCATCTTTGAAGGGTTGTTTGATGCCGTATTTTTTGGAGAGGTCGCGCAGGAGGTCTTGGATACCGTAAGCGCCTTTGGAGAGAATGCGGAGTTTGAGGTCGAGGCACATACCGATAAGTGCGCCTTTTTGGTAGACGTTGCTGTACTGCGATTTGTAGGTATCGAGTGCGCCTTTGGAGGTAACGGTAGCGGAAACGTCGTCTTTATACATTTTGGAGGCACGCAACTTTTGGGACATGGTGCTCATGAATTGGGGCACGGTTTGCAAGCCTTGTTTTACTTGTACGTGTTGGGCGGAGTACTCGGTAACGCCTTCGTAGAGCCAAAGGTGTTCGGACATTTTGGGGTTGGCGAAGTCGAAATAGTGTATCTCTTCGGAGTGGATGAACAGGGGGGTGATGATGTGGAAAAACTCGTGCGCTGCTACGTCGCGCACCATTTGCCCGATGGCGCTGGTTTCGCCCTCGAAGAGGCAATAAAAGGAGGAATAGGAATGTTCCAGCGCGCCTGCTGCGCCAGATTTGTAGAATTGTCCTTCTTTATTGAGGAAAATCAAAAAGGCGTATCTATCGACGGGCAGGGAGCCGCCCAAGTAGTCGATTTGAGCGCGTAAGATGGGTTCTATGTCCTTTTGTAGGTCTTTGGATTTTACGCGACCAGTGGGGGAGTAGGTATGTATGAGAACGTTGGTATTGCCGACTTTGAGCATGGCGGTATCGGCGGGGGCGAACATGATGGGCGCATCGACGACTTCGTGATAGTGTTCGGCGATGAAAATGTCGGTATCTGCGTCGCCACCTTTGCGAATGAGGGAAGTACCGCCGAAGAGTTTGGCAGGTCTATCTATGGTGAGTTCGTAGGGCAGGCGGTCGAAGCCCTCGAAGTAGCCGAAGATGCCGTGATTGTTGAAGACGAAGACGCTTTTATCGTCGGTGATATTGGTGCCTGCGGGCTCGAAGATGGTATTGGGCTGTTTGGTGTCCCAAGTATCTTCTACGGTGTAGACGATTTTCTTTAGTTTGGCTGCCTGTTTGAATTCCCAGTACATACCGTCTTTGCTGCGTTTGAATTTCACTTTTTTGCCTTTTTCGTCGAAGGCTTCCAAGCTGGTAACGAAGCGGCTAAAGTCGTAGACGCTGTAAGTGCCTGGCACCATGCGTGGGAGCCAGAATTTAAGGGACTTTGCGCCTGTTTCGGGGACTTGGAGGGTGATGCTGAGTTGGTCGTCTTTGACGCTATTGAGGTCGACGCTGTATCGGTATGTTTTGGCTGCGTCCGACTGCGCTTGCAGGGGGGCGAGGAATACGAGGGCGCAGATGGCAAAAAATAAATGTCGCATTTAATTTTTATGATGAATTGTGTAGGAAAGCCACAAATATACGCCGCTTGTTTTAATTGGCGATTTCTTATCGACGAGGGGGCGGGGTTTTTCGACCGAAGGCGCTTTGCGCCGCGTGAGGGATAGTAATGTAGAGCCGTAGCATGGCAGGCCGTGCTACGGCTCGCAATGGATAGCCCGACCGCCGCCCCCCGCGCCTTTTGGCGTGGGGGCGACCGCGTAGCGGGCGGGGGGCAGAGCGGCGGGCACGCCCCAAGAAAAAAAAACTAAAAAATAGTTCCTTCCCCTCGTATTGATAATATAAAAAAGGCTATTTTTGCCGCGCCTTAATTGTGCCCTGCTACATTTAAGACCGACTTTATTGGGCAAGCACCCCCACAAACACGCACAACACCACATAGCCGACACGCAAGCTGATGAAAAAATTTTTCGGTTTCTTTACGCAAGAAATAGCTATAGACTTGGGCACCTCGAATACGCTCGTCATCTGTGATGACCAGATTGTAGTCGATGAGCCTTCAATTATCGCCGTCGACCGCCAGACCAACGAGGTGATGGCAGTCGGAAAAAAAGCGATGATGATGCACGAAAAGACGCATCAAAAAATCAAGACTATCCGCCCTTTGAAAGACGGCGTGATTGCCGATTTTGAGGCGACGGAGCGCATGATACAAGGCATGATAGAGATGATACCCAATCGGCGGAAGTTCCTGCGCAATATGCGTATGGTTATCTGCATACCGTCGGGTATCACGGAGGTAGAAAAACGGGCAGTATTCGACTCTGCGGAGCATGTCGGCTCGCGCGAAACCTACCTCATACACGAGCCAATGGCGGCAGCGCTGGGCATCGGATTAGATGTAACGGAGCCTGTGGGCAATATGATTATCGACATCGGAGGCGGTACGACGGAAATCGCCGTTATCGCGCTGGCGGGTATCGTTTGCGACCAGTCCATACGCACGGCAGGCGATGAATTTACGATAGATATCGTCAATTATATGCGTCGCCAGCACAATTTGCTCATCGGCGAGCGCACGGCGGAGCAGATAAAAATCAATGTAGGCGCGGCTTTGCATCAGTTGGATTCGCCTCCAGAGGATTACCCCGTAAATGGGCGCGATTTGATGACGGGCATACCCAAGCAAATCAAGGTAGCGTACAACGAAATCAGCCATTGCTTAGATAAATCCATCTCCAAAATCGAGGAAGCAGTCCTCAAAGCCTTAGAAAGTACGCCGCCCGAATTGGCTGCCGACATCTATCGCACGGGTCTGTACCTCACGGGCGGCGGCGCACTATTGCGCGGCTTAGACAAGCGACTGGCACAAAAAACAAAACTCCCCGTACACATCGCCGAAGACCCCTTGCGCGCTGTGGTGCGTGGCACAGGCATCGCGTTGAAAAATATACATCGCTTCTCGTTCCTGATGAGCCACAAAAATATGTAAACGGGTCGGCTGAATTATTTAGCGCCTTGTCGCAAGCCGTATAGCTATTTCTATAGTCTGCGGCTTGCGATTTTGTTTTAACCCGTTTTCTTTCCGCTTCGTATGCAGCAATTAGTCGCTTTTTTCGTTCGCAACAGCCATATACTGACCTTCATTTTTTTGGAGCTTATTGCCCTGTTTTTCTATTTCAATCTCAACGCCAATCCGCAAAAAGCCGCCTTTATGTCTTCAGCAAGCGGTTTTGTGGGGGGCGTGTTTGAGTTTAGCAGCCGACTAACGCGGCAGTGGAATTTGGCAGTCGTCAATGATAGTCTTGCCCGCGAAAATGCCCGACTAAAAATGCAGCTTCCGAATGCACAGTACAGCCTGCTCACCGAAAAGGGAACAACCCGCGATAGCCTCTATCGACAACAGTACCAGTATACAGCCGCTGCCGTCGTCAACAATAGCATCAACCGCGCCAACAACTATATCACCATCAATCGGGGCAGCAACGACAATATCCGCTCCAATTCGGGACTACTTAGCGCAGGCGGCAACTATGTCATCGGTGTCGTGCGCAAGGTGTCGGGCAGCTACGCTGTGGCTATGTCTATCCTGCACAAAGAAACCCGCATCAGCGCCAAAATCAAACGCAATAACTATTTTGGTGTGCTGGTCTGGGACGGTGACCTCTCTACCCACCTCAATCTCGAAGCTCTACCCCGACACGCACCCGTAACCAAAGGCGATACCATCATCACCAGCGGTTATTCGACCATCTTTCCCGAAGGCGCTTTGGTTGGCACGGTCGATACGGTTTATATGGACGAAAACAGCAATTTCAACGTCGCCCGCGTGCGCCTATTTGTGAATATGAGCGATTTGCATTATGTTTACGTCGTCGATGACCTCATGCGCGACGAGCGAGAGCAGTTGGAAAAGGAGGTAGACCGTGACTAGTAGCCAAATACTATCGCAGTCCTTACGCTTTCTTTTGCTGCTGTTTTTGCAAACGCTGGTACTCAAAAACCTGCCCTTAGCTAAGGTCAATCCCTACCTGTATCCGCTGGCGCTGCTCTTGCTACCACTCGAAATCTCGCATACGACGCTCGTCGCCATCGGGTTTTTTTACGGTTTGAGCATTGATTTATTTTACGATACGCTCGGCTTACATGCAGGCGTGATGGCATTTATCGGCTTCATACGTCCCTACATTTGCCACCTCATAGAGCCGCGCGGCGGCTACGAAATCGGACAAACACTCACGCCCGCCCGCTTAGGCTGGAGTTGGTTCGTCCGATACGCTTCCCTCATGTTTTTTATCTCCATTCTGCTCATCACGCTCGGCGAAGAGCTCAGTTTTTCGCTCGCTTGGCTGATGCGCTTTCTGCTTAGTCTGCCCGTTTCGCTGCTCTGCGTGCTGCTCTACCAGTTCATCTTCAATCCCAAATAATTTTTTTTGGGCGTGCCCGCGCCCCAAAAAAGGGGCGCGGTCGGGCTATTCGGGGCGCATCACCATCGCCCTGTAGGGCGAATGTTGATTCGCCCCTACTATCCCTCACGCTTTTCGCCCGCGCCGCAAAGGGCGGCGCGGCGCGGCTTAGTCCCTCCGAAAACTCCTAACTCGCTATGAGTAAGAAAAACAAACTCCAACGCTTCGCCGACCTGCGCGAAATGCCCAATGTGTTCGAAAATATGAGCGATACCGAGCCTTATCTTATTCGAATGGGCGAACGAATGGGCGATATGCGCGGGCAATGGCATACCTATTTCGGTAACCCCAAACCGCTCGTCCTCGAACTCGCCTGCGGAAAAGCCGAATACAGCCGAGCCCTCGCCCAAGACGAACCCGATAAAAACTATATCGCCATCGACATCAAAGGCAATCGCATCTGGGTCGGCGCACGCGATGCAGCGCAGCGCCAACTACATAATGTCGCCTTCCTACGCACCCGCATAGAGCAACTGCCGCATTTCTTCGCTCCGCAAGAAATCGAGCAGATTTGGATACTTTTTGCCGACCCCCAACTCGGAAAAGCAAAAAAACGCCTCACTGCCCCAATTTTTTTACAACGCTACCGCCAAATTCTCGCCGAGCAGCATCTTATACATCTGAAGACGGATTCCCCCGAATTGTACGAGTACACCCTACAGGTCATAGAGGAAGAAGGCTTGCAGTTGCATTACCAGCGCGACGATATATATAGCCAGCCGCTGGACTTTCCCGCCCTGCGCCATCATACCTATTACGAAGAGATGCACCTGAAAAACAACAAAACTATCAAGTATATTCGCTTCTCCCTACCCGAAGGCTACAGCGCCAAAAATCTTAAAAAATGAGGCGGCGCAATTATTTTTGCGATTATGCCCATTTTTTTAACGCTTAATTTTGTTTTTCCCGAATAGTTTGCAATTTTTGCAGCCTACTCATAACAATAGGAGAGATGCCAGAGTGGTTGAACGGGCACGCCTGGAAAGCGTGTGTACCTGAAAGGGTACCGCGGGTTCGAATCCCGCTCTCTCCGCTAATGTTTTTCACACAATACATTACCAATTCCTTCCTTCCAAAGGTACACACTTAGCTTACATTTCCCCTTTTATCTAACTACGGCTATGAAGAAACTGATTGCGCTTGTGTTGTTGTTGTGTTTCACGACGGTATTTTACCAACATCAAGCTATTGCACAAGGCCCCAACGATAGTACCAAAACCGATACTAATAATGCAGGCGGCGGCGGAAACCCCACTCCTCCAATCGAAACCAAAAAAGATGAAGAGAAAAAGCCAGAAGTAAAGGCTGAAGCATCTAAAAGTGTCCACCAAACTATCAAAAAATACTTTATTGATGGTGGTTGGGACTTTATGAGTATCGTTATGATAACGCTTATTCTTGGCTTGGCTATCGCTATTGAGCGTATCATCACCTTGAGCTTGGCGACTATCAACAACAAGAAATTCATGCTGAGCTTAGAGAAGCACATCGCCGCTGGCGATATGGATGGTGCTAAAAATTTGTGCAAATCCACAGCAGGACCCACTGCCGAAGTACTCGGCGAAGGCTTACGCCGCGTTGATGATGGTGTAGATGCCGTAGAAAAAACCATCGTAGCCAATGCCAGCGTGCAAACGGGCTTACTCGAAAAAGGCTTGGTTTGGCTCTCGCTCTTTATCGCGCTTGCGCCCATGCTTGGGTTTATGGGTACGGTTGTAGGTATGATTCAGGCATTCGATACTATCGAAGCCTCCAATGACATTCGCCCTTCAGAGGTTGCAGGTGGTATCAAAGTAGCACTTTTGACAACGGTATTTGGTCTTATCGTAGCGATGATTTTGCAGATATTCTACAACTATATCACCTCCAAAGTCGATAGCATCGTCAATGGTATGGAAGACTCTACCATCGCACTCGTCGATATCCTCATCGACAACGGACACGCCCAACCCAAAAAATAACGCTCACCAACCCCATTTACCCACAACATGGTAAAAGCCTATCAATTTCTAAAGAAACACGGAGTTACTATCGGTTTCGGCGCGGGGGGCGTGTTGGCAATTTTGTCTATACTCTTTATTATCTTAGGGTTAGGCAAAGAAGCATCCAACACCGAACTATACGCCAGCAGCGCTTTCAACTTCGGTTTGTTTATTACTTATATCTTATTCTTTGCTGCTGTAATCGTTTCTTTAGTGTTTCCGTCTGTTTATCTGGCGCAAAACATCAAAGAATCCACCAAACTGCTCATTTCGCTCGGTCTACTCATAGTGATATTCATTATCTCTTACGCGATGGCATCAGGCGCAGTAACGCCCAATATCGCCAAAGCAGTAGCTACCGCCAAAATGGGTGATGGCAGCCTGAAATTTACAGAAACTATCCTTTTCTTAGGATACGCACTGTTTTTTATCGCTATCGGCGCTGTCGTTTTTGGGTTTGTTCGCCCCATGATAGCCAAAAAATAGTCAAAACCTCCATACTAAGCAAAAAGCTATACAAAAGCACTGCCCGCACTTGGTGCAGGTGGTGCTTTTGAAATTATAGCAGGCTGCTTGCAATGGCATAGCGATGCGGAGGGCTGCGTAGCAGTACCGAGCGCCAAAGGCGCGAAGGTATGAGCCAATAGGCGAACCCGTAGCGCAGCGCCGCCGCCACAGGCGGCGGATGCCCCCAAAAAAAATCCCCCACTACTATTTCAGCTTCCCAATATGGCAGACCGCAAAATCCCAGAAATAAACGCAGGCTCGATGGCGGATATCGCCTTCCTTCTGCTCGTATTCTTTCTCGTTACTACCACTATCCAGACCGATACGGGCTTGAATACGACCCTGCCGCCTTGGAACCCCAATATAAATGTCGATTATCCGCCCATAGAACGGCGCAATATGTTTGATATTTCTATTAATTCGGCGGATAAAATCCTCGTGCGCAACGAACCGAAGGAGTACACGCAGATAAAAGACCAACTTATAGAGTTCGCTACCAACAATGGCAGACGCGAAGACCTATCGGAAAATCCGCTCGTGGTGGTCGTGGCACTCAAAAACGACAAAAGTACCTCCTATGCGACCTATCTCAACGTGTACAATGAGATAAAAGCCGCCTATAATGTTATCTGGAACGCCGAAGCCAATAAACTCTACGGCAGACCTTATGAGCAGCTAACGAAGGACGAGCGCGATAGCGTCTTTGCGCATTATCCGCTCACACTCTCGGAGTCCGACCCCGAAGACTTGGCGACTCCCGCAGGCAGCGAATAATAATCGTCTTAGAAGAAACTTCTCTTTATCCATCGATAAAATGAGCAACATAACAATATGCCAATCAAAAAGAAAAAGAAAGAAGCGCCTGGTATCACCACCGCATCGCTGCCCGACATCGTGTTTATGTTGTTGTGCTTTTTCATGGTGGTAACAAAAATGCGCGATGCAGAGGTAAAGGTGAAAACTGTAACCCCCACCGCCACCGAACTGCAAAAACTCGAAGACAAAACGCTGGTCAATCATATCTATATCGGTGAGCCTGCACAGCAGTTTCAAAGCACTTTCGGTACAGCGCCGCGTATCCAACTCGATGACCAATTTGCAACGCCTCAAGATATAGCCCGTTGGATAGCCAACCGCCGCAGCAAAACGCCCGAAGCCTATCACTCGCGCATGATTGCCGCACTGAAAGTGGACGGCGATGTAAAAATGGGTATTCTCACAGAGGTAAAAACCGAACTGCGCAAACACAATATGCGCAAGGTCAGTTATATCTCTGGCCGTCGCTCCAGTAGCGGACAATAAAGAAGCAAAGCACCAAAAACAAAAGCCTTCTATTTCTTGACTACAGGAAACGGAAGGCTTTGTTATTTGCGTATTATACCCTCTTAAACAGCTTGGATATGTTTGTAGAAATCGAATTGTCGCTGGTAGATGACCGAAAGCAAGACCGCGCAAGTGCTTTTGCTCGTTGGCGCTGGTTTTTGGGACAATTGCGCCGATACTATAAAGGTTTGGAGGCATTGCCTGAGGAATGGACAAAAGAGGCGGGCAGCATCTCGCAGCACAGCCGCGACGAAGACGATTGGCTGATAGCGGCGGAGTACAATTATAATTGGTGGTCGCAGACGATGCGCTGGGATTTGGCGGATTGGATAGTGGAGGCAGTTTTTAATGAGGATGATTATGGGACTTATCATGCCTTTTATCTGCGGGATAAGGACTATAAAACGCAGGCGGAGCTTTTGGTGCGCGCTTTTAAGGGGGCGAAGCTAACGCTTGGTTATGCACAAGTAGCCAATCAAAGCGAGTGGACGGAGGCGGCGAAGAATTTGGATGCGGATATATAGAAACGCTGAAGGTTATTTTTTTGAGAAGAAAGCCAGCGCCCACACGCCCTTTGCGTGTGGGCAAGTTCGCGTGAGGGATAGAAATGTAGAGCCGTGATTTATCACGGCTCGCAATGGATAGCCCGACCCTGCGCTGCGTAGGGGCAGCCCTTGTGGCTGCCCCCGCCGCCTTTGCGGCGGCGGCGCAGGGGCACGCCAAGATAAAAAATGGTGCTAATTACGAATGCAAAATTATTTTAAGCTAATTCCCGCTTGTTTCAAACTTAAAAATCTGCGCTACGCTTGGTTTTCAAGCCTGAAACGGCGCTTTACGAAGCTTAAAATAATTTTGCACAGTTACTTAGCTAAAAATTTGCTTGCCGAAATGCGGAAAACTCCGTTACTTAGGGCATCAAAACAATACTACCACCACAACCGATATAATGGAAACGAAAGCGAAAATCCTACTCGTAGAAGATGAACTGAATTTTGGAGAGGTGCTGATGTCGTACTTAGAGATGAACGACTTTGATGTAACGCTGGAACGCGACGGCGAGGCGGGTTTGTCTGCCTTCAAAAAAGACAAATTTGACCTTTGCGTCTTTGATGTGATGATGCCGAAAAAGGACGGTTTTACGCTGGCGCAAGACGTGCGCGAATTGGATACGCAAGTGCCTATCGTGTTTTTGACCGCCAAAAACATGAAGGAGGATATCATTCAGGGCTTCAAAGTTGGGGCGGACGACTATATCAGCAAACCCTTTTCGACTGAAGAATTTTTGTACCGCATACAAGCAATTTTGAAGCGCAGCGCCCAAAAATCGACCAAAGGCAAGGATTTTAAGGACATCAAAATAGGGGGCTATGTATTCAATTATCCCTTGCGGCAGTTGCTTTTTCCCGACGGCGTAACACAGGAAAAGCTATCGCCGAAGGAAGCCGATTTGCTGCGTCTGTTTTGCCAGCATAAAAACGATGTGCTACCGCGCAGCGTGGCGCTAAAAGAGATTTGGGGCGAGGACAACTACTTTACGGCGCGCAGCATGGATGTATTTGTTACGAAACTGCGCAAATACCTAAAACAAGACGACAAGATAGAAATCGTCAATATACATGGCAACGGCTTTCAGTTGCAGGTGCTGGAGTAATTACGAATGTTGAGCTTAATGCAAAATAAACTTCCTACTTCGCCAAGATGCAGCGGTGGGTAGATTTGCCGAAGCGGACGTATAGATAATAGATGCCTGTGGGCAAATCCTTCCAAGCGGGCGGGCTGTAGTAGGCAGCCTGTCCGCGTTCGGCTGTGAGGGTTTCTGCAAAGACGATTTCGCCCGTTGGGTATTGTATTTCTATGCCGATTTTGCTGCCATTGGGTGCTTCGTAGATGAAGAGGTCGAGGCGATGGAGGCAGACTTTGGGGCTGCTGGGGAAGGCGTTTTTATCGTTGGCGTTGATTTCTAAGACGCTGTTTGTCAGGCTTTTATAGGCATCGAAGGCGTTGGCTACTCCGTAACCTCGCTCGGTATCTGGGCGTTCGGCTTGGGAGGCTGTGCGGCGCATAGCGAGGTGAATGTCTTGGGGCTGCGTCTGGGGCAAAGCTTGCATGAGCGTTATCGCCACGCCTGCGGCAATGGGGCAGGCGAAGGAAGTCCCCGAATTGTAGACGGTTTCGTAATTGTAGCGATGTGCTACGACGGCTTGAGAGCCGCGTGCGACAACATCGGGTTTGATATAGGGGCGATTGGCGAACCCGCGCGAGGAGAGGGGCGCTAAAAAACCATCGCGGTCTACAGCGCCGACGGTCAGCACTTCGGGTACATCGGCGGGCGCAGTGATATGTTTCCATTTGTTGTTGCCTTCGTTGCCTGCGCTGCTTACGACCAAAACGCCCTTTTGGCTGGCGGCAAGCGCGGCGCGGGAGATGGGCGTAGTACGCCCGTCGAGGTCGACGTAAGCGTGATTTTGGCGCTTATCGTCGAAGGTATGATAGCCCAGAGAGGACACAATTACATCGACGCCCAAGCTGTCGGCATACTCTGCCGCCAAGAGCCAATAAAATTCCTCCGCCAAGTATTCGCCGCTTGCATCTTCCGTTTTGAAGAGGTAAAAGCTCGCATCAGGCGCAGTGCCCACGAAAACATAAGGCGTATGGGCGGCGATGGTAGAAAGCACGTCGCGCCCGTGCCCATCGGACTCGTAGACAAATTCGTCGCCCTCCACAAAATCGCGTGTGCCCAAAACCTGCCCCTTATCGAAGAGGCTATAAAAAGCAGGCGTTTCGCGCATATCCAAAAAACCGCCATCAAAAACAGCGACTTCTATGCCCGCGCCGCGCCATTGCATGGCGTGCATGAGGTGCGAATTGACCATTTTTGCTTGGTTATTGCCTGCGCCGTAGTAGTCCGATTGGCGGCGATAGTCGGTACTCGTATTGCGTCGGGTAAAATTGACGGGGCGCTGCGGTGTGCCTGCATAGCCGACGGCTTGGACGCTGGCAATGTGTTTGCTTTCCGCGCGTAGGGCTTCGGCTTGTTCGGCGCTCATTTGCGCGAGTGCGCCGTTGAGCCAGCGCGAAGCGCCGCGTATTTTTGCGCCTTTTTGCGCCAACAATTCAAGCTGAATCGCAGCTACAGGCAAATCCGTGCTGTCTATCTCGATGCCAAAACGCCGCCGCCGCTCTATGGCGCGCTGGGACAAAAAATCTTGGGGACGCAAAAAACTATACCCATTTTGGGGCTTATGTGTGAATTCCACCCAAAATAAATCGTACTGCCGCTGCGCCTTTGCAGCAGTCAAAAATGCTACAAACGCAGCTATGGAAAGTAAAAAACGAAGCATCGCAACTTATATTTAGCCCATTCAATAGGGCAAAGAACGCGAATTTTTGCCGAATTTTTGTAGCCTCTTTTTTGGGCGTGCCCGCCGCGCCAAAAAGGGCGCGGCGGTCGGGCTATTTGAGCCGTAGCACGGCGTGCTTACGCACTTGTGCCATGCTACGGCTCTACATATCCCTCACGCGGCTTGCCCCGCCGCAAAAAGGTTGCGGCGGGCAGCTTTGCCAAACTTGTAAGCCTATCCCTTTTCCCCGCCCTCGTATTCGAGATGCAAAATCGGAAAGGCATTTCCTTGCCCGTCCCGCTCCGAGCGCGAGCGCACAACGAACCCATGCCGCTCATAAAATCTGCGCGCCCGCCCATTTTGCTCATTCACATCTACCCGCTGCACTTCCTCATGCCGCAGCGCCCAACGCAATAAAACCTCCCCCAAACCCTGCCCCAGCTTATCGCCCCGCAAAAACAACATATCCAAATTCCCCGACTCCAGCGAAACCCCCGCAAAACCTATCAATTCCTCCGTATCGGCTTCGTACATACCGACCAAGGTCGCCGCCTTCGCCAAATACGAGGGCAGCAGCGCCCGAAACCCCAGAATATCCTCCTCCCCCAAAAAATCGTGCGTCGCCCGCACACTACTCTCCCAAACCCCAACAGCAGCAACAAAATCCTTTTCTAAAAGCGGCTCTAAATAATACATAGCGAGTTACGAATTACGAATTACGAGTTACGAGTTACGAGTTACGAATTGCGCAAGATAACAATAAGCTCAAAAAATAACCCCAAAGGGGCTATCTTCTTCTTAGCCGCAGCTAAGCGCGTAGCGCGCAGCCTGCGGATAGGAGCGCGTTGTCTACGGCATAGCAGCACAACCATAACGCACAATTTCGTAACTCGTAACTCGTAACTCACTTCGGCAGCGGCTGAAACTCCCCAGAACGCAGTACATACTCCTGCTCCCCGATGCGGATAGTTTCGCCCTCTTGCATCTGATGCAGGTTGCGTATTTCGCCTTCCAGCGTAAGGATAGAGCCGCCCGTTTTTCGGGCGATTTCTATATAATCGAGCTGCAAAAATACATTGCGCGAATCGGCAGAAATAGCGCCGCAGAGTACGATATGCACGGGCTTTTTGAGCAGGTGTAGTAGGCTCAAATCCCGCACAGGGCTAAGGGCATCGGCTACTAAAATAATCGCAGTAGTCGTATCGCGTAAGCTGTATTTTTGAGCCTCCAAAAGGGCTTCGAGGTCGTTTTCTGCTACATCGCCGCCGCTGCCCATCAGATGCGCCCGCATCAAACTATGCTGCACACTCGCCAAATCGTAGCTCCGCGCCTGATGCAGTCCGCCCGTGCTGCCCGCCACTTTCCGAAAATCGGCTATACCATCGCCATCGTTGAAAAATAGATAAGCGTCGCCCTCTTTTTGACTACTCTTCAGCGCCAGCCAAAGCAAAAGTTGGTTCATATACGGCAACATACTACTCGTTACGTCCATAACGATGATTTTATCCTGCCAAACGCTGTCTACATATTGTAGGGTAGGTATCAGCTCCAAACGCTGTTTTTGAAAATAGTCTTTTGTTGGCTCCGCGATGCTTTGCAAATCTTTGCGATAGTTTTCTATTTCTTGCAGCGATAGAAAATGGTCGATGTTTATCTCTGCGGGGGCGCTGGCTTTGGTCGGGATTTTTTTGGCAGCAAGCTCATAATTTAGCCGAGTGATGGCGGCGGCGTTTTGCAGGGAGTCGATGGAGCGAAATCCTTCTACAAATTCCTCTTGTAGTTGCTGGCGCATTTCTTCTTGTGCGGCTGTGGATACATCGCGTAATTTCTGCGCCTCTTTCAGTTGGGCGGCGTGCGCTTCTCGCTCTTGCACCGTGAGCGCCGTATAACGCACCGTGTATACTTGCACTTGGTCGCCGAGTGCGACGCGGGTAGGCAACTGCCGAAACTGCGGGCGATGGCTATGATGCAGCCAATAAGTTTCCCCCGCATTCACCAGCCATTGCGCGCAGCCGCTGCTATCGGTACGCAACAAAATGGGCAGGCTGGCAGCATCTTTTTTGCTGCGCCGCATACGCTCCAATCCAAATTCTTCTCCCGCTACGGGCTTGCCGCGCAGGTCGTAAAATTCCGCATTGATGAGCACCATGCCGCCTTTTGGGTGGATTTTCCAAGCCTTGCGCTGCGCTTCGGTAGGCAGGCGCAGGTCGTACAAAAAACGCATCAGACTTTCGTCGGGCACGCTCATTTCTATATAAGTTTCCCCTTCGCGCAGTTGCATGGCGAGCCGCGCACCTTGCGGAACGAGCAAATCGCATAAGCCAAGCGAATCGGTTTGCAGCCTATGCCTTTTGCGGCTTTTGATTTCTTCTACGAAAACGCTGGTATTGGGTAGCAGATGCACGCCGTCCAAATCATAGGCGCGCAGGCGCAACATCACTTGCCCCTCTTCGGGTTCGGGGGCATTCTCCCAATTCATCTCTTGGGCGCTCAAAGATTGCGAAAAGCCAAACAGAAAGCCGATAAATAGTAAAATCTTGTGCATGGGTTGGATTTTGGGAGATAAGGCGCAAGATAGGGAAAAAGTTACCCCCATTTACGGGTTTTTCGTGCTTAAAAACTATCCGTTTAGGGTTTTTTATATAAGCGATGAAGTTTTTTAGAGAAATTTTGGCGTTTTTTATTGGGGGCTTCCCCTTGCGGCAAAGCCGCTGCGGGGCGCTACGCTACGGGTTCGCTGTTCGCTCATACCTTCGCCCCCCTGCGGGTGGCTCGGTACTGCGGTGCAAAGCACCGCAGCCCTCCGCATCGCTAAGCCTTGCCATCTGTATACGAACCATCAAGCATTTTAGGCTTCGAGTATAGGGTTTTAGCCCCTCGTTAGGGTTGTTTAGAGAAGCGTTAGGATTATTTAGAGAAGCATTAGGGTCATTTAGAGAAGCATTAGGGTCATTTAGAGAAGCA
The DNA here is from genome assembly GCA_964467315.1 of uncultured Saprospiraceae bacterium. Taxonomy (GTDB): domain Bacteria; phylum Bacteroidota; class Bacteroidia; order Chitinophagales; family Saprospiraceae; genus JAAFIM01. Next base: position 501 of record CAYXSA010000046.1, on the reverse strand, counting down.
TTAGGGTCATTTGGAGAAGCATTAGGGTTGTTTAGACAAAATTTAGGGTTGTTTAGGAAAGCGTTAGGGTTGTTTAGATAAAATTTAGGGTCTTGAACCCTAAGTTTAGGGTCTTGAACCCTAACATTCTTCAAAATAACCCTAACGCTTGTTTAAATAATTGGTTTTATGCAAGATAAGGCGCTAAGCGTTGGGGGCGCTGCCCCAACGCTATTTGTTGAGGGCTTGGGCGGGGGGCGCTGCCCCCACCCAAGTACAGCGCCGCAAGTCCCAGAAGATGAAAACCTTGCAAAAGAAGCGTGGCGGGGCAGCGTCCCCGCTATGCTTCCCAAACAATTAGCGTTGGGGCAGCGCCCCCAACGCTAAATAACCCTAAGGCCGCTATTTTTGAGGGACTAAGTCGGGGTTAACGGCAAAAGCGCAAGGCAACTTTATTGCCTTGCGCTTTTCACAATCTGTGATTAAAAGCCAAAAAAATAGGAAATAAAATTTGGCGAGGGG
>CAYXSA010000045.1:0-34794 GCA_964467315.1 uncultured Saprospiraceae bacterium | reverse complement strand
GTGAAAAGTGAAAAGTGAAAAGTGAAAAGTGAAAAGTGAAAAGTACATTTTTTACACAACACTTGCATTTTTTTGAGCGCTTACTTTGCACTTGTTTTTGCTTATAACTAATTGACAATCAAGTTTTTATACACAAAGTACAATACTTTTCACTTTTCACTTTTTTGGGCGTGCCCCTGCTCCCCGCGCTAACGCGCTTAAAGGTCGCAGGGTCGGGCTATCCGTTGCAGCCGCTATGCGGCTTCCACTACTATCCCTCACGCATTTTTATCCCGCCGCACACCACGACGCAGCGAAGCTGCGAGTAGACGCGACCCAAAGGGGAGCGAAAGCTTGCGGCGGGCGACACAGCGCAATTCGGGCGTTAGCGCGTCATTCGCTACGTGTTAACTTCGTTTTCGTCATTCGTCATTATTCCTATGCACTTAAATTCGACTTATATCCTCAATATCGTCGTCGTGCATCACCCCAACGACGCAGGGGCAGCGACGGAGGTTCGCCGACAACTTTCGCGCTTGCACCGACAGAATAAAGCCTACGTCATCAATACGATTTTGCATACGGAGCAGGTCGAGGACGAAGATGCACAGGATTGGAGTTTTCTTGCCGAATTGGTGCAAAGCGCCGACTTGGTGCTGGTCTTGCTTAGCGAAGTCGCTATTATGTCGGCTTTGATGCTTTCGCCCCCTTTGCGCGATGGCGTACAAGCGCAGCTGTCGGGCACAAAACAACTGGTGCCCGTTATTTTGGAAACTTGCTGGTGGGAGGATACGCCCTACAAAAACCTTGAAGCCCTGCCTCAAGGCGGTATGCCCTTGCTCGAAAATCCGCTTTTGCAAGAAGAGCTTTTTGATGAATTTGTGTTGGCGGTGCAAGCGCGTATTCTGCTGGTGCGCGAGGATAAAAAAAACAACGAAGAAACCTATAAAACCGTTCTCGCCGAAGCCGATAAACTTTTTGAGCAATCGGCAACGCAGCCCGCTCTGCTCCGAAAGGCGCTGCCCCTATACCGCGAGGCGGTCGAAAAATGGCGCGAAGGTTATCACCCGCTTGTTACGGTGCTCGAAACCCGCGTAACCCTTTGCACGCGGGAAATCAATTTTTACCACTATGCCGAAGCCGCCAAAGCCGCCCACAAACGCGGCGACCGCGATACCGCTTATTTCAATTGCAAAGACGCGCTACAGATGCGCGAAGATGCCGTTATACGCCGACTCTACGACCAACTAAACACCGAAATACAAGACGAAGAAATGCGCGCCCTGCGCGAACCCTTCGACCGACATCTGAAACGCGGACACGACTATTTTTTGAATATGGAATGGGAGGAAGCTAAAGCCGAATATCATCAGGCTTTAGACTTTTACGAAGAGGGATTTCAGCCTACGCGGGACTCCATTCAGTACAAAATCGAAACCTGCCACCGCGAAGCCACGCTGGAGGCTGCCATGCGCCGCGTGCGTGTCTATTATGCTATTCAGGACTATGTCCGCGTCATCGACACCCTCACCGAAGCTTTGCGCGACATCAATAAAACCGCCTACGAACGCATGGAACACGTCATGCGGCTGCTGCGCACGGTAGAAAAAGCTGTACCTTACCACGATTACAAGCTAAGCAAATGGGGCTACTATCATAAAGACACTAAAGAAGTCATTATTGCCCCCAAATACAACGGCGCATTCCGCTTTAGCGAAAATCTGGCAGGGGTCAAAAAGTGGGAAAAATGGGGCTTTATCGACGTAGAAGGCAACGAAATTATCCCCTTTTTATACGATTTCGTCGGGCATTTTCATCTTGGCGTAGCCGAAGTCGTGCGCGGGAAAGAAATGTATTTTATCAATCATCGGGGCGACCGCGTAGAGGGGCCTAAAGTCAGGGAGATAAATTAGCGTGATGTATAGGTACTGCGCCGCTCACTTCGTTCGCGTCGCTGGTATAATGCCGCCTTGCGGCGGCATTGGTAGCAAGTATCAGGTGCTTTTCTTAATTCGCTACGCGGAGGGCTTAGCCGTTCGTAACTCGTAACTCGTAACTCGTGAAAATCCACAACAAAAACTTCGTTCCTTACCTTCGCAGCGAGCAGATACAAAGCCGCTTAGACGAGTTATGTGCGCGCTTAGATGCGCAATTTGCCGATAATGAGCGCCCGCCCTTGTTTTTGGCGGTGCTCAATGGCTCTTTTATGCTGGCTGCCGATGTGATGCGGCGTATGCGGGTGCCTGCCGAAATCTGCTTCATCAAGCTAAAATCCTATGTCGGTATGCAGTCGAGCCAAACGCTAACGACCGCCATCGGTCTGACGACGGAGTTGCGTGGCAGAGATGTAATTTTGCTGGAGGACATCGTCGATACGGGCAATACGCTCGCCCGATTTTTGCCGACCCTGCACGCTAACGAACCGAAAACGCTCACCGTTTTTACCCTCTTGCTCAAACCCGATGCTTTGCAGCACCCTGATTTGCAGCTTGATTATGTCGGTTTTGAGGTGGAAGACAAATTTTTGGTGGGCTATGGGCTGGATTTCGACGAATTGGGGCGGCAGTACATGGATATTTATCAGGCGCAGGAGGATTAAGTTTTTTTTTGGCAAAACCGCCTGCGCGCGCCCGCCCTTTGCGGGCGCAGCAACTGCGTGAGGGATAGTAGGGGCGAATCAACATTCGCCCAAATGGGCGATGGTGATACGCCCCGAATAGCCCGACCCCGCGACCTTTAAGGAGCGGGGGCACGCCCAAAAAAATAAAAAAAAGCCCTAATTTCTCGAATCGATGCCCCAATTGAGCTTTTCGCGTATCATGTACAGAAAATTTCTGTCCGAAAAGCGGACAAGCTGTATGCTAAAATCGGCGCGGCGCACGGCAAGCTGGCAGCTCGCCTGTATGCTGCGGTAGCGCGAATCGAGCGTGCAAAGGAAATTTTCTGACCTGCCCTCTATCTCAAAGGACAAAACCGCGTCGTCGGCTATCACGATAGGGCGCACGTTGAGATTGTGCGGCGCGACGGGCGTGAGGACAAAATTGTTGGAATTTGGCGCAATAATCGGCCCGCCGCAGCTCAAAGAATAGCCCGTCGAACCCGTCGGCGTGGCGACTATAATGCCGTCCGCCCAGTAGGAATTTAGAAATTCGCCGTTGATGTAGGCATGTATAATCACCATCGCGGAGGTGTCGCGCTTGTGTATCGTGAAGTCGTTGAGCGCGAAATTGGTGTCGCCAAAAATTGGCTCATTGCTCTCCAAATAGAGCAAAGTTCGTCGGTCGAGCACATAGCTATTGTTTTTCAGCGCCAACACGGCTTGTTCTATGCGCTGCTTTTCCATCATCGCCAAAAAGCCAAGCCGCCCCAGATTGATGCCCATAATGGGCAGTGGCAGATGTCGTACCAGCGTCGCCGCGTCGAGTATCGTACCGTCCCCGCCCAAAGTAACGAAAAAATCCAAATCCAAAGCCGCCAAATCGCTGTGCCGCACGAAAGTACCCGCCACAAAACCCGCAGGCAAGCTAATATGCTGCTGAAAGCTGTTCAGAAAATCTTCAAAAATGTACACAGTCGCTCCCTGCGCCTGCAGCACGTCTATCAGGTGCTGCGTCGTGCCGACGTGTTCGGGCTTCAAAAAGCGACTGTATAAGGCGATGTTCATGTGGTGCTTTGTGGGTAGGTTGTGCTTTTTGTATAGGTACTATGCCGCTCCCTTTGGTCGCGGCAGTGGTAGCAAGTACTTTAGCTGCTGGCTAAAAATTCGTCATTCTCTATGCTTCTTCGGCTTTGAGTTTTTCGGCGTTGTAGGCGGTCTGTAGGGCATCGATAAACTCGTCGAGCGCGCCGTTCATAATATCCGTCAGATTGTGCTTTGTGAGCTCGATGCGGTGGTCGGTAACCCGATTTTGCGGATAGTTGTAGGTGCGGATTTTGGCAGACCTGTCGCCTGAAGCAACGACGGAGCGGCGCAATTCGGACATTTGGTTGGTATGTTCCGACTGTTTGAGCTCGCTCAACTGCACGTACAATTTTTGCAGGGCAATCTCGCGGTTTTTTATCTGCGAGCGCCCTTCTTGGCATTCGACGACCAGACCGCTGGGGCGGTGGGTAACGCGCACGGCGGATTCCGTCCTATTTACGTGCTGCCCGCCCGCGCCGCTGGCGCGAAATACGTCCCAATCCAAGTCGGCGCTATTGATTTCTACGTCTTCGATGTCGATAATCGGCAAGACGGCGACGGTAGCGGCAGAAGTGTGCACGCGCCCTTGCGCCTCCGTTTTGGGGACGCGCTGCACGCGATGCGTGCCCGACTCGTATTTGAGTGTGCCATAGACATTATCGCCAAAAACCTGCATAACGACCTTGCTAAAGCCGCCCGAAGCGCTTTCGGTAGCGGAAATTAGTTCCGTTTTCCAGCCCTTGCGGTCGATATATCTTTGATACATACGCAGCAAATCGCCTGCAAAAATCGAGGCTTCATCGCCGCCCGTGCCTGCGCGCAGCTCCAAAGTCGCATCGCGCTCGTCGTCGGGGTCTTTGGGTATGAGCAAGCGACGGATTTCGGCTTCGATGGGTTCGATTTGTGGCTCCAGCTCGCTGATTTCCGCCTTCGCCATGTCGATATAATCCGAGTCGCTGCTGCTGGAGATAATCTCTTTCGCTTCCGCCACCCCTTTGAGCAGGGCTTCGTATTGGTTGAACGCTTCGATGATGGGTTCGAGGTTTTTTATCTCCTTCGTCATCTTCATGTACCTCCCCATATCGGCTGCGATAGTGGGGTCTTCCATGCGTTCTTGCAGGTATATGTATCGGTCGCGCAGGGCGCTTAACTTATTGATTATCATTTTTTTATGAGTAGTGCTTTTTTTATTTTGGGCGTGCCGCCGCGCGTCCGCCCCTGCAAAGGGCAGGGGCGGGAGCCGCAATAAATTGCGGCTCTACACGCGCGCCGTCGGGCTATTCATTGCGAGCCGTAGCATGCTACGGCTCTACATTTCTATCCCTCACGCTAAATCACGCCCAATTCCCTGCCAGCCTGCGCAAATGCGGCGACGGCTTGGCGGACTTGCGCCTGTGTATGCGCTGCCGAGAGTTGTACGCGTATGCGCGCCTTGCCTTTGGGCACGACGGGATAGAAGAAACCAACGACATAGATGCCGAGTTCCAAGAGTCTTGCCGCCAGTTTTTGCGCCAAAACGGCATCGCCCAGCATAACGGGGCAAATCGGGTGTGTACCCGCGACGATATTAAAACCCTGCTCTGCCATCAAGCTGCGGAAAAGCAGGGTGTTTTCTTCCAATCTATCGCGCAATTCGGTGCTTTCCGTGAGTAGGTCGAGCACCGCGAGCGATGCGCCGACGATGCTGGGCGCTACCGTATTGGAGAAGAGATAAGGGCGCGAGCGTTGGCGCAGCAGCTCTACGATTTCCTTGCGTGCGGCTGTGAAACCGCCCGAAGCGCCGCCCAAAGCCTTGCCCAATGTGCCCGTGATGATGTCTATGCGTCCCATTACGCCGCGATGTTCATGCGTGCCGCGTCCTGTCTTGCCCATGAAACCAGAGGCATGGCATTCGTCGACCATGAGCATAGCGCCGTACTTGTCTGCCAAGTCGCAAATTTTATCGAGTTGGGCGATGGTGCCATCCATCGAAAAAACCCCATCCGTAACTATCAGCATTCGGCGGGCTTTTGCCGCTACAGCCTGCTGCAGTTGGGTTTCGAGGTCTTGCATATCGTTGTGCTTATATCTGAAGCGTTGGGCTTTGCAGAGGCGTATGCCGTCGATAATGGAGGCGTGATTGAGTTCGTCGGAGATTATCGCGTCTTCTGCTTCCAAGAGGGGCTCGAATACGCCGCCATTTGCGTCGAAGGCGGCAGCGTATAAAATCGTATCCTCCATGCCCAAAAATGCTGAAATCCGCGCCTCCAGCTGCTTGTGTATATCTTGAGTGCCGCAGATAAAGCGCACTGAAGACAGACCGTAGCCATGCGAATCGATAGCCGCTTTCGCTGCCTCAATCACGCGGGGGTGCGAGGAAAGCCCCAGATAATTGTTGGCGCAAAAATTTAGCACCTCGCCCGCTTCGGCTGTGCGGATTTGCGCGCCTTGAGCGCTCGTTATCGTGCGTTCGCGCTTGTATAAGCCTTGCGCTTGTATTTCTTCGAGTTGGGCGCGGTAAGCGGCGCGGTCTTGGTCAAACATGAATGACGAGTTACGAATTACGAATTACGAATGACGAACACGAACGGCGCAGCCCTCCGCGAAGCGAAGTGAACGCGTAGCGCATTACGATTGCGCATGGCTTTCGTACTTATTCTGAAAATTTAGCCCTTCGTTTTGAAGGTTTCTACCATATTGAGTACGCCCAAGAAATAGAGCGTTTTGGTCATACGTTCTTTCAGAAACTCGTTGAGGGCTTCTTGTGTTTCTGGGGCTTCGGGCTGCTGCTCTAAGGCGTTGACGAGTTCTTGGGGTGCTTTGGAGCGTGTTTTAGCCCAAAAAGCGGAGATGGTGCGGCTCATGGCGCGTCCTTGTTTCGCTTGTTTGAAAGCGTTGATTAAGATGCCAACGGCTTCTTCGCGCGCTTGGTCTTTTTCTGGAAAGTCGTTATTTTCGGACATGAGGGGAGTTACGAGTTACGAGTTACGAGTTACGAATTGGTCTATTGTTTAGTTAGATGCTTTAATGTTTTATTGCGTGAGGGATAGTAGCGACGCGATTTATCGCGTCGTGGATAGCCCGACCCCGCGACCTTTAAGCGCGTTAGCGCGGGGAGCGGGGGCACGCCCAAAAAAGTGAAAAGTGAAAAGTGAAAAGTGAAAAATATTGTACTTTGTGTATAAAAACTTGATTGTCAATTAGTTATAAGCAAAAATAAGTACAAAGTAAGCGTTCAAAAAAATGCACTTTTCGCTACGCGTTCACTGCGTTGTCGCTTTTCACTTTTCACTTTTCACTTAACAATAGTGGTCGAAGGCTCGGCGGAGGTTGTCGGCGATGATTTCGGCGCTACGACCTTCGATGTGGTGGCGCTCCAAGAAGTGCACGAGTCTGCCGTCTTTGAAAAGGGCTATGCTGGGCGAGGAGGCGGGGTAGGGGAGCATAAATTCGCGTGCTTTTTGCACGGCATCTTTGTCTACGCCTGCGAAGACGGTAACGGCGCGTGTGGGGCGGCGGGCGTTTTGCAGGGCGAGTTTAGCGCCAGGGCGGGCATTGGCGGCAGCGCAACCGCAGACGGAATTGATGACAATCAGGGTAGTGCCTTCTTGTTGGCTAAGGACGGCGCTCACTTCGTCGGCGCTTTTCAGTCCCTCAAAACCGTATTCCGTGAGGTCTTGCTCCATTGGGAGCGTCATTTGTGCAGGGTACATATATTAAATTGTATGATAGGTATAATGAAATAAAAAACGCATAAAAGCGTACAAAAACCGCTTTCGCAACCGCAAAAGTAGCAATTTTGTTTAATTTACGGGCAATATATGCCTATAAATATATCACGGATACATTATGACAAAAATCCCCTTTTTCTTAGCGCCTACCTTTTCTACTGCCGCTCTCTTGGGGGCGTTCTTACTTTTTGGTTCGTTCGCGGGCTGCACAGCCGATGAATTGCCTCCGCCGCCTGTGCTCGATAGCTGCCGCGTAACGTATATGCAACTGCGTCCGCTTTTGCAGCGTGCCTGCACGCCCTGCCATAGCCCTGGCAATCCGCCCGACGTACTCAATTATGGCACGCTCAAAACGCAGTATCTCGATAACGGCGAGTTTCATCAACGCGTCATCGAATTGCAGGATATGCCGCAGGGCACGAGCTTTTCCACCCCCGAATTGGATTCTATTCGCTGCTGGCACAATGCAGGTTACCCAGAAAATTAAGCCAACTCCACTATGAAAAAACGCCTACATCTATCCCGTTTCCTGTTAATTTTTCTTTCCTTTGCGGCGGCAACTGCTGCGCAGGCTCAAGAAAAAGTTTTCGACACCTTCAAAGATCGCCGCGTTATCAATACGCAGTCGGTAGAGGTGCTGCAAAAGCGCCAATTTGACCTACGCATCTCGCATAGATTTGGCGACATCGCAGGCGCGCAGGGCGGTTGGACGACCTTCTTCGGCTTGGAGCAAGCTGCCGACGTGCTTATTGGCGGCGAATACGGCATTACTGACCAGTTTACGGTGGGTTTCGCTCGCACTAAAGGCGGCGCGCAGATGCGCCAGCTCCTCAACGGTTTCGGCAAGTATCGCATCTTGCACCAAACCAGCGATAATAGCGTGCCCCTCTCGCTCACGGCTGTTGCTATGACGAGCATGAGCACCATGCGCGCCAATGCCGATACGCTCGCGCTCAATCATTTTCCCAAATTTGCACACCGCTTCACGCACGCCATAGAGCTGCATTTTGCCCGCAAATTTAAGGCGTTTTCCTTGCAACTCTCGCCCATTTTCGTCTGGCGCAATATCGTACCACATGGCGAAACAAACTACTTGTTTAGCCTCGCGCTCGCAGCCCGCATACAAGTCGCCAAACATTTTTGCATCATTCTCGATGCCAGCCTCCCGCTCGAAAGTCGCCGCATTTCAGGAGGCAGATACTCGCCGCCCATCGGCATCGGTTTTGAATTCGAAACCAGCGGGCACGTTTTCCAAATCAATCTCACCAATGCCACAGGCATCGCCGCCACCGACTACATACCATACACGCACAGCAACTGGACGCGCGGCGAATTTCGTTTAGGTTTCACCATATCTCGCCTTTTTAAGTTCTAAAATAGTTTTTTTTTGGCGTGCCCGCCGCCCTGCCCGCGCTGAAAAGCCGTAGCACGCTACGGCTCGCGCAGGCACACGCCGCTAAGGCGGCGTGCAAAAAGGGGCGGCGGTCGGGCTATACGGGGCGTATCCACATCGCCCAAAAGGGCGAATGTTGATTCGCCCCTACTATCCCTCACGCATCGCAACACCGAACTGCCCTGCCTCCCCCAATCTGTCTAATGTAAACTATCTGTCTATTTTTATGCGCCTGTATTCCTTTTCTATCGCTGCCCTCTTCGCTGTATGGGGGCTGGGTTTTTGGCAACCCGCCACCAGCTCTACAGCACCCCAAATCGCCCAAATGTCGTATACCCTCAAGCCCGAAACGCCCGTTTGGGACGTACTCGTGCGACTTGGCAAGTTCCGCCGCTTCTCCATCGACACCACAGCCACAGGCTATAGCGCCGAAAAAGGCAAAGAAATCGTCGAAAAAGGCTATACTACCCACCCCATCACAGGCAAAAAAACCAAGCGCCAAAGCAAATACTTTACCTGCATCGCCTGCCACAATAGCAGCCGCGAAACCAAAGACCTCACAGACCAGAACCCCCAAAGCCGCCTGCAGTACGCCGTAGACAATAAAATGCCCTTCCTGCAAGGCTCTACCTTCTTTGGCATCGTCAACCGCGAAGCCTTCTACAATGGCGATTATCAGAAAAAATACGGCTCCGTACCCGATATCAAAGCCGCCAACCAAGACCTGCGCAAAGCCATACACGTCTGCGCTACCCAATGCTCGCAAGGCAGACCCCTCGAAAAATGGGAAATGGAATCCGTCCTCGCTTATTTTTGGACGCTCCAACTCCAGCTTAAAGACCTGCCACTCCAGCCCGCCGATTTCCAAAAAATCGAGCAAGCCATCGCCGATGATGTCAACTTAGCCCAAGCTGTGAGCATTTTAGAAAGTAAGTTTGCCCTTTATCAGCCTGCGACTTTTCCCGAAGAAATGGAATACCGCACCTTAGATAGCCGCGTAGCCAACGACGAAGCCCGCTTCAAAAACGGCAAAAATATCTACGACCTTAGCTGCAAACACTGCCACGCAGGCAAAAAATTCTCCTTCTTCGCCCTCGACGATAGCCGCAAATCCTTTCGCTACCTCGATAATAAAATGAAAAACGGGCACGCCCATAGCCTCTACAAAATCACCCGCGCAGGCACCTACCCCCTCACAGGCAAACGCGCCTATATGCCCCAGTACCCCGCCGAAAAACTAAGCAACGAACAACTCATAGACCTGCGCGTCTATGTCCAAAAAATGGCAGAGAAATAGTTACGAGTTACGATTTTTTTTTGTGGCATCTATTGTACTTGATACCAGCGATGCGAACGAAGTGAGCAGCGCCGTACCAGCGGCGCGAGCGGAAGCGAGGGACGCAGTACCTACGCCTATACGCCCAAAACTATGAAAAAAAACAATCCCAAATTCTACGTCGTTTGGCAAGGTCTGCGCACGGGCATTTTTGATACTTGGGCGGAATGCAAAGCCCAAGTCGATGGTATTGCTACAGCCCGCTACAAGTCCTTTGAGTCCCGCGAAGAAGCCGAAACAGCCTTCGCGCGCGGGCATCAAGCCTATATAAAACCTCGCAGCTTCGCCCCTACGAGCAAGCCCAGCAATGATGGCAGTTTTAGCGTAAAATACGAGCTGGACAGCATCGCTGTGGACGGGGCATGGAATACCGCCACAGGCTACGCCGAATATCAGGGCGTATCTGTGCGCACAGGCGAGCGCCTATTTCATCAAGGCCCCTTTGCCGATGCCAGCAACAATATCGTTGAATTTTTGGCGCTTGTACACGCGCTTGCCTACCTGCATCAGCGCGGCAGCGAGCTGCCCATCTACACCGATAGCCAAACCGCTATCTCTTGGCTGCGAAAAAAACACTGCAAAACTACCCGCGAAGCCAACCAACAAAACGCTGAATTGTTTAACCTTATAGAGCGCGCCGAAACTTGGCTGCACACACATACCTATACCAATCGCGTCCTAAAGTGGCAGACGGATAAATGGGGCGAAATTCCCGCCGATTTTGGTCGAAAATAAGCCTACCGCCTCTTAAATAGCATGAAAAACTACCTCTCCCTCGTCAAGTTTAGCCATACGATTTTTGCAATGCCTTTTGCGTTGATAGGCTTTTTTCTGGCGACGCAGCAGCAAGGCGGCAACCTAAATTGGCTGCTTTTGGCGCTTGTTATTGGCTGTATGGTCTTTGCGCGCACGGCTGCGATGGCGTTTAATCGCTATGCCGACAGAGATATAGACGGCAAAAACCCGCGCACCGCCCAAAGAGAAATACCTGCGGGGCTGATTTCGCCGAGTAGCGCCCTATTTTTTGTGGTTGCCAACTGTATACTTTTCGTTGTTTGCACCTTTTTTATCAACTGGCTCTGCTTTTTCCTCTCGCCCATTGCGCTGCTGGTGGTTTTGGGCTATTCTTATACCAAACGTTTTACGGCGCTTTGTCATTTTGTTTTGGGCATTGGCTTGGCGCTTGCGCCTTTAGGGGCATATATCGCCGTGACGGGCGAATTTGCCTTATTGCCCATTATTTATGCCTTTGTGGTGCTGTTTTGGGTTTCGGGTTTCGATATTATCTATGCTTTGCAAGATGAGGATTTTGACCGCTCGCTGGGCTTGAACTCCATTCCTACGCTCATCGGCAAGCGCCGCGCTTTGATGCTCTCCAATATTTTACATGCGATAACTGCCTTGCTTGTAGTATATTCTTGCATCGCCTATGCCGAAATGTCGGGCAAGCAGGATATTTATTTTTACTACACGGGCGCGGGCATCTTCATCGCGCTGCTCACGTATCAGCATTTTTTGGTCAAACCATACGACCTTAGCCGCGTAAATCTCGCCTTCTTCACGACCAACGGCATAGCAAGCACGATTTTCGGCGCTTTGGTGCTGGTAGAATTTTTTAGGTAGTGAAAAGTGAAAAGTGAAAAGTGAAAAGTGAAAAGTGAAAAGTGAAAAGTGAAATTTTTTATGTGTGTATGTAGAGCCCTTGCATGCAAGGGCTGTACTCAGCGCCCGCCTTGCGGGCGCTGCCGCGTGAGGGATAGAAGCGGAACCACCGAAGCGCCTTAGGCGCGAAGGTGATGGAGCGGATAGCCCGACCGCCGCACAGCGGCGGGCACGCCCCAAAAAATAAAATCTATGAAAAATCCGCCTACCCCAAGAAAACAAGGGGTAGGCGGATTTTTGTATGAATAGTCTTAAAGCGCAAATGCGCAATTTTATTCGTATTTTCCTGTGAGGCGAATCAGGTCTTTTTCTACCGAAACGCGCTCGGCGTAGGCGGGATATTCTTTTTGAACTGCCTCGTAAGCGGTTTTAGCCTCGTCCTTTTTGCCTAAGTGTTCGAGCAAGCGGGCTTTTTTGCGCAAGAAATACGGGGTAGTAGCGAGATTGGGTTTGTAGGCGGCGGCTTTTTCGTAGAAAGAAAGCGCCTCATCCATCTGATTAAGTTCGGATTTTGCATCGCCGATAGCGCCGTAGGCGAAAGCCTGCGAAAGGGCATCGTTGCCGCTATATTTTTGCAAATACTCTATAGACTCCTCAAACTGCCCCAGTTGCAGCAGGCAAATGCCCGCATAAAAGTGAGCGAGGTTGCCCGTTTGGCTGCTGCCGTATTCTTCGATAATATCCAGAAAGCCCGCCGTTTCGGTTTGTCCGGGTTCGTGTATACCTTTGAGCGCTTTTTCAAATTCGTTTTGCTCGAAGTAAAATTGCGCTTCAAACATTTTGTTGGAAGCCTCTATGTCTTTTCCAGAGGAGCGGAAAAGCAGAAAATAGAACGCCAAAAGCGCTACGAGCAGCAAGCCGACACCTGCGAAGATGGTCGTTTTGTTTTGCTCGATAAAGTTGCCCGCGACGTTCGTATTATCGACATTGGCGTTGTAGCCGCCTTCGTTGTGTTGTGGTTGCTGTGTGGGGGTAGTGGTTGCGTTTTGCTCTGCCATTTCGTTGAGAGGAAAGTGTATAGATACAGAAGTATATTTTTGTAGGGCGCAAAACTAATAAAGTTTATCGGCTTTATCGCTTGTCTGCCTATAAAAAATTGCGCGCTCTTATTTTTTTCGTCGCTTTGCGTGGAACTCGCTAACTTTGCGAATTAGATTGTGCTTGGTGTATAGGTACTATGCCGCCTCGCGGCGGCAATGGTAGCAAGCACTAATTCGTCATTCGCTACGCGTTTCACTTCGTCATTCGTCATTCTCACATGAGCACTCTGGAAACATACTTCGAGCCGTATCGGGCGCAGATTATCGGCATCAATCAGCGTTATCAATCGGTGGAGGGGGAGCAAAGGTTGGTTTACGCTGATTGGACAGCCAGCGGGCGGCTCTATGCGCCCATTGAGCGCATCATGTCCCAAGAAATCGCCCCCTTCGTAGCCAACACGCATACGGAAACCAACCTTTGCGGGGCTACGATGACGGCAGCCTACCACGAAGCCCTGCAACGCATCAAGCGGCATGTAGGCGCAGGGGCGCAAGATGTGATAATTTCCACCGATTCGGGCATGACGGGGGTCGTCAATAAGCTGCAACGCATCTTAGGATTGCGCTTGCATGAGCGTTTTGCGCCCTTCGTAGATATTCCCCCGCAGCAACGCCCTGTCGTTTTCATCACGCACAAAGAGCATCACTCCAATCAAACCTCTTGGCTGGAAACTATAGCCGAAGTGGTGGTAGTGCATGCGGGCGAAAACGGACTAACTGATTTGGATATTTGGCGCGAAACGGTAGAAATGTACCAAGATAGACCGCTAAAAATTGCCGCCGTTACCTCCTGCTCCAATGTTACGGGTTTGAAAACGCCTTATTACGAAATTGCCGCCATTATGCACGCCGTTGGGGGCTATTGTTTTGTAGATTTTGCCTGTTCTGCGCCCTATATTGACATCAATATGCGCCCTGCTGAACCCAAGCAAAAGCTCGATGCTATCTACTTTTCTCCGCATAAATTTTTGGGCGGACCAGGCAGTACGGGCATACTTATTTTCGACTCCGTTTTATACACCAATAAAATACCCGATGTTTCGGGCGGAGGCACGGTAAAATGGACAAATCCTTGGGGAGAACATAGCTATATCGACGATATCGAAGCCCGAGAAGACGGCGGTACGCCCGCTTTTTTGCAGACCATACGCGCCGCCCTCTGTTGCCAGCTAAAAGACGAGATGGGAGTCGCCAATATCTTAGCCCGCGAGCGCGAAATTTTGGATATTTTATGGGCAGAAATCGACCGTATTCCCCGCCTGCACGTTCTCGCCAAAGAACACCGAGATAGATTGGGGGTTATCTCTTTTTATTTTGAGCATTTGCACTATAATTTGGTCGTTAGGCTGCTTAGCGACCGCTTTGGGATACAGATGCGGGGCGGTTGTTCCTGCGCGGGCACCTACGGGCACTATCTTTTGAGCGTTGATAGACAGCATTCGCACCGCATTACCGACCAAATCGAGCAAGGTTGCCTGCTGGAGAAGCCAGGTTGGGTGCGCCTCTCCATTCACCCCACGACCAGCGACCAAGAAGCCGAGTATATCGCCTACGCCTTGCAGCAAATCTCCCAATATGGCGAGCAATGGCAGCAAGAATATCGCTACGACCCGACCAATAACGACTTCAAACACATACGCGCCACAGACGACGAATTGCAGCGCGCCCGCGCTTGGTTTGCTATGAGCTTGGTTTAAGCGGGTTTTTTATAGTTTAAGCCGTTTATGAGCGATATTTTTTTGGGCGTGCCCGCCGCGTAGGGACAAGGTATGCCTTGTCCCTACGCGGCGGTCGGGCTATGCGCTCCATCACCGCGCACAGCGCGGTGGTTCCGCTCCTATCCCTCACGCTAGTCCCTACCGAATAAGCTGTATCCACCAATTTTTACCCATCGCCTCGCCTCCTTATGCGCCTATTCTGCTACCTGCTCCTTTTTGCTTGCGCAGTCAATAAGCTAACTGCACAAGCTGCCATACGCCAAACCATTCCTTTTACGGATATGCAGGCGCAGGCGCTCACACTCGCGGGCGGCATGGGCTGTGCGCAGTTTTCTGATGCCGATTTAGATGGCGATGGTTTGCGCGATTTATTGGTTTTCGACCGCGTAGGCAACGCATGGCAACCCTTTCGCAATGCAGGCAGCAGCGCCAACCCCACTTATCAGTTTGCCCCCGAATTGGCTGCCTATTTCCCCGCCGTAGAATCTTGGGCACTGCTACGCGACTACGATTGCGATGGGCTGGAAGATATTTTTTGCAATTACCGTGTCCCTTCGATGGGCTATATCGGTATCGGCGTATTTCGCGCCACGCGCCGCGCAGACGGTAGGCTACAGTTTCAACTCGTCAGTGAAGCGCTCCTATACACCGACCCCCGACAGGCGGGCAGCGAATATAATATCTTTGTGAGCAACATAGACATTCCCGCTATAGACGACATCGACGGCGACGGCGATATGGATATACTTACCTTCAACAGCACGGGCGGATACGTGGAGCTTTTTGCCAATCGGTCTGCAGACGAGGGCTACGGCTGCGATAGTCTTATTTTTGAGCTTGCCGACGACTGCTGGGGGCGTTTCTACGAAAGCGGCGTTACGGAGCCCCTTACCCTTAGCCCCCATGTCGATAGCTGCGCCCTGTATAGCGGCTGGCAGCCCGTACAACGCAATCCCCGACACAGTGGCTCTACGCTCGCCCTTTTCGATATGAATGCAGGCGGGCTAAAAGATTTATTTTTGGGCGATGTATCTTTTACCAATATCTGCCACGCCGCCAATACGGGCAGCGCGCAAACTGCCTTTGTCGGTTCGCAGGAAACCTTTTTCCCGATCAATTCGCGCCCTGTGCGCTTGCATAGTTATCCTGCTGCTTATTTTATTGATGTAAATGGCGATGGTCTGCGCGATATGCTCGCTACGCCCAGCGGCGACGACTATTCTGAAAATACCCAATGTGCTTGGCTCTACGAAAATACAGGCACGACGCAGCAAGCTGCTTTTAGTTTTCAGCAAACGGATTTTCTGGTAGGCGATATGCTTGATGTAGGCGGCACTTCTGCGCCTTCGCTGCTGGATTTTGATGGCGATGGGCTTATGGATTTGGTTGTCGGCAGCAATGGCGTTTTTGTGTCTACGACCAATTTCCGCCGCTCGCTCTATGCCTACCGAAATGTAGGCACTGCTACAGCGCCTGCCTTTGAGTTGGTAGACACCAATTTTGCCAATTTGCAGCAATACGATTTGGAGCGGCTCATGCCCGCCTTTGCCGATATGGATGGCGACGGCGACCAAGATCTCATAGCGGGCTTAGTAGACGGCACGCTCGTATACTGCGAAAATCGCGGCTCTGCCAGCGCTCCCAACTTCGCCCAGCCTTTGCCCAATTATCAAAGTATCGATGTGGGCAACTATAGCGCCCCTTGTCTTTGGGACGTAGACGAGGACGGCAAGATAGATTTAATCATCGGCGAGCGCAACGGCAATATAAACCTATTCCTCAATACGGGCACAGCAAGCGCGCCCCAATTTTCCGCTACGCCCACGACGCAGACCTTCGGTATGATAGACACGCGGGCGGGCGGCATAGAGGGCAATAGCGCTCCGTTTATGCTGCAATGGCAGGGCGTTTGGGTGTTGTTGCTTGGCAAAGAAAGCGGCGGCATAGATTGGTATGAGGCTGTGCAGGGCAATCTTTCGGGGGCATTCACTCGGCGCGCTTATCTGGATAATATCGACGAGGGCAGGCAGTCGGTAGCCGCTGCCGCCGACCTCAATGCCGATGGCTTTTTAGATATTTTCGTAGGCAATAAGCGGGGCGGCTTGGGCGCTTTTCGCTTCGATCCGCAGGCGAGCGGTGTAGCAGTTTCGCCCGAAAACGTAGGCGCAGCCGCCGCCCAATGGCGCATTTATCCCAATCCGCTCCCTCAAGGGCAAAACCTCCTATACTTGCAAAATATCAACAGTACCGAAGCCGTCGACTTGCTAAAAATCAGCGTATTGGATGCTCAGGGGCGTTTGTGCCAATTTACGGAATTGAGCGCCTATGCGGGTCGGGCGGAGTTTGTGCCCAATTCGCTGGCTGCAGGCGCTTATTTCTTGCGCATCGAAAGCCCCATGGGTAGCGAATGGCATAAATTGCTGATACCCTAAAACGGGCTAGCGATGCGGAGGGCTGCGGTGCGAAGCGCCGCAGTACCAAAGGTGCGCCATAGGTAGGGGCGAATTAACATTCGCCCCCGCGCCTGTAAGGCGCGGACGCGGCGCACCGAAGGTATGAGCCGATAGGCGACCACGAAGTAGCCCCGACCAACGGGAGGGCACCCGCAGCGTAGCGGCGACGCGCTTTGCGCGGCGCAGCCCCCAAAAAAATGAAAAAACTCAATCCAAGCCTATAATTTGTAGGGCTTCCGCCGCAGTGGGTGGCGCATTGCGGGCGCGCCAAAACATAGACCCGCTGCGTTTTTCGTGTTGTATTTTGCCTTTGCGCAGCTGCACGAGGACTAAATCCAGCTCCTGCACCGCCCAACCTTTCTTGCGTTTTGAGAATTTGGAATGCGGCGGGTAGGCGGATTGGCGTTTCATGCCGAAAATCCATTCCTTGAAAAACAGGTCGACCAGCGCCTCCATGCGTCCGCGCTGCGCATCGTATTGCAGGGGCGTGGCGTGTGAGTGGTAGCCCGCGAGCCAATGCGCCGCGTCGAGCTGCACGCGAAAGCCGCGCAGACCCACGAAAGCGGCAGGATACACGCCGCCGCGCACGCCCGTGAGCGCAATTTTTTCGTCCTCATGCGCGATTTCTTCCCTTTTATCCCAGTCGCTGATGCGGCTAATGCGCTGCTCGCTGTTGGCAAAATCGGCATCAGCGCCCGCCGCGAGCAGGTAATAAATGCGAAATTGGTAGTTGGTGCGCTGCGACCACATCGAGCATTCGAGCGTCTCACAATTGACGAGCAAGAGGAGATGCACGCTTAGCAAAAATTCGCCCGTTTCGCGCGCATATTCCAGCTCGCCCAGCTCCAAATGCAGGGTTTGCAGCTTGTCCGCGCCGCCTACCGCCTGTACCTCAAAGCCATTTAGCAGGGCGATTTGTTGCTCTTTGTCGCGGAGTTGGGCGGCGGCGGGTATGCGCAGGCGAACTGTTTTCGCCAATAAATGCCGCTCCTTGCCGCTAATTTCCACCTCCGCTACGCCTTCCTGAAACCACAAACCAGAGGACTGCACGCGGCTAAAAAAGCAGCTAAATTTGGTACTGTCCGCCCCCATGCCAGAGGCGGAAGCATGCGCGCAAACTGGCTTGCCGCCTGCATATTGCACATAACTACCCAAGCGATTGATGCGATGATTATACGTCCAATTGTGCTCAAAACCGCGCCAGATTATCGCCGTCGTATCGGCTGTTTGCGCGCATAAAAACAGGGGCAGCAAGGCAAAGGCTGCCCATAATAGTAGCGTAGATTTCATGGAACTTTTGGGGGGTTTTTTGGGGATTTTTTGGGGGCTGCGCCGCGCAAAGCGCGTCGCCGCTACGCTACGCAGCTCGCTATTCGCTCGGCTACTTCGCGCGTATTAGGGCAGCCACAAGAGCTGCCCCTACACGCGCTCGTATCTGGCGCGCTTTGCGCGCCACTGCTCCGCATCGCTAGCCCAAACCTGCTGCGCGCAGGCTTTTCGTTGGTTTATGGTATCGGAGTCGGTAGCCAAGCGAGGACTATATCGACTATCTGCGCGCCTTCGGTCAAAAAACCGTCGTGCCCATAGGGCGAGTCGATACAAACGAAACGCGAGTGGGCGATATGCTCGGCTAAAAAAGCCTGTTCTGCGGGCGGAAACAGCAAATCGGAGCTGATACCAATTATCAGCGTTTGGGCTTTGATGCGGGAGAGAGCGGCTGTAGTGCCACCTTCGCGCGCTCTGCCGACATGGTGGCTATCCATTGCCAAAGATAGGACTTCATAGCAGCGGGCATCGAAGCGGCGGGCGAGTTTATCGCCCTGATGCTGCTGATAAGTCGTAGCGCCAAAGTCGGCGTATTTTTCGCTGTCGCCTGCCTTTTCGGTGCGGCTATACATTTCGTAATTTCGGTAACTCAGCATAGCGACTGCCCTCGCTGCTGCCAAGCTTGCCGCGCTGTAGCCGCCCGCCCGCAAAGCCATGCGCTGCGTTTCGTTGAAAGCGATACCCCAAGCCGAATGGCGGGCGTTGGTAGCCAGCAAAAGCAAATTTTCTATCTCGTCGGGGGCTTCTATAGCCCATTCCATCGCTTGTTGCCCGCCTTGAGAGCCGCCCATAAGCAAATGAATGCGCTCTATACCCAGATGCGCCGCCAAAAGTCTATGCGCTCGCATCATGTCGCGGGTCGTGAGGGCGGGAAAGTCCGCACCATAAGGCTGCCCTGTCGCAGCATTTAGGCTAAGGGGCGAAGTACTGCCGTAACAAGAACCGATATTATTGGGGCAGACAATAAAATAACGTTCAGGGTCGAGCAATTTGCCCGCCCCGAATATATTTGCCCACCAGTCGGAAACGTCCGCATTTGCCGTAAGCGCATGACAAACCCAAACGACAGGGCGCGAAGGCGCACCAAAACAGCAGTACGCTATTTTCAAATTGGGCAATACGCCTCCTTGCTCGCAGGCAAAAGGCTGCAAGTGTTGGTAAACGTCAGTAGAGGGGGCAGCAAAAGACATAGATATAATTGGCTTTAAGTACGAAAGCAAAATAAATTCACATTGTTCTGCGCTTGGTTTTCAAGCCCGAAACAGCGCTTTGCGGAATGTGAATTTATTTCGCGCAGTTACTTATGGGCGCAATTATACGAATTTTTTGAGCATCTCTTGCATGGTTTTGAGCTGCTCACGCAGGAAAAGGATTTCTTCCTTTTGTTGCTGAACGACAACGCGCAATTCTATCGCTAAGGAGCAATGAATAGTGTGTGCATTGGAGTGTTTGCTGCATTCGCTGGCGGTGTCGGCTTCAGGGCTACTGTCGCGCATATCGAGTAAATCCCGCGCCTCCATACCGAAGATGGCGGCAAGCTGAAACAGTCGGTCTACGTCGATTCTGGTCTCGCCATTTTCCATCTTGCTGTAGGCTTGTGGACTTATGCCGAGTTGTTGGCTAACTTCCTCTTGGGTGAGGCTGCGCATACGGCGCAACTTTTTAATAAATTTCTCTAATGCCATGATAGTAAAAAAAGCATCAAAATTTAGTGATGCAGGTGCGGGTACATAAATGAAACGGGTACAAATACGCCAGAATAATACATTAACTAATAATTCAACAAATACGCTAACGCAAACAAATATAAAGATTTCTTTTCAAAATTGTAACGCCGCTTTTATTATTTATTGCAACAAATATGCAAAAATGATAAAAATCATTTGTTAAGTAAATTATTGAGATGTTCGTTTGCAGGAAATAAAGTTGAAAGTTTATTTTTTGGGGTTTGTTCGTAGAGCCCTTATATGTAAGGGCTGTGAGCAGCGCCCGCGCCTTGCGGCGCTGCCGCGTGAGGGATAGCAGTGAAAGCGCCGAAATGAAATGAAGGCGCTGCAACGGATAGCCCGACGGCGCGACCTTTAAGCCCTTTTCGGCGAATGCCGAAAGGGCGGGGAGCGCCGACACGCCCAAAAAAAGTTAATTTTCGAGGTATTCGTCTTTTGCATTTTCGTCGGCGCTGGCGAGGGTAACGATGACGATACCGCCGAAAATCATGCAGAGTTTGACGCAAAAAGCGCCCAGCTTGCCGAGTATATCGAGCCAAGCGAGAAAAAGGAGGGGTTGTCCGACGATGAGTTCGACGGCGAGGGCGACCATGCCGAGCATGAAAAGCAGGAAGCCGATGAGTGTATAGCGTGCGCGTTTGGACATTTTGCGGGGGACTGTTTGAGTGTGCGAACTTCGCGGAATAACTGCGCAAAAATAGGGGAAAATCGCGGGGAAAGGCATATTTTAGCCGCCCATTTTGACGAAACTAACAAGGTTATGCTAAAAATAGTTGAATGTCCGCGCGATGCGATGCAGGGGCGGCACGAATTTATACCGACGCGTTTGAAAATCGAGTATCTGCAAAAGTTGCTATTGGTGGGTTTTGATACTTTGGATTGTGGGAGTTTTGTGTCGGAAAAGGCGATACCACAGATGCGCGATACGGCGGAGGTTTTGGCGAATATAGATTGGCGCTCGAGTGTGTCAAAATTGCTGACGATAATCGCCAATGAACGGGGTGCGCAGGCGGCTTGCGAGCAAGAAGGGGTGCGTTATTTGGGCTATCCGTTTTCGGTATCGGAGACTTTTCAGCTGCGCAATACGAATGCGACGGTGGCGGAATCGGTGCTGCGGGTGCGACGCATACAGGAGCTTGCCAGCCAAGCGAATAAGGAATTGATAGTGTACATTTCTATGGCTTTTGGCAACCCTTATGGCGATGCTTGGAATGTGGATATTGTGCAAAATTGGGTAAATCATCTCGCCGATATGGGCGTGCGGATAATTTCTTTGTCGGATACCATCGGGGTAGCCTCGCCCGATACGATAGCGTATTTGTTTGGGAACTTGATTCCGCCGCGTCCAGATGTGGAGTTTGGGGCGCATTTTCATACGCTGCCCACTAATTGGCGGGAGAAAGTATACACGGCTTACGCGCATGGCTGTCGGCGTTTTGATGGGGCGATACGCGGCTATGGGGGCTGTCCGATGGCAAAGGACGACCTAACGGGCAATATGCCGACGGAGAAAATGTTGCAGTACTTTGCACAAGAAGAGGGTTTGGATTTGGGTTTGGATATGTCGGCTTTTGAGACGGCATTGGAGTTTTCTACGCAGGTATTTGTCTGATTTTTTGGGGCGTGTCCGCGCCCTGCCCGCGCTAAAAACGCGCGGGCACCCCGCGCCTAAAGGCGCGGGGCAAAAAGGGGGCGCGGTCGGGCTATTTGAGCCGTAGCATGCTACGGCTCTACATATCCCTCACGCAATTTTATCTCTTCAAAAGAACTCCAGCAGCGAAGGGGCTTGAAAAATGGGCAAACTCTTAAAAAAAAGCCTATCTTGTGGCTTGTTGTCTGTTTTACCCGTTTTCATAGAAAATCAACGCTGTTATGCTGAAGTATATACTATTTATTTGTTTGTTGTGGGGTAGTGCGAAAGAAAATTTGTTTTCGCAAGGGGAGATAGAGCCGCAGCCTCTGTTTTCGCGGGTGCGGGTAGAGCTAAAAGGGCAAACTTGGCAGACGATACGCGATTTGGGTTTGGAATGCGACCATGGAAACTTGCAGCAGGGCGAATACTGGATTTCTGATTTGTCGGAAGGGGAGTTGGATATATTGCGCCGAAATGCTATAGATTATACGGTGCTCATTCAGAACGTGAGCGACTACTATATTCGGCAGAATGATGGTTTCGACCTCACGGGCAGCATACGTACGCCTTACGATGATTGTTTGGGGCGTATCGGGCATTATACTACCCCGCAAAATTTTCGGCTCGGCTCTATGGGCGGCTATCTGACGTATACGCAGATGTTGGAGGAGTTGGATAGTATGTGCAGCAAATTTCCCAACCTGATAAGCTGCCGCAAGGTCATAGACTCTTCGACGACCTCACACGGGGGGCGCTATATATACTGGGTGAAAATTTCGGATAATCCGAATGCCGACGAAAACGAACCCGAAGCGCTCTATACCTCCCTGCACCATGCCCGCGAGCCTTTGAGTTTGATGCAAAATGTCTACTATATGTGGTTTTTGCTGGAAAACTACGCTACGGACGAGGAAGTACGCTATTTGCTCGATAATACGGAATTATATTTTATACCCTGTGTCAATCCCGACGGCTACGTGTACAACAACACACAGTCGCCCAATGGCGGGGGAATGTGGCGAAAAAATCGCCGAGCTAATGCAGGGGGGAGTTTCGGCGTAGACCTCAACCGCAATTATGGGGTTCAATTTGCTTTCAATAACTCGGGTTCTTCGGGTACGGCTACTTCTGACACCTATCGCGGTACGGCTGCCTTTTCGGAGCCCGAAACCCGCAACGTAAAGACTTTCTGCGAGGCGCACGATTTTCAGCTGGCGCTGAATTATCATAGTTACGGCAATATGGTCGTTTATCCTTGGGCATACAATAGTGCATCAACGCCTGATTCGGCTTTTTATCGGGCTTATTCGCGCTTTATGGTCTATGAAAACAGTTATATCTTTGGCTCCAATATGGAAACCGTTGGTTACAATACCAATGGCGATGCCGATGATTGGTTTTATGGGGAGCAGAGTACGAAAAATAAAATTTTGTCGATGACTCCAGAGGCAGGCGGCAATGCGGGGGGCTTTTATCCAGCGGCGGCAAACATCGAGGAGCTTTGCAGGGGTTTGATTTGGCAGAATTTGGCGCTTCCGCGCACGATGCTCAACTACGGCGTACTCGAGGTAAAGCCCGACAATTACATCGCTACCCGCTTGAATAGCCATTTGGCTTATGACTTAACCCGTTACGGTTTTGGGGGTCAGGGTTTTACGGTATCGCTCACCCCGTTGACGACCAATATCGATGCTGTAGGCGCGCCCAAACAGCACAATCCCGCACAATTTGCGACCCTTTCGGATAGTATTAACTTCACACTCAAAACTTCTGTAAGCGTAGGCGACCAAATTAGCATGGTCATCAGCCTAAGCAATGGGGT
Organism: uncultured Saprospiraceae bacterium; assembly: GCA_964467315.1. GTDB lineage: Bacteria > Bacteroidota > Bacteroidia > Chitinophagales > Saprospiraceae > JAAFIM01. Next base: position 11,313 of record CAYXSA010000045.1, on the reverse strand, counting down.
AGTGAGCTGGCACGATACTGTGCACTATACGCTGGGCAGCGCCCTGATAGCTTTTGCCGATACTGCCAGCAGCTTGCAAAATTGGGCAAATCTTTCCGCTATCAACTGGGGCACAACGACCAGCACCTATTATACTGCGCCTTCCTGCATTACGGATTCGCCCGCAGGCGATTACGCCAGCAATACGAGCTCCGAACTGCTGCTCACGCAGTCGCTCGATTTGCGCGGAATGCGGGACGCTTATCTGCGTTTTTGGGCGAAATGGGAGATAGAAGAAGACTACGACTATGTGCAGGTGCTTGCCTCTGCCAATGGGGGCGCATTTCTGCCTCTTTGCGGTTTGTACACCAACCCTGGTACGGCTGACCAAATAGAAAACGAACCCCTTTTCGATGGGGTGCAAAATTTTTGGGTGCAAGAGCAAATGTCTTTGAATGCCTTTTTGGGCGAATCTAACGTGGTTATCAAACTGCGTATTGTTTCTGATGGGGCTGTGCGCGCCGATGGTTTTTATCTCGATGATTTGGAGGTAAATACTATTGCAACGCCGACTACGCCTATATCTACGAGCGTATTGCAGGCAGGCGAGCCGCTATTTTTGCCGCCTTCGCAGCCGAATCCCGCCCGCTACAGTGCTTATCTGCCCTTGCCCAGCTTTGAAAATAGCCTCATCGGCAGCGAAAACCTCGAACTTCATGTATTCAATACGCTGGGGCAAACTATGCACACAGAGCGCATAGCAGCCGAACAAGCGGGCATTTTGCTAAATCTCGACGCTTGGGCAGCGGGCGTATACTTTTACCAACTGCGGACGAAAGGCTGGCAGTCGAATACACAGAAAATCGTCGTGGAATAGGAGCGCGCAGCCGCGCCCTTTGCGCGCTGCGCGTTCTGCGTGAGGGATATGTAGAGCCGTAGCATGCTACGGCTCAAATAGCCCGACCGCCTGCCCCTTTTTGGGCAGGCGGGCACGCCCAAAAACGCAAATAAATTGCCCGAAAAACGCAAAAATCCACCCAAAAAAAAGAACTTTGCCGCCATACAAAAAACGATAATCCCAACATTATGAGTATCATCAACGCTAAGTCGGAAGAATTTCTGATGCGCTACCTCAATAATGCTTCGCCTACGGGCTTTGAGGCAGAGGGGCAGAAAATTTGGCTCGAATACCTGAAACCGTACATCGACGAGTATCGCGTCGATAACTACGGCACCGCCTACGGCATCATCAATCCGAAGGCTAAATATCGGGTCGTCATCGAGGCACACGCCGACGAAATCGCGTGGTTCGTAAGTTATATCACCCCCGACGGCTACCTAAAAGTGGTGCGCAACGGCGGCTCCGACCATGTTATAGCCCCCTCCAAACGCGTAAATATACATGGCACAAAAGGAATCGTGCGTGGCGTTTTTGGCTGGCCTGCTATACATCTACGGCAAGGCGATGACGCAAAACTGTCGCCCACAGCCGAAAACATTTTCCTCGACATCGGCGCAAATAGCAAGGACGAAGTGCTCGAAATGGGCGTACATATCGGCTCTCTGGTCGTCTACCCCGACGAGCTGGAAGTTATGAACAATCGTTACTATTGCGGCAGAGCCTTAGACAATCGCATGGGCGGCTTCTGCATCGCCGAAGTGGCGCGCCTGCTCAAAGAAAACAAGGTAAAACTCCCCTTCGGGCTCTATATCGTCAATGCGGTGCAGGAAGAAGTCGGACTGCGCGGCGCGGAAATGATAGCCGAAACCATCAAACCGCATGTTGCCATCGTTACCGATGTCTGCCACGACCTCTATACGCCGCTCACGAAGAAGGAAATCTACGGCGACATCAAGTCGGGACGCGGACCCAAACTCTGTTACGCGCCCGCCGTACACAACAAATTGCTAAAATTGGTGCAGGACGCAGGCACGGCGAACCAAATCCCCTTCCAAATGAACGCCCTTTCGCGCTACACGGGCACCGACACCGATGCCTTCGCCTATTCCAACGGCGGCGTGCCCTCCGTGCTCATCTCCCTGCCGCTCAAATATATGCACACGACGGTAGAAATGGCAGCTAAAGACGATGTAGAAAACGTCATAAAACTCATCTATCAGACCCTGCTCAAAATCGAAAATAACCACGATTTCCGCTATTTTACATAGTTACGAGTTACGAGTTTGCAGCAGATTTTGTACATAAGCCATTGATAATCAAGCGAATACACAAAGAAAATTCGTAACTCGTAATTCGTAACTCGTAACTATTTGGGCGTGCCGCTGCTCCTTAAAGGTCGCAGCGTCGGGCTATTCGGGGCGTATCAACATCGCCCCATAGGGCGAATGTTGATTCGCCCCTACTATCCCTCACGCAATAAAAATACCCCTGCACGCGCAAAGGCGCGGCAGGGGCTTTTTCTGTTATAGATGTAACTTTTCTGCTGTAGAAAAGCTTTGTTTTACTGGCGTTGTGCTTTGAGGGTGGCGCTTTTGCCGTCTTGGCTGCGTAGCTCGATGAAGTACATACCTGCGGCAGCGGGGAGTTCTACTTGCAGTTGTTCGACGTTTTGGAGGGATTGCGTGCTGATAGTTTGCCCCAAAGCGTTGAAAACGGTGGCTTGCAGGTTTTCGCTCGTTTCGCCGAGTTGGATATTTACGCGACCATCAAAGGAGGGATTGGGGAAGAACTGCATAGCGGCAAACTCCGTGCGCTCTACGCTGATGTTGATGGGCGTTTGCGACCATTTGGCGATGTAAGTGTCATAACCACCCAAATTCGCTATGCTATCAGAAGCAAATACAAACGCAGCGTTTTGCCATCCTGACAAATAAAGATGCTCTGCATTGAGGCTAACAGCGAGGGCACCAACATAAGATACCACAGAAGAGCTGTTTGCGTAGTGCCAAAGGTAGTTGCCCGCATCATCCAACTTCAAAACGAAGGGCTGCCGGGCAGTAGTTGTATCCAGCGCGTTATTAGCGCTGCCGTCGAAGTCCACAGCATCAATATAATCGCCAGCCAAGTAGATATTGTTGTCAAAATCGTGGCTCATAAAGCTAAACCCGCTACTGCTATTGGCGTTTTGGGCGGCGAGCGTTTGCCCCCATACAAAATTGCCTGCTTCGCTGAGTTGCATGATGAAGCCTGTGTTTTGGATTGGGCTAAAGGTATTCGTAGCAAGTACTGTCGCTGCGTTGGGGTCGAGGTCGATACTGTCTCGAAAATAACTTGCCAGCACTAAATTGCCATTGCCCAATACATGCAAAACAGGATTACTAAAACCTTTTGCGGCTATGGTTTTTGTCCATTGGAATGTACCTGCGCTGTTCCATTTCGTTACCCAGTAGCCTTGACCGTAGGCGCTTGCATCAGCGGGTGTTTGTGTGCTGGCGCTGCGGTCTAAATCTACAATGCTGCCATCAAAGTGGATATATCCAAAATATACATCACCATTAGCATTAGCTGTTAATTTGGGTGCCCCATCGCCTGTTGCTAATGGATGAGACCATGAAAAATTGCCTGAAGCATCAAGTTTTATCAACGCTCCGCCACCACCAACATTGGTAAGTGTTTGTGTTCCTGCACCAGGGTCGCTATCCATACTATTTCTAAAATAAATAGACAGATAAACGTTTGCATTGGCATCTACTGCAAGGCTCGATATATTATCGGAGTCTGTACCACCAAACTGTTTTACATAGACAAAGTCGCCATTGCTATCGAGTTTTAGCAGAAACGCATCACGAAGCCCAAGCGATGTTAGGTTTTGTGTCCCTGTGCCTGGGTCAAAATCTACTGTACCACGAAAGGCACCGCCCACATAAAGATTGCCGCTTGGGTCGATTGCCAAATTAACGGCGTAATCGTCATCTGTGCCGCCGATTTGTTTTACCCAAACTAAGGCACCTGAGGGAGCGTATTTGGCAACAAAGGCATCTGTACCGCCTATGGTACTGAGGGAGGTTGTGCCTGCTTCATTGAAGGCAGTTGTCCCCTCAAATGCGCCGACCATATACAGATTACCAGTTGCGTCAGTTACAGCATTTTCTGAAAAATCGTTGCTTGTGCCACCAATAGCATAGGCAAAATCAAAAGTTTGCGCTTGCACGCCAAAAGCAAGTGCGCCACTTGCTAACAAGGAAAGAAGAATTTTTTTCATCTGTAAGATGTGTGTTAGTGAAAAAATCTAGGGCAAAGATAGGCATTTTTATAAAAAAAACGCTGCTTCACCCTATGAAAAGAGCAAAGCAGCGCGAAGGTTTAACATATATAAATTTGACGTTTTACTGGCGTTGTGCTTTGAGGGTAGCGCTTTTGCCGTCTTGGCTACGCAGCTCGATGAAGTACATACCTGCCGCAGCGGGGAGTTCTACTTGCAGTTGCTCCACGTTTTGCAGGGTCTGCGTGCTGATAGTTTGCCCTAATGCGTTGAAAACGGTGGCTTGCAGCGTTTCGCTCATTTCGCCGAGTTGGATATTTACGCGACCATCGAAAGAGGGATTGGGGAAGAACTGCATAGCTGCAAACTCCGTGCGCTCTACGCTAATGTTGATGGGCGTTTGCGACCATTTGGCGATGATGACATCTGCAGCACCTAAAGCCTCCGTAGTATCTGTTGGAAATTCAAGAGCTCCTTGTTGATAGCCTGTCATGTACAGATGCTCCGCATTTCTGCTAACGGCGATACCTGTAAAATATGCGACAGCAGTGGCAGAACGGCTTGCGTAGTGCCAAAGGTAGTTGCCCGCTGCATCTAATTTCAAAGCAAAAGGCTGCCGTGCAGTCGATGTGTCCGAAGCAGAGGCGGCACTGGGGTCGAAGTCGACAGCGTTGGTATAATCGCCACAGAGGTAGATATTATTATCTGCATCACTGCTTATCTCAACAAAAGCACTATTACTAGTGCTGTTTTGAGCGGCAAGCGTATGTCCCCATACATAATCACCCGCATTAGTAAGTTGTATCACAAAGCCTGTGTTTTGACTTGCACCGAACGCATTAGTAGCCAATATGGTAGCAGCATTAGGGTCAAGGTCGATACTATCGCGAAAATAGCCCGCCAAAACCAAACTATCATTGCCCAATATAGATAGCTTGCTTATATTTCCATTTTTTGCGGCTATGGTTTTTGTCCATTGGAATGTGCCTGCGCTGTTCCATTTGGCTACCCAAAAGCCACGGTTATATGCGCTTGGTGCGGCGGGATTCTGCGTGCCTGCATTACGGTCTAAATCAATCAAGTTGCTAGTCCCATCAGAATAAATAGAACCAAAATAAACATCACCAGCTGCGTTCACAGCTACAGGAATAGAGTAATCGCTATTTGCCAGAGCGTGCGACCATGCAAAATTGCCTGAAGCATCAAGTTTTATCAATGCGCTTCCAACTCCGGCGTTGGTAAGGGTTTGCGTACCTGCATTGGGATCACTGTCTATACTATCTTCAAAATAGATAGACATATAAATGTTGTCATTGGCATCTAATGCAACCCAAGTTACTACATCGAAACTTGCGCCTCCAAAGTGTTTTACATAGCCAAAATCGCCATCACTATCAAGTTTGAGCAAAAAGCCGTCGGAAGAACCAACAGATACTAAATTTTGTGTGCCTGCATCGGGGTCAAAATCTGCCGTAGCGTGAAAATTGCCCACCACATAGAGATTTCCAGCAGCATCAATCGCTATATCAGATACATATTCAGCGCCTGTACCGCCTATTTGTTTCACCCAAAGCAGTGCGCCAGACGGAGCGTACTTAGCGATAAAGGCATCGGTGCTGCCTGCTGATGTTAGCGTTGTAGTGCCTGCTTCATCGAAAGCAGCCGTCCCGCTAAAATCGCCACAAATGTATAAATTGCCAGCAGCGTCTATTGTAGATTTTCTTGAATAGTCGTTGCTCGTACCGCCGATAGCATAAGCAAAATCAAACGTCTGCGCCTGCACGCCAAAAGCGAGCGCGCCGCTCGCCAGCAAGGAAAGAAGAATTTTTTTCATCTGTAAGATGTGTGTTAGTGAAAAAATCTAGGGCAAAGATAGGCATTTTTATAAAAAAAACGCTGCTTCACCCTATGAAAAGAGCAAAGCAGCGCGAAGGTTTAACATATATAAATTTGACGTTTTACTGGCGTTGTGCTTTGAGGGTGGCGCTTTTGCCGTCTTGGCTGCGTAGCTCGATGAAGTACATACCTGCGGCAGCGGGGAGTTCTACTTGCAGTTGTTCGACGTTTTGGAGGGATTGCGTGCTGATAGTTTGCCCCAAAGCGTTGAAAACGGTGGCTTGCAGGTTTTCGCTCGTTTCGCCAAGTTGGATATTTACGCGACCATCGAAGGAGGGATTGGGGAAGAGTTGCATAGCAGCAAACGCCGTGCGCTCTACGCTGATGTTGATGGGTGTTTGCGACCATTTGGCGATACCAAAGTCGAACCCGCCAGCAGTAGAAAGCGTAGTACCAGGGAAGGGGACATCGTTTGATAAACTGAATACCAAATACAAATGCTCTGCATTGACACTAACGGCTGCTTGAGGGCTGGTAGTGGATACGGCACCTGTAGAGGTTACTGCATAATGCCAAAGATAGCCCCCTGAAGCGGATACCTTAAGCAAAAAGGGAGCACTACTGCCAACGCCAGCAGTAGAATCTACTGCGCTCGGAGCACCGCCATTGAAATCTATAGCGCCAGTATAAGAACCTCCAATGTAAAGGTTATTGTCATAGTCGCGGGCGACAGTTGTAGCATAGCTGTTGCCACTGCCCACTAGGGCTTGTCCCCAAGAGAGGTTGCCGTTGGTAGCATCAAGCTGTAAAACTAAAGCATTGTTATCACTCGAATTGCCAACAAGGATATTATTTGTAGCGCTGGGGTCGATGTCGATACTATCCATAAATGAGCCTGCTGCTACAATTTTTCCATCGCTGGTGGCTAGCAAACTTTCGGCAAAGGCGTTTTTTCCTGAGACAGTTTTAGCCCATTGGAAGCTGCCGCTGGCATTCCATTTTACGATAAAAAAACCCTCGTTGAAAGCTGTGTGAGCGGGTTCGTTTTGGATGCCCACAGCGCGGTCTATATCGTGCTGTGCGTATGCACCGCCAGTGAAATAGGCATTGCCGTCGCCATCAAGTGTGGAGTACATGGCTACTTCTACACCTGTAAAATTGTGCGAATATACAAAATTGCCGCTGGCATCAAGCTTTACAGCGAAGGGGCCTGGGCCTGTAAGATTTACTGTTGCTGCATTGGGGTCGCTGTCTAAGGTGCCACCAAAATAGCCCAAGAGCAGAATATTGCCGCTGTTATCAAGGCTAACTTGCTCAACGTAGGAGTAGTCGTCGCCTATAAAACCTTTTACCCAAGCGAAGTCGCCATCGCTATTGAGTTTAAGCAAAAAACCGCTATTGTCAGCAGGAGCTGCTGTTAGGTTTTGAGTGCCTGCGTTGGGGTCGAAGTCTACGGTACCCTCGAAGGCACCCGCTATATAAGCATTGCCGCTACCATCAACTACCAATTTATAGGCATCGTCTCCGAGCGTACTTCCAATTTGCTTTACCCAAAGCAAAGCGCCTGCGGGGCTGTACTTAGCAATAAAAATATCGCTGTTGCCTGCTGAAGTTAGCGAGGTTGTACCAGCACCCGAAAGGTCGAAATCCACCGTGTTTTGAAAACGCCCACTCACATACAAATTGCCTGTGGCATCGGTAGCAGCGCCTTCTACGAAGTCGCCTACTGCGGAACCAGTAGCGTATGCCCAATCAAAAGTTTGCGCTTGCACGCCAAAAGCAAGTGCGCCACTTGCCAACAAGGAAAGAAGAATTTTTTTCATCTGTAAGATGTATGTTAGTGAAAAAATCTAGGGCAAAGATAGGCATTTTTTATAGGTTGCCTACCGAAAAAAGGCTATTTTTGCGCCCGCTGCCTACCTTAAAGTGAAAAGTGAAAAGTGAAAAGTGAAAAGTGAAAAGTGAAAAATTTTAATTAAAAAAAGGCGCTGCGCCCTTTCGCTCCCTTCGGGTCGCGTCTACTCGCAGCTACGCTGCTTCGTGGTGTCGCTGCGCCTGCCGTATTTTGCGTGAGGGATAGTAGCGACGCGATTTATCGCGTCGTGGATAGCCCGACCCCGCGACTTTTAACACCTGCGCCTTTAGGCGCGGGTGGGGGAGCGGGGGCACGCCCAAAAAAACAACGCTTAAATTATGCAAATAGGTTTATTCTTGCTTTTGCTTTTCGCTGCTGCCTCCCTGCGGGCGCAAGCGCGTTTGGAACTGCTCTGCCCCGAATCGGTGGAAGCTGAAAAGACCTTTATGCTCGTTTTGCGCATTGAAAACGGCAGCGCCAGCACCGCGCCAAGCGTAGATTGGGGGGCAGATTTTGAGCTGGTACAAGCATTGCCTGCGCGAAAAGGGACAAGCTACAAACGCACAGGCAGCGAGGGCGGCAACCAACATAGCAGCGCCTCACTGCCGATGGAAGAGCATATTTTTGAGCTGCGCCCCCGCCGCGCAGGCAAATTGCGGCTGCCCGCCATCTCCGTACAGACGCAAACGGGCGAAAAATTGCAGTCCAAAGCCCAAAATATCAGCGCCGTAGGCGGCTTGGGCGACATATTGCAGATGCGGCTGATACCGAATAAGCAAAAAATCCAACTCGGCGAGTCGCTGGAGCTGGAATTATACTTCTATTACGACCCCAGCGCCGTCGCCAAACCCCAAAATCTAAGCGAAAAACGCCCGAATATACCCGATGTTTTCGTCTATAGCGACGACAGGGCAAGAGGCAGCAGCAAAACCATTGAGGGCAAGAGCTTCCGTTTTCAGCGGCGTATGCTGATTTACCCCAATAAGCTCGGAAAATTCCGCATACAGGATGCAGGCGGTATGAGTTATGCAGGCAAATTGCTCGATTCCGACAACCCTTACGCCGCCGCGCCAACCGTAGAAATCGAGGTAGAAGCCCCTTCGAGCCTGCCCGCCGACTTTATGGGCAGCACAGGCGACTACGAAATAAGCGCCAGCATCGAAAAATCCGATATCAGCACCGACGAACCGCTAAAAATCATCGTCAAAGCCGAAGGAAGGGGCGATATAAAGATGCTACCCCTACCGCAAATCGTATTCGACGCGGCAGCTTTCCAAGCATTGCCGCCCTCCATCGACGATAGCAGCGCCATAGACTCCAAAAAAGGCAGCGTTTGGGGCACAAAAACCTATACTTATCTGCTCACACCCCTCCAAACAGGGGCGAAAACCGTATCCGTAACCCTTTCTTTTTACCATACGGGCGAAAAAAAGATAGTCAACCGCAGTTTTGAGCTTTCTGCCAATATATCGGAAGGCAAAAACCCGATAACCCCCATCAAAACAGCCCCAGAACCAATAGAAAAAGCCAATTTAATCCCCCTGCGCGCCCCCTTAGAAAGCAGCGAATGGCAAATTGGAGGCGAAAAGGGAACGCTTGCGGGCGCTTGGTGGTTTTGGCTTATCTGCGCAAGCCTGCCCGCAGGGGCTTTGGCAGCGCGAACCTATCTAAATTCGACTAAAGAGCAGCGCCAAGAGCGAATTTTATCCACAGAAACGAAGGCAAAGGCAAGCAACCAACTGGAAAAAGCCAAAACCTTGCTGCAAGCCAATGAGGCGGCAGGTTTTTATGCCGAAATCGCCCAAGCGCTGCAGCAATACGCGGCGCAAAAGTATAAAATTCCCCTGCATACCCTCACCCGCGATAGCCTAATCGCCACCATCAAACAGCATAAAGGCATGGAAACCGTAGCCAATCAGCTACAAACACTCTTGCAAACCTGCGATACCGCCCTCTACGGCGGCGGTGCAAGCGGCGAAGAGATGCAAAATACCCTCGCACAAGCGACCCAAATCATTAAAAACTTATAAACGCAGCCCAAAAATGATAAAATACCTCCTTCTTGCGCTGCTGCTCCTCGCTTACACGCAGAAAATTAGTGCCACTGATGCCGCCAATAGCGCTTTCGCCAGCGCCCTACAGCTGCAAAAAGATAAACAATATACCCAAGCCATCGCCGCTTACGAAAGCATATTAGCCAGCGGACAAAGCTCCGCACAACTGCACAATAATCTCGCCCTTGCTTATGCCGAAGAGGGGAAAATCGGCAAAGCCGTTTTGCACGCCGAACTCGCGCTAATCCTACAGCCCAGCCTCGAAGATGCAAGCCAAAATCTAAAAGCCCTGCGCCAGCGCATCAAAGGCAAGCCCGCACAAACGCAAACGGAAGCAAGCCGCAGCGCTTTTTCGAGTTTCGCGGGCTTAGTTTCGCCTACAGTTTGGGCGATTTTGATGCTCCTAAGCAGCGCCGCCGCTGCTTTTGCGCTATTTTCGTTTGCAGGAAAAACGCGAATGCGCGCAGTCCTTGCCGCCTCTATATTCTTCGGCTTGTTTGCCTTTTTCGCTTGGGCGAGCGCCCAAAAAGCCGCACGCGGCGTACTCATGCAGCCCGAAATCGCCCTGCGCGAAGAAGCCAATCTGGCAGCCAAAGAAACGCATAAAATCTACGAAGGCACTACCTTCACGATACTCAAAACCGAAGGCGAATGGCTGCAAGTTTATCTAAACGATGGCGCTATAGGCTGGCTCCCAAGAGTTACGAGTTACGAGTTACGAATGACGAATGACGAATGACGAACACGAAGTGAACGCGTAGCGAATGAATAGCGTGCTTCTGTTTATTTTTTTTACTTTTGCAGCACTCGCACTAAGCAGCAGCACAATCGTAACTTCTAATTCAAAACAGGCTACTCCGTCGCTTCCAACTGTCAGGTTGGGGGAGGAAAGTCCGAACAACGCAGCGCGACACACCACCTAACGGGTGGGACTGTGAGGCAATAGCTTCGCAGGACAGACAGTGTTACAGAAAATAACCGCCTAAGCGCCCCTTTCCAAAGGGGCGACGGTAAGGGTGAAAATGTAGGGTAAGAGCCTACGGCAGCTTCGCAGCAATGCGGCTTGCGAATAAACCTTGTGTGTTGAAATGCCATGTATACCCGCCTTTCGCAAGAAAAAGAGTTGCGCGCTCAATGCCCAAAAAGCAGGTGGGAGGGTAGGCAGAGTAAGACCGCATGGGGGCGACCTCTCGGCAAGATAAATGATGGAGCTTTTCCCACCGCAAGGGAAGGAAAATGTACAGAATTCGGCTTATTGGCTTGTTTTGATTTTTTTCTGCCCCCTCTTATGGCTTTTTGCGTAGGAGGGGGCAGTTTTTTTGGGGGGGCGTGCCCGCAGCCCCAAAAAGGGGGCTGCGGTCGGGCTATGCAGGGCGCAAATGTAGGGACAAGGCATGCCTTGTCCCTACAGCGCCCCTACTATCCC
>CAYXSA010000044.1:0-34854 GCA_964467315.1 uncultured Saprospiraceae bacterium | reverse complement strand
CTGTCGGGACAAGGCATGCCTTGTCCCTACAGCGCCCCGCATAGCCCGACCGCGCGACCCGTAGAGCCGTAGCATGCTACGGCTCCGCCGCCTAAGGCGGCGGGGAGCGCGGGCACGCCCAAAAAAAAATGCCTTTAGAGCGCAGTATCTTGTCGAATTATTTGATAATATCGCTGTGCGCTGCTGGGGAGGGTGCAAGAAAAATGAGCGGGCACGGTTTCGGGGCGGAAATTGTAAGCATTGTATAAATCTATATGCTGCAAATGGGGCATTTGGAAAAAACGCTCGGGTAATTGCTCTTGGTTTGTATGGGGTATGCAGAGATAGCGCAGCGCTCGCAGTTCGCTCAATCGCTCGAATTGAAGGGGACTACAGTCGGAGGGGGGCGCAAAAGAAAGCATTTGAAGCTGGCGCATCTCTATCAAAAAATCGGGAATCTGCTCCCCCTCGATATTGCTTATTTTTGCGCGGATGATATAGGGGCATTGCAGCCATCGCTGTATCTGCGGCGCGGGCTTTGATATATCCAAATAATAGTCAGGCGAGGCTGCGAAAAACGCTTTTAGGTAATCGTAGGCTTCCTTTTGCTCGTCTATGTAAAGTAGCCAAAAATGGGGGTCTTGTCGTCTTTTGGCGTAATGCGTTTCAAAATCATAGACTTCGCGCCAAGAGAAATAGCCTTTGGCGAGTATAGTTGGCCAAAAATAGGGGTTAATTTTGTCTTGTTGCGTGGGGTAAGCGGGGACTTGGCTTTCGAGATAGAGGGCTTTGCTGGCGTGTTGTTGTAGGAGTTTTTGGGCGAGGGGACGGGCGCTGCGGTCGCCGCTATTTGGCAGGTGAAAGCGGCAGGCGATGGCAAATATATCGATAAGGAGATTTTTGGGTACGCCGCCTGTGCGCATCATTTCTAAGGCGATGAGGGTGTTGTCGTCGTTGCCGCTGCGCAGCAGTTGGGCGAGGCTTTGGCTGGCATGTTGAGCGGCTTCGCTATCGGTGGGCGCTAAATAAAACTGCGCTTGCGACTGCAAAAAATCGCTCAATTGCGGCTGCATTATGAATTGTACTCCTTCGGTTAGGAGCTGCTCGATAAGCTCCCATTGCTCTCGCCGTATGCCTGTACCGAGCAAAATATGCGTAGGTTTTTCGTCTGCACTGCATTCGACCACCTGTATACCCAAGCCCTCAATTTGCTCGATAATTTCGGCTTTGGGGTTTAGTGTTTTGCCCCAAATGGCGAGGCTACTGCCTACGCGTAGCGGTCGGCGCGGGTACTGCTCGGCGATGCGGCATTCTGCGATATGTTGGGCTGTTTGCTGGATGGTTTTGTCTTTGTAGCCGCAGGCGCTAATTAAGTAGCTTAGGGGTATTTTTTGCCCAAATCGGCTATCGCCCAAAAAAAGCCAAAACATAGAGGCGTGCATTTTCGCTGTGGGTTGGTACTTTCTGAACATGCGCAGCAGGGTGTTTAGGCGGTTGGCATCTTTGAAATGCGGCAGCCCTTTGCTAAGCGACCAATCGGCATTGTGGGCGTGGAGCAGTTGCGTCGGAAACTCCTCAAAGGGATTGTATTGCAGGGCGATATTTTTGAGTTTTTTTAGGCTGCTCCAGCTTTTGGGTAGACGCAAAAGGGCGTTGTTTGCCAAGTGCAGGTGCTGCAATTCTACCCAAAGGTACTCCGTTTCGGGCAATGCTTTTAGCGCCGTGTTTTCGATGATGAGGGTACGCAGTTGGCTTAGTTGGGCGATGTCTTCGCTGATTTCGCATAGGCGCGGGGCTTGGCGTATGTGCAGGGTCTGCAATTTTTGCAGCTTAGTGATGCCTGCGGGTAGGACTTGGAGCAGCTCGCTGCTGATGATGAGGGTTTCTAAGTTGCAAAGCTCGTAAAGCCGCTCGTCGAACTGGCTAAAATTGTCGTAGCAAAAATACGTCAGCGTATCCACTTCTTTGAGTGCTTGCTGTAGGCGCTTAGGCATATGGAAGAAGGTCTTTGGCTTGCTTGTTTTTTTATTTCGCTTGTGTAGAGCAGCGCTGTAGCACATAAGTACCGTGCGAAGCAGGGGCGCTTATCTGAGTAAAATGCGCGGGTATGCTGTCGGGGCGGAATTTGCTGCTCATCAGCTCTATGCGCTGCAGCTTGGGCAGTTGATAGACCATATCGGGCAAGGCTGCAGCCTGAAAATAATTGATAACAAGCGTCTGCAAGTTGGGCAAATGCTGCAAATTTTCGAGCTTTTCAGGAGGAAATTTTTCGCTAATATAGCGGCTCTCACCGATAAAACTAATGTTCAGATACTCCACCTGCGGCATCTGTAGCAGCAGGGGCATTTCTTTTATGCTGGCGAGGGTAACGCGGCGTATGCTGGGGTGCTGTAGTCATTTTTTTATCGGCTCTTTAAACCCGTTCAAGCAAAACATCGCTTCAGGATTTTGCTCAAAAAAGTCTTTTATATAGGCGTTGCCAATGGCGACATCGTCCATATACAAGAGCCAAAAACGCGGCGTCTGCAATTTTTTAGCATAATACCGCTCGTAATCATGCACATCACGCCAAGAGAAAAGTCCCTGTTCTAGGAGGCTGCCCCAGAGCTGCGTATTTATTTGGCTATTGTATATCGCTCGCCCTTGAGTATTGCTACGGCTGGCATTGAATAAGGCTTGGGAGCCGTACTGTAGCAGCAGTTTACGCGCATCGTTGCGTTGGGTGGAAGGAAGGTATCCCAAAGATACCGCGAAAACATCTACCAGCAAATGTTTGGGCACGCCGCCCGCTTGCATCATTTGTAGGGCGATATCGATATTGGCGCGGTCGCCGCTGCGCAGCAGTTGCCGTATGCCAGCGGAGGTCTGCTCTGCCGACTCCGCGTCGCTGGGCGCTAAATAAAACTGCTCCTGCTCCTGCAAAAATTCCAACAATTGGGCATGTGTAAGCGGCTGCACGCCTGCGCGCAGATGCTTTTTTATCACCGCAAAATGCTGCTCACGCAAGCCCAGCCCCAGCAGTATATGCGTGGGATTTGCCTCCTCGCTCTCTTCCAGCGCCTCTACGCCCAAGCCGCTAAGTTGTTCCTTCAAATCCTGCCGTTTTATATTAGGTTTGCCCCAGATGAGCAGACGCGCACCCGCTTGCAAAGGGCGCGCAGGGTATTGCTCGCCGATGAGCGCATAGGCTGCTTGGCGTGCGCGCTCGCGCCTATCGTGCCCGCTTGTTTGAAAGGCTTGTGTCAGTAGTTCTATTAAAGGCGCTTGCATGATTATAGATTTGTTTTTTTGGGGCGTGCCCGCCCTCCTAAAAAGGTCGGGCGGTCGGGCTGTTCATTGCGGGGCGCGATTTCGCGCCCCTTCATTGCCATCCCTCACGCATTTTTCCCCGCGCCCACCACGACTGCGAAGCAGCCGCGAAGCGCACCAGCGTAGCTGCGAGTAGACGCGACCAGAAGGGAGCGAACGGGCGCGGGGCGCTATCCGATACAGCAGATATTAAGCGTTTTCGGGCTGCTTAAAGTTCATTTTATAGGACTTCGATACGCTCTATGAGTACTTGCTTTTTGGATAAGAGCGAAAACTTAAAATGCGCAGGCAAGTAGTCCAATTTCTTGGGCGCTTTCTGCCAAAATCGAACACTCAAAGTCCTAAGAGCAGGCGCATCAAATAAGGCAAGCGGAATATGGGCTTGGGGGTAGTGGCTAAAATAAATGGAGCGAAGATTCGGTAGTTGCCCGAGTCGCGCGATGAAATTTTGGTCGCAGCTTTCGGGGGAACGAAATGACAGATGGCTTAGTTGCTGCATCTGTAGCACCTCTTCATAAGCGGAGCTGGATAGTGAGATGCGCTTGATGAAAGGCAGCTTGAGATAGCTGCGGCGGGCGCGTTTGCTCCAACGCTCGATATCAATTTCATAATTTTCTTGGGCAGTGTACTGTTGTAGGTATTCTACCGCGTCTTTTTCGGGCAGTACAGTCACCCAGAAATCTGTATCGGCTTTTATATTGCTTTTGGCTTGGTCGTATTCGTATAAGTCGCGCCAATGAAAATACCCCTTTTGCAAAAAAACGCGCCAGATGCCCGCTTCGAGATGGCTGCCTTTGTTGAGAATACTGGGCAATCGGCTTTCTAAGTACAGAGCTTGCGGAGCAAATTGGCGAAGGAGGTCTATGGCTTGCTTGCGCAAATCGCTCGGATATCCTTCGCCCCAAAAATAGCCATTTTGTCGGAAGCGGGCTATGATAAAAAGCTCCAAGATTGCTCCCTTCGGTACGCCGCCTGTTTGCATCATTTGCAAGGCGAGGCTGACATTTTCTAAATCTTCGTGTCGCAGCAGGGAGCGTATTTTTTGGGCGTATTCCTCGCTGTTATTGTCTTCTGTGGCGGGTGCTAAATAAAACTGGTCTTGCGATTGGAGGAATTGGGTGAGGTGGGCGGATAGGATAAGCTGCTGCGGAGCGCAGTGCAGGGCATACAATTGGGCGCTGTTGATGCTTTTCGTGCCTATGAGTATATGTGTGCAGTCTTCGCTTAGGGTCGGCAACAGCGTTAGCCCCAAGCTTTGCAGTTGCTCGCGCAATTCTTCTGCGGGTTGCGTGAGTTTGCCCAATGCGTATAGTTTTGCGCCTGCGCGCAAGGGGCGCTGCGGGTATGCTGCATCTAAGCGATTTTGTAGAATTTGCAAGGCGCAGCGGCTCACCAATCCATTGGGGAATTTTAGCCCAAAGAGCAGGGCTTGCAGGCTGACATTGGCTGCTATTTGGGTGTCGTCGGAGAGGAGCAAATAAAGGTCGTAACGGATATTTTCGGGCACATTTTCGCTGTGCAGTTGCTGCAAGAAGCGTTTATGATTTTGTTCTGGGGCGAATTGTTTGTGAAAAATGCGCAGTCCTTTAGTGCCGATGCTTTCGAGTTTGGGCAGATGCAGCAGGACTTGGGGAAATTCTTTGAGGGGGTTATTGCTCAAGTCGAGCCTTTGTAGTTCTTTTCCTTCGCTTAGATAGCTGGGGACTTCTTCTATTTGGTTGTTGGGCAGGGATAGCTCGCGTAGTTGGGGCAGGCAGGCGAGGGGTTGGCTGGGGAGCTTTTGTAGCTGGCAGTGGCTGATATCGATGTATTGCAGTTGGGCGAGTTGGCTGAAGTCTTCGGGGACTTGGGGCATGGGGAGATTGCGCAGGCTGATTTTTTGCAGTTGTCCGAGTTGGGCGATGCCTTGAGGTAGGGGGCTTTGGCAGTCGTGGATTTGTAGTTCGCGCAAGAGATGCAGGTCGTAGATACGTTTGTCGACTTGGGGGCAGTCGCTATAAGAAAAAGTTCTTATGCGTTTATGTACGAGTGCATCGTTTAATTTTTGCTCGCTATTGGGGGCGGGCTTTATGACTTTTTTCTTTGGCATAGAGGCTGGACTTTAAGGGGGCGCGAAGCGCCGCGTGAGGGATAGTAGAGCCGTAGCATGCTACGGCTCGGATAGCCCGACCGCGCGACCTTTAAGCCGCCTTTAGGCGGCGGGGAGCGCGGGCACGCCCCAAAAAAATGCTTTTAGCTGGGACTGTGGCGAATTAGGAGAAAATGCCCCTGCGTGGGTGTGAGCAGGCTGCATGAAAAATGCGCGGGTAGGCTTTGGGGCTCGAAACCAAGCGCGCCGAAAATCTCGATGCGCTGGAGTTTGGGCATGAAAAAAAGTGCTGCGGGCAGGCTCGATATACGCCCCTTAAATGAAAGGGAGAGCTGGGCGAGTTGGGAAAGCGACTTTAGCGCGGCGAGTGCAGAGGGGCTGGAATGCCTATCGAGCGAGCAATAAAGCGCCTGTATTTGCCGCATGTTGCGCAGGTAATCGGGGATTTTATTTGCGTTGATGCTGATAGCAAGTCGGGTAATTTCGGGGCAATGCATCCAGCGCGCTTGTATGCTTTCTTGATGTTGTGGGCGGAAGAGGTAGGAGGGATTTTGCTTGAAGTATTGCTGTAGATATGCTTTTAGAAAATCGGCATCGTCTATGAAATGCAGCCAAAACTCTGGGGTTTGCCGATTTTGGGTATAAAGGGTTTCGTATTCATAGATTTCTTGCCAAGAAAAGTAGCCATTGACAAGCACTTCCGACCAAAAGCGGGCATTTAGGCTACCGTTGGTGATGGGAGAGCTGAAATTTTGGGCGGCGAGATATTGGGCATCGGAGCCGTAGCGTTGCAGGAGTTGGCGGGCTTCCTTGCGAAGGGGAGTGAGCGTGCTGGCGAGGGCAAAAAGCGGCACTAAAACGGACTTGGGCACGCCGCCTGTTTGCATCATTTGCAGGGCGAGGGCTGTGTTGCTTTTGTCGCCGCTACGCAGGAGTGAATGTAGGACTTCGGCGGCTTCTTCTGCGGCTTTGGGGTCGTTGGGTTGTAGATAAAATTGCTCTTGCGACTGCAAAAAGGCTAAGAGTTGGGGCTGTTGTATAAATTGTTTACCTGCTTTTTCGAGCGTCTCTATGCTTTCGCATTGATTATTTTTCAAGCCCAAGCCCAGCAGGATATGCGTGCTTTCGGTTGCCTGCTCTACGAGTTGTACGCCGAGCGCATGGAGATGGCTGCGCAGTTCGCCGATGGGCAAATTCTGTACGCCCCAGAGGCATAGTTTTGAGTCTTTTTGTAGGGGACGTTCGGCGTATTGGCTGCTGATAATTTGCGCCGCTACTTGAAAAGCCGTATTTTTTATGATGTTCTCGCTATCGTAATAAGAAAAGGCTTGCGCAAGCTGGCTTAGGGGCAGGGCTTGGCAGTCTGCTGCTTTGCCTGAAAGCAGCAGGGCGATGGCGGGGCGTAGGCTGTTGGGGGTGCAATGGTGGCTGTATACTCTTTTAAGTGCGGGGCTTATTTTCATATGTCGGCTTCGTGGCGCTGTAGCAGCCAATTTTTGGAGTCGGGATTGAAGGAATAAGACCAATCGGCGGGTAGATTTTCGGGCGCTTTGCCACTGATGTTTCTACCCGATTTGAGGTACCAGTATTCGATGACTATGCTGCGTAGCTTGGGCATAGAAAACAAAAAGTCGGGAATTCGTTCCGCAAAAAAGCTGCTAAATTCCAAGTCCTGCAAATTGGGTAGCCCTTTGAGGCGTTCGAGTTGGGGCAGCGATTTGTCATTTAGGTGCCCACAGCGAAAAAACTCTACCTGCGGCATTTCTTCCAAAATCGGTGGCAAAGGGCGCGAGTAAGAAAACTCCGCTCGCTTTATCAGCGGCAGCGGGCAATACTGCGCCTGCAAATCGACGGGCAGTTGGCAGAGGCGCAAAGTTGCCTGTGGGTCGGCTGCGAAATGCGTTTGCAGATACTCCATGCCCGTTTGCAGGGACAACATTTTGAGCCAATGCGCGTGCTCCATCGCATGGCGCGAACAGCGGCGGTCGTATGCGTACAAGCTACGCCAATCAAGCAAGCCATCGCGCAGCAAACCCGCATAAACGGAAGGGGTCAAATAGCCCTCGTAAGCGGCAAGCGAACGATTGCTTTTTGCAAACTCGTACAAGGCTTTGGGGGCAAATTTTTTGAGCAATTCGCGGGCGACTTTGATGTTTTCGCGGCTAAAATTCGCCGATTTTGCCGTCATAAACAATTCCGTATGCAGGCTTTCGGGCACGCCGCCCGCCTGCATCATCTCCAGCGCAAGGGCGATATTGTTGTCGTCGCGGCTTAGCAACAGTTGCCGCAAACTATCGGCATACTGCGCCGCTTGCTTCCCCCCGTCGGCTGCTGCCTCTGCCGCCGCAGGCGTGAGATAAAACTCGCCCGACTCCCGCAAAAAGGCGCTTACCTGCTCGTCCAACATCAACTGCGGGCATTTATTGGACTTCGATAAGTCGGCGATTTTCTGCCTTTGCGCGCTGCTAAAGCCCGCGCCCAGCAAGATATGCGTGCAGTCCTCCGTCCAACGCGCCCTAAATGCTACCCCTTGCGCCTCCATTTTTTCCTGCAATTCCTCCCTGCCCATCGCAGGCTTGCCCAATACGCCAAAAATTGCGCCCTTACGCAGTGGATTTTGGGCATAGCTCGCCGCTATGCGCTGCTGCAAAAGCCTGCTCGCCGACTGTCGCAAGGCGGCGGGCGTGCTAAATTGTACCCCCGACAAAATCGCCGCCCAACTTATATCCGCGCATAAAGCATCATCGGCAGAAAAAATACGATACAATTCTTCCCGCAAAGCTACTTCCCCTCGCAAGTAAACATTTTGCAAAAAAATCGTTCCCTGCCCCGTACTCTGAAAATTTTTGTGAAAGCCTGTACAGCCCTTGCATTCAGCCTTTCGCCATTTCGGCAAGCGAAATAAGCAGGCGGGGAAAACCTTTAGCGGCGTTTTTTCTAAGCGTATATGCTCCAATTTTGCATAATCGCCCAAATAGTCGGGCAGCTCGCTCAATTTATTACCCGACAAATCCAGATAATTTAAGTCCACAGAACGTATCGGCGTTGGGGGCAGGGCGCTGATTTTCGTGCGAATGATGCAGAGCATGATCAAATTTTGTAGCTCCACAATGTCCTCTGGCAGCTTGCGCAAATGCGTGTCGCGTATCGCCAGCGTGCGCAGTTTTGTCAGGCGCGCGATGCCTTCGGGCAGCCGCTGTATGTCGCTATCGACTATCGACAATTCCTCCAGCTCCGTCAGTTGATATATCCGCTCGTCAAAGGTCTTTTCTTGCGAAAGATACAGCCTACGACTGTTCGCTACGTCCGCCAGCAATCTATCCAGCAAAGACAATTCTTCCTTTTTATCCTTTCGCATATCCGTAAAGAAACGTTAAAGCCTAATTTTTTTGCCGCTTTCGGCTTAACTTTGCCGCCGATTTTTAATTTAATTTTGGCGTGCCCCCGCGCAAAGCGCGGGGTCGGGCTATGCAGGGTTTCAGTGTGGGGCAGCCTGCGGCTGCCCCACACCGCGCCCTGTCGGGCGCGCCCCTCCTATCCCTCACGCTCAATGTCATTAAGGCATCACACTAAAAAAATTGCTTTTTTAATTAAGCGCGTAAAATGCTCGCGTAGCGAGCCAATAAATTGCGCCGTAGGCGCACCTTGCTGCGTCGAAACTGTTGAAGGGAGGTCAAAAATTGCAAGGCAATTTTTGACCGAGCAAGTTTTTCGACGCAAAAAGCGTTTTTTTGGTTACTTTTTTTTCGCTTCGGAAAAAAAAGTAACAGAAAAGAAAACGATTGCTTTAATTTTTCTAAAAAGCAATAAAAAATTGTAATGCCTTAATGACATTGCCCTCACGCTTGTACAGCCCTTGCATGCAAGGGCTCTACACTGCAGCGCGTTTAAGATTTTCGACCTCAAAAATACAGCACAACAATTATGCACCGCTATTTTTTACTGCTCCTTTTTACAGGCTGCGCCCTGCCTTTATTCGCGCAAGACACCCTCAGTTTAAGCCTAAACGAAGCGATAGAACTCGCCCTCAAGCAGTCGCTTACACTGCAAATATCGCAAAAAAATATCAGTATTGCCCAAACCAATAACACAATCGGCGAAGCGGGCGGCTTGCCCCAAGTCAGCGCCAACCTCAGCGTCAACAACGGCTACAGCAGCATCGATAACCCCACTTCTTTCCTCAATGGCGCACAACTTTCCAATAATGCTACCACCCCCAGCATTGACGCTACTTGGGTACTCTTCGACGGTTTCAAAGTCCGCATCAACCGCCAGCGGCTCGATTACCTCGAAGCCCAACAGCGCGGCAACCTCCGCCAAGCCGTAGAGCAGCAAGTCCAACAAGTCATGCGCGCTTACTTCGCCGCACAAGTCCAAGAGCGCCGCCTCCAACTCAATGCCCAACTCCTGCGACTCTCCCGCGATAAAATCGCCTACATCGAAGCTCGACGCGAATATGGCGCAGCCTTAGAATTTGATAAATTGCAGATCATGGACGCTTATCTCAACGACTCCATACAATGGGTCTTGCAAAAAAATGCCCACGAAATCGCCCTGCAAAATCTCGCCATCTCCGTCGGTAGCACAGACCTACAGGCGCGCATCTCCATAAAAGATACCCTCGCCTATACGCTGCCCGACTACAATCTCGAGGAACTGCGTGCCCAATTGCTTAGCGGCAATCAAAGCCTACAAAATCTGAAAATCGCCGAAAGCCTCAGCCAAACCCAAATAAAACTGCAAGAAAGCAACAAATACCCACGCATCAGCGCCGCAGCAGGCATTTCCGAACAGCTTACTTTAGCCCGTATCGACGGCAGACAGCCCGCTATACCCAATACTTGGCGCGGGGGCACTACCTTCAACGCTTATCTCAATTTTTCGCTTTCTTACAACCTCTACGCAGGCGGACGCGTGCGCCGAAGCATCGAAGTCGCCAAACTACAGCTCGAAATTAACCAACTTCAGCGACAAGAGCAAGAACGCGCCCTCTCCCAATCGCTCGCGCTTAGCCTGCATCGCTACAACAATCAACGCGCCGTCTTAGCACTCACGCAGCAACTCGCCCAAAACGCCGAACGCAACCTACAACTCGCAGAAGAAAAATTCAAAGCGGGCACCCTCAACTATTTCGACCTGCGCACCATACAAATTAACTATATTCGCAGCATCAACGCCCTGCAAGACGCTTACCTCAATGCCAAAAATTCGGAAATCGAATTGCTGCTCTCGGTCGGCGCGCTGGTACGGTAGGGGCGAATAATTATTCGCCCTTGCTAGTTTTTTTAATTTTTTTCAATCCGCTTTATGATAAATCTCCCCGCGCTGATGCGCACCCTCGCCGCCGCCGCCAAAGAGGCTTCTGTAGCCGTTTTGCAGATATACAACGACCCCAGCCTCTGGAGTGTAGTACATAAGCTCGACGACTCGCCCCTAACCGCCGCCGATGAGCGAGCGCACGAAATTATCAGCAAAATGCTGAGCGAAGCCTATCCCGATATCCCCATCATTTCGGAAGAGGGCGATGCCTCCACTTGGGCGGGACGCTGCGATATGGAGCGCTTTTTTTTGATAGACCCCATCGACGGAACGCAGGAATTTATAGAGCACGAAACGAGCTTTAGCATCAATATCGCCTTCGTCGAAAATAAGCAAGTGCGGGCAGGTTGTTTGCTTTTTCCCGTGCTGGGGGAGCTGTACACGGGCTGCGAGGGCGAGGGGGCGGAATTGCAATTTTTGCAAAGCGGTAAGACGGAAAATTTACACGTTAGCAAATTTTTGATGTCGGATAGCGGCTTGCGCATCGTCTGCTCTCGCTCTCGCCACAATGCCCCAACGGCGGCTTATATCGAGCGTTTGCGCCTGCCGCAGAAAACGCATATCGGCGCTTCGATGAAATTTATGTACATAGCGCGGGGCTTGGCGGACTTGTATCCCCGCTTTGGCAGCGGTATGAAGGAATGGGATACGGCAGCTTCGCAGGCGGTGGTAGAGGCTGCAGGCGGCAGCATTTTGCAGCCCCAGACGATGCAGCCTTTGCGTTACGGAGTGCAGGCAGATATTACGGTGCGGGAGTTCATCTGCGCTGGAAAAATCGGGTGATTTTATTTTTCGCTTCGCAAAGGGCTGCGCCGTTTTTGGGCGTGCCCGCGCCCCAATAAAGGGGGCGCGGTCGGGCTATGCGGGGCGTTTCACCATCGCCCAAATGGGCGAATGTTGATTCGCCCCTACTATCCCTCACGCAAAAAACAATAACCCGCAGCGCCAAAGGGGCGCTGCGGGCTGTAGCATACTGAAGCACGATATACGATCCAAATAAAGCGTAAGCACAAAATTCGTAACTCGTAACTCGTAATTCGTAACTCTATTGTGCGTATCCGAGATTGCGGCAAACGTCGACGATTTCGCGCACGGCGGCGGCGGATTTGTGTAGGAGCTCTTTTTCTGCGTCCGTGAGGGCGACTTCATAGATTTTCTCTATGCCGTTGCTGCCCAATTTTACGGGAACGCCGACGCAGAGGTCGTTGATACCGTATTGACCATCGAGGAAAGCGCAGCAAGGGAATACGCGATTTTCGTTGCGAGCGATAGCGCTGACCATCTGGGCAGCGGCTGCGCCTGGTGCGTACCAAGCGGAAGTGCCCATGAGTTGCACGAGTTCGCCGCCGCCTACTGCGGTGCGTTTGACGATTTTATCGAGAGTGTCGGCATCGAGTAGCTCGGTAACGGGGATGCCTGCTACAGTGGTGTAGCGGGGCAGGGGCACCATCGTATCGCCGTGTCCGCCCATGAGTAGGGCTTGGATGTCGCGGGGAGAAACGTTGAGGGCTTCGGCGAGGAAGGCGCGATAGCGAGCCGTATCGAGAATGCCCGCCATACCCATGACGCGATGCGCGGGGAGTTTGGAGGCTTTCAGGGCGGTGTACGTCATCACGTCGAGTGGATTAGACACGATGATGATGATGGGGTTGGGCGTGTATTCGAGGATTTTGCCGACGACTTCCGTTACGATTTTGGCGTTGATAGCGATAAGGTCGTCGCGGCTCATGCCTGGTTTGCGGGGCAGACCTGCGGTGATAACGACGACATCGGAGCCTGCAGTATCGGCATAGTTGTCTGTGCCGACAAGGCGAGAGCTATACTCGCCGATAGGGGCTTGCTGCCAAGAGTCGAGGGCTTTGCCTTTTGCCATGTTGCCATTGAGGTCGAGCATGACGATTTCTTGTACGCAGTTGTCGTGCGCGAGTACGTTGGCACAGGTAGCGCCTACATTGCCAGCACCGCCGACGATGGTTACTTTTTTCATTTTGGGTGGGGGAAAATGGTGGTATGTGTGTATATGGCTTGTTTTGCGTGAGGGATAGTAGGGGCGAATCAACATTCGCCCCTCTGGGGCGATGGTGGTACGCCCCGCATAGCCCGACCCTGCGACCCGTAGAGCCGTGATTTATCACGGCTCCGCCCGCGCGCCTTTGGCGCGGGCGGGGGAGCAGGGGCACGCCAAAAAAACACAAAAAATGAATATATTGGAAACGCACACAAAGATAGATTTTTGCGATAACCAACACGCAAATTTATTCGTTATTTTGTTGAGTATAGCTTATTTTTGCTAAATGCGGAGGCAAAAAACCTATAAAATGGGGCTTAAAAATTGGCGGATACGATAGTTTTGCGTTTATTTGGGGCGAAATGAGGGCGTAACAGTTCATTAGCATAAAAATAACATTTAATTAGGCATAAATATGAAAAAGGCACTTTTACAAATGGCACTTTGCCTGCCGCTCTTGGCAGGCACGGATATAGCACGGGCACAGGGGCACACGCATACGGGTGTTTGCGGTACCAGCGTAGCCGACCAGCAAGTGTTTATGGAGCGTATGCACGAAAATCGGCGCAACCGCGATGCGATATTGGCGCGGCGCGATTTGATGTTGCGCAACAACGACAGCACCGTATATATTCCCCTCCAATTTCACTTTGTAGGGCAGAGCGATGGGACGGGCTTCATCAATGCCGACAATGTCTGGGCAAATATGTGCAGGCTCAATGCGGATTATGCCGACCAGAACATACAGTTTTATCTGTATGCGCCGCCCCGCTATATCTCTAGCACCTCATTGTACAACAACAACGACCGAGGCAACGGCATGGTAAATTACCTGATGGCGCTCAATAAAGTGCCTCAAGCGGTAAATATCTATATCGGCAACGTCATTGCTTCTTCAGGCTTCGGCACGACCTTGGGCTATTATACCTCCTATCCCGACGTAATATACTGTATACGCGGTACTATCAACGGCACATCGAAAACGCTCACGCACGAGTTAGGGCACTTCTTCACGCTGGCGCACCCGTTTTTTGGCTGGGAAGACCAAGATTACCGCGATGTAGCGGCTGTAAACGGCGGCAAAGCCCCCGAATATAGCGGCGGCGGTACACTCACGGAGCGCGTAGCCCGCAGCGGCGGCTCAGAAAACTGCCAAATCGCCGCCGATGGCTTCTGCGATACCAAGCCCGATTACAATTTCGGTATCTTCGCGGGCGGCTGTACCATGCCTTTCCCCGCTTTCGACCCCGATAGCGTAGCGCTTGACCCCGCTTCTTCAGCCGATAACTACATGAGCTATTTCGGCGACAACTGCACCAATAGCTTTAGCAATGAGCAAAAAGATGCGATTGTTTTAGACGTGATTTCTCGCGGCTACGACCTGCTGCCCGACCCCTCTTTGCTCGAAGTAAGCCAAGCGCCCGTGCTCACTTGGCCTAACGAAACTTCGCCCTCGCCTTACACTACAGCGCAACTGCGTTGGGAGGCTGTGCCCAATGCCACCCTCTACACCGTAACCATCGACCGCATGATAAACGGTACCTTCGTTTCTCGCGTCGGACAATGGGTAACGCATGAAAATACCCTTTGGGTCGGTCTTACCCCCAATCACCAATTCCGCTGGACGGTGCGCGCCACCAATTCTATCGATTTTTGCGACAACAACGCAGCTTCTGCCGATTTCGTTACCTACGACTGGGAGGTCGGCGTAGACCAACTCGGCGATAGCGGACTGAACGATATGCGTCTATTCCCCAATCCCGCCAACCGCCAAGCGCCCGTTGCGCTCGAATTGGACGTAACGCAGCACATCGAAGCCACGATTTCTATCACCAATTCTTTGGGTCAGCGCGTGATGCCCCGCCAGCAACTGGTCTTGGTACAAGGCACAAATGTCGAGCAACTCGACCTCTCGATGCTCGCTACGGGTATGTACTTCGTAACGGTGGAAACATCGGAAGGACGCACAACCCGCAAATTGATGCTTGATTAAGATTTTTTTTTGGCGTGCCCGCGCCCCACACCCGCCGCAAAGGGCGGCGGGCGGAGCCGTAGCATGCTACGGCTCTACTGGGGCGCGGTCGGGCTATTCGGGGCGACCGCGAAGCAGCCCCGAAGGGCATCATCATCGCCCGTATGGGCGAATGTTGATTCGCCCCTACTATCCCTCACGCAAACTATCATTAAAAATCCCGTCCGCTGTAAAGGGGGCGGGATTTATTTTTTTTCGTATTTTGCGCCCCTTAAAGCAGCAAGCAGTAGACATGAAGCGAATTTTTTTGACAGGGGCAACGGGTTTTGTGGGGGCTTATTTGGCGCGTTATCTATTGCGCAGTGGGGTAGCCCTGCGGGCACTTCGTCGGCGGGAAAGTCCCTTGCATCTGCTGGGCGAAGATGCCGAAAAGATAGAATGGATAGAGGGCGATTTGTTGGATAGCGCGCTGCTGGAGGAAGCCATGCAGGGCGTAGAGGAGGTTTATCATTCGGCGGCTTTTATCTCTTATCAGTCGGCAGATGCCGAAAAGATGCTCCGCGTAAATGCCGAAGGCACAGCAAATATGGTCAATGCGGCTTTATTTGCGGGTGTGCGGCGCTTTTTGCATATTAGTTCTATAGCGGCATTGGGGCGGCGGGAGTTTGTGCAGCATTTCGACGAGGGGGCAGTATGGGAAAATAATAAGCTCAATTCCAATTACGGAATTAGCAAATTTAAGGGCGAATGCGAGGCTTGGCGGGGCAGCGAGGAAGGCTTATCGGTCGTTATCCTCAATCCCTCCGTGATTTTGGGAGGAGGCTACTGGCATTGGGCGACGGGGCAATTTTGGCAGCAGGTGCACAAGGGGCTTTCCTTTTATCCGAAGGGGGCGACGGGTTTTGTCGATGTGCGCGATGTGGCTTTATCGGCTATCGCGCTCATGCAAAGCGAGATAGAAGGCGAGCGTTTTATCGTCAATGGCAGCAATCAGGGCTATCAGGCTATGTTTTCGGAGATAGCCAAAAATTTGGGCAAACGAGCGCCGCGTTTTTTGCTGCGCCCTTGGATGGGGGCTATAGCATGGAGATTGGAGGCGCTGCGGGCGCGACTGCTGGGCACAGCCCCGACGATAACGCCCGATGTAGTGCAGATGGTGCAAAATAGTTTTAGCTATTCCAATGAAAAATTACTGCGCGCCTTGCCTGATTTTGCGTTTACGCCATTTGAGCAGACTATAGCCGAAACATCGCAGGCTTTTGCCCGTTCACAAGCCGAGAAAATGCCCTTCGGTTTGCTGCCCTTAGAGACAGCGGCGGGCTATGCGGCAATCTTCCAAAAATAAGGAAAAGGCTTGCAATGGGCTAACGATGTGGAGGGCGCGTGTAGAGCCGCGATTTATCGCGGCTCACGCGTACCGAGCGCAAAGCGCGAAGGTATGAGCGTTTAGCGAACCCATAACAGCGTGGCGACGCGCGTCTGCGCGGCGCAGCCCCAAAAAAAAATAAAAAACACACCAAATAAAAATATGACGCTCGACGAAGCCAAGCTAAAATTTATCAGCGCATGGGGCACACTCGGCACAAATTGGGGTATAAATCGTACAATGGCGCAAATTCATGCCTTGCTGCTGGTCAGCCCTGAGGCGATGAGCGCCGACGAAGTGATGGAAGCCTTGCAGGTCTCGCGCGGCAATGCCAATATGAACCTGCGCGCGCTTATCGACATAGGCTTAGTCTATAAATCGCTCAAAACGGGCGAGCGGCGGGAGTTTTTTGTAGCCGAAAAAGAAATGACGCGGGTCGTGCGGCAGATAATTTTGCACCGCAAAAAGAAGGAATTAGAGCCTGTTTTGCAAGTCCTCGACGAGGTGCGCACCCTGCAACAGGACGCACCCCAAGACCCCGCTACCCAGAGCTTTTTGCAAACCGTAGACAGCATACAGCTCTTCGCGCAGAAAGCCGATAAACTCCTCGATACCCTCGTAGCCGCCGATGCCGAATGGCTGCTTTCTTCGTTTATGAAAATGATGTAACGACGTGCATAAATTATTATTTCTGGCGCATATTTTTAAGGGCAAACACATAGGTTTGCCCCTGCTTTTTGCGCATATTTTTTTATTGGGCGCGCCCCTACGCGCACAGCCGAGCAAACTCGATATCGCTATAGACGCGCTCCTACAAGACCCGCAGCTAAAGTACGCCTCCGTTAGTTTTTGCGCTATCGACATCGAAAAAAATACGGTCGTCTGCGAGCGCAACCCCAATTTGGCGCTGATACCCGCCTCCAGCATGAAGGTCATTACGACCAGCGCAGCGCTGGGCTTATTGGGTGGCGATTATCAATTTCGCACGCTTTTGCAATACGACGGCAGCATAGAAAACGGCGTATTGCGGGGCAATCTATACATAAAAGGCGGCGGCGACCCTACGCTGGGCAGCCCCATGATGTCGGGCGCAGCGGGCGCTGATGCAGTGCTAAACGCTTGGCTTGCCGCCATCAGAAAGGCGGGCATTACCCGCGTAGAAGGCGCTGTGGTGGGCGACGATAGCTATTTTGATAGCAATATAATTCCCTATACTTGGCAATGGGGCGATATGGGCAACTATTACGGCGCAGGCGTATATGGTCTGAATTTCAACGACAATATGTATAGCCTCTTTTTTCAGCAAAAAGGCACAGTCGGCGAAACGCCCAGCATCAAACGCGTGGAGCCCGCGCTGCCTTATCTGCGATTTACCAATGAGGTCGTATCTGCCGAAAAAGGCACAGGCGATAACGCCTATATTTTTTCCTCGCCCTATGGTTTGGATATCGTCATACGCGGCACCATTCCCGCAGGCGGGGGCGAATTTCGGGTGCGGGGCGCACTGCCCAATCCGCCGTATTTTGCCGCCTACAGCCTCACGGAAAAGCTAAAAAATAGCGGCATCGCCGTCGTGAAAGCGCCGCAAGTCTGGTCGAATGCTGTGAGCCTTAGCAATCGGCAGACCTTTCATACGACTTTATCGCCGCCACTCATCAATATCGTCAAACATATCAACGAAGATAGCCGCAACCTCTATTGCGAAGCCCTGCTAAAAGCCATCGGGCTGAAAGCAAAAAATGCCGCTACTTTCGATGCGGGACTGACTGCCATTATGGATTTTTGGATGTCGCGCGGCGTGGATATGAACGGCTTTTTTATGCACGACGGCAGTGGGCTCTCCTCACGCAATAGCATCTCCGCCCGCACCTTCGCCCAAATCATGCGCAAAGCCTATCTCGACCCTACGACCTTCCACGATTTTTACAATCAACTCGCCGTTGCAGGCGAAACGGGCACCCTCGCAGGCATCGGCAAAAAAACCGCCGCCGCAGGCAATATACACGCAAAAAGCGGCTCCATCAATCGCGTGCGCACCTATACAGGCTACGCCAGCACCCGCAGCGGGCGTATGCTCGCTTTCTCCATTCTCGTCAATAATTACTCCTGTTCGGGCGGCGTGATGCGCAAAAAACTCGAAGAACTGATGATACAAATCGCGCAACTGCCATAGTGAATGACGAATGCGCTTCGTGTCGTAGTTTGTGCTTCGTGTCGTAGGTACTATGCCGCCTTGCGGCGGCAGTGGTAGCAAGTATTATATGCTACGCATACTTTTCACTTTTCACTTTTTTGGCGTGTCCGCCCTCCCCGCCGCTACGCGGCTTAAAAGGTCGGGCGGTCGGGCTATCCACTCCAGCCCCGCTACGCGGCGCTTCCGCTGCTATGCGCTTCGCGTCCACTGCGTGTTCCTCACGCATTGAAATAAATCTTACTCCGATTTTAATCTGCATTTGAAAATGACCAAAATTTTTGCTTATTTTTTGCTGCTTTCTATATCCTTATTGCTGCTTTCGATGGTCGTTTATACGCCCAATACGCAGCGCAGAGAAGCCGATAAGCGTAGCGCATTGCGCGCCTTTTATGAGCGCGAACCATCGGCGGCGGAGTTGGCAAGACCCGTAGAACCGAAACAAGCTAAAAAACAATCCACCCGCATCGCCATCGGCAAACGCAAGCTACAAAAACAGCAACAAGCAAGCGAACATAGCCAAAACTACAGCCAACGCACACAGCTCACCGCCTTTTTGCTTTGCTTGCTTTTGGGCTATTTGGGTGTGCACCGCTTCTATTCGGGGCATTATCTGCTTGGCGCTTTGCAACTGCTGACGCTCGGCTGCTGCGGCATTTTTACGCTGGTAGACCTGATACTGATAGCCTTAGGCGAATACAAAGATGCAGAAGGGCGGCGGCTCATTCCTTGGACTTCTGACCGCGAACCCCGCGACGGCGACCAACGCCTACGCCGCGATGATGGTGAATTTTATAAAGGATAAAGTGAGTTACGAGTTACAAGTTACGAATTGTACTTTGTGTGTGGGCATTAGTGTCGACAGCTTAGGCGCATCATTCGTAACTCGTAACTCGTAATTCGTAACTCGTAACTCAAAAAGTGGCTAATAAAATCATACTCTCGCTGCAGTCGGTAGAAAAGCAGTACGAATCGCACAAAGCCGTGCAAAGCGTTTCCTTCGATGTACCCGAAGGAAGCATTTACGGCATCTTAGGGCCCAATGGAGCAGGCAAAACCTCCACCATTCGCATCATCACCTGCATTACCCGCGCCGATGGGGGGCAAATTTTTTTTGGCGGCGAACCACTCAATCCCCGACACGTCGAAAACATCGGCTATATGCCCGAAGAAAGGGGCTTATACAAAAAAATGAAGGTCGAAGAGCAGATACTATATCTCGCACAACTCAAAGGTATGCCCTACAAAACCGCCAAAACCGAATGGGAGGCATGGTGCAAACGCTTCGATATCGACTCTTGGAGGCAGAAACCCATCGAAGACCTTTCCAAAGGTATGCAGCAAAAGGTGCAATTTGTCAGCACCGTACTGCATCGCCCCCGCTTGCTTATCTTAGATGAACCGTTTTCGGGGCTCGACCCCGTCAATAGCCTACTTATTCAGGAAGAAATACACCGCTTGAATAGGGAAGGGACGACCATTTTGTTCTCTACCCATCGCATGGAGCAGGTAGAACAGATTTGCGAGCATATCGTATTGATTAACAAGGGAAAAGATGTGCTAAAGGGCGAGGTAAAAAGCATTAAAAATCAGTACAAAGAGCATCTTTTTGAGCTGCATTATGCGCTGGATGCGCCTCTATCAGCCGAACAACTCGCCGCCCTGCCCGTTTTGCGCATCGTAAGCCACAACGAAGAGCGTCGAGAGCTAAAAATACAGCTAAAAGAGGGCGATAATGCCCGCCAACTGCTCGCCGCCTTGCTCCAAATAGAGCGCTTGGACATCATTTTGTTCCGCGAACTGCTGCCTACCTTCAACGAAATTTTCATACGCGCCGTAGGCGGCTAAATCCGAACCCCAAACAAGAAGAAAATGCAAAAATTTTGGCTCATATTCAAGCGGGAGTACTTCTCCCGCGTGCGCAAAAAGACCTTTATACTCGCTACTTTGCTAACGCCTATCGGCTTTGCGCTGCTTTTTGGGGTGATGATGCTGCTCATGTCTTCGGGGCAGGAGCAAAGACGCTTTGGCATCGTCGACGAGGGCAATGTTTTGCAACTAAAAGAATCGGGTAGAGCCTTGCGCGAAACCGCCAATATCCGTTTTAAGCAAATTACCCAGCCTTTGGAAACCGCCCGCAAGCAAACGAAGGAACTCGGCGTGGATGCGCTGCTATTTTTGCCCACTCAAGATAGCACCAAGCTACAAAATTTGCGCATGGAGTACTATTGCGACGAGCAAATAGGCTTGACAACGCAGGAATACGTCAAACAAGTTGTATCCACACACCTGCGAGAGCTAAAAATGCGCCGAGCAGGTCTCGACCAAGCCACTTTAGACGCGCTCAATACCTCTGTGGAGCTACTTCCCAAGCGCTTAACCCCGCAAGAAGGCGATTTGCCCGAAGACGAGGCGAGCAAATACCGCGTATACATCGCCACCGCTTTAGGCTTTGTCATGATGATGCTCATTTATCTGGTCGTTTTCATCTATGGCAACATGGTCATGCGCTCCGTGATGGAGGAAAAAACCACCCGCATCGTCGAGGTCATGGTTTCCTCCGTCAAGCCCTTCCAGCTGATGCTGGGCAAAATTTTGGGCGTGGGCGCGGTAGGACTCACGCAATTAACGATTTGGGGCATTTTTACCCCGCTTTTGTACATGTTGGTGGGCTTATTTTTCGCGCCAGGGGCTGCTGCTGCCGCCGATGGCAACGATGTAGCGGCGCAGATGGCAGCCGACCCTTTTATCATGGATACCATCAGCCGCGAACTCGCAGGTTTCAATTTTTGGGCGATACTGCCCTTGTTTATCGTTTATTTTATCTTGGGCTATATCCTCTACGCCTCCATGTTTGCGGCGGTGGGCTCGGCGATGAACGACGATTGGGGCGAGGGGCAATCGCTAATTTTGGTCATTACCGTACCTGTGATGGCGGCGTTTTATATCGGCATGGCGGCTATACAAAATCCCAACGGCGGCTTGGCAGTCTGGTCGTCGATGGTGCCGATTTTCGCGCCTGTGGTCATGCCTGCGCGCTTGGTTTTCGACCCGCCATGGTGGCAAGTCGGGCTTTCTATCGGCTTTTTGGTCTTGGGTAGCCTGTTTTTTGTCTGGCTCGCGGGGCGTATCTATCGCATCGGTATACTCATGTACGGCACAAAACCCAGCTTTCTGAAAATGATGCGTTGGATTTTTACGAAGGGCTAAGTTTTTTTATGGCGTGCCCGCGCGCCAAAAAAGGGGGCGCGGTCGGGCTATTCGGGGCGAAAACATCGCCCCAAAAGGGGCGAATGTTTATTCGCCCCTACTATCCCTCACGCAGTTGCCCACGCGCCAAAGGGGCGCGGGGCGCAGACTTTTGTGCAAGAAAAAATAATTTATTTTGCCCGCCGCGCCCTTTGCGCGGCGGGCGCAAAATTTGCGTGAGGGATAGTAGGGGCAGACCCATGTGTCTGCCCTAAAGGGCAGCACAGGGCTGCCCAGCATAGCCCGACCGCGCCCCCTTTTTTGGGGCGCGGGCACGCCAAAAAAATGAATACGAAGTAAAAATTTGTTTTCCCCATGCAGCCTACAGACCCCACAGAATTGCAGCATCTTTTGCAATTGCTTGCCGATAAAGAAAACCATGAATTGGGCATACAGTTGGCAAAATCCGTCGGCTGGAATGTGGCAAAAGATTTACAATTTAAGGCTTGGCAGGGGCTGAATGTAGAGGGTTGGCAGCTTTTTGATACTTTGCAAGTCAATATTTACGAAAAAAGTGCTGCAAAAAAGGTTTTGCTAATGCTGCAAAACACAGGGCATTTTTTAAAATATTTGCAACTAAGGAGCAATAACATACGGCTGGAAGCAGAAGTGCTGGAAGGGCTTGTTTTACTAAATTTGTCGCGCTTTACGCGCCTATGCAATTTGCATATTATAGGCGCAGAGCAGTTTGTTGATACGAGTAAATTGCCTGCTGAATTATTGCGTTTGGCTATAAATACAGAAGCACTACCGACAGACATCGACAGGCTACAAAATTTGCGCAATCTAACCCTGCAAGGCGGCAAAAATATAGAGTTGCCTTCTGCTATAAGCCGCATAAAAAATTTGTGCGAGCTGCGTATACTTGCCTGCCCTTTGTTGCGTTTGCCCGATGAGTTGGGGAATTTGTCGCATTTGCATACGCTGGTTTGCGACTGGTTGAGTTTGGAAGAAATACCTGCTTGGGCGCATCGTTTTGCGCCAAAGGAATTAGTAGGCGATTTTGCGCCTCGTCGCAAGGGTTTGCCAAAAAATATACATTTGCTTGGCGAAAAGGTCGAGGTTTTGCGCATCTACTACGAAGCCAAAGCGCGCAACAATCGGCAGGAGGCAGTATTAGCGCAGTTGAGCGAGGAAATTTTTTATTTGCCTGCTTTGTCTTCGCTGAATATAACCCTTTCGCGCATAGAGCAAATACCTGAAAGTATTGCAGGGGCACGCTCTTTGAAGGCGATTTTAATGCCCAATAACCAGCTAAAAAGCCTGCCCGCAGGCATTGCCCGCATGAATAATCTGCGCCGCTTGGAAGCGCCCGACAATCAAATTGAAGAGTTGCTGCACCCTATTCCTGCGCAGCGTATTTTGTTGCAAAACAATCCGATAGTGCATATCGGCGAGGGCTTTGCCGCCCACCCAAGCGCCGCGAAGCTGACGGACCTCAATTTATCGCATACCAAAATCAGCGAACTGCCTGCGAATTTTGGCAATTTTTGCCGCTTGGAGCGTTTGCATTTGTTGCATACGGGCTTGTCTGCTTTGCCTGCTTCTTTTTCCGACTTGCAAGAGCTAAAATACTTAGAATTATCGCATACAAAGTTGGCGCATCTGCCTGCTGCGCTTGGCGATTTGGGAAAATTGGAGTATTTGGACTGTAGTGCCTGCGATATAGTGCAGTTTGCTGCCGAAAGGGGGCAAAATTTCGCCTTATCCGCAAGCTTAAAAATGCTGCGTTTGAGTCAAAATAGGTTCTTGGGCGATAGTAGCGCGCAGGAGCGAGGGCGCTTGCAAAGCGAGCGCTTGGAAAATCTATATATTTCGGGTTGTGGCTGGACGGAGGAGGCTATGGGCGCAGATTTTTTTGCCGATTTGCCCAATTTGCAGCATATAGACTTATCGCGGAATAAGCAACTACGCCGTTTGCCTGCCTCGTTTTTTGATTTACAGCGTTTGGAAAGCGTAGATTTGAAGTATCTGCACGCAGAAGATATTTTTGCCGATTCGCGTTGGCAGGGTATGCAGCATACGGCGCTGACGGTGGATATAAAGGGCAGTTATTCGGCGCAGCAGGTGCGGGATTGGTCGGCTTTATTGCCTAAAAATGTACGAATAGTGCGGCATTAGGCTAAGAATAAAAAAAGCGCGCAAGCTATTGATATCAATAACTTGCGCGTTGTGTTTTTTACGAAAAAAATCAGCTTATTAGCCGACCAATTTTTTCACCAAGTCGGCGGCTTCTTGCAGCGTGATGGCGCTATGTACGGCAAGACCTGAGTTGTCAATAAGCGCTTTGGCGATGTCGGCATTTGTGCCTTGTAGGCGCACGATGAGCGGCACGCCGATATTGCCGATATTATTGTATGCGTCGATGATGCCTTGAGCGACGCGGTCGCAGCGGACAATACCGCCGAAGATATTGATAAGGATAGCTTTGACGTTGGGGTCTTTGAGGATGATGCGGAAGGCGTTTTCTACGCGTTTGGCATCGGCTGTACCGCCTACGTCGAGGAAGTTGGCGGGTTCGCCGCCTGAAAGTTTGATAATGTCCATTGTAGACATTGCCAAGCCTGCGCCATTGACGAGGCAGCCAACGTTGCCGTCGAGTTTGACAAAATTCAGTTCAAACTTGCCTGCTTCTACTTCCGTTGGGTCTTCTTCGTCGAAGTCGCGTTGAGCGGCGAGTTCGGGGTGGCGGAAAAGGGCGTTATCGTCGAGGGAGAGTTTGCCGTCGGCGGCGATAATTCTATCGTCAGAGGCTTTGAGGCAGGGGTTGATTTCGATAAGGGCGCAGTCGGCGCTGGTATAGGCATTATATAGTTTCGTTACGAAACTGACCATATTTTTGAAGGCAGCGCCCGATAGACCGAGATTGAAGGCGATTTTGCGCGCTTGGAAAGGCTGCAAGCCGAGCAGCGGGTCGGCGTATTCTTTGTGTACAAGGTGCGGCGTTTCTTCTGCTACCTTTTCGATGTCCATGCCGCCTTCGGTAGAGTAGATGATAACATTCGTTTTGCTACCTCTATCCGTGAGGATAGACATATAAAACTCTTTCGTATCCATTACGCCTTCGGCGTTGGGGTAGTATACGTCTTCGGTGATGAGGACTTTGCGCACGAGTTTGCCTTCGCCTTCCATGCCGCCTGGGGTTTGGGGCGTTTTGAGCATCATGCCTAAGATAGCGCCCGCGCGTTCTTTTAGGTCATCGGCGTTTTTAGCGAGTTTTACCCCGCCGCCTTTGCCGCGTCCGCCCGCGTGGAT
This sequence comes from uncultured Saprospiraceae bacterium, assembly GCA_964467315.1. GTDB lineage: Bacteria > Bacteroidota > Bacteroidia > Chitinophagales > Saprospiraceae > JAAFIM01. The sequence goes on along the minus strand of CAYXSA010000044.1, from coordinate 10,117 downwards.
TTGGGCTTTGACGACGCACCATTTTGTGCCTGTAGTAGCTTTGAGCGTTTCGTAAGCGGCGAGGGCTTCTTCTACTGTAGTGGCTACAATGCCGCGCTGCGTGGGTACGCCGTAGCTGCTAAGTAGCTCTTTTGCTTGATATTCGTGAAGATTCATAAGATTAGTATATAGATGGGAGTATATAGGGCAAAGATATAGGATTTTCGCGTTAATTATATCATCTCGCACAAAAAAACCCGCCCATCTTCTCGACGGTCGGGCTGCATTTTGTCGGTTAAATAAAGTGAATTACCTTAAAATTCTACCACTTTTGCTATGCTTGCTGCATAGTTTTCGTGCCTGTTGGGGGCTACCACACCCGCACAAACTAAGCAACGAATAGCCCAAATCTACGCTTCACTCGCCGAATGGGCAAAAAAAATGGGCGAATGGTCGTTTTTTCGTGGCGAATGGAAAAAAGTGAAAAGTGAAAAGTGAAAAGTGAAAAGTGAAAAGTGAAAAGTGAAAAGTATTTTTTTTTCTTGCACAAAAGCCTGCGCACGCGCCTCCTTTGGGCGCGGGCTACTGCGTGAGGGATAGTAGGGGCGAATCAACATTCGCCCCATTAGGGGCGAATCAACATTCGCCCCATTAGGGGCGATGGTGGTACGCCCTGCATAGCCCGACCGCTGCCCCTTTTTGGGCAGCGGGCACGCCAAAAAAAACGAAAGACGAAAACTGCGTATTAACTTCGTGTTCGCAATTAAAAAAACTAATTTTGCGCCGTCTTTAGCCCCAAAATGTACGTTTAGGGCTATGTATTTGCTTCATTCATTATTCACAACGCTAAAATATGAAAACATTATCTACGCTCGCCGTAGCGCTCTTTTGTGTCGCGCAGGTTTCTTTTGCGCAAAAAGGCTTAGAAATCGGCGTACACTTCACACCAGGCAATCCTTGGATTCTCAACAATGAGGACTTTGCTGAAGACCAAGACCTTGATTTTCGCGGCACTTTCGGCTACAATCTCGGTGGCACGATTGGCTACAATATGACGGACGGTTTCGGCATCGCAACGGGCGTTATCTACAACAAAAGCGGACAAAATTACATCACGGGTTACGATGGCGTAGCGAAAGCAGACCAAAATACCTTCTCGCGCCAGCTCTCGTATATCCGTGTGCCTATCCTGCTCAAAGTAAACGGTAGCCTCGACGCAGGCTCTTCTTCTTTCTTCCGCATCGGGCCACACTTTGATTTTATTCAGAGCGCCAAATACCAATATAAATTCAATAGCGGTATATTGGAAGGCACAGAATACAACGAAGATATGCTCGATTACAACCCGACGGGCGGCGAAGCATACAAAATTTACAACAAAACCGTCATCGGTCTGACCCTCGAAATGGGCGGTCAAATCAATGTCAGCGAATCCGTAAAAGTCATCATGGCGCTGCACCTCTCTGGTTCGCTCGCCAATTCTGAAGACGAGGACGCGGCATATGTGTATCCCTCTTCAGGTACTCTGCTCTCTCCCGAACGCGCTACAGCTTGGAACGTGATGGCTGGTTTTACGGTCGGTATGAACTATGTTCTCTCGTTTGAATAAACCGCAAACGGCATAAAAACAAAAAGGCAGCGAACTCCAAATTAGAGTTTGCTGCCTTTTCCTTTTTTTCTTGTGAGCCTATTGCTTCTTCGCCTTAAACGACCAAGTGAAGCTAAAGCGCGAAACGATCGTCCCGTCCGCCTGTGTACCGACGCTTTCGATCTGGGCTGTAGTACCTTCGCCTGTGCGCAGGGTTTCGGCTATCGCCTCGAAAATTTTATGGCTATCAACACAAACGAAGGTCGTTTTTTGGGTAGCTTTTTTTATAAATTCGCCTTTCATACTGCCCACGAGCATCGAAACGGGCTGTTGCCCCTGCAATGCCATGATGGCAATAGCGCCCGTAGAAAGCTCGGCAGCGGCTGCTTGTGCGGCGAAGTATATAGATTTGAAGGGGTTTTGCGACCACCAGCTATAAGGCAGGGTTACCTCACATTTGTCCAAATCCAAACTCTTTACGCGCACGCCCATAAACCAAGCTGAAGGCAATTTGCTGAATAGAAAAAGCCGCTGTTTGAACCAGCTTAGAAGGCTGGCACGGAATTTTTCTACCGCAGGCATATTTAGATTGAGGCTATGAGCGGCGGGCTTTTCTGGGGCGCTCGCGGTGTTTGTCGTAGTGCTGCTGTCTTGCATACTTCGGTTTGGTGTTTAGATACGCATATAAAATTTTGCTACGAAAGTACCACTGTCGCCGACAGGCGACATTATACCAGCGCCGCGATAGCGGCGTAGTACCTATACATCGAGCACAATTAGTTACTTTTTCTTCTTTTTCTCTTTAGGCTCTTTGGCTGCTTTTGTGCTGCTGCCGTCTTCTGCCAATAGTTGTTCTTTGGCGCGTAGGAGCGCTGCGCGTTGCTCCTCGCTGACCGTCGGGTAAGCCAACTTCAATTCCTCTACCTTTCGGTAGATAATCGCCGCGATGGCGAGGCGCGTAAACCATTTATTGTCCGCTGGAATCACATACCAAGGCGCGTGCGGCGTAGACGTGTGGCTCAAAGCCTCTTCGTAGGCTGCTTGATACTTATCCCAATGCGCCCGCTCGCTAAGGTCGCCTAAAGAAAATTTCCAATTTTTTGTCCTATCGTCGATGCGCTCTATGAAGCGCTTGCGCTGCTCGTCTTTGGACAAATGTAGGAAAAATTTGAGAATTACCGTACCGTTTTCGGCTATATTTTGCTCAAAACGATTGATTTGCTCGTAGCGCGAGCGCCAAAATTTCGCGTCCACCTGCTCCTCTTTTTCTACATTCGGCATACGCTCGTTCAGCACAATCGAGGGGTGCACCTTCGCAATCAACACGTTTTCGTAGTGCGAGCGGTTATGTATCGCTATCTCGCCGCGTGCGGGCAAGGCGATATAATGCCGCCAAAGATAATTATGGTCGAGTTCATGCGCCGATGGTGCTTTGAAACTATGCACCTTCACCCCTTGCGGATTAAGCCCCGACATGATATGCTTTACCGCGCCGTCTTTGCCCGCCGCGTCCATCGCCTGCAAAATTATCAGTACGCCATAGCGATTGTGCGCATACAATTTGTCTTGCAGCTCTGCCAAATGCTCGCGCCCCTGCTCCAACAATTCCGCAGAACTCGTCTTATCGAGCTGGTCGTCTTCGTAGCGCGTGCTGCGCTTTTTCAAATCTACGCGCTCATTTGGCTGCACCAAATAGGGCGAAACATCTATTAAATTTGCGTCTGAAAGCATGATGGGAGTTACGAATGACGAATGACGAATGACGAATGACGATTGCGCAGCAACGGCGTAGCGCATTTTGCACGCCACTCTTACGCAAATATACAGCAATCCATCGCACACACAAAGCACAATCGTAATTCGCTACGCGTTAACTTCGTTTTCGTAATTCGTAATTCGTAATTCGTAATTCGTAATTCGTAATTCTATGGCGTGCCCCGCGCCCTAAAAAGGGGCGCGGGTCGGGCTATGCGGGGCGCAAATGTAGGGACAAGGCATGCCTTGTCCCTACAGCGCCCCTACTATCCCTCACGCGTTTTATCCCCGCCCGCAAAGGGCGGGCGGGGCTTTCTGCTTATCCTAAGGCGCTCAACAGCGGCTCCAAGTCCGATAGCTGCACATTCAGCGGCGGCAGCAAACGCAGCACATTCGGCGAAGAGGCATTGCCTACAAAAATACCGTGTTCCTTTACTAAGTTATCGCGCAAGGCTTTCACGGGCTTATCGTAGGCGATGCCCAACATCAGACCCCGCCCGCGTACTTCTACCACTTCGGGCAAGGCGCGCAAAAGCGGCTTTAGCTGCTCGCCCATCTTGGCAGCCTGCTCTATAAGCTGCTCCTTTTCAATGACTTCCAACACCGCCATCGCCGCCGCACAAGCCAGATGATTGCCCCCGAAGGTCGTCCCCAACATACCATGCGAAGCCTGTATATCGGGCTGCAGCAGTACGCCCCCTATCGGAAACCCGTTGCCCATGCCTTTGGCTACAGTTATCAACTGCGGACGTATCCCCGCGTGCTGATGCGCAAAGAATTTACCCGTGCGCCCGTAACCCGCTTGCACCTCGTCAGCTATCAACATAGTGCCGTACTTGGCTGCCAGTCGCTCCATCTCCCGCCAAAATTCGTCCGTCGGCAAATAAATCCCCGCAACGCCCTGTATCGGCTCGAAAATAATCGCCGCCACATCTCTATTGCGCAATTCCTGCTCTATCGCATCTAAATTGAAAGGGACAAATGTTACCTTATGCCCCGCATTGAAGGGCGCTACAATTTTCGGATTGTCCGTAAGCGCTACCGCCCCTGAGGTACGCCCATGAAAAGCCCCCCGAAAGGCGATAACCTTATCGCGCCCCGTAACGAAAGAAGCCACTTTCAAGGCGTTTTCGTTTGCCTCCGCTCCCGAATTGCAGAGAAATAAATTATAGTCCGCATAGCCCGACATTTGCGCCAAACGCTGCGCCAACTCCGCTTGTATCGGTATCTGCACCGAATTGGAGTAGAAAGCAATTTTGCGCAACTGCTCTTCTATACGCGCAATATAATGCGGATGGCTATGCCCGATAGAAATCACCGCATGACCACCATATAAATCCAAATACTCCCGCCCCGATGCGTCCCAAAGTCGCGCCCCTAAGGCACGAATAGGCGTTATATCATAGAGCGGATAAACATCAAATAGCATAGAGTTACGAATGACGAATGACGAATGACGAATGACGAATTTGCCGTGCTACTTGCTACCAGCGAGCGCAGCGAGCAGTACCAGCGAAGCGAACGAAGTGAGCGAGCCCTACCAGCGAGCGCAGCGAGCAGTACCTACGACATCAAGCGCATAATACACCTACAGCCCCGCGCCTTCCTCCAAGCCAAACATCAAATTCATATTCTGCACTGCCTGCCCCGAAGCCCCTTTTAGGAGATTGTCGATGACGGAGGATATGAGCAGTTGCCCCGCTACCAAGTCGAGATGTAGCAGGCATTTATTGCTGCCGACGACCTGTTTTAGGTGAATTTCTTTGTCGCTTAGATGCGTGAAAGGGTGTGCGTCGTAGTAGTCGGCGTACAATGCTTGCGCCTGCTGCAGCGTGCCCGAAAAGGGCGTATACACGCTGGCGAAGATGCCCCGCGTAAAATTGCCGCGATAGGGTATAAAAAATACTTCGGGCGCTGTTTGCCCGCCTGCAGACTGTGTTAGGCTTTGGCGGATTTCGCCCAAATGCTGATGGCGCAAGGGCTTGTAGATGGATACATTATTGTTGCGCCAGCTAAAATGTTGGTGCTCCGTCATGCTGCGACCCGCACCCGTAGAACCCGTAATCGCCGAAACCTGTACTGCCTGCTGCAAAAGTCCCGCCTTCGCCAAGGGCAGCAAGGCGAGTTGTATCGCAGTGGCAAAACAACCAGGATTAGCCACGTTTTGCGCCGAGCGTAGGCGCTCGCGCTGCAATTCGGGCAAACCGTACACAAATTCCCGACCCAAGAAGGTACTATCTGCCTCCAAGCGAAAATCATTGCCTAAGTCGATAATACGCGTTTCGGCGGATATTTTCGCCTGCTGCGCGCTTATCCATTCCCGCGAAATGCCATGCCCCAAGCAGAGGAAAATTAGATTTTCCTCGCCGCTGAGTTCGGCGCAAAAACGCAAATCCGTATCCCCCAAAAGGTCGTCGTGTATGTCGCTCACTTTTGCGCCTGCGCTTGTGCTGCTCACTACGGCGCTGATTTCTACGCCCGCGTGTTTGCGCAGCAAGCGGATTAGCTCGCCCGCCGTATAGCCCGCGCCGCCGATAATGCCTACTTTTATCATGGGTTCTTAGGGTAGGGTTTGGGGCTGCGGTAGTTCTTGTATGTTTTCGTTTTTCTCGGCTGCTGCTGCTTGCTCGCGTGCGCGCTCCTCCCTTGCCCACTGCCCGAAGGCATCGTTGAGTTTGTCGTAAAGCATACCCGTACAGAGGCACATACGCCGCTCGTTTTCCATCAAAATCGGATAATTTTTGCAACTTTTGCAGCCCTCCCAAAATGCGTCCGAGCGCGTCAGCTCCGAGAAGGTAACGGGCGTATAGCCCAGTTCGCTATTGATTTTCATCACCGCCAGACTCGTGGTGATGCCGAATAGTTTCGCGTCGGGGTACTTCGTCCGCGATAGGCGGAAAATCTCGGCTTTTAGCTTTTTCGCCAAGCCAAAGCGGCGAAAATTTTCGTGCACGATAAGACCCGAATTGACGACAAATTGCTCGCCTTCATAGACTTCTATATAGCAGAAGCCCGCCAATTCGCCCCCCACAAACGCAATTATCGCGTCGCCCTGCTGCATCTTTTTTTGCACATAATCGGGGTTGCGCCGAGCTATACCCGTGCCGCGCGCACGCGCCGACTCCTCGTACCAAACACATAAAGTTGCCGTGTATTGCGAATCCCATTCGTTCGCAACGCGAATTTCTACCATTGGCGGAAATTTGTTTGTTTAGATTGTCAAGTAAAATGTGAGGCTATCAAAAACATATATTTGCTGTTTAGGCTTTTTCTTTTTTGGGCGAGCCGCTTCGCGGGCGTTCCGCCCGCTCGCGTCGGGCTATCCGTTGCAGCGCCTAAAGGCGCTTCCACTGCTATCCCTCTCGCAAATGCAAGGTTCAGGCAGACCCTGTTTATTGCGTCTTTTCCCTGCATTCAGGCAAAGGCGGGCGCAAAAATATCCAGTCCGCGCATTTTTACAATATATCGGGCAAATAAATTCAATAGAAAGTACATTTTTTTTCAATTTTGCCCCATTGTCCGCTTCTGTCGGCAGCTATTCCAAATTTTTGGCGCATTTGCGCGTACTTGCCACCAGCGAGCGCAGCGAGCAGTACCAGCGACGCGAGCCAAAGGCGAGCGGCGCAGTACCTATACAACAAGCACAACACCATGCTCCATATCTACAAAATCGGCGGCGGCATACTCGATAAGCCCCATCAGCTCTGCGAATTTTTGCAGCGTTTCGCCCAGCTCGAAGGGCAGAAAATACTCATACACGGAGGCGGCAAAAGCGCCGACGAACTCCTACGCCGTTTGGATATTGTCCCCAAAAAGCACGAAGGCAAACGCATCACCGACGGCGAAACCCTGCGCGCCGTTGTGCAATGCTACGCGGGCGAATTGAATACGCAGACTGTAGCGCTCTTGCAGTCCTTTGGCTGCGATGCTTTGGGTTTGTCGGGGGCGGACGGCAATCTATTGCAGGCTACCCGCCGCCCCGTCAAAGAGATAGATTACGGCTTTGTGGGCGATATCAGCGCTGAGGGCGTAAATGTGCGGCTTCTGCGCGCTTTGTTATCTATGGGCATTGTGCCCGTGATTTGTGCGATTACGCACGACGGCGCGGGGCAGCTCCTCAATACCAATGCCGATACTATAGCCTCCTGCATCGCCGTAGCGATGGCAGCCGAAAACAAAAACGAAAAGGTCGAACTTTGCTACTGCTTCGATAAAAAAGGCGTGCTTATCGACCTCAACGACGATAGCACGCTGATACCAAAAATAAGTTTTGCCGATTACGAGCGCTTGCGCGGCGAGGGCATTATATCCGATGGCATGATACCCAAACTCGATAATGCTTTTGCGACCATCAAAGCGGGCGTTGGTAGCGTAGTGCTGCAGCACGCGCTGCTTTTGGGTACGGAGGTATGTACGAGGATAGTGGGGGAGTAGATGCAAAAATTAAGGCAAAGCGTTTACTTGTGCCTCGAAATCTTTGTACTTCATTGGTTTCATTTGCACTTCGTAATGTGCCTTTACGCCATATCCTTTTTCATAAGGGGGCGTTATTTTTTCGATGGCTGCCAGCATCTTTCCTTTTTTATCTTTTGCCAAAGCAACGATATAGGCGCTGCCTTTACAGGGAGGATTCATGCCGTACTTGTATTTGTTTGTGTTGAGCTCTAAGGGTAAAAAAACGCTACTTGGGCAGGGGGCACAAAAGGGGCGATAGATAACAATGAAAGGTTCGTAGCTAACTATATCGCCCAACAAAGAAACAGAAAATTCTATATAAGATATTCCTTTTATTGGTTGTGTTGCATGGTAATAGTGTCCAGGCAGCATTATTTTTGAAGGGAAAATAAAGTTGGAAGGAATAAAGTTAAATTCCTTGTCATAACCATAAGAAACTCGCCGAAGCCAATATAAAGTCCCAATACTGCCAACATCTCCTACGGATTTTTTAAGGAGCTGTACTTCAGGAGAATTTTGTTTTAAGCCTTTTATGTAGCCTTTTTTTTCTTGGGAAAACTCTAAAAACCTTTTTTTTATGTTTTGCCAAACTACTATTTGAGCAGGTCTTAGCGCTTCGGGAACACCTTCTAAGTATTTGGAATTGCGTGGATAAAATGCGGTATCAATAGCAAACAAGCTATCTATTATCCATATATCATTGTCGATATGTGTTGTATAAAAATCAACGATTGCGTGCTGGTATTCTTCATTGATTAATATTTGAAAGGTATCCAAACGCTCCTTAAATTCTTTGGTAGCGATAAGGCTGCCCTCAAAAGATGGATAATGTGTTTGCAGCATGGTATCCAACTCCGAAATTGGAATAGATGTGAGATAGTTTTTATTGGGTTTTTTAGAATCGTTTTTTGTAGAGTCGCTCTTACAAGCTGCCAGCAGCGTCAATAAAGCAAAAAAAATAAATAATTTCATTTGGAAGGTAAAAATAAAGCGCGGAAGTATATTTTAAAAACTTCCGCGCTTGTGGGTGCGATTAGAGGGGGTTGAGTAAATTTTCTGTCAACGTCATGGGCTGAATCATCGTGAGGACAGGTGTTACGATGCTTAGATTGCCAGTCGCAGGAAGAGTAGCAGGATTTGCAAGTAAATCCAAAACAATAGCGCCTTGTACTATACTAGCCACTGGGCATAAGGCTATCAAATTAGCATTTGTTGTAAAGCTTGCCATAAAGGCAGCAACACGGTCGTTTTGCAAAGCAGCCCAATTATTAGCGGAGCGCATTAAAAAATCAAAGCGAATGGAGGTAATTCTGGGCGCTCCTGTAGGCGTGGAGGTTCTTTGTATTTGTAGCGGCGCTTCATTCGGTACAGGCACCGTAACTACTCCAACGCTGGGGGTAGACGGCAGGGCTGCAATGTTTGTTGCTATAGTGGCTGCAACTGTATTGCTAAAATTGTTTAAATCGCCAGCAGTATTTTCGAGGGCAGTGCCGCGCTGGAAGTTGATATTTGCGCTGATAGGGGCAATGGCTGGTGCTACTACTGGCAGTGTAAAGCAATTCGCATCTGCCTGAAATTGTGCGAGGGTGTCGAGGGTGGTTTGATTTTGGGTAACGCGCCCTTGCCAGACATTGATAAGATTTTGCAGTTCGACGGGGTTGCCGTTGGCGGCGGAGAGGGCGCGGAGATTATCGAGCAATTCGATTTGGCGGACTACAGCACGATGCGCTCGCTGCCGATAGCCTTCTGCGACAGCGGGGCTGTATTGGTTGGCAGTGCACAGGGCTATAGCAGCGTTTTGTATTGGTGTAAAATTGAAATCGTTCCAGTCGGGGACTTCGATGTTTATGCCTGGGGGGCGAGTGCCCATTTTTACAGTAACGTAGTATGCCCCCGCATCAATAGCGCCAGCTTGTGGGTATTTGTAGCCTTCACTCAAAACGCCAGTACCACCGCCAAGGCTAAAAAAAGAAGTGTTGCCACAGCGCGCCATTAGCAGGTCTAAGCCTATGCGTAAGTTGCGGCTATCGGTAGCCATCGTTGGGTCAATGGGGCTGCGGTTTCCTTTGTGGTCTTCTCGATAGTATTTTGGGCGTACACCGCGCGCTGGTATTACGTTTTCATTATTGCCATCGAGAATGGCATTAGAGACGTGCTCCACGCGCAAGTAATTGACCCAAGCCCCATTTTCGAGCCGCTCAAAGTATACGAAATGAATTTCTCCTGTAAGCACACCGCGCGCAGCGGGTGTGCCCATGCGCGCACGCAAAGTAGCCAAGCGGGTAGTGGCAGCATTGAATGCAGCCAGCCAAGGGGCGCGAGCGGCGGCAGGGGCAGCAT
>CAYXSA010000043.1:0-34969 GCA_964467315.1 uncultured Saprospiraceae bacterium | reverse complement strand
CTTGGCAACTGCGGCACAGCGCCTACTGGGAAGGGAAAGCCGACAAATTGCGGGTGCGTTGGCGCTTGGGGGCGAGTTTTCACTATCACAGCGCCTATTTCGCCGATGGTTATTTGCCTTTGACGCAGCAATTTTATGTGCAAAACAGGGAATTGCTGCCTTCGCGCCCTATGCTCGACCTATTTGTATCGGCGCGCATCTGGCAAACCCGCATTTTTGTCAACGCCGAAAACATATCGCATCTGCTTTTGCAGCGCAATACGCTGGTCGGTTTGGGTTATGCGCTGCCGAATTTTGTGCTGCGCTTTGGGGTCTGCTGGAGGTTGTTTGATTGATGTTCAAAAGGCAGCGCCCCTCCTTTGGGGGCGCTGCGCCATATTTGCGTGAGGGATAGTAGGGGCGAATCAACATTCGCCCATTTGGGCGATGGTGATACGCCCCGAATAGCCCGACCCTGCGACCTTTAAGCGCCGCGATTTTCGCGGCGCGGGGAGCAGGGGCACGCCAAAATACGCAGCAAATAGCCTAAGCGATAGAGGTCGAACCAGAGGAGATTGATGCGGCGGGCGCGCAACAAATGCCGCCGCCAAAAACCGCCCCAAAGCCAAAAAATAAGCCGCATCAGCCATGCTATGCGCCAGCGACGCAGCCAGATAGCGCGCTGAAAAAGGCGAATTTGGAGCCCGCTAAGGTCCCGCTCGCAGTGCAATAAACGCAGCGTATCGACTGCCTGTAGCGATTTGGCAAAAAAAACCTCCGCCCGCTCTATCCCCTCGTGAAAAACAGGACTTTCGATATGCAAAAACTGTACGCCCTGCGCCTTTGCCGCCTCGCCCCAAAGCGTATCTTCGTGCCCATAGCCCCGCAAATTGGCATCAAAGGGCAAATCGAGCATCAAAGCGCGCGGTGCAGCAAAATTGCTGCTCGTAAAACCCGAACCACCCAATTTTTGCCGCTCTTCCACGCTGCGCACCTCCCTTTGGGAGCCATAAAACCAATGCAAATACAGCTCTGCCGCCTGCGGCGCTTGCGCAGTATAGCGATGCCCGCCGCAAATCGCTACTTGCTGCCCCTCGCTTGCGCGCATCGCCTCCAAATAGGCGCGCAAAAACGCCCGCGCCTCCTCCGTTCCGCCCTCAAAACCCATATCACCGTCCAAAAACAAGAGCCAATTCCCCCGCGCCCACTCCGCCAAGCGATTGCGCGCCCGCGCCCGCCCCAGATTTTGCTCCGCGCGTACATTGCGTATGTTCGCATGAGCGCTTAAATCCGTCTTTAGCCAGCCTTCCCAAGCCCGCGCATCGCTGGAAGCATCGTCCAAGCAGCAGATTTCCCAGTCCGACGGGGCTAACAAGCCCGCTGCAGCCGCCTGCAAGTCCGCGATGAGGGGCAAGGGTACGCGATTGTATAAGGGCAGCAAGATGGACAGCAGCATAGGCTAAAATTTGAGTTTGATAATCAGCAAGATGATAAAAATAATCCCTCCAAGCATCATACAGCCGCCAGCATAGCTGGTTTTATGCAATTTTTGGCGAATCGTATTTTCTTCTTTTTCGCTCAAATCTGCCCCTTTCTTTCTTTTGGCGGTATTTATAGCAATTTCTATTGATTTTTGAATAGCTATTCGCTGCTTTTCCCAGTACCAAAATCCAGCAATTATCAAGACAGCGGCAAGAATAGCTAATGTTATAAAAACACCTTGCTGTAGCGAAGCTATATTTCTATTAACTTCTGAAGCCTGATGTTTGCAAGATGTAAAGAGCAGCGAAATAGGTAGCAAAAATAAAAAGTAAGCTGTTTTTTTTAACATGGTTGTTATATAGTTACTTAAAAAGTTTCGTCATTTGCCCAGCTTTGCAGCCATTCGCGCTCGCTGAGCAGGCGGGCGGAGCGAATTTTATGCAGCAGTCGCCGACGGCGTTTTTTGTCGTCGGGAGAAAGCTGCAGAAGGCTAAGGCTGCATCGAATGATGGTTTTGTAGTTGTCGAAATGGTAGCCCATCAGCCTCTTTTTGCGCTGCACATAGGTCTTGAAGCTCATCAGAAAGGACTCCATGAGCGCCCATTCTCGGAGACCGTAATAGATTTTTGCCTGCATGACGCGCGCGTCTAAGCTCAAAAAAAGGTCGTCCATTTCTTGCAAATCGCGCAGCGCTTGCAGGGCTTCGCCGTACTGCTGCCGCGCAAAATACCATTTTCCGAGCGAGTAGGCTTTATAGCTGCGTCGGTAAATTTTGGGTAACTGGGGGCTATATTGCTCGATAAATGCCCAAGCCCACTCAAATTCGCCCAAGCGAGTGGAAAGGCTGACCAAATTTTTATAGCTAAAGCGGCTTATTTCGCCCTCCCTCTGCCAGAGCGCGCCGCATTCGAGCGCCTCGCGGTAAAATTCCCAAAGCCAGCGCGCATACTGCCCGTCGGCATTGGCTCGGCGCACCGCATAATTTATCGCCATTCGGTACAAATTCCGCCGCTCTTCTTCGGCAAATTGCGCGCTATGCTGCTGCAAAAGCGCCCGAAATTGCAAAAAATGCGTCTCGCCCCTATCCGCCTCGCCCGCGCGCCCGCATTCTACCGCCTGATAATAGTGATAATGCAAAGCCACAGATGGAAAAGTTAAGAATTTAGCGCCTTCGGGTGTATGCAGATACTCAAAAATCCAAGCAAGCGCGCCTTTGGGGTACTGAATTTTATACACCGCCTCGTGCGCCTGCAGCTCGCAAGCCAAACGCAATCTTTCCGCCAAAAAATAGCCCTCCAAAGCATCTACCGACGGCTGCAAGTCGCGCTGCGCCTGCCTTTCTTGCCCCTCTGCTGCCGACTGCTCGGCAAGCAAATAAGCGTATTTTGCCGCCAAAAAATCGGAAGAAAGTGCCCCCTCTGACCCTATTTGCTCGCCCCAGCGCTGCAAATTTTGCGCCCTATGGCGCGGCAGATTTTTACCCCGATATGCCGACTCCAATAAGGCAAAAGGTGCATATTTTTCGCCCTTGCGCAAGCGCTCCACGCGCAAAAACTCCTCCCCCAAACGCAGCAAAAAAGCCTGTTGCGTGCGAAAATGCGCATCATTGTACGCGCCCGCCTCCCCATTTTGCGCGTACTTATACGCCGACTCGCGCACAGGCACAGCGCCCGCACGCACAGAGTCTGACAAGTAGGCAGCCAAGCGCGCCAAATCCGCCCGCTGATTAAAATACGCCGATTGCAAAAATACCCCAAAGCGCCGCCTATCGTGCCCGCTTAGCGCCAAAAAAAATTGATATATTTTGCTGTCCTCCATTGCTTAAAACTTAACTATCAGCGCCAAAAATGCAGTAAAAATGCTGCTTTATGTCTAAAAATATAAATTTATCCCTTAACAAAGCCTATTTTTTGTTATTTTTTTTGCCCCTGCAATCTGCGTACTTTTGTAGGGTAGTTTTTTTGGGCGTGCCCGCCGCCCGAAAAGGGGCGGCGGTCGGGCTATGCGGGGCATATCACCATCGCCCCAGTGGGGCGAATGTTGATTCGCCCCTACTATCCCTCACGCATTTTTTCAATCCTCAATCCCTCCTTTCAAGCATGATACGAAGAATAAAGCAGCCGTTTTTTTTCGCGCTTTTTGCGCTCTTTGAGGCAGTGTGCAGCCTTCGGGCGCAGCATATACCCGATGCCGCCTTTGCGGCAGCTATCCGCTCGCAGTGTGCCGCCTGCATAGATGCCAACGATGAGCTAACGCCCGCTGCGGCGCAGCTTACGACTTTGAACCTGCGCAGTAGTGGCGTGCAAAACTTGTCGGGTATAGAGGGTTTTACCAACCTGACGACACTCGATGTAGGCATAAACGGACTTAGCAGTCTACCCAACAACCTGCCCAACTCCCTACAATCGCTGGATTGCGCGCAGAACGCCTTGACGGTCTTGCCTGCCTTGCCTCCTTTTCTCTGGGATTTGTATTGCAACGACAACCAATTAGCAACCTTGCCTCCTTTGCCTGTTACTTTGCAGGAATTGCGCTGCGAAAATAATCCGCTCACCTTGCTGCCAGCTTTGCCCGCTGGTATGCAGATCCTAAATTGCTCCAATGCACGGCTTACATCGCTGCCTACTTTACCCCTAAGTCTGCACACCCTCAACTGCGAACAAAACCAATTAAGTGCCCTGCCCAATCTACCAGATTTAAGCACACTAAATGCCAACGAAAACCAGCTTACTGCCTTGCCTATCCTACCTCAAAATTTGCGGGAATTATATGTGGAAAACAACAACATCGCAGATATGCCCAATTTTCCGACTGGGTTAATGCGCTGCTTTATTGCTCACAACCGATTAACGAGTTTACCCGCATTAAATTCTTCTCCACTATTTGCCCTTGATGCATCGCATAACCAATTGCTGGCGCTCCCCGCCTTGAGCGCAAATGTATTTTACCCGTCCTTAAATTTTTCTGAAAATAATATAGTATCTGTACCTGACCTTTCGCATATTTCGGGCATAGGAACATTAGACCTTAGTGGCAATCCAATAACACATATAACGGCGCTTCCTTCTTTATCTATCAACCTTCGTGTGGAGCGCTGTCATGCACTAAACTGTTTGCCTATACTTCACGACGGTGTGTATCTCTACACAAATGGTTCTGGCATTCTATGCCTGCCAAATCTGCCTCTTGCAATGCAGCAGAACCCACCCACAGGCGGCAACCTACCCGTATGTGTGCCTGCCTTAGCCTGTGCTTCGGGTGGTTTGGTTCATGGGCAAGTTTTCAATGATGCCAATGGCGATTGTTTGCTTTCCAGCGGCGAGCACCCCGTAGCTGCTGCCTTCGTGGAAGCCATAGACGACAATAGCGGGCAAGTGTACCGCGCTTACACCGACGTACAAGGCGGCTATGCGCTTTTTTTGCCCTTGCAAATAAACTACAGCTTGCGCATAGGGCGCTTTTCGCCCTTATTCAGCGAGCAGTGTCCCCTCATCACAGGCTTAACAACCCCAGCCGACGGCAGCACCACCCTGCAAAACATAGCCTTAAGTCCAACGGCAAGCGCCCCACTTATGCAGGTCGACATTAGCGCGATGCTGCTACGGCGTTGCTTTAGTGGTTATTATTGGGTATCATATAGCAACATTGGCACTGCCTCCGCCAATGCGCCGTATATCGACATAGAGTTTGACCCTTTCATAAATTATGTGAGCAATAGCGCAGGCATCAGCGCCCAAGCTCTGGGCAATAATGTTTATCGCTTTCCGCTGCCTACTATAGCGGAAGGCGCTTCGGGTGCTTTTAGCATCGCTGTAGATGTTAGTTGCGATGCGGTATTGGGGCAGGTGCATTGTACGCAGGCTACAGCAGCGCCTGCACTCTCGCCCGCTGCGCTTTCCTGGACAGGGGCAGTTATCGCCGTAACGGATAGCTGCATCAATGGCGATACTGTCCTATTCACCATACACAATCGAGGCGGCAATATGCTACAGCCCGAAACCTATCAAATCATAGAAGATAACCTCATGTATCGCCCCTCCACAGCCTACCAGCTCGGAGCGGGACAGTCCCTAAACATCACTATACCCGCCCGTGAAGATGCTACCTATCGACTCGAAGCCAAACAAGCGCCTTTGTTTCCGCGTGCTTTGGGCGATAGCGTAGCTTGGGCAGTGAATCAAAATTGTTCGGGCATTAGTCAGGGGCAATTTGCCCTGCAATTTAATACGAGCTACAGCGAGCTTTGGCGAGATGGCGACTGTACGCCCAACGTCGGCAGCTATGATCCCAACGACAAACAAGCCCAAAATATCGGCGTGGGCATAGAGCACTGCGTAACAAGCGGCGACTATTTCGATTATAAAATACGCTACCAAAATACGGGCACGGATACCGCCTTTTATATTGCCATTTTGGACACGCTCGATGCGAGCGTATACGATTTGGGCAGCATCGAATGGGGCGCGAGTTCGCACGCGGGGCTATGGTCGCTAATGCCCAACAATGTCTTACAATGGCGCTCGCAAGATATACGCTTGGTCGATAGTGCTACAAATGAAGCTGCTTCTATGGGCTTTATCAGTTTTCGCATACGTCAAAAGGCGGGCGGCAACGCAGTGGGCACAGATATAGAAAATCGGGCGGCGATTTACTTTGATTTCAATGAACCTGTGATTACGAATACGGCGCAGCATCGCATTTGTGCGGATTTTATAGCGCCTATTGCTGTGCAGCGCCTCGATAAAAGCGGCGATTTTGAGGCTGTTTTGTATCCCAATCCCAGCGGCAATGGGCAAGCGCCGACATTGCATTGGTTGGATACGGGCACGCCCATACGCGTAGAAATCTGCGATGCTTTGGGTCGGCAAATCTGGCAAACGCAGGCGAGTGGGGGTACATTGCAGTTGCCCGATTTGGGGCGTAGCGGCATTTTCGTGCTGCATTTGCGCAGCGCCGACGGAAAGGCGCAGCATAGTTTGAGATGGCAGTGTACTGATTGAGGCAGCGACGCGTGAGGAACACGAAGTGAACGCGAAGCGCATAGCAGTGGAAGCGCGTAGGGGCACACCAATGTGTGTGCCCTCGCGCCGCAACGGATAGCCCGACCGCCACCCAAGAAAAAATAAAAATCATCAAACAACTACGGAGGTTATTATGAAAGGGAAGCAGCTATTTATAGCCCAGCTATTGGCTTTGCTATGCCTGTGGGCGACGCTGCAAAAGGCGTGGGCGACGCATATGCAAGGCGCAGAAATCGCGTATGCTTGCTTGGGGGGCAATGTGTATAGTGTGAGTGTAACTTTATACTCGGATTGTCGCAACCATGCGAATGTGGGCACAAGCGTATGTTTGCATCGGCGTTCTGTGCAATGCAACGTAAACGTGTCAAGCAATATAAATTTAGCAGCACGGTATCAGCTGCCTACCTTTTGCTCTACGCCGCCGCTTTCAAACCCTAATTATCCAAATTCCGTACTGCCATGCCCAAATACAAACAACCCTCAAATTTTAGTTTCTGTTTATACAGGCACTATGACGCTGCCGAGTAATTGTGTGGGCTCGGATTGGGTACTGCAAACGGCTTATAGCCGCAACACACATTTCAATAATTTTAGTGGCACCACAACGGCAGTAGTACGAGCGCAGCTAAACCGTCAAATCGCGCCTTGCAATAGCTCGCCTAAGTTTGTTGATTGGGCAAATTTGCAAACTTGCGTAGGGCAGACATCAGCACAAAGTTTTGCAGTCATAGAGCCAGATGGCGATTCGGTAGTTGTGGAAATGGTATCAGGACTACATGCCAGTTCTTATACGAGTACTTGTGTTGTAGTTTCGAGTGTTCCTTTAGTTTACAATGCAGGCAGGTCAGGCGCACAGCCTATATATGGAACGAGCAATTTTGATGCTTCTACGGGTTTATGGACATATACGCCCTCGCAAGGGCAATACTCTTTAGTTTGCGTGCAAGCGCGCGAGTATAGAAATGGTGTATTGGTAGGCTCGATTTGGCGGGAGTTTGCTTTATCGGTAGGCAACTGCGTCAATCAAGCGCCATCGATAATGTTGCCATCGCAGTCTTTGCGTTGTACGGTGGGGCGGTGTACGGTGGCTGTGTCGCCTGTTTGTTGGTCGTTTATGGTGGAAGATATGGATACGGTATTACCGCGCCCTTTGCAGTTCAGTTTGGAATATGCGCCTGCGGGAGCTACGATGCAGGTGCAGCAAGTCAGCACGCGCGATTGGCGTGTGGAGGTATGTTGGCAGCCGACGGTAGCCGACACGGGGCGGCATTGGATGCAGGTGCGGGTGCGTGAGGATTTATGTCCGACTGTAAAGGAAGCCATTGCGGGGGCGATGCTGGAGGTCGTGCGCATACAAGAGCCGCCTTTAGTGGTGCAGGTACTACAGTCGGCGGACACGCTCTGTAGGGGCGATACGCTGTACTTGGAAGCACTACTGCCAAATGCAAGCGCTACGGGCTGGCATTGGTCGGGTCGGGGCTTGGGCGATACGACTTCGGCAGCCACTTGGGCGTTGGTAGATACGACGGGCGAATACGAAGTAAGAGCGTATTATGGCAATGGCTGCAGTTCGCTGCAAAGCGTTTCGGTGCTCGTGCATCCGCCTGCGCGTTTAGAACTATGGTCTATGCACGGCGGGGCAGCTTGTCGGGGCGATGATATTTTTTTGCTGGCAGATTATGATTTGGGCGAAGGGGCTTATCTCGATTGGTACGATGCGGCTTCGGGGGGTTTATTGGCTTCATCTGTGGGCTCTGCTCTGCTTTCGCCACAAATTTTTAACGCGCCCTCGGTAGGCGATACGGCGTATTTTGCGCTGCGTATGCGCGATACGCTTAGCGGCTGCGTGCAATGGGCGACGACGGCAATCCCCATAGCCCCTGCCCTATCTGCCCAAATAAGGGCACATGGCAATGTGAGCGTATTTGGGGGTAGCGATGGCTGGGCAGTCGTCCATGCAAGCGGAGGCACAGCGCCCTATACCTATTTTTGGTTGCCTAGCCATGCCTCGACAGATAGCGCATTCAACCTTAGCGCGGGCACACATATAGTTCAGGTACAAGATGCCAATGGCTGCCACACTGCCGATACTTTTGCGCTTTGGCAACCTAATTTTTTGCTTACGCAGCAATTTACGCCACATGCAAGCCTAAGCCCCAACCCTGCTACTTATGCCGTTTGGATAGAGGTCGAAAAGCCCGCCGCCATAGACATTACTATCATTGACAACACAGGAAACATCGTACTTTCGCGCCATTCTGCCTACATCAGCACGCAGCATTATTTGGATTTGAGTGCGCTCGCGGCGGGTACATATACGGTGCGCATCGCTTTTAGTCGGCAAAATGTAAGCTATCTGCGGCTTGTGAAACTATAGTTTTTTTGGGCGTGCCCGCCGCCCGAAAAGGGGCGGCGGTCGGGCTATTTGAGCCGTAGCATACTACGGCTCTACATATCCCTCACGCTTTTTATCCCGCCGCGTGGGCAGCCCACGCGGCGGGCAGTATACGAAAAAACGCCCTTTCTGCCGTTGAGCAAAAAGAGCGTTCTTTTTTATGTTCGAAAAAAAAGCTTTTATAGCTTAGAAGTAGAACATGAGGAATACAGCGCCATTGAAGTTATCTGTGTCGATGTTCCAGCGGTTGTTGCCTTCTACTGGAGCTTGGAGTTGGATAACGTTGCCAGAGGTAGCCTCGTAGTATTCGCTGGTTGTATTGCCTTGTCCTGTTACAGAGTAGCCAATGCCCCAGCCAAATTCTGTACCGATAGCGATACGTGGAGCGAAGTAGTATTCAAAGCCGATGAAGGGGCGAATACCTACAGTGAATGTACCACCGTTGCGTACTTGAGTTACGCGTTCTGCATCGGGTGCTTCTGAAACGACGTTACCATTGGCATCCCAAGCAGTCGTAGTAGGAGCTGCATTGAGGGGACCGAATACGTTGCCGTATGTGTAGTCGCGTTGGTTGAATGAGCCGTATCCGAGGAACAACTCACCACCATAGAAACCGCGCAATCTGCCGAAGCCGCGACGCATCTCGTAGCCAGCACCAACCACAACTTGGGTGTTTTTGGTAGTGGAATAGTCGCTGATAAGCGAATCGGGATTGTTTTTGGTATCGTCTACAACGTAGTTGCGATTG
Organism: uncultured Saprospiraceae bacterium; assembly: GCA_964467315.1. Taxonomy (GTDB): domain Bacteria; phylum Bacteroidota; class Bacteroidia; order Chitinophagales; family Saprospiraceae; genus JAAFIM01. The sequence continues at coordinate 25,344 of CAYXSA010000043.1, read as the reverse complement.
TTGAACGTCGTGTGTTGGACGCGCAAGTGGGCACGCAAAGCAGTTGTATTGCTCAGCATATATTTGCCGAAAATAACATTTTCTCCCAAGTTAGAGACAAATTTATTTTGACCGATATAAGTGTTGTTTGTGTTACCGTTGAAGGTATTGCCAACGAAGCTAAGGATAGGCACAGCGTTTACGCCGAGACCGATGTCGCCTGCTTGTGGCAGGATTTCTTGTCCGTTTTTATTTTCGAGGTTATCTTGAGCAGATGCTACGGAGGCGTTCAGTAACAGGGTGCCCAAAAATCCCAGAAGAAGTTTCTTGATCATTTTGTAAGAAAACGAAATGGTGATGGGAAATTACAGAAAATGCTGCTTTTTGCGAGCAGCGGGGCACGTCTTAGTTTTTCGCGTAGCGAGCGTCGAGGACGATAACGGCTTTGTCGTATACGGATACGCTTTCAGAAGATTTGCTGAAAGAGTAGCGTTTTTGGACAGTTGCTGGTGCGCCGTTGAGGAGCGTGTCGCCTGGGTCTTCGCCCCATTCAGTAACATCAGCAGCGAAGTCGTTGAACATTACGTCAACGTTGATTGGGCGCTCGTAAGCGGGTACAGTTACAGAGTACATACCATCAGCACCGACTTGAGCAGTGTAGAGGAGTTCTTTGTAAGTGAAACCACCTTGTGGAGATGGGTCGAGGTCGCGGCTGTCGATAGAGAAAGTCAGCATGGTGCCAGATGGCGCGAGTTCCCAATCTTTACCGTTGTTGGCGATAGCGCTACCGTCAGAGAGTGTATCGTCTGCTTCATTGAGGTTAGCTTCGACGAGACCCATGATAGTGGCAGAGCCTGGCTCGAGGGGAGTTTGAGTTTCTTTTTTGCAAGAAGCCATAGCCAACAGCATAGTAGCAACAGCGAATGCACCCAAATAAATGTTTTTCATGGTACGAGATGGTGATTTGGTTTTTGATTAGACAAGTTTTGTTGCGTGCAAGACAGGGTAATAGAGCATATTGGTGTTGCTGTCTTGTGCGAACGATGCGGCAAAAATAGGCATAGTTGCGATATGATGCAACTATTTTTTAGCACAAAAACGTTTTCCGCAACTAAATTATCCGCTCTTTAATTTTTTTTGTTTTTTGAAATTTTATGTATGCTCTAAGAATTTAAAACTACGATTATTTTGGGATTATTGCATATAATATATTATTTATTTTGCGATTTAATAAAAAAACAAAATATAGATAAAAGTAATTTTTTATTGAAAAACCTGCGTAAAGTGTTGATATATAAGGGGTTGTATAATATATTGAGTGGCTAAAAAAAAATTAAAAATAAGGGATATTTTTTTAACTTTGCCTACTTTTTCTGCTTAAAAACGCATCTTCTCTGCTTAGAATGCCTATTTTTTTGGGCAGGGTGATGGCAATGCGAGAGGGATAGAAGCGGAACCACACCGCAAGCGCGGCAAAGCCGCGCAAGGTGTGATGGAGCGGATAGCCCGACGCGAGCGAAGCGAAGCGGCTCGCCAAAAAAATTACGAATTACGAATTACAAATTACGATTGTGCAGCGGCTACGAATTAGATATGAGTTGCGCCGCATGGTAGGATTTAGGAAAAAATAAAGCGATGAAAAATATAAAAAAATGGTTTTCTGTAGCGGCGTTTGCCTTGCTTTCGCAGGCGGGCGTATGGGCGCAGACGGATTTGGAAGCGGGAAGGACGGCATTTTTGGCGGGCGACTATACGACGGCGATACCAAGTTTGGAGCGCGCTTTGGAGCGAGAGCCTAATTCTTTGGAGGCGCAGGCATTTTTGGCGTATAGTCATTATGTGGCGAATGCGCCCATGGAGGCAGCGCGTCCGTTTTGGGAGGCGCTGCGCAACCCCGACTGGTCGGCGAAATTTCCTTTGATGGCGTTTCATTATGGCGAAACCTTGAAGGTTTTGGGCAAGTATGAGGACGCGAAGCAGGCGTATAAGATGCTGGAGGGCAGCAAGTTCGACGCTTTAGTAGAGTCGGCTGTGGCGAGTTGCGATTTTGCTTTGCGGCATGAGTCGATGAAACCTGTGTACTTGGTGCGGGCGGAGGCGGCTGTAAATTCGCCGCGTGCGGATTATGCGCCGACTTTCTATAAAAATAAGCTATTTTTTGTGTCTGCGCGAGAAACGCAGCTGCAGGGCAGCGTGTCGGATGTCAATTTCCGTTGGGTGCATAGTGCCGACCGTGCGACGGGCAGCGGCTTGCTCTCGAATGCGAAAAATTTATTTTCGGGCGACAATGACCTAATAATGAATTCGGGCATTGTAACGGCTTCGTTTTCGGGCGATGACAAATGGGTAGCGTTTTTCGAAAATAATGCGCTGCGCAGTGGTCTGCGGCATTTGATGGACTTCAATATAAAGCCTGGCATTATCAGCGTTGCCAAAGCGAGTACAGCGAATAAATGGGACTTAGACCCCGCGCGGGAGTTCAAGCCCTTTGGCGGTCTGCAAGATGTGATAGTAGCATTCCCTGCGCTTTCGGCGGACGGCAATACGCTGTATTTTTCTGCCAACAGCAACAAGGGCTACGGTGGCTTTGACCTCTTTGTCTGCTTTTATCAGAATGGCAAGTGGTCAGAGCCGCAAAACTTGGGCGGTAACGTAAATACTCCAGGCGATGAGATTAGCCCCTTCATTGCCGACGATGGCAGCACCCTATATTTTGCCTCTAATTATCATGCAGGTTTTGGTGGTTATGATGTATTTGCAGCCAATAAGGAGGTTTCTGCCGATGGGAAGGCGAAAATTTGGCGCGATGTGCGCAACTTGGGCGCAAGCATCAATTCTAGTTACGACGATATGTATTTCGTTTACGACGAAGCCAATCGCATGGGCTATTTTAGCTCCAATCGGGAAGGCGGCAAGGGCGATTACGATATTTACAGCGCCCAGCTTATCGGCAAGCTCAAAGACTGCCCCTACGCAATGGGCAAAGAAAACCCCGAAGTAGCCGTATACTATCCAGAAGCCAAAACACCCACACCGCCCGCCCCCAACAACGGCAACAGCACCGCAGGCGGTGGCGGCAAAACCCCCAACCCCAAAGAACCAACGCCAGGCGGCAATAAAACGCCCACACCGCCCGCACCCAATCCCAATGGCGAGCGCCCCGCCACGCATGATATGGACGATGTGCCGCAGGGACTGAATTTCTATGTCGGCGCGGTAGTCGACGGACTCAATCGCCAATACCTGCAAGGCGCTACCGTCTATCTCAAAAATATGGGCACGCAGGAAAAAACAAAAACCGAAACCAACAAATTCGGCGAATACTCCGTCAGCCTCGACCCCATGACAGAATATCAAATCGTCGTATCCAAACAGGGCTACGAAATTGATGTCTTTCAGGTTGATACCAAATCGGGCGGGCAGCGTACCCTCTTAGGCACCCGCGCCCTCCAACGCGCAGGCACGACCTCCGCCGATGTCGATATTTTCGGCGACCCGATTTATCCCCAAGACCCCGCCCCTACGCCCACGCCGCCCAGCCCAGCTTACGAGAGCGGCACGCGCAAATACGCACCCGCTACAGCCGACAAAAGCCTGCCCGATACGGGCTACTTGGTGCAAATCGGCACCTTCAATAAATTGAACGAAAATAAGCTGAAAGAAGTGGAAGCCTACGGCAATATCCTTAGCGAAAAAACCAAAAGCGGCGCGCAAACCTTCCGCGTCGGCATCTTCGCCGAAAAAACGCATGCCGACCAAGCTAAAAAAGAACTGCAAAAAATGGGTTTTGCCGATGCTTGGGTGCTAAAAGCTCCCATCGATAACAAAAGCATGCAGGGAAAAATCGCCGCCTCCGCGCAGGTCATCTATCCGCTCGACGAAAACGCAGAACCCAACTATTACCCCAACAACGGCGGCAACCTATCTACGACCAGCAAGGTCATTATACGCGAAACCAACCACGATACTTGGGCAGATAACAACGGCGATAAGGTCGCCTCGCGCGGCATGAGCACAAAAACGACCACTATCCACACGCCTAAAGCCAACGAGGGCAAGACTTACCCGCTTCCCCCCGCTGCCGTTTTCGTCAAAGGCACGGAGTTCCGCGTGCAGCTCGGCGCGTTCCGCCAGCCCCAGACCATCAATTTCGACCATCTTGCCGACTTGGGTTTCATCTCCACCATGCAGCAGCCCGACGGGCTCACCTTCTTCTATCTCGGCTCCTTCACCCACATCGAAAGCGCCCAAAATGCCCGCAATCAAGCCCAAACGCGGGGCGTGCAAGCGCCTTTCGTCGTCGCTTTCAAAGGCGGAAAACGCATCTCCGTCACAGAAGCACAGAAGAAATAAGAACAAATGAAGAATGAAAAGAATACAAAGTACAACACTTTTCACTTTTCGCTACGCGTTCACTTCGTGTTCACTTTTTTTGGCGTGCCGTCGTGCGTCCGCCGCGCAAAGGACGCGGCGGGAGACGCGATAAATCGCGTCTCTACACGCACGCCGTCGGGCTATCCGTTGCAGCGCCTAAGGGCGCTTCCACTGCTATCCCTCACGCAAATCTATCTTTAAAGCATTTAACTAACCAATAGCTATGCGCTACGCACTCGTAACTCGTAACTCGTAACTCGTAACTCTCCTATGCGTTTTCTTATGCTTGTTTTAGGCTGCTTCATTGCCGCCGCTGTTGCTGTGCAGGCACAGGCGCGTATCGCCAAAATCGAAGAAGTCGACTCCCTCGCCACTGCAACGGAGATAACCCTAAAAATAGAGGTTGCCTCCGATATGGATTTTTTCCCCTATCCTGTAGTGATGGCGGTAGCGGGCAAGGATACACTTGGCAACAAGGGAGGTGAGCTTAGCGTGTACGGCATTATCAAGGGCAATAATCAGACCCTTAGCCTGCGCACCCTGCGCCTGCCCAAGACTGCAAAAGAATATACTATAGTGCTTATGAGTGCCGAATCTACGACGAATTTTAGCACTACTGCCCTCTATAAGCCCAATCCCTACAAAGCCCCCAAGACTAAAAAGGAGAAAAAGGCAAAAACGCCCCCCGCGAAAAAGGAAAAAAGCGAGCCAAGCAAAAACAGCACCCCACCCAACACGGGTTCTGTGCCACCTGTGCCCCCCACCATCGACAAATAACACAAAAAAGCGTGAAAAATACCTTCCTCCATCAGCGGCTTGTAGTCATCACGGGCGCTGCGGGCAATCTGGGGCGCGCCCTCTGTCGAGAAGCCTTGACAGAGGGCGCTTTTTTGGGCGCTATCGACCTCAATTTCGAGGCTTTGCAGTCCCTGCGCGATAGCCTGCCGAGCGAGCAGCAATCGCGCTTTGCGCCCCTCGCCCTCGATATCTGCGACGCGGAAGCCGTCGGAGCAGCAATAGACGAATTTCGCCGCATTTTTTCAAGTGCCGATGGCGTATTTGCTTTGATAAATAACGCCGCTATTACGCATATTTCGCCCCAGGAAGCACAACCCACAAATGCCGAGATAGAAAAGCGCATGATGGGGGTTAATTTTTTCGGGACTCTGCATTGTACCTATGCGGTGCGGGACGATATTCGCCGCTTGGGGGGCATCGTGGTAGCTATTTCGAGCGTGGCGGGCTTCGCGCCCTTGTGGGGGCGCACTGCCTACGCCGCCAGCAAATACGCTTTACACGGTTATTTTGATTCTTTGCGCGCAGAATGGGCAAATACGCAGGCGCAGGTATTGATAGCTTGCCCCGCTTTCGTCGGTTTGGGCAGCGATGCGCCGCCGCCCGCGCCCGATAGCCCCAGCTTTCAGGGCAAAAAAATGTCGGGCAAGCCCCTAAGCCCCGAATTTGTCGCCGCTGAAATCCTCAACGCCATGCGCCGCCGCCGTTCGCTTGCCCTTATCGGCAGCACCAGCCGCATAGCCTACTATATGCAGCGCTTTTTGCCCCGACTGTATCTGTGGTTTATGCTCCGTCGGATACGGCAGTCCTGAAATTTGGCGTATATTTGCCTCTGCTTCGCAGTACGCCCCGCGCCCCTTTGGCGCGGGGATAAACGCGTGAGGGATAGTAGGGGCGAATCAACATTCGCCCTCTGGGGCGATGATGATACGCCCCGCATAGCCCGACCCGCGCCCCTTTTTGGGCGCGGGGCACGCCCAAAAAAATGTGTTATCTATAAACTACCTACTTATGCAGCAGATAATAAAAAGTATTCGCCTTCGCAATTTTTTGAGCTTCGAGGACTGTACCATACAACTCGACCCCCAAACAAGCCTATTTATCGGCATCAATGGCGCTGGTAAATCAAACCTACTCAAAGCCTTTCGACTGCTGCGCGAAGGTATGGCGGGCAAGCTGAAAGATTATATCCTCAACCATCTTGGTGGGTTTGATAGTATCTATTTTAAGGGCGCGAGCACTAAGCGGGAAAGCGGCAAAGAGAATTATATAAATTTTAGTTTTCTTTTAGATGCAAAAGCGCTAAATGAACTTTCTGAAAATTTAATAGAATTTTCAAAAGATATCATTTATGGTTTTCGTATATATTCTTCTTTTGGAGGATATAGTCTTTTAGAGCAAATTGAAGATGTTGAAAAAGAGCTTTATTTATCTTATGCTTTGCACGGCTACCAATATAAAAAAAATGCCTATTTAAAGGAAGACTTTCCAGTTCAGAATATCACAAAAGAAGTGGAGTTAGTGCTGCCCAGAGTCTATGGTTCAGCTTATTTGAATGTTATTAAAAAAGCGCTGGATAGTTTGGAGGTCTATGAGCATTTTGATACTACGCCCACGAGTCGGATACGCCGCCCGATGCTGCCTACTTCCGATGCGCGCCTGTCGCCCAATGGCTCGAACCTGCCGCAAATCCTCAATACTATAAAAATCAACAACAAAACCGCCTACAAAAATATCGTAGCGGGTTTGCAGGAAGTCAGCCCCAATATGACGGGCATCGACTTCAATATGATAGGTGGCAATATCGAATTGATGTTGGAGGAAAAAGGCTTTGAAAGCTCCATACACGTTAGCAAAATTTCCGACGGTACGCTGCGTTATCTCTGCCTTTTGGCGATTTTGTATAACCCCAATCGCGGTAGCTTCATCTGTATCGACGAGCCCGAAGTAGGCTTGCACCCCGATATGATAGCCAATATCGCCAGCGCAATACACACAGCTTCAGAAACAAGTCAGGTACTCATCTCGACCCACTCCGACAGCCTACTAAATCATTTCCATATCGAAAACTTGCGCGTCATGGAGAAAACCGCGCGAAATGTCAGCATCGTGCACAGCTTCACAGAAGAGCAATTTGCAGGCTGGTACGATGAATTTAGTTTAGGGAAAATGTGGAAAAATGGCGACTTCGGGGGGGTGCGTTATGGAGGCTAAAAAAAGTGTTGTTTTTGTAGAAGGAGAAGGCAGCAACGAACTGCGTCAGGGTTTCGCCAAACTTTTCAAAAAGGAGGTAAAAATTATCATGGGGGGCGCTCGCAGTGAAACGATAAAAAAGTTTCTAAATGCAGAAAAAGTCTACTCGCCCCAAGATTACGCAGGCTTTTATTTATTGATAGACTTAGATAGACCGCCCGCAGCAAGCGACGAGCGAGAAGAAGACCCACTTTGCGAGCTAAAAAAAGACGGTTTAGAAACTTATGCGGGGCGCGTTTTTTATATGATACAAGAGATGGAAGGTTGGTTTTATTCGCAGCCCGCGCTACTGTCAGTTTATTTTAAGCAAAAGATAAATTGTCCGCCTTTTTGGCAAGGAATAACTAACCCATCGGATAAACTACGCGAAGACACCCGAAAAATAAACCCCAAACGCCCTTACCACAAAGTGCAGGACGGCGGGAAAATTTTACAGCTCTTAGACCGCAGCGCGCTTATGCGCGACAGTGTCGATTTCGAAGGTTTGATGACTGTTATCTGATTTTTGGGTTATTCTTTGCCGCAATCACTTAAAAATGAGCGCTCAAAAATTTGCAACTTTTGCAAAAAAATATAATTTTCACTTTTCACTTTTCACTTAAAAAAAATGCCCCTGCTTCGTCCCCTTTTGCTACTTCTGCTGCTTGCGGCTTGCGGCAGCGAGTCGCCTCCAACGACAAGCACAGCCGAAAAACCGACTGCAAAACCAAAAAATATGCTCAAAAATTTCCCTGCCTTCGACCTGGAGGGGCATCGCGGCGCACGCGGAAAAATGCCCGAAAATACCATTCCCGCTATGTTTTACGCCATAGATGCGGGCATGACGACGCTGGAGATGGACGTGGTAATGAGCGCCGACGGGCAGGTGCTGCTTTCGCACGAGCCTTGGCTCTCGCCTGAGTTTTGCCGCGACGAAAAGGGCAATGATGTAGCAGAAGGCGAGGAACAAGCGCATAATTTGTTCGCTATGACCTACGCGCAAATCCGCCTTTGCGACTGCGGGCAGCGCGCGCACCCGCGTTTTGAGGAGCAGAAAAAAATAAAAGCCCACAAGCCGCTCTTGTCAGAAACGCTCTCCGCCTGCGAATCTTGGTCGGGGCAGCAAGCGCGCCGCGTTTGGTACAACATCGAAATCAAGCGCGTAGAAGGGCAAGATGGAATTTTTCACCCGCCTATGCCCGTTTTTGTAGATGCCGTTTTGGCGGTAGTCGCCGAGTCGGCAGCCAAAGAACGCATTATTATACAGTGCTTCGACCTACCCACCCTGCGCTATGTCCGCGAAAAAGCGCCCCATATTCCCCTTTCGCTGCTTATAGAGCATTCGACGGGCAGCGTGGGAGCAGATATAGAAAGATTGGGCTTCGTGCCCGAAATTTATAGCCCTTATTATCCGCTTGTAGATAGCAAAACCGTAGCCGACTGCCATGAAAAAGGCATAAAACTCATCACTTGGACAGTCAACGAAAGCGCCGATATGCAAGCGCTGCTAACACTCGGCGTAGACGGCATCATTAGCGACTATCCCGACAGACTCGCTACCCAAATTTTAGCCCGTACACAAAAAAAATTAGAATAAAAAGCAGCCGAAAAGGATTAGTTTAATTGCGTGCGCTGTATTTTTGTTGGGCAAATTGGCAGCGCCGCAACTTCTGCGGCTTCAAACAACTGCGCAAAATTGTTTCATATTCTGAACGGCAACTGCCAAGCAGCCGCGCAAGCGAATATATGAAATAACCTTGCTTTCGTACTTCTTATTTTACGCTACTACTACTATGAGTTTATTGGTATTGGGCACGGTGGCATTCGACACCATAGAAACCCCCTTCGGCAAAGCAGAACGCATCATCGGCGGCGCAGGCACCTACGTCGCTTGGGCAGCCTCGCAATTTCAGGACGATATACAACTCGTCTCCGTCATCGGCGACGATTTCCCACAGCAGGAACTACAAGCGCTCCAAAAACGCGGCGTAAACCTCGACGGCTTAGAACTGCGCAAGGGCGAAAAATCCTTCTTCTGGGCAGGACGCTATCACATGGATATGAACAGCCGCGATACGCTCATCACCGAACTGAACGTATTGCAAGACTACTCGCCACGCCTACCCGAACACTATCGCCGCCCCGATTACCTCATGCTCGGCAATTTCGCCCCCGCCGTGCAGATGCAAGTCCTCGACCAACTCGCCGCCCGCCCCCGCTTAGTCGCTATGGACACGATGAATTTCTGGATGCAAATCGCCTTAGACGACCTCAAAAAGGTGCTCCAAAAAATCGACCTGCTCATTATCAATGACGAAGAAGCCCGCCAACTTTCAGGCGAACACTCCCTCGTCAAAGCAGCCCGCAGCATCCGAAAAATGGGGCCTAAAACCCTCGTCATCAAAAAAGGCGAACACGGCGCACTCCTCTTCCAAGACGAACACATATTCTTCGTCCCCGCCCTCCCGCTCGAAGACGTGTTCGACCCCACAGGCGCAGGCGATTCCTTCGCGGGTGGCTTCATGGGCTACATGGCAAAAAGCCAAAGCAGCTCCTTCGAATCCATGAAACGCGCACTCGTCTACGGCTCTGTTACCGCCTCTTATTGCGTCGAAAAATTCGGACCGCTCCGCCTACAAGAGCTACAGCCCCAAGATATTACCGACCGTACCTTAGAATTCATCAAATTGATGACCGTAGAAATGACCAACAACCTCGTCGGATAATCCAAACTTTTTTTTATTTTGGCGAGCCGCTTCGCGCATTTCATGCGCTCGCGTCGGGCTATCCGCTCCATCAGCCCTTGCGCCTGCTTTCGCAGGCGCTGCGGTCAGATTCCGCTCCTATCCCTCTCGCAACAAGCCGACTCCGTAAAATCGGCATTCTAAGCATTTCCCAGCCAACTATATGTCGCCTGCCTGCCTAACCTAAAATTTGAAACTATCGTGGCGAACAAAAACAATAAAAAGCGCATCATCAAGGATTATGATACCCTGCCAGAGGATATCCTTACGCGCATAAAAATGCAGTATCCACGCGGGTTTGCGCAAAATCTGGTCTCTTACATCAACAAAGACGGAAAGAAAGTTTCCGCCCTGCCCTTCGAGACCGAAGATATCTATTATCTGGTGCGTATGACGGTGCAAGAAGCCAAACAAATCATTCAAGACGACGACGACTACGGCGACGATGGAGTTTTGCGCGACGACTTCACAGACAATAGCAACAACAGCGAAAGTTCCTCTTTCGATGAAGAAGAGCGCTATTTTCACACCGAAGCCAGCACTATTGAGTACGCCGATACAGATTTTGGCGATAGCTCCCTGAAAGACAACGTTTTCAAAGGCAGCGAATTTGCCGATGCCGACTTAGACAGCATCAATTACGATGATGTCAATAACGACGACGACAAAGACGATGACAAAGACGACGACGACGATTTAGCCTTCGCCTTCGGCAAAGATAGCGGCGACGACTTGGACGATGACGACGACGATGACGACGACGATGCCCCCAAAAGCGGCAAAGACGAAGACAACGACGAGGACGACGACGACGATGCCCCCAAATCCAAAGGCGCTAAAAAGCCCTCTTCGCGGAAAAAATAAGCCATGACGCAAACGCCCCCAATAGACAGCGCTTTGCAAAGGGCATACACACATACAGGGCAGCATCCTATACAGGTGCTGCCCTTGCCTGCTTCAGGCTCACAGCGCGCTTATTATCGGCTGCAATACGACAAAAGTAGCAGCCTGCTCCTCGCCCTCAACGCCAACAAAGCCGAAAATCGGCAATTCGTAGAGCAAAGCCACATTTTGCTGCAAGCAGGCGCGCCCGTGCCCCGCATATACACTTTTTTCCCCGACGAAAGCGGCTATCTACTCGAAGACTTAGGCGATGGCAGCCTATTGCAGCAGCGCCAAAACCTGCATACAGACGAGCAAATACGCCACCTTTACGCGCCCGTACTTGCCGACCTTTTTCGCCTACAAACGGATTGGGGCTTGCAAATACCCGTCGAGCAGTTGGCTGCGCCCACGCATTTTGATGCGATGGCGATGGGCTGGGATTTGGCGTATTTCAAGTATTGGCTGCTCCTGCCCTCGCGTTTGACCTTCGACGAGTATGCGCTGGAGCTGGATTTTCGCCGACTATTGCAGCATTTATCGGCTACAGCTGCCGACTATTGGCTATTCCGCGACTTTCAGGCGCGCAATGTGCTCCCTTCGCCCTACGCAGATGCGGCGAAGCCCTTTTATTATATCGATTATCAAAGCTCCAAACGCGGAGCGATGCAATACGATTTGGCTTCCTTGCTGTATCAGGCGCGCGCCGAACTTTCGCCCAACTTGCGCGACACACTTTTAGCCGATTATTGTGCCTTAGTGGCTACCAATTTGCCAGATATCGACATAAACGCTTGGCAGTCAGACTATTATAGATTTGTCTTGCTGCGGCAGTTGCAGGTATTGGGCGCTTATGGGTTTCGGGGTTTTTACGAGCGAAAGCCGCATTTTTTGCAGAGCATGCGCCCCGCCTTAGCCAATATCGAAGCCTTATTGCAAACGCAAGGGGCTTTATTTGCCGATTTGCCGCAGCTGCAAAAGCTGCTTTGGGGCTTGGTCGAGGCGCGGGAGCGGCTTTGCGCTGTGGTCTAAATCGGATTTCTTTACTTTCGAGAAATCTCATCTGATAGCTCATTGCCGCTGCCTTCCTCCGTTTCGGGGAAAAACTCCCGCAGCCGCTCCCCTGCGGCGAGTATCCCTAAGCGCAGTCCCTCCACAAAATTCGACTTTTTGAAATGTGGGGTCATTTCGTCCTTTATCTTCTCCCAAAAACCTTCTTCGACGCGGCTATTGATGCCCGCATCTGCCACTATCGCAAATTTATGGCTCTCGTAAGCGAGATAAAACAAGACCCCATTTTGCAATTTCGTCTGCTGCATACCCAATTCCGCAAATACCTCCAGCGCCCGCTCAAAGGGGTCTTTGTCGGCTGCATCGGCTTCCTTTTCGTCGTGGCAATGCGGCTCCACGTGTAGGCGTATCTCGCCCGATGTGCGCCGCTCTGCGCTGCGTATCGCCTCCACTATCGCCTCTTCCTCTGCTTCCGTAAAAATAAATCCTGTCTTGCTCATATTTCGCCTTAATTTTAGGAAGGCAAATTTAGCTTTTTTTAGCAAATTTAAGCTATGCTTTTTTTGGGCGTGCCCGCCGCGCCACGCCTGCCGCAAAGGGCGGCAGGCGGAGGGCAGCCACAAGGGCTGCCCCTACTGGCGCGGGGTCGGGCTATCCGTTGCAGCGCCTTGCGGCGCTTCCACTGCTATCCCTCACGCGGCAGCGCCCGCTTTGCGGGCGCTGGTACAGCCCTTGCATGCAAGGGCTCTACAAAGGCACATAAAAAAACTATTCGTCATTCGTCATTCGTCATTCGTCATTCGTCATTACTTAAACATCTTCTTATACAGCTCTTCGATTTTGGCGACGGGAACGACTTCGATGTCCAATTTTTTGGTATCCAAGCCTTTCATATTGTATTTGGATACGATAATTTTTTTGAAGCCCAAGCGGTTGGCTTCTTGTATGCGCTGTTCGGCGCGTTGTACGGTGCGCACCTCGCCAGAAAGACCAATTTCGCCCGCAAAGCAGTAATTCATTGGTATCGCTACATCTTCGAGGGAGGAGATAAGCGCGGCGACAATAGCCAAATCTATAGCGGGGTCGCTGACCTTGATACCGCCCGCGATGTTCAAAAATACATCGTATTGGCTAAATTGGAAGCTGCAACGCTTTTCCAAAACCGCCAAAAGCATACCCAGCCTGCGCAGGTCGAAACCCGTAGCCGAGCGCTGTGGCGAGCTATACACGGACTTGCTCACCAATGCCTGCGACTCTATCAGCATAGGGCGTATGCCCTCCAACATCGCCGCTATAGCCGAGCCACTCAACTCTTCCTCTCTATGCGAGAGCAGGAGTTCCGACGGATTATTGACCTCTCGCAAACCTGTGCCCTGCATTTCATAAATGCCCAATTCGGAGGTAGAGCCGAAGCGGTTTTTTATCGTGCGCAAGATGCGATGTGTATAGTTTCTATCGCCCTCAAACTGTAGGACTACGTCCACGATATGCTCCAATAGTTTAGGTCCCGCGATGTCGCCGTCCTTATTGATATGCCCTATCACGAAAACGGGTGTCCCCGTTTCTTTGGCAAAGCGCTGCAATTCGCCAGAACATTCCCTTACCTGCGAGACGCTACCAGGGGGCGACTCTATGTTGGTAGAATGTAGGGTCTGTATAGAGTCGATTATCAGCAAATCAGGCTCTAAGCTGATAGCCTGCGTGAGTATCTGCGTGAGATTGGTTTCCGCATAAATAAAGCATTCGGAGCGGGCAGCCATGAGCCTATCGGCGCGCATTTTTAGCTGCTCTTCGCTTTCCTCGCCCGAAACGTACAAAACTTTTCCCTTCAAAGAGAGGGCAAGCTGTAGCATCAAGGTCGATTTTCCGATACCAGGTTCGCCGCCCACCAGCACTATAGAGCCATGTACGATACCACCGCCCAAGACCCGATTTAGCTCCTTATCGAAGGTATCGGCGCGCTCATTGTGCGTTGCCTGTATGGTCGAAAGTAAGACGGGGCGCGGCTTTTCGCGTTTTTTGCCCTGCTTTTTCCAAAGCTGTTTTTCGTCTTGCTTATCGTGTACCAAGACCTCTTCCGTCATCGTATTCCACTCGCCGCAAGCCGAACATTTACCTTCCCATTTGGCGGCTTGAGCGCCACAAGATTTGCAAAAAAAACTCTTTACTGCCTTTGCTGCCATTATTTGTAACTAATTAGCGAAATACCTACTTATTTTATCAGCAACAAAGATACAAAATAATTACGAATTACGAAAACGAAGTTAACGCGAAGCGAGTTACGAATGTGCTTTTTATAAAAAAATGCGCGCCGCAACTTTTTGCGGCGCGCACCATATTTTGCGTGAGGGATAGTAGGGGCAGCTCTTGTGGCTGCCCTGAATAGCCCGACCGCCGCGCCTTTTTGCGCGGCGGGCACGCCCAAAAAAATAAAAGCTATTATTTGAAGGCGACGCGCGGGTCGGCGACTCCGTATAAAAGGTCGGCGATGAGGTTGCCTATCATCGTGAGCACGGCGGCAAGCATCGAAATCGCAAAAACCAAAGGCCAATCGCGCGCGATGATAGAACCCAGCGCCAACTGCCCCATGCCCTGTATATTGAAAATCAATTCGATGGCGATAGAGCCCGACAGGGCGCGCGGGAAAACGGAGCTAAATAGGGTGATGATGGGAAAAAGCGAGTTGCGGAAGGCGTGTTTCCAGATGACTTTTTCCTCGTCCAAGCCTTTGGCGTTGGCGGTGCGGATATAATCCTGACGCAGTACGCCGAGCATAGCGCCCCGCGTTTGGCGCGACAAGAAGGCAAAAGAGCCGTATGTCATGCAAAAAACGGGCAAAACGAGGTGATGTAGCACGTCGATGAGGTATTTCGACATGGGCGTATTGGGGTCTTGGTGCATTTCCATCGTGTAAGCGCCGCCCGTAGGAAACCAAGAAATGCCGTAACTTGCCGTCGTGAGGAACACCAGCAAAATCATCGCAATCCAGAAAGAAGGCAGGGAGTACAACACGAAAAGCATAGCGGTAGAAAAGCCATCGAGTACGCTTCCGCGCGTTTGTATGCCTGTTTTGCCGAGTTGAAAATTGCCCTTGCCATCGTCCCAAAGTTTTTTAGTATTGATTTGGTTGGCGTTAGCGGCGGCATTGCGGCGGCGTAGATAGTAAACAAGACCGACTATAGCAGCAATGATAACTATGAGTGCAATCGCAAATTTAGGTGAGCGTATAAGGAAGATTCCCGCCCCAAAAATCAGCATTTCGGCGATGATGAAGGACCAAAACATGACCATCGAAAGCGAAAAAATGTAGATTAGCGGGAAGAGATAGGCACGGAAAGCCGTCAGCAAGTAGCCGCCCAAAGATAGACCCAAAATCCAGAGATAATACTTCATGCCAGCACCAGCGAGGAAACCCAATGCCGCCAACGCCAAGCCCCCAGCCAAGAAGCCAATCGCTACACTTTTTTCTCCAGCCAAATTTTTGAGGCTGAAAGCTGCAAAACTTTCCTTTATGTAGGCTCTTTTTTGATAAAACTCTACCAGCAAATAGGCGCTCATGCAAGCCGCCAATATCACCAAATGCGTGCCGCTACCCACGATGCCTTTAGCGTACAAAACCATGCTAACGGAGTAAGCAAGGGTCGTAAATAAGGCGTGGTAAGAGATAAAATTGAAAAATTGTAGCCCATTTTTTTTCCAAACGGCGCTTTGTACACCGAGCGGAATGGAGATGATATAGGAGAGGAAAATGGAAATAAAATTCATGATCACCGTCCAAAACATCGCCGTCAAGATGGTCTTGCCGACGGATTCGCCATTGCGGTAGGACTTTCCGAAGTCAAAGCGAAGGAAGCCCTTGCTAGCATAGATGATGACTTTTTCAGAAATCAGGTCGCGCTCTTTTTCTACCTTTTGGTATTCTATCGTGCGAGTGGCGATATTTTCGGCAAGCGCGGCGCTGTCGGCGAGCATTTTCGTATCTATCGCCTGCTGCAGGCTGTCTTTGTTGATTTCTTCGTCTTTGAGCAGTTCGATTTGCAGGCGAGCATCGCGGAGATTTTCGGCCTCTTTTCGGGCTTTGACATTGAGGCTATCGAGTTCTTTGCTGGCGGTATTTAGGCGGGCATTGAGCTGGTTGAGTTGAAATTTTGCCATCGTATCGGGCGTGCTAAACCAAGGATAATCGCCAAACATCCAAGTATGGTACTGGTTTTTGATACCATAGGCATGTATGGTCGGCACATAAAGATTGCCCGTTTGCGGATTATCCAAAATCGCTTGATACTTTGCTACCAATGCTGCGTGTTCACTTGCGAGTGCCGCCGAAAGTGTAGCATCGGCAGCAATGGCAGCCTTCATTTTATCCAACTGTGCGCGAATATCGACATCTTCGTACTTAAAATAAATGTCGTTCATCGGGTCGCGCATAGCCGCCCGTGCTTCCGAATTTGCCGTAGCCAAAGCGTCCAAAACCTTCAATTCGAAGGCGCGCAGCGTCTTGTAGTACGCCATTACAGCTTCCGAATTGCCCGATTGGTCTATGAGTCGGCTGATAATTTCTCGATGATTTTGCTTCTTGATAAGATACAAATCCTTAGGATAAGCGGCTGAAGTAAGCGCAAAATAAAAGGTCGGTCTATCCAAACCCAGTTCCTGCGCCTTTTCTTGATAGGCGCGTTCGGAGTTTACTAAGTCTGCGCGTATTCCAGCAGAACCTGCGCCTTGCCCGCCTTTTAGGAGCAGTTCCACAGGGTCGCCAGGTGCGAGTTTGCTTAGCCCAAATATCATCAGGGAAATGATAAAAAAGGTCGGTATAAAGACCAAAAAGCGTTTGAGTGCGTAGAAGAACATTCCGATATAGGAGAGCTAAGGGGTAAAATGAGAAGTTCCTGCCTCGTAAAGGCTGTTTTTTTGGGGCGTGCCCCTCAGGGCTCCGCCCTTCGGGTCGGGCTATCCGCTGCATCAGCTTCGCGCCTGCGGCGCTTGCTGGTTTCGCTCCTATCCCTCACGCTTGTTGCGCCTAAGCAGCGCTTTAGCGGCAACGTCGCAAGCCCTACACCAATGGGCATAAGAGAGCTTGCGACGAGCTATAATGCGCTAAAAACTATGCTTAATTTGGCGTTGCAGTAGCGCCCGTTTTGAGCATCTGCGGCAAATAACCAGGACGCAATGAAGAGGTCTTGCGACCATTCGCCTCAAATCGACGGTGTATGCTTATGCGCTCGCTCGGAACGCACAAAAATACATAAGGTTGCTCGTCGTAGATGATTTTTTGTATCTCCAGATACAGCTCATTGCGGCGCTTCTCGTCCAAAGTTACGCGGATTTCGTCGATGATTTTATCGCTCGCCTCGTTGCCGAAACCTACGCGATTGGAGCCATCGGGCGAATCGCTGCTCGTGTGCCAGATTTGTTTCAGGTCATCGAGACCAGGACCTTGCACCCAAGCCAAAGACATGATTTCAAAGTCGCGGCGTTTCGTATCTTCCAAATATACCGTCCATTCGCGGGCGACTACCTGTACCTCGATGCCTACGCGTTTGGCTTCTTCCTGCAAGAGCAAACCGATGTTTTTGCGGATAGGGTTGCCTTGATTGAATTTATAGACGACTTTCATCTCGATTTTTTTGCCGTCTACCATCTTGTCGATGATGCCGTTGCCGTCCGTATCCTTCCAGCCCGCTTCTTCCAACAGCGCTTTCGCTTTCTCTGGGTCAAACTCTATGGGAGCCAGGTCTTTAGCGTAGTATGGTTTTTTCGGATTTATGGGGCCATTCGTTCGGATAGCCAAGCTCTGATACAAAGACTCGATAATATCGTCGCGGTTTACCAAATGCGCAAAAGCACGGCGCACGCGCTTATCCGAAAACTTGGGGTCTTTCATATTAAAGCCCAAATAAAGGTACGCAAACTGGTCGGGAGTCGTAAGCTCATAAATGCGGTTGAAGTCCTTATCTTCTTTCAGTTCTACAAAAGATTCGGGTTTGATACTGACCTGCACGTCCAATTCCTCATTGCGCATCTGCACTACTGCAGTGCCTGGGTCGCCTACAATTTTATAGATGATTTTCGGCGGATAGGCTTTCACTAAGGGCGCATCTTTGATTTTGTCGCCCCACCAATCTTTTTTGCGTTCCAGTATGATATACTCCGAAAGTTTCCACTCTTTGAAGGTATAAGGGCCTGAACCAATAAGCCCTTCGGCTTCGCGCTCAAACTTGCTACCGTTGAAGAAATCGGCAAAGCGCTTAATGTCGGGATTTACGGATAAAGCATCTTGATTTTTGGGGTCGTTGAGCTGCGGAATGCTAAATTTGCGCATGACCTTATCGGGATCGTACACGTATTCGGGCATGATGGTAATGCCACCAATAGAGGACTCCGCCAGAAAATAACGCTGCTTAGAATAGACTACAAATTTTTTCGGATTGGCAGCATCTATCTGTATATCGTTTATATACTCGAAGTAGGGGCGCTGTGCTGCAGCGTTTACTTTCGGATTTTTTACCGCCTTCACCGTGAAAATCACATCATCGGCGGTGATGGGCGTACCGTTATCCCATTGTGCTTCAGGGCGTATCTCGAAGGTTAAGGACATACCACCTGCATATTCGCCCTCATTGATTTCCGTGATGGTTGGGCGGCTGACGGCGGCGTGTGGTACGAGTTCCAGCGTCGCGGGGTCGTACTCCAACAGCGCCGAATATATCTGCTGCTGTATATACGAAGCATCGGCAGAGGTGGAAGTAAGTGGGTTAAGTTTGTCGGGGTCGCCCAAATTGTGAATGACCACATTGGGGTCATCGCCTTTTTTGCCTATCTTGCCGCCGTCTGCGTTAGTTTTGGGGTCGTCGCCGCCAGTAGGAGTTTCTACGCAACCAAAACCTGCCGCTGCCAGAAAGGCAGCAAGACACCAAGAACGAAATTTTATCTGCATTGTGTTCGTCGTTTAATTTGTAGAGCGCTGTAAAAATTGGGATTGACTGTGTTTTGCTTTTCGTATTATGCCGATAGTTTTGCGAAATAAGTGAAATTGCACGGAACTCCCGCGTTTTTTCCGCTTTTTTTATCGCTTTTTGAGCAAAAGCCCCTTTTTACTGTTTCTTGTATGCACAAATTTTTTAGCTGCTTTTTATCCAATTAGCCGCATAAACAACTGATTATCAATAGTTTAACCATGTTTAAAGTCCTCATCACGGGCGGTACGGGTCTTATCGGCGCGCGGCTTTCCTTTTTGCTACAGTCGCAGGGCTACAGCGTTTCGCATTTGAGCCGAAAGCCCAACAAAAATGCGACTTTTCCCGCCTTTCGCTGGGACCTTGATGCGGGCTATCTCGACCCCGCCGCCCTCGACGAGGTGCAGGCTATCATACATCTCGCGGGCGAGGGCATCGCCGACAAGCGTTGGACTGCGGAGCGCCGCCAACAAATACTCGATAGCCGCACAAAAAGCAGCGCCCTCCTCGCCAAAGCCCTTGCCGAGCATAAAGACAGGCACCGCGTGCGCACGGTCGTTTGCGCCTCCGCTATCGGTTTTTATGGCGATACGGGCAGCCATGCTGTAGACGAAACAGCCCCTGCGGGCACAGATTTTATGGCGGAAGTCTGCCGCCATTGGGAACAGAGCAGCCAGCAAATCCGAGATTTATCCATACGCTGCCCCCTTGTACGCATCGGCATCGTACTAAGCACAAAGGGCGGCGCACTCGCCAAAATGCTCCCTTCCTACAAGCTGCGCATCGGCACTTATTTCGGCAATGGGGCGCAGTTTTACGCATGGATACATATCGACGATGCCTGCCGCGCCCTCCAATTTTGCCTCGAAAACCCCAATTTGCAGGCGATTTACAACGCTACCGCGCCCGCGCCTGTCAGCAATTACGACTTAGCTCAATCCATCGCGCAGGCGATGCAGAAAAAATGCCTGCTTCTGCCCGTTCCGCGCTTCGCCCTGCGCCTCGCACTCGGCGAAATGTCGAGCGTCGTTACCACTTCCACCCGCGCCCTACCCACTGCCCTCCTCGCCGAAGGTTTCCCCTTCCAACACCCTGATTTAGTGCCCGCTATCCGCCAACTTTTAGAGGAAAAATTATAGTTTTTTTTGGGGGCGTGCCCGCGCGCCCTGCGCGCGGTCGGGCTATCCGCTGCATCACCTTCGCCGCTACGCGGCTTCGGTGGTTCCGCTCCTATCCCTCACGCATTACAAGCCTTTTCCTAAAACCAGAAACGCCCCCCCTCAACCCAGCAAACTCGTAATGCTATAACTCTTCGACTATCGCTTGCGCTTTTTCCGCTAAATCTTCTAAATGATTTTTGATAATTTGCCAAACCTCTTCAGCATCAACCCCAAAATAATCATGCGCCACTAAATTCCGAAACCGTTTGATTTTATCCCAAGGCAAAACTGGATAGTTTGCCTTAAAATCATCGCTTAATCTGCCAACAGATTCGCCGATAATTACGAAATTCATCAACACAGCATCAAAGGTTTTTTTGTCCGCAAAAAATGCGTCTGCATCCCAAATATCTGCTGTAAAAGATAGTATTTTTCCACAGCTATCAACAATCGCCAATAAATTAGCCTTATTCTTGTCAGACATAAATCGCAGAGTTTAGAATTTGTTGCTTAAAATAAGGCTTGATATACTTTTCTCGGCAAATGTCCACAGCACGACAAAACTCTTGCGACAACAATTCGCGTAACTTTTCCTTTTTTTCGTGAATATCTTCCGTATTAGGCTGAAATTCGACCAGCACATCTACGTCGCTTTGTTCGCTTGCACTATTTTGCGCAAAAGAGCCAAAAAGCCCTATCCGCAGCAAATGGAAATCCGCAAAAAGCCGCGTTTTAGCAGAAGCTAAAAATTGTAAAATACTTTCCCTTGTCAGCATAATTAAAAACATTTAGATAACAGCCAATTCAACCCAACAAACTCGTAATTTGTTCGTTTCGTTGGTCGGTTTCCACTACCCCATCGCGCAAACGCACGATGCGATGCGCGTGCAAAGCAATATCAGGCTCATGCGTTACGAGTATGACGGTATTCCCTTTTCGGTGTATCTCTTCAAATAGCGCCATGATTTCCACCGATGTCTTACTATCTAAGTTGCCCGTAGGCTCATCGGCGAGAATGATAGAGGGCGAACCCACCAAAGCGCGCGCCACCGCCACCCGCTGCCGCTGACCACCCGAAAGCTCATTCGGACGATGGTCGACCCGCTCGCCCAAACCGACAGACTCCAGCACCTCCTGCGCACGCTTGCGCCGCTTGCCCAAACTCATACCCGCATACACCAGCGGCAGCGCCACATTATCCAACGAAGTAAGGCGCGGTATCAGGTTGAAGGTCTGGAAAACGAAACCGATTTCCTTGTTGCGTATCTCCGCCAATTCGTCGTCTGTCATGCGGCTCACGTCCGAACCATTGAGCACATAAGTGCCCGAAGTCGGCGTATCCAGACAGCCCAACATATTCATCAGCGTAGACTTTCCGCTACCCGACGGACCCATAAGCGCCACGTATTCGCCTTTTTCTATCCTCAAAGATACCCCGCGCAAGGCGTGCACCATCTGCTCGCCCATGACGTAGGTTTTCGTCAGCTTCTCAATATCAATGATGGTCATAGCGAGTTACGAGTTACGAGTTACGAGTTACGAGTTACGAAATGCAAACGAAGCAGATTATGAAATTTCTACACTAAAAGTACTTGCTACCACTGCCGCCGCAAGGCGGCATAATACCTACGACACAAAGCACTACAAAGCACAATTACAAATTCAGCATTTCGGCGCTACGGTCTATCTTGCGCACCATGCCGAGTAGTATGCTGCCCTTTCCGCCGACTTCTACAAATTGGCGTATGTTGGCTGCGAGCATATTTTCTATGGTTTGTTGCCAGCGCACGGGGGCGGTGAGTTGCTGTGTGAGTTTGCGGCGAATGGTCGCTATATCCGTCGTGGGCAGCGCGTCTACGTTTTGGTAGATGGGGCAGCGTGGACTGCGGAACTTCGTGTTTTCGATAGCTGCCTGCAGTTTGTCTTGGGCGGGCTGCATAAGTGGCGAATGAAAAGCGCCGCCCACGCTCAACGGTATCACCTTTGCGCCCTGCGTTTTGAGCAATTCGCCCGCGAGGCGCACGCCTTCGAGGCTGCCCGAAATCACCAATTGACCAGGATTATTGTAATTGGCGGGCACGACTATAGCGCCTTCGCTTTGGCTGATTTGGGTGCAGGCAGCCTCTACGATGCTAAAATCGTTGGTCATAATCGCTGCCATTGTGCCCGCTTCCGCATCGCAAGCGGCTTGCATCGCCATAGCGCGCTGATAGACCAAACGCAAAGCGTCTTGCCAGTCGAGTGCATCGGCGGCGACCAGCGCCGAAAACTCGCCCAAAGAATGCCCCGCCACCGCATCTATCTGCGCATCTACACTTAGCCGCAAAGCCGCCGTAATGACAGAGTGCAAAAATATCGCGGGCTGTGTTACGCGGGTTTGGCGCAGGTCTTCCTCTGTGCCGTTTTGCATAATCTCAGCAAGGTCGAAGCCCAAAATATCGTTAGCCTGCTCGAAATAAGGGCGGGCGGCTGCCTGCTCGTATAAAGCAGTGCCCATCTGCGCAAACTGTGCGCCTTGTCCTGGAAATATATAAGCCATAGAATGACGAATGACGAATGACGAATGACGAATTTCGCCGCGCCTTTGCGCGGCGTGTGTTATGCGTGAGGGATAGCAGTGGAAGCGCCGCAAGGCGCTGCAACGGATAGCCCGACCCTGCGACCTTTAAGCGCCGAAGGCGCGGGGAGCAGGGGCACGCCAAAAAAGTGAAAAGTGAAAAGTGAAAAGTGAAAAGTGAACGGTGTAACCCTTCGCGTAGCGAATGACAGATAGTACTTGCTACCACTGCCGCCGCAAGGCGGCATAGTACCTATACACAAAGCACAAACTATACACAAAGCACATTCCCCACTAATAATCGAAACTTATGCGCTCGCAGGGTAGCCCGAATAGATGCCGCTCGCGTATAAATTGGGCGACTTTGGGCGGCAATGCCTTTTCCCAACCCGCTTCGTCGGCGCGCAGGCGGCGCAGCACTTCAGGCGAAAAGATATGCAGCACCTCAGGGTTGAAGTGCTCAATATCGATAATATGTTGCTGCTCGACGATGTGCTCGTAGAGGTTTTGCATGCCTGCGGGCACGGGCAAATTTTGCGAGCGCATCAGCTCTCCAGAGCCTTCCTTTTGGGCGGGATAAACGTAAAAATGCACGTTTTGCGTGCAAATATCGGCAAAAGCGCTTAAAAGTTGCCCGTTTTTGTTTTGGTAATACTTCGCCTGCACGAGTTCGAGCAAAGGGCGCGCGCCGATGACCAAACCGAGCCGCCCGAAACGGCAGGCGCGCAGGGACTGAATGAGGTCTTTGTAGTGTTCGCAGTTGGTGAGCAGGACGCTGTAGCCCAAGAAACCCAGCAAATCGGCGCGGTCGAGAAAATCTTGGATTTCGACCTCGCCCGTGTCGATTTTCAGGCTGGGCAGGGTGATTTCGGCGAGTATATGCGTGCGCGAAGCGTCGGCGGGCAGGTCGCTTTTGAATTGGAGCGCGCCGCTGTGTATCATATCCGTATTGACCAGCGTAACGGGGCGAAAACCGCCGCGCACGACCAGCAAATTTTGCTTGTAGAGGGTTTCGGAGGGGAGGACGGGTATGCCTTTGCGGTCGAACATGGCGACTTTCGTCATGCCTTGCTGTAGGAGTTCCAGCGCTAAGAGCCGATTATCGACCTGCTCAAACTGCGCGCCCGTGAGCCGAATCATATCGATGCGCACGCGGTCGCGCACCTTATCCATGAGCGAAGCGAGCAAAAGTTTGTAATCATGCCCGTATCGATAGCAGGCATAGAGCATATTCACGCCCAAGATACCGATGGCTTCCTGCTGTAGGGAGGTGTTGCTATCGAGGAGTTCGACGTGCAAAATCAGTTCATTGGGCGCGCCGTCGGGTACAAGCTGAAAACGCAGCCCCAACCAGCCATGCCCTTGATTGGTGCGGTGAAAATTGATGGTCGAAACCGTATCGGCGAAGGCGAAAAAGCGGGTATTTACGCGCTCGTGGCTTAGCCTATCTATCATTAGCTCGTATTCGTGGTCGAGCATCTTGTAGAGGCGCGATTCGCAGACGTATCGCCCGCCCGTTTCAGCGCCATAGACATGGTCGCTCACGACCTTATCGTAGGCGGAAATCGTCTTGGCTATAGTGCCTGCGGCTGCGCCCACTTTGAAAAAATAGCGCGCTACCTCCTGCCCCGCGCCGATTTCGGCGAAGGAGCCATAGACGGAGGCATCGAGATTTATCTCCAGCGCCTTTTGTTCTGGTTCTAATTGCTGTTTCGACATGATTTGTGTCGCTTGAGGTATCGGTGTATCTTAGGCTAAGGGGGGAACGCACAAAAGTAGGCAGTTTTTAGCGGATTCAGAAATTTTGCGCTATTTTCGCGCTGCGGTATTGCGCCGCCTCCACAAAAATACGCCCAACGCCTCATGTCTTATTATAGAAGTTTTGTCCCTAATTCGCTGACGCTGACCAATTTATTTTGCGGCTGTCTGGCTTTGGTGAGCATCATCGACGGAAAAATTGCCTTAGTGCCTGTTTTTTGGCTTATCGCCTTGCTTGCCGACTATTTGGACGGCTTCGTAGCGCGCCTAATGCGCGTAAGTTCCGACTTGGGCAAGGAGTTGGATTCTTTGGCGGATATGGTTTCTTTTGGGGTGGTACCAGGGGCTTTATTGTATCATTTGCTCAATCGCACCTACGGCATTGAGCGTTTCGATATAGACAACTCGGCTACTTTTTGGGGCTTATTTGGCTTCATTTTGACGCTTTTTTCTTGCCTGCGCTTGGCAAAATTCAATCTCGACGATAGGCAGGCAGACACCTTTATAGGCTTAAATACGCCCTCTTGCACGACCCTCGTTTTGGGGCTTACTTTGGTGGTGGAGAGCGATTTGTATGGCTTGCGGGAGTATATTTTGCAGCCGCTTTTTTTGCTGCCGCTCATTGGGCTTTTGTCTTATTTGCTGGTGTCTGAAGTGCCGATGTTTAGCTTCAAATTCAAAAATTTAGGCTGGCGCGACAATCGCTTTCGGCTCTCCTTCCTGATATGGTCTGTAGCCCTGCTACTGCTGCTACCGTTGGGGGCTTCGCTCTCGCTGCTGGTGGTCTCGTACATACTTTTTTCGATGATTTTGTGGGGTCTGGGCTATATGTCGCGCCCACCGAAAAAAGTGAAAAGTGAAAAGTGAAAAGTGAAAAGTGAAAAGTGAAAAGTGAA
>CAYXSA010000042.1:0-34984 GCA_964467315.1 uncultured Saprospiraceae bacterium | reverse complement strand
CCCATACAACAAAGTTACAAAAATTCCTTAATTTATTTTTGTCCTAGTACTTATCATACCATAAATAGTACAAATTATTACCTTCTATAAACCACCCCTCTTCTTTGGCTTTTAAGAAAATAGTGTTATCATCAATAATACGAAATGGCGCAATACAGTGTTTCTGCACAAATACTCCCTGCTCCCTAACATTTCCGTCATTACTTACAAGAAGCAGGCTATTTTCTTTATCATCAACCCAAAGACCAGCAAGTTTATTTTTTGCAATAAAAGCTGTTATACTTTCTTTAGGAGATGGGGAATTTTGCTTACAACTACTTTGAAAAACAATAAACAGTAAACAAAAAAATAGAACGTGAGGCATATAATTGAAAACTAAAAAGGTGGTAGAGTGTAACAGTTAGCCCACCCTACGAGCAAATCTATTTCATCATTCCAAGACAATTCCCAGCTACTAAAACTAATTTCTTCCTTATTTCCTTTGTTGCAGCCAGCTTGTAACAATATCCCTAACTCATCCCAATGAGAGATAAGTTTCCAGCTTAGGCTGGCGTATTGGGTTTCATTTGCTTTATAACCTGCTCTACCTTTTGCTACTCGAACATTTTTTTTAAAATTCGGTATTGTTTGACTCCAAAGATAGCGTGAATAATTTCTTATCCAAATAGCAGTATCAATT
The DNA here is from genome assembly GCA_964467315.1 of uncultured Saprospiraceae bacterium. Lineage (GTDB taxonomy): Bacteria > Bacteroidota > Bacteroidia > Chitinophagales > Saprospiraceae > JAAFIM01. The sequence continues at coordinate 34,305 of CAYXSA010000042.1, read as the reverse complement.
TCCGTCGTATTGGGTGAATATTGGTCTACAGCAGTGGTCAGCATTTTAGTATCAGTAGCAATTTTTTGGTACTGCATTTCAAGGCTTTTAAATTGGCTTGACGGTAGCCTATTTCCCTTTATTTTCAGAAGATTATTAAGCATACCCATAATCGTATTTATGGTTTCTTGCAGAATCACCATCATTGATAAGGTGTGCTGCCAAATTTTATAAAATTCTTTGGTAAGCTCAATTTGATAAATCATAGGGAGGGTTCCCGTTATGCCCGCTGGGCTTTTTATTGTTACATTGGTTGTTCTAAGTTTATCTGAGCCTGCTTGCAGTATATCTTCAGCCACATTTACAACATCGCTGAGAGTTTTACTTTCTATTTCAGCAATTTTAGGGTTTATGGAAGTTAAAGCAGCCAAAGCTTTACCAGACGTTGAAATGTAAGAAAAAGCGCCCACAGTAATAACAGACCATAACGCAGCAGAGGCATCCGCTATAGCCTTAAGTTGGTCTTTGTGGTCTGATAAAGCTGTTGAACAAGCTGCATAAGCAGACGAATACGCGCTCGAATGTCCACCAATCGTATTGGTTATGTATGTTGTTATGTCAACAGAAGTGCGATTGTACACGACTGAAAGACTATTAAAAAGAATTTGATAATCGTTTATCAATGTCTGCACTCCAGGTGCTAAGTCAAATTCTGCCTGCAGTACTTGGCTATTTTTTGCTAGCCCAGCCAGCCCTAGCATTGTTTTCAGTTGCTCGGCGATGGCTGCGGGGAAAATACCCGACAAGCCAAGCAGTTTTACGCCTGCTTTTGCTGCTGCCTGTAGTTGCGACTTTTCGGCTTCGCTAAATTCGACGGCTTCGCCCTTTTGGGCTTTTTGCAGGCGCGGCAAAAGCGCAGATATAGCCTTTTGATGCGGCGCAAATTCGCCTGCTGCATTTTTTGCAATTTGCATAACTACGTGTTATGCTCTTTGTAGAGTTCGGCTATACGGGTTTTTAGTGCAGAGAGGTCGCCTCCCTCGTTTTCATTTTTAAAATGGCTCATTTTTGGTATGGGTGGTTTATAAAGAATATGAATATATCAAGGGAATGGGAGCAAATATACAACTTTTTCAAAAGGGGGTGGCTTTTTTTGTGGGATTGAATTTTGCGCCCGCGCCTCCTTTGGGCGCGGGCAAGCGCGTGAGGGATAGTAGCGCCGCAATTCATTGCGGCGTGGATAGCCCGACCGCGCCCCCCTTTTTGCCCCGCGCTTTGCGCGGGGTGCCCGCCCCTTTTTGGGGCGGGCAGGGGCACGGGCACGCCAACAAAAATAAAAAAAAAGTTAAAAATTTTGCGAAGATAGAATAAATGCACTACATTTGCAGCCGATTTATATTGCTCAATGCAGCAAACACCAGCGGGTGTGGCGTAATTGGTAGCCGCGCTAGACTTAGGATCTAGTGCTGAAAGGCGTATGGGTTCGAGTCCCTTCACCCGCACATTAAAAAAATCGTGCAAGTTACCTGCTGACTTGCACTTTTTTTTTGTCGAAAAAAAGTACTACACTACAACAAAAACCGTCCTGTTTCACGTATGCCTACAATTCACCGCGAAGATATTAGTGCTGTCGACGTAGTCGTTAGCATTGACATAACGCCAGCCGACTACTTGCCCAAACTCAAACAAAAATTGCGCGATGTGCAAAAAAGAGGCGACTTCAAGGGCTTCCGCCCAGGTCAAGTGCCGATGCCGTATCTGCGCAATAAATTTGGCTATAGCATCCTTTTTGAAATCGTCGAAGAGGAAGTGAAAAAATCGCTGAGCGACTATATGCGCGACGAAAAATTGGCAGTCGTAGGGCAGCCTTTCCCGCATGTAAGCAACTCGCACAAGTACAGCGTAGAGGACGAAACGAAGGTCTATACCTTCAAATTCGACTTGGGTTTGGTGCCTGCCTTCGAGGTAAAAGGCGCAGACTTCGATAATATCCTGCCCTTTTACGATATCGCTATCGACGAAGAATTTTTGCAAGGCGAAATCGAGCGCCTACGCGAGCGCTTCGCCGCAGGCTTCGACGACGCAGCCACAGAGGTCGACGAAAAAGACATCGTATACGTTACCCTCGCCGAGTTGGACACTAACGGAGAGCTCAAAGCACGCGGCGTAACCCGCGTAGGCGCGCCCTTCTTGGTCAAAGACCTCAACGAAGCACTCCGCAGCCAACTCTTGGGCAAAACCGTAGGCGAATCCGTAGATTTCAATATCTATGAAGCCGAACTGCGCCGCTCCAAAGAATTCGTAGAGAAAAACTTCCTACAAATCAGCCCCAAAATCGTCTGCGGCAAAAATTTCCGCTTTACCATCGAGCGCATCAATCGCCCGAAAAAAGCAGAATTGGGCGACGACTTCTATCGCCGTCTGTTCCCCAACGACGAAGTAAATGACGTGGATATGTTCCAAGACAAAATGCGCACCGAGCTGCACAAAGTCTACAAACAACTCTCTACGCAGCGCTTTATGGCGACTATCCACGACTCGCTTTTGGAGCAAAATGATTTTGAGCTGCCGATGAACTTCCTGCGCAAATTCATCACTGCCACCAATGCCAATCTGCCCGAAGTCTACTTCGAATCCGCCGAATTTGGCAAAGTCGTGCGCGACCTGCGTTGGGAAATCCTAAGCCAGCGCTTGGCGAAAATGCTCGAAATCGAAATCACAGAAGAAGACGTAGAAGACAGCCTACGCTTTGAAATCGTGCGCTACTACCAATATCAACTGCACCCCTACAGCGAGCAGGTGAACAACATGATTAAAGATATTCTCACCCGCAAGGGCGAATATGCAGCCCGCTACAAAGCAGCCTTAGAAGAACGCGTACTCGAAACGCTCACGGAGCGCGTCGGCAAAGACGTAAAATCTATCAGCAAAGCCGAATTTGATGCTTTAGATGCGCCAGCACCCAAAACAGCAATCGCCGAAACAGTAGACGCAACAACCGAAGAAGCCAGCGCCGAATAGGTAGCACCCAAATACACAAAAAAAACACCCACAACTACCAATAGCAGTTGCGGGTGTTTTTTTTGATAAAAACCAACAAAAATGCCCATATAAACTATGTTTTCGACTAAGATGCCGCCGATGAGCGGCTTTTTTTGTTGCAAAAAATCGCCAAAAAATGCTGTATATTTGCAACTGTCAATGATAATGTGTGCCATATATTTTGGTTTTTACTCTATTTCGTTTTTTGGGGTTGTTCTTTATTTTTCACCCGATTTTTGTTTTTCTGTATAAAGTTTCCCGACTCTTCTCTGCCATGCCCTTTTTTGTGGGTGTGGCAGTTTTATTTTCTGCAAGCAGCAAAATAGTGCTATCTTTGCCCGATTTTAATAAATTTTGATAGAGATACCCACCCACCTTTTTTTATTCGTAGCTGTATGTTGTCCCCAAAATTGTTTTTAGCTCTTGCGTTTTTTGCCCTCGCTACAGCCCTTGCCGCTCAAAGAAACAATACGGGTTATGTTATCGCAGCGGCAGGCGATACCTTACGCGGGTATTTTGATTTTTCGCGTCCTGGTGCGGCTTCTTCGACTTCCTTGCAGGTTGTTTTTTGCAACGGCAAGACGGGCGAGATAAAAAAATACGCCCCCTTTCAGATAAAGGGCTGGCAACTCGATACGGACAGCATTTTCAACGAGGCGAAAGTCCTACGTTGGGAAGGCGCAGAAAATGGCTACGGCGTTTTTATGCGGCGCATCAGCGGCAGGGGCGGCGAAATCGCCTGTTACCTCTACACCGATATTTCGGGCACTATGCCGCGCACGATTTATTATATCGAAAAAGAGCAAAAACTCTACGAGGTAAAGAGCGGCAAAAAATTTTATACCCAACTCGCCGAACTGCTCAAAGATAGCCCCGAAGTCAGCAAAAAAATCAGCGAGCGCCTATACAAAGGCAATCAAGAAAAGCGACTGCGCGAGATCACACAAGATTACAATAACTGGTTCGAAAACCAGTGGAATTAACATTTTTATTCACTCCGCCAACTATATTTCTGCGTTTTGACAGGTTTTTTGATGGGCACCGTCTACGGGCTTGTGCTATGTATTTTGGTGGGTCCCATCTTTTTTAAGATACTACAGACGAGCATAGAAAACGGCTTTCGGGCGGGTTTTATGCTGGCGGCAGGGCAGTGGCTGGGCGATTTGATGTATATTTCAGCCGTTTTTTATGGGGCGCAATACATCGCCGATATGCTCGCCGACGAGGCTTTCAAGCAGCAATTTATCTTTTATTTGGGCACTATCGGCGGCTCTATGCTTGTGCTGATGGGCGGCAGTATGATGCGCGCCAGCGTCAGCATACCCGATGCAGCCCTACAGCAAAGCCCCCAAAATAGCAATGCCACCCTTTGGAAACTTTTCGCGCAGGGCTGGCTCGTCAATACCATCAATCCCTTTCCCCTCTTTTTTTGGGTTACGATGATGGGCACCGCCATCGGCGAAAATTTCGACCAAGCCAACACGATAGGCATTTTTGCGGGTACGATGGGCACGGTCATCGCCACCGACTTACTCAAAATCACGCTTGCTAAGGGTATCCGCCACTATTTGCGCCCCAGTTACCTCGTGTATGTGCGCCGCATCGCCGCCGCCGCGCTGATGATTTTCGGCATTTTGCTGCTCATTCGCTCTATTACGCAGTAAAAATTTTTGTTTTTTGGGGCGTGCCCCCGCCCCTGCCTGCGCGAAAAAACGCGCAGGCACCCCACGCCTGAGGCGCGGGGCAAAAAGGGGGGCGGGGTCGGGCTATGCGGGGCGTATCCACATCGCCCTAATTAGGGCGAATGTTGATTCGCCCCTACTATCCCTCACGCGAGTCTATCATTCGGGCTGTAGAGCGGGCAGACACATTGGTCTGCCCCTACGCCTACGGGATTATTGGTTTTTTTGCGCTAAATTCTTTATTTTAGCGCGCTGCTGCGTTTTTGGCTGCTTATCTTCGTTTACACTTTAATGCGAGCGGCAAAAGATACAAATACAGACTCGCGTGAGGGATAGTAGCGGAACCACGCGCCGCAAGGCGCGTGATGCAGCGGATAGCCCGACCCCGCGCCTGCGCGGGGGCACGCCCCAAAGATACACTTTACTGACAATCAACAGTTTATAGATATGCGATACGCGCTAATTTTACCTTTTTTGCTGCTTTTTGGGCATACGATATTGCGGGCGCAACCCCTCGTAAATCTGGGCAATGATACGGCGGCTTGCGCTCCGATACTGCTCGATGCGCAAAATGTGGGCGCAACATACCTTTGGAGTACGGGCGAGACGACGCAGCAAATCAGCGCCACGAGCACGGGTTTTTATTGGGTCGATGTTGCGGATATATCGGGTACGACCCGCGATAGTTTGTATTTTTTGCTGGCTGCGCCTGTTTTTTCGCGTCCCGATACGACGCTTTGCGCAGGCACGCGCGCGGTATCGGCGATAGGCTCTGCGGCGCAGATTTATAGCTGGCACGATGCGGCAACGGGCGGCACGACCTTGCATACGGGGCAGATTTGGACAAATAACTTCACGGCAAATGCTACCTATTTTGTGCAGGCGCGGCGCTTGCTCGATACCGTAGCGGCGGGCTACGCTGCGCCACTTACGGGCGGCAATAGCGGCTATTATACAGCGCCCGATGTACGGGGTTTGGTTTTTGATGTGCTGCAAGATATGCATATAGTTTCGGTAGATATGCCCACGCAAGGCAGTACTTGCACGGGCACGATAGAGATACGCAATGCGGCTAATGCATTGATTTACAGCCAGTTTGTAACGCTCAATGCAGGCAATAATACGGTATTTTTGAATGTGTTTTTATCGGCGGGCACAGGCTACCGCATCACTTTCATAAATGTCGTAGGCGGTGGTTTGCTGCACGTGGGGCATGGTCCTGCGCTTTCTTATCCGCGTACTGCCAACGGCTTGAGCATCACGAACGGCATCGTTACGGGCGTACCGAATGCGAGTTTTTACCTGTTTTTTTACAATTTTCGCTTGAGTACCCGCCTTTGCACTTCGGCGCGGTTACCCTTTGCGGTTACGGTAAATCCTGCGCCTATCGTACAGTTTCCTGCCGATACGTTCACCTGTGCGGGCAGCCTGACGCTGGACGCGACGAATGCAAATACGACATATATCTGGAGCAATGGGGCGACGAGTGCAACGGCAAATTTCACGCAAAGCGGCTTGCACTCTGTTACGGCTACCGCGAACGGTTGCACGACTACCGCCTCGACACAGGCACTCATAGGTACTACGCCCGCTTTTTTGCGTGCAGATACCACCATTTGCGCGGGTACGCGCACGCTAAATATCGTGGGCGATAGCGGCAATAGTTACTATTGGTACACGCAGCCTACGGGCGGCACGCCTGCATATATAGGGCAGGCTTGGACGAATAATTTTACGAGTTCTGCGACCTATCACATCGAGGGGCAACAAGTGCTCAATGTGCTTTCGGCGGGTTACCCTTCGGCGATAACAGGCGGCGCGAGTGGGCATTATTCTGTGCCCGATGTGCGTGGATTGGTGTTTAATGTCTTGCAAGATATGCAGATAGTTTCGGTAGATATGCCGATACAAGGCGGCGCTTGCACGGGCACTATAGAAATACGCAACTCCTCCAACGTATTGCTTTATAGTCGGAATGTGAGCCTCGCAGCAGGAAATAATACGGTGGCGCTCAACTACAATATATCGGCGGGCACGGGCTACCGCATTACGTTTATCAATGTTGTGGGCGCGGGTTTGCCGCATGTAGGTACGGGCGCAAATTTGGTGTATCCACGTACAGCCAACGGGTTGAGCATCACGAGCGGCATCGTTACGGGCGCATCGAACAGCAGTTTTTACCTGTTTTTTTACAATTTTCGCGTGAGCAGCAATTTTTGTATCTCGGCGCGGCAGCCTTTTAATTTGAGCGTAAACCTGAGCCCGATAGTCAATTTTCCTGCTGATACTTTGACTTGTGCGGGCAGTTTGACCCTGAACGCAACGAATGCGGGCGCTACTTATCTTTGGAGCAATGGGGCTACGAGCGCTACAGCCAACTACACACAAAGCGGCGCGGCTTCTGTAACGGTAACAGCCAGCGGCTGCGCTACTACAGCTACTACGCAGGCGCTCATAGGTACTACGCCTGTGTTTTCGCGTGCGGATACTACAGTATGTGCGGGTACGCAAACGCTAAACATAGTGGGGAGCGGCGGCAATAGTTACTATTGGTATACGCAGCCTTCAGGCGGCACGCCTGTGTATACGGGGCAGGCTTGGACGAATAATTTTTCAGGCTCTACGAGCTATTATATTGAGGGGCAGCAGACTTTGAACCTTGTTTCGGCGGGTTATCCTTCCGTGATAACGGGCGGCGCAAGCGGGCACTATAGCGTGCCCGATGTACGGGGTTTGGTGTTTGATGTGCTTGCGGATTTGCATATCGTTTCTGTAGATATACCCATACAGAACGGCGCAATGACGGGCACTATAGAAATACGCAATTCCGCTAATGCGCTTATTTATAGCCGCAATATCAGCCTAAATACAGGCAATAATACTGTGGCACTCGGCGCAAATATATCTGTGGGCACTGGCTACCGCATTTTGTTGGTAAATGTAACGGGCACAGGACAACCGCATGTAGGCACGGGCGCAGGTTTGGTGTATCCGCGCACGAATAACGGTTTGCGTTTTACGAGTGGGGTAGTGGCAGGCGCAGCGAATACGAGTTTTTACCTATTTTTTTATAATTTTCAGCTTAGTACGCTGTTTTGCCGCTCGGCTCGGCAGCCTTTTAATTTGAGCGTAAATCCCAGCCCGATAGTTAATTTTCCTACTGATACCTTGAGTTGCGCGGGCAGTCTGACGCTAAACGCAACGAATGCGGGGGCGACTTATCTTTGGAGCAATGGAGCGACGACAGCTACAGCCGCTTATACGCAAAGCGGCGCGGCTTCTGTGTCTGTTACAGCCAATGCTTGCACGACGGTAGGCAATACGCTTCTATGGGTAGGCAATACGCCTCTTGTTACGCGCACCGATACGACTGTATGCGCGGGAATACGCACGCTGCCTGCTTCGGCTCTGGCTGGCACTATACTAAACTGGTACACAGCGCCCACGGGCGGCAATCCTGTATTTGTAGGCGATGCTTGGACAAATAATTTTAGCACATCGGCGACCTACTACATCGAAGGGCAGCAGCTACTAAATGCCGTTTCAGCGGGCTATCCAGCTGCTATTACGGGCGGTGCAAGCGGACATTATAGCGTGCCCGATGTACGTGGCTTGGTCTTCGATGCGCAAAGCAATCTACATATCATTTCTGTAGATATACCCATACAAAATGGCAGTTGCACGGGCACAGTAGAACTCCGCGACGCAGGCAACACGCTCATATACAGCCGCAATGTCAGCTTGAGTATAGGCAATAACACCGTAAATCTTAATTGGAATATAAGTACAGGCACGGGCTACCGCATCTTGCTGACCAATGTCGTGGGCGCAGGTTTACCGCACGTAGGCGCGGGCTCAAATGTCGTGTATCCCAACAGCGCCAACGGTCTGCACATCACAGGCGGGGTAGTCGCAGGCGCACCAACAGCGAGTTTTTACCTATTTTTCTATAATTTTCAGCTAAGCAATCGCCTCTGTACTTCCCCGCGCCAAGCATTTGCTGTTACCGTAAATCCCAATCCTGTGTCTGCTTTACCGCGCGATACGGTAGCCTGCGGCTTAAACAGTTTGACGCTCAATGTATCGCAAGCAGGAGCAAGCTACGAGTGGAGCAATGGCGCAACTACAGGGCAAAATACCTTTACCCAAAGCACAGAAGCCAGCGTAACGATTTCGCTCAATGGCTGCGCGCTCGCAGATACATCGCGGGTGCATCTGCTGGATACGGCACAATACGCAGTGAGCGATACCACTTTTTGCGCGGGTACGCATACGCTCTCTATCTCTGGAAGCGCTGTACATACTTATTTCTGGTGGGATGCTCCCACAGGCGGGAGCCTACAGGGTACAGGCACAGATATTACGGCATTCATCAATACAACGCGCAACTATTACATCGAAGGGCTTAGCGCCCTATCTACAGAATACGAAGGTTTACCCAATAATACCCTCGTAAACGGCATCGGTAGCGGGCCATACATCATCACCCAGACCAATGGGCTTGCTTTTACCGCAAATAATGCTTTCCTGCTGCGCAGTGTCGTTATATACGCCGATGGTTTAGTGCAAGGAACGGTAGAGCTACAGCAAGCAAATGGGACAATTATCAACTCGCGCCCTATCACGCTGGGTTTGGGAGCCAATCAAGTGCTACTTGATTTGTATGTGCCTGCTGCGGGCAATTATCGCTTGGTGCTGCGCAACCCCACAGGCGGCGGAAGGCTTTTTGTAGATGCCCCCAATTCGGGTGTGCAACTCTTTCCGCTCGTCTACGAGAATCTCCGCATCACCAACTCCGTCATCAACGGCACTACGATACTTTCGGGCAATACCTCGCAGATTTATAGCTTTTTCTACAACTGGGAAATCGTGCGCACCGCCTGCCCTACTGCTCGGCAACCACTGACAGCCAATGTATTGCCTACGCCCGTACTTTCACTGCCTGCCGATACTGTTTTTTGTGCTGTAGTCGGTAGTATTGATGCAGCCAATGCCCAAACTGTAGGCGCAAGCTACCTTTGGGATACAGGCGCAACCAGCTCCAACGTCGCCACCGCTACCAATCGCACTTTTAGCGTTACTGCCACTATCGGCACTTGTACCGATGCCGCTACGGTCAACGTATTCCTTGCCAGTCCGCCCAATCTCTTACTTGCTCCCAATGATACCACCATTTGCGGCGGACAAATTACCCTGCACGCCGACGGCGATGCCTTTTCTTATGCTTGGTACAATACCTCTTCTGCTACTACGCCTTTTGCTATCGGCGACTCTGTTACCTTCTTTGCTTCCCAAGACATGGGGCTCTGGGTTGAGGGCGTAAACTTTGTCCCCCGCTTAGGTGTGTATGGTATGCCCAATCAAGGCGCAACCATATTTCCTACCAATTACGCTTCTGCTGCTTCTGCCTATCCGACACGCGGCATAGAGTTCGATGCCTTACAACCCCTGCGCCTCGATGGCGTAACCTTATACACCGACTCCGCTGCAGTGCAGGCAAAAATAACCTTATACGACGCGTTTGGTATCGCCTTGCGTAGCACTTGGATAGACCTGCAAACGGTAGGAACAAATGATGTAAATCTTGGCTGGACAGTCCTACCTGCCAATGGCTATAAACTCGAATTAGACAGCATTACAGGAGGTAAAATTTATGTAAGCGTAGGCGCTTTCCCTTACGTTTACAACGAAATTCGCCTACAGCGCGGCTCGCCCAGTGCCATCAATAACGTGTACAGTTATTTTTATCGCTGGCGAATTTCTACCCTTTCCTGCCCGACGGCACGCGACTCTGTATATATTACCGTGCCGCCTTATCCGACGCTTGTTGCTCCCGCCGATACGCTTAGTTGCGATAACGCAAGCCCCATACAAATCACTGCTTCTACCCCTTCAGCAGGCTATACTTATTTGTGGGGCAATGGCGCTACGACCAACAGCATCAGCGCCAGCACAAGCGGCTACTACAGCGTAACCGTTACCAACAACGGGCTATGTACCAGCGTGCGCAATACGCTCGTGCAATTCCTTCAATCGCCCGCCGTGCCCCTGCTCACGGATACCGCAATATGCAGTTCCAGCTTTGTAAACTTGCTTCAGTCGCCTGCGGGAGGCATTTATACTTGGTTTGATTATATCAATCCCGCACAGCAGACCTATCTCGATGCGCCTTATACGCAATACATAGGCGATACCAGCCAATACATCGTAGGCATTGCCGCTAGAGCTGTTACCCGCGTAGGCACCCAAAGCAATCCCACCCCGCAAGACCCCAAACTATATAGCAATTTCATCATTCCCAATACCTTCGACCTGCAACAATGGGCAGTTTTTGACTCGGTAGCCGTGTACGTGCAAACCGCGCCCATGACTTTCGATATTATTATACGCAATAACAGCGATAGCATCATTTTTCAGCGCACAGTCAGCGTACTACAGCCCTATACCAAAACCTTTTTACCCATTGGCGTATCGCTGCCGCCTGCCACAGGCTATCGCTTGGAGTTCGGTAACAATATGCAAACCCGCTTTTTGGTATCGGGCGGGGTAACTTACCCACAGACCAGCAGCGCCAACATCGCCACACTCACAGGCACAACCATCGCGGGGATTAGTTACCCCTGCTTTTTTGATTGGCATTTTTCTTATGGTTTGGCGACTTGTGCACCCACATTCCGCGATACATTTACTGTAGGGGTACGCCTGCCGCTGGTGCTTGCAGATAGCCTTTTTGCTTGCGATAGCTTGCTTATCGATCTCACAACGCCCGCCGCCAGTGGCTACCTCTGGAGCACGGGCGCGACTACTGCGCTGCTGACGCTCTCCCAAGCCGCCGAATATAGTTTTACCGTTTCCGACGGACAAAATTGCAGCACTATCGATACCTTCCGCCTGCATCGCCCCTTGCCGTTGACCCTGCCTGCGCTTGGCTTCAATTGCGATTCGACTCTGCTTAGCAGTTATTCCTACATACCGAATACGCAGTATTTTTGGAGTACAGGCGAAACGACCAGCAGCATCGGCATTTTTGCTACGCCCTCCTTTTACGGGCTCACTATCACCAGCCCCGAAGGTTGTCAATTCCATACCAGCGCCCAAATCAATGCCATAGACCGCGTACCATTTTTTGACTTAGGACCGACGCGCACGCTCTGCGTCGGTGCGAGCTTGTCGCCCAATCTCTTCCAACCCAACACCAGCTTCCTCTGGCAAGACGGCAGTACCGCCAGCAGTATCGACATCAGCAGCACCGACAATTATCGCGTTACCGTAACCAATGTCAACGGCTGCACGGCTACCGATGCCGTCGCTATCACTGCCCAACCTGCCCCAGTGGCTGTGCTTTTATTGGTATATGTGCAAGCCTTAGAGGTGCAAGTCGGCAACTCGTCGCAATACATTAACAATTATCATTACAACTTCGGCGACGGTAGCCCCATCGCCCTTTCTCCTTACCACCGATACGATACGGCGGGCTGTTATCTCATCTCGCTTGTCGTCGAAAATGGCTGCGGCGTAGATACTGCCAGCTTTCTGCAAGCCGTAGGCGGCGCTTTTTGCGATACTTCTATCGCCGTCGCGCCCCTCGCCGCCCCCCTCAATCCCGATATGCTGCTCTCCCCCAATCCCAACGCGGGGCAGTTTGAACTACGCCTCTCCGAAGCGCTCCCCATAGAAGGACAAGCGCAGATTTTCAACGCGCAAGGGCAACAAATCCACAGCCAAAGCGTACCCGTAGCTAGTCGAGAGCTGCGTTTTTCACTCGCCGACCTGCCCGCAGGACTCTATTTCCTGCGCCTCCAATACGGCACAAAAGTCCATAGCCTCCCCTTGCAGATCCTCCGTGAGTGATGCTTTTTCCTTTTTGGGGCGTGCCCGCGCCGCTAAAAAGGCGGCGCGGTCGGGCTATCCGCTACATCAGCGCCGCAAGGCGCTGGTTTCGCTCCTATCCCTCACGCAAAACCGCAAAGCGCAAAGGCGCTTTGCGGTTTTTTGTTACCCAAACAGTATCCGATAAATTTAATCCGTAAATTTTTTTAATTACCCCGCCAATTTTTTAATTTGTATGTTGTAGGCTGATGATTGAAGGTTTTAAAAAAATGTTTTCAAAGCTTTTTCCTAAAACTGTGCAAATCCCTTTCAATCCGCGTCTATTTGTGTGCCCCAAAAAAAACTGTACAAATCCCTTTCAATCCGCGTCTATTTGTGTGCCCCAAAAAAAACTGTGCAAATCCCTTTCAATCCGCCTCTATCCGTGTTCGCCAAAAAAACCGCGTAAATCCGTATCCTACAAAAGGAGGCATACCCAAAAAATCGAAAACACAGACAGCGCAGGGAAGTAAAACGCGTGAGGGATAGAAGCGAAGAGCCAAAGGCTCGTAGCGGATAGCCCGACCGCGCGACCCTGTAGAGCCGTAGCATGTGCTACGGCTCTCGCCCGCCGCCCTTTGCGGCGGGCGGGGGGAGCGCGGGCACGCCATAAAAATTGCCCGCACGCAACTTTTTTTGTATATTTGCCATTATCAGCTTTTTTTACCACCCCACCCACATTTTATGCGCCGACTACCTGTATTTTTACTGCTCGACGTATCTTTTTCGATGCGTGGCGAAGCCATCGAAGCCGTCCGCAACGGCTTGCAACAAACCATCAGCAGCCTACGGCAGTCGCCCCATGCGCTGGAAACGGCTTTTGTAAGTGTCATCACCTTTGGCGACCATGCGCGCCAAGTCGTACCACTCACCGAACTGCACAATTTTAGCCCGCCGACCCTAAACCTCGAAGGCGATACCGCTATGGGCGCGGCTTTGCGCTTGCTGGCGCGCTGCCTGCAAACGGACGTTCGCCAAACGACCCCCACCCAAAAAGGCGATTGGCGACCCCTGATTTTTTTGATGACAGACGGCAAACCAAGCGACGAAATCGGCACAGCCCTCGCTGAATTGAAGCGCTGTAAAACGGGTACAATCGTCGCCTGCGCCGCTGGCGAACAAGCCGATACGGAACTATTGCACCAAATCACGCCCAACGTCATAAGCTTAGAAACGGCAGATAGCCACAGCATCGGCGCATTTTTTCGCTGGATAAGCGACTCCGTACAAGCCAACAGCCTAAGCGTCCTCGCAGGAGAAAACAGCAGCTTTAGCCTCGAAGAACTCCCGCCCCTGCCCGATGAATTGCTAAATCTCGACAGCCTCCCCGCTTTCGAAGAAGAAGAAAGCGAAGAAAATAGCCCCCTCAACGACGACGAAGGTACTACACTCGACTTCGAGCAGCTCCCGCCCGCACCCGAAGACGATTTTTACGCCCTCAACGACTAAACACTAAACCCAACCCATGCCTCCAAGATTTTTATTGCCCTGTTTCCTTTTATGGGCTTTCGCTGCCAATACGCAAGCGCAGAAAATAGAGATGCAGTATTTTGCAGACGTTTCCGAGATTGAAAAAATTGTGGTCTATCACGGCTTCATCTGGATAAAGGGTAGTGGCGCATTAGCGCAACTCGACTTAGAAGGCAAAATTTTGCAAAAATACGACCTCCAAAACGAAAATATCAGCAACGAAGACCGTTTGTTGGAGGGCGAGGGCGGAGAACCTTTTATCTTCAGCGTATCGCAAAATGCGCTATTGCGCTGGGACATAACACAGCAAAAATGGGCAGTGTTTCGCGCGTTCGGCGAAAAGATTTTGCCCCACAATAGCAAACAACAGATTTGGATAATCAAAAACGATAGCCTTTTGCTGCTCAAAAATGGGCAATGGGCAGCTTTTGAGCACCCCGAACCCAATAAATGCTGGCTTCCGCCCGAAGGCGTGTTGGAGCAAACAAGTAAAGGCACTGTTTTTTATACGCCCGTCTGCTATCAAAGCGAGGGCAAAGGCTTTTTTTGGGACGGTAAAATCTGGCAAACAATAAATATAGGCGCAAGACTGGGCACGGAATTGTATTGCTATCACGATACCCTTTATGAGCGTAGAAATGGATACTGGGACGGGCAAGGATGGCAGCCTACTAAGCGCTGGGCAGATTTTTTTCCCAGTAATAGTAGCAAATCTTACTATTCTCCAAGCTCGGATATACTCTTGTATGAAGCCTTTGGCACGCTTTGGTACAAAGATAAAAGCAAAACAACACCCATATTTTATAAAGAATTTTCGCTAACACCGTATCCTGAATATGAAGCTGTGAGGGCTGCATACGTCGATACGAAAGGCGCTATTTGGCTTGCTACCAATAAAGGGGGTATCTACAAAGAAAGCGGAAAAATAATGCGCCGCTTGCGCGTAGAGCAGCAACTGCAAAGCGGCAACGACGGCTCGCAAAGGCTTTTTATTGACAAAAGCGGCATCGCATGGCTCGCTAACTCCAATGAACTAAGCTATTACGAAAATGGAAAATGGCAACAAGTAACAGACACGATAATAACCAAAACCTATTTGAGTAATCCGCAACTGCTACAAACCGAAAGCGGTATTTTGTACTTGGGGAGTTTGGGTCGCATTTTCCGCAGAATGCCTAATGGCAACTGGGAAAAAGCCTTAAAAATGGAGCAGTTTATTGGCTTGTACCTTCACAAAGAAGGACATCTTTGCGTATTGGGCGGAAAGGGTGAGCACTACGAAATTTTGGAAAATGGCAAAACCCTACATACCACCATACCCGAATTGAAAGCCGAAAGCGATAAAGTTGAAAATTTTGGAGTTGAAAATTTTTGTTCTCCCACAAGAGGTGAATTTTGGTTTGCCAGCAGCAAGGAAAAAAAATTGTATCAGTACAAAGATGGCAAAGTGCAAACGCATAGCCCCAGCAGCGAAGACGATGATTTTCGCCAACTACGTTTGCGGGTTTGGAAAGACAAAAAAGGAAAAACCTATTTGTATTTAGGATATAATAAACTGCATATCTTCGAGGAAGAAACGCAAAAATGGTCGCAAACATTTGTCGAGCCTTATACGAGTGCTTGGCATTTGGACGAGGTAGGCGATTTGTATATGCAAAATAATCAAAACGTATTCAAATACGAGGCAAAAGCCGATGCTTGGCAAAGCAAAACGCAATGGAATACACCTTATCTACCAGCGGGCAATTTTTTAATAGACAGCCGAAAGCGGCTTTGGCGCTGCGGAACGCATCAAGTACAGGTCTGCGATATGGTAAGCGGTAAATTGTTGGGAACTTTGGACTTGCCGCAAAAAGCAGGAAACGTATATATGTATGAAGGCAAAAGTGGCGAAATTTGGATTTCGGGCAACACACTAACGGGCATTTTGCGGCTACAGCTCAAAGAATAGAAAAAAACGGCTGCTTTGTTCAATGCGATAGACTTGAATCGGGGCAGGCTGCTGGCAAAAGCGTGAGCGGGCATAGGGGCGCGAAGCGGTGCGGCGCATAGCGCCGTACCAAAGCCCCGCAGCACGCGGCGGCGCGCCTTTTGCGCGCCGACACGCCCAAGAAAAAAAAAGCTCCAATAATCCAAAACCTACACATGAAAACAATGTATACGCGTCTTTTTATCTTGCTTTTTTTACTCTTTTGCACGAAAAATATACGCGCACAAAGCATTGAATTAGAGCATTTTATAGATATTTCTACGGTACAAAAAATAGCTGTGCACAGCAACAATATCTGGTTGCAAACGCTCTACGGCATCTCGCAACTTGACACAGCAGGGCGTTTAATCAAAAATTTTAACTTGCTCGATGGAGTGAGCAACTGGGACGAGCTGCTGCAAGGCGAAGATGCTGAACCTTTTTTGCATAGCCGAGAACAAAAGGCGCTGCTACGCTGGAATGCAGCGCAAAAAAAATGGACAGTTTTTCACCCGCTAAAAGGCGAAGAAGCCGAAGACTACGACATTTATAATGAAAATAATCAAATCTGGCTGCTCGAAAAAGAAGCTTTTCAGTTGCTAAAAAATGGTAAATGGCAGCGCTACCCCTATCCCAAAAAAAGCAGTACAGAATTGCCTTATGCCAATTTTTTGGCGCAAAGCAAGTCAGGAAAGGTCTATTATATCGCTTCCAAGTCGGAGGCGGCTGTTTATGATGGCAAAGTATGGACAAGCTTTCAAGAAAATACAACGGACAGGGCGAGCTATTTTTTGCAGGGCGATACGCTTTGCGAAGGAAAAACGGGCGAGTTTTGGGACGGCAGCAAATGGACAAAAAGAGTGGAAGCGCAAGCGAGTTCTGCCTTTTTTTTGCAGGCGTATCCTCAAAAAGTAGCGGATATTTTTTGGGATTACAACGAAAAAAAAGGACTTACAAGCTACCAAAACGGGCAAATAAAGAACTATTCCGATTTGCCACTCGACAAAACTAAGCAACTGTATTGTATTGATGAAAAGATAAAAAGAATCTGCGCCGACGAGCGCGGGCGCTTATATTTTGCAAGCAATTTTGGCAATATCTATTGGCAGGAAGGGGAGGCTTGGCGGCGTATAGCGATAGAAAACCCGCACTATTTGGGTGGCACCCTGCATATAAAAGACGATTTTTTAGAAGATACGCAAGGGCGGATTTGGCTCGCGGGCGAGCGTGGCGTATCTGTCTATGCGCAAGGGCGTTGGCAGGCGCAACCTTGCTCGCTTTTTATGGATTTTTCGACGAAAAGGATAACTCCCGTACTCGAAATACTCCAAAGCGCAAGCGGAAAAATCTATATCAATACAAATCAAGGGCTTTATCAACAGCAAAACAACGGAAAATGGGAATTTTTGATGCAAGAAGACGCTTCTTATGCTTATCTGCATGAACAGGGGCATATCTCTGTGCTCAGCGCAGCAGGCAAACACTACGAGTTTTTCGACGATGGCAGCGTTTTTATGCGCTATCTCCCCGATATGCTGGTGCCCAAAGATTTTTTTCGCCTTCAAGCCGCACAATCCACCGCCAAAGGCGAATGCTGGCTAACTTTCTCTTTCCACAACTCCTTCATACGCTATAAAAACGGCAAAATCAAGCACTATAGCCCTTTGGGTGCTTCAAATCTCTTTACATGCGATGATTGGTATTTTGCACAAGCGGGCGATTCGGCAGTTTTTGCCTTCTGCTGCTACCAAGATTTGATTATGTTGCCGCCCAATAGCGAAAAATGGCAGACCCTATCGACTACCAGTTCCCAACACCATCTGCAAGTCGATGCGCAAGGGGCATTTTGGTATTATGATGAAGAGGGGCTGCACCGCTACTACAAGGGCAACTGGGAAAAAAAAGCAGAATGGATAAAGCCCAACGAAAAAATGGAATCTTTTTTTGTAGACAGCCGCCAACGCTTATGGCTGATGACGAGCCATCAACTCTTTGTACGCGACCTGCAAACGAACAAAAATATCGCAAGCATACGCCTGCCACAAAGCACTAAAGCACAAAAAATATACGAAGACAAAGCAGGAAATATCTGGTTTGTTAGTACCTTATTGGGGGTACTGCGTGCCTCTTTGCGATAATTTTTAGCTTTTTTTTGGGGGCTGCGCGGCAAAGCCGCGCCGCTACGCTACGGGTTCGCCTGTCGGCTCATACCCGCCCGCTTGCGGGCGGGTACGCGTGTAAAGCCGCAATTTATTGCGGCTCTACACGCGCCCTCCGCATCGCTAGCCCAACAAACCGAGTCCCAAATTTCGGACTGCCGTTCATTTTTCTTCATTTTTTTCAAGGGCTTTGCGTATGTGTTTACGTTTTTTCTTCTTTCTAAATTTTTCTTTCCTATTTGCTGCCAATATACAAGCACAAAAAATAGAGCTACAGCATTTTGCAGACCTCGCCGATATCGAAAAAATCCTAATTTATCACAATTTTATCTGGGTAGAAAGCGCGGGCGGCTTGGCGCAACTCGACTTAGAAGGCAAAATTTTGCAAAAATACGACCTCCAAAACGAAAATATCAGCAACGAAGACCGTTTGTTGGAGGGCGAGGGCGGAGAACCTTTTATCTTCAGCGTATCGCAAAATGCGCTATTGCGCTGGGACACAACACAGCAAAAATGGGCAGTGTTTCGAGCCGTCCGCAGAGAAAAAATTAACCTCCATAACACCAAACAACAGATTTGGATAGTAACAGACGACAGCCTTTTTTTGCTAAAAAATGAAAAATGGGCAGCCTTTACGAATCCCAGCCCCGCTGACTATTTTTATCATCGCAGCGCCTTATTGGAGCAAACAAGTAAGGGAAAAATTTATTGCAAACTGCCTTGTTATACCAGCAGCAACGACAATTTATATTATTGGAATGGCTCAAATTGGCAGACGAAAGAACTCAAAGACGCTACTTTTTCATATCTCGACGATTTATTTTGCTACGGCGATACGCTATACGACGATAAAAATAGATACTGGGACGGTAAGACTTGGCAGCCTACCCGAAAATGGAACGATTGCCAAACGGAAGTCGTATGGATAAACGGCTACCCTTCGCCGCCTCTAATCTGCGATTTTTTGGGAAACCCTCGCCAAAATCGGCTTATCACACAAGAAGGAGATATTTTCCTTTTCGAGCAAGATAGGATATGGCATAAAGAAAAAAACAAATCGCCCATAAAAACCTATAAAAAAGCTCCTCTACAGCTACAGCCAGAAGAGGAACTAAGGAGCATTTGCAGAGATGCAAGCGGCTTGCTATGGCTGGCAACTGATAAAGGCGGCATTTATAAAGAAAGCGAAGAGGGCTGGCAGCGCCTGCAAATCGGCGATTGCAGCCAAGCAACCAACACCCATAAGCAAAATTTATTTATAGACAAAGACGGCGCAATATGGTTTGCCAATTATCAAGGAATACTTTGCTATGAAAACGGCGAATGGCAACAAATACAAGACTCCGCTATCTCTAAAGCAAGGCTTTGGAAGAATATAGAGATGGTTCGTTTTACGCAAACAGAAAATGGAACCCTGTACTTTGTAACGCATATGGAGGTTTTTCGCCGTATGCCCGATAAAAGTTGGAAACTTTTGTTTGGTGCTAATGGATTCGTAGGCAGCTATCTACACGAGCGCGGACATCTATGTGTACTGGGTATTAGAGGCGTGCGTTACGAATTTTTAGAAAATGGCGAGATACTGCAAGATACTATCCCCGAAATCGAAAAAAACTATATTTTCAAGCATTTTTATGCACTCGAAAAAGGCGAATTTTGGCTATCAATCGGGACTGAAAATATAGTGTACAGATACAAAAATGGCGAACTTAGCCAGCATAAGCCCAGCACTAAAAACGACGATTATAGCTATGCGGAGCTGAAGGTTTGGAAAAAAAGCGATAGCATCATTTATTTGTCTTTAGGCAATGGGCGCTGCTTTCAATTGGACGAACATACAAAAAAATGGTCAAAATTGCCTCTTGATATCAAAGACCAAAACGGACAAATAGACAAATCGCGTGCATTTTGGGTACAGACGCGCAGCGGTATTTTTAGACAGGATACGCAATCCAATACTTGGGAAAATAAATCTGCCGCTGCTGTGGGCGATGCAGAAATGATTAATTTTTTGGTAGATAGTCGGCTGCGGCTTTGGATTTGCACGGAGGCGCAGATGCGGGTCTATGATACGGCAAACAACAGCTTATTGGGCGCAATCGATTTGCCGCAAAAGGCGAGGTATACGCAAATTTATGAGGGCAAGGGCGGCGAAATTTGGATTTCAAGCGCTAATAAAATGGGCATTTGTCGACTGCAGCTGCGGAACTAAAAAAATAGAGAGTCTGTAAGTATCCTGTTTTTTTTGGGGGCTGCGCGGCAAAGCCGCGCCGCTACGCTACGGGTTCGCCTGTCGGCTCATACCCGCCCGCAAGCGGGCGGGTACGCGCGTGAGCCGCAATAAATTGCGGCTCTACACGCGCGCCCTCCGCATCGCTAGCCCAACAAACCGATTCCGTAAGTATGGCATTTATAGCTCTGCCCAAGAAAAAAACGGCTGCTTTGTTCGGCGCGATGGGCTTGAAATCTGGCAGGCTGCTGGCAAAGCCTGAGCGGGCGAAGGGGCGCGAAGCGGTGCGGCGCTTTGCGCCGTACCAAAGCCCCGCAGCACGCGGCGGCGCGCCCTTTAACGCCCGCCTTTGCGGGCGGGGGCGCGCCGACAGGCCCCCAAAAAAAACGCCCCACAAGACCAAAAGTCCTGCGGGGCGCAATTTTTTGCTAAAAAGCTTATTGAGCAACCATTTTCAGGTCGTCGAGTTTTTGTTTGACCTCGATTATCTCGTAGACTTCTATCATGTCGCCTTGATTGATAGCATCAAAATTTTTGATGGTCAAGCCGCATTCAAAACCTGTTTTGACCTCGCTAACGCTGTCTTTGAAGCGTTTGAGAGAAGAAAGTTCGCCTTGCGTATTTTCTTTGGTCGGATAGATAACGATGCCATCGCGGATGATGCGAATGAAGCTATTGCGGGTGATTTTCCCTTCTGTAACGTAGCAACCTGCGACGGTACCGACTTTGGTGATTTTGAAAACCTCGCGGATTTCGACCATACCCACTTCTTTTTCGACCTGTTTGGGCTGAAGAAGACCTTCCAATGCGGCTTTGACCTCATTGATAACGTCGTAGATGATGGAGTAGGTTTTGATTTGTACGCCTTCTTGTTCTGCGAGTTTTTTGGCGGAAGTATTGGGGCGAACTTGGAAGCCGACGACGATAGCATCGGAGGCAACGGCGAGATTGATATCGGATTCGGTGATGGGACCGACGGCTTTATGCACGATACAAGTTTGTACTTGTTCTGTGGCGAGTTTGATGAGGGAGTCGGAGAGGGCTTCGAGCGAGCCATCCATATCGGCTTTAACGATAAGGTTGAGTTCGCGGAAATTACCGACTTTGAGGCGGCGGGTGATGTCGTCGAGCGTAATGCGTTTGGTAGCGCGTATTTGCTGTTGGCGAGCGATTTGGGCGCGTTTGGAAGCAAGTTCTTTGGCTTCGCGTTCGCTGGTCATTACTTTTACCTTTTCGCCTGCTTGTGGTGCTCCGTCCAAGCCCAATACGAGTACGGGGGTAGAGGGGGCAGCTACTTTGACGTTTTTGCCGCGCTCGTTGAACATGGCTTTAATTTTACCGGAGTATTGACCTGCGGTGATGGGGTCGCCGATGCGCAGGGTTCCCGATTGTACAAGGACTTTGGCGACGTATCCGCGACCTTTTTCTAAGGAGGCTTCGAGTACAGCGCCGATAGCTCTGCGGGTGGGGTTGCCTTTGAGTTCGAGCATTTCGGCTTCGAGGAGGATTTTCTCTAAGAGTAAATCGACATTTACGCCTTTTTTAGCGGAGATTTCTTGGCATTGGTATTTGCCGCCCCATTCTTCGATAACGAGACCCATGCTGGCAAGTTCTTGCTTGATGCGTTCGATATTTGCGCCTTCTTTATCAATTTTATTGATAGCGAAGATAATGGGCACATTGGCGGCTTGTGCGTGGCTGATAGCCTCGCGGGTTTGGGGCATGACGCTATCGTCTGCTGCGACGATAATGACGGCGATGTCTGTTACTTTGGCACCGCGTGCGCGCATGGCGGTAAAGGCTTCGTGTCCTGGAGTATCGAGGAAGGTGATTTTGCCTTTACCAGGTACGGCGACTTCGTAAGCGCCGATGTGTTGGGTGATACCGCCTGCTTCGCCGCCTGCTACGTTCGCTTTACGGATGTAGTCAAGCAAGGAAGTTTTACCGTGGTCGACGTGCCCCATAACGGTAACGATGGGGGCGCGAGGTTGGAGGTGTTCGGGGTTATCTGGTTCTTCGTCTTCGTCCAAGTCCATTTGCTCTTCTGCCGAGATGAATTCGACGGTAAAGCCGTATTCACTGGCTACGAGTTCGATGATATCGGCATCGAGGCGTTGGTTGATGGAGACGAATATATTGAGGGACATACAAGTCGTGATAACGTCCGTACTGCTCACGTCCATAAGGCTGGCAAATTCGGAAACGGAGATAAATTCCGTAACTTGTAGTGGTTGTTGTTCTTCGTTTTCTTCGGCTTTTAGGCGATTTTGTTCTTTTTTCTCGGCGCGTTCGGAGCGGGTATTTCCTTTGCCTTTGCGTTTTTGACCGCTAAGCATTTTCGCCATGGTGGCTTTGACGGTATCGCCTGTTTCGCGTTCGTCTTTTTTGCGTTTATCGCCTGGTCTGCTATGTAATTTTGCGACGGGTGCGCCTGTGGCTGTGGTTGCTGGCGTGGTCGTAGTAGTTGTGGTGGGGGTAGTTGTAGCAGGCGTTTTTTCTTTGATGCGCTTGCGGGGCGTTTTGCGGTCATCGCCTTCTGCGGCGGGCGCATTGGGGTCGGCAACGGGTTTAGTACCTGCTTTGATGTAGGTTACGGCTGGGCGGTTGGGGTTGGGGGGCGTAGTATTGTTGCCGCCTGTGGTTTGTGGTCGGCTGGTATTGCTACTGTTATTGGGTTGCCCTGTGCGATTGCCGCTGGTATTATTTTGTTGGCGACCTCTATCGTTTTGGCGATTGCGGTCATTGGGGCGGGAGTGTTGTGGTTGTCCCGTATTGGTTTTGGGTTTATCGAGTTCGATTTTACCCAAGATTTTGAGACCTTGCAGGGTTGGGGTTTCTGCACGGTAGGAGTTGTCGATGGGGTCGGCATCTGGAATGATGACGGGGGCTATGATTTCCTCTACTACAGGCGGCGGCGTGTGTTCTTTTTCCTTTATAGGGGTAGTAGAATTGGTCGTATTCGGCTGTTTTTCTCTGCGGTTGTGTAGTGGGGCAGAGGAGGAGTTTTGCGGGTTGGATTTGTTGCCCGACTGATTGGTATTGCTACTGCTGTTGTTGCTGCTGCTGTTTTGCGGTCGGCGGTCGGCAGTGGTTTTATTTTGTTGGTTGCTATTGCTGCTGTTGGTACGGTCGCCGCCTCTACGGTCGTTTTGGCGGTTGCGGTCGCGGTCTCTGCTGTTGGAAGAAGAGGAGGAGCTATTTTTGTTGAGCGCGTTGAGGTCGATTTTGCCGAGAATTTTGGGGCCTGGCAGTGTGTGGCTGTCGGTGTTGGTTTTTTCGGCTATTGGGGGCTGTTCGCTGCTGCTGCTGTTGTTGGTTTGGGGGTCGTCGTTGGTGTTAGCGTTGTTGTTGCTATTCTCGACGCTGGCGGGTGTAGTCGTTGGTGTCGGGTCTGCTGTGAGGGCTGGTGGCTCCTGTCTTTCGGTGCGTTCGATGGAGGCAGCTATGTTTTCTTTAGAGAACATTTTAGGCTCTTTGTTGGCAAGAGAGGGGCGTTCCCAAGGCTTGAGGCTGTCTTTGGGTTGTTCGTTTTTGCGTTGCCCTGTGCCAGTGGAGAGCTTTTCCGCTTTTTCTTTGATGTCAATAGCGGCGCTGAAATGTTTGATTAAGGAATCATACATTTCGGGGGAAAGTTTGGCTGATGGCTTTTCGGTTATGTCATCATAACCGTTTTTGCGAAGATGTTCGACGATAGCTTTGGAACTGACTTTGAGTTCGTTAGCGACTTCGAGGAGACGTTTGGACATTCGTTGGAGCGTTCTCTAAAAAAAATAAGCGAAAAACAGAAAAAACACAGCCTTATTGAGGTACGATTACACTACATAGCAGATTTTTTCGGTGAATGGATATAAAAATTGGCACAAAGTTAAGCATAATACTTGATAATTAACAGCTTGTGCTTAATTATTTTGGTGGCGTGTTGCGTTGCGTATAATCGTAGGGACACGCTACGGATTGCGGAAAGGCGCGAAGCGCCGCGCGAGAGGGATAGAAGCGAAAATCTGCCGCCGACTTGTTCGGCGGCTGATGAAGCGGATAGCCCGACGCGAGTGGGCGGAACGCCCGCGAAGCGGCTCGCCATAAAATTACGAATTACGAATTACGGATGTGCT
Organism: uncultured Saprospiraceae bacterium; assembly: GCA_964467315.1. Taxonomy (GTDB): domain Bacteria; phylum Bacteroidota; class Bacteroidia; order Chitinophagales; family Saprospiraceae; genus JAAFIM01. The sequence continues at coordinate 9,793 of CAYXSA010000042.1, read as the reverse complement.
TTGTGTGTGGGTTGTGCTTTGTGTACAGGTAGTATGCCGCCTTGCGGCGGCAGTGGTAGCAAGTATCATGCACGGCGCGTTTATCTTGTGTAGCGTCATTCGCTACGCGTTCAGTTCGTGTTCGTCATTCTTTAGACTTCGTTATTGAGTTCCTCGTTGAGGACGCGGATAACCTCGAAGATGGTTTCTTCTTCCAAGTCGGTGCGGCGTATGAGTTCTTCGGTGGTGAGGTCGAGCACGCTGCGTGCGGTATCGCAGCCGATAGATTTGAGTGTTTCGATGACCCAGCCGTCGATTTCGTCGCGGAACTCGTCGAGTTCTACGTCGAAGCCTTGTGTGGAGTCGTAGCCTTCGCGGTACACGTCGATGACGAAATCGGTAAGGCGAGAGGCGAGGTTGATATTTAGACCGCGTTTGCCGATGGCTTTGGAGACCTCTTCGGAGTTGAGGTATACGGCGGCGCGGCGGCGACCATCGTCGAGCACAACAGAGCTAACGCGGGCGGGTGTGAGGGCGCGTTGTATGAAGAGTGCGTCGTTGGTAGAAAAATTGATAACGTCTATGTTTTCGTTGCGCAATTCGCGGACGATGCCATTGATGCGTGAGCCTTTCACGCCGACGCAAGCGCCGACGGGGTCGATGCGTTCGTCGTAGGATTCTACGGCGATTTTAGCGCGTTCGCCAGGCATCCGCACGACTTTGCGAATGATAATTAGACCGTCTTCTATTTCGGGAACTTCTTGCTCAATGAGGCGTTGCAGGAACATGGGTTCGGTGCGCGAGAGAATGACAACGGGGAGGTTGTTTTTCATGTCGACCTTTTTGACCAATGCGCGGAGCATATCGCCTTTGCGGTAAAAGTCCGTTTTTATCATCTCGGATTTGGGCAGGATAAGTTCTGCGCCTGTGAGTTCGTCCGTGATGATGAGTTCTTTTTTGAGGACTTGGCTGACTTCGCCGTATACTACGTCGTGGATTTTCTCGCTAAAAATTTTCTGCACTTTTTCTTTTTCCAGCTCCATGACGCGAGAAACGAGGGTTTGGCGGGCAGCCATGATGGCGCGCCGTCCGAAGCTCTCTATGGTAACGGGTTCGTAGCAGGTATCGCCTATTTCGTTGCCTGCTTCGATGGCTTGTGCCTCGTCGATATCTATCTGAAAACGTTCGTCTTCTACTTCGCCGATGGGTACGATTTCGCGTTTGCGCCAGATTTCCAACTCGCCGTTGACGGAGTCGACGATTACGTCGAAATTCTCGTCGCTATTGTATTTTCGGCGTATGAGGGTACGGAAAACGTCCTCCAATACGCGCACAATAGTCGGGTTGTCAATGCCTTTGTAGTTGATAAACTCGCTGAAAGAACCCTTTAAGCCTTGCTCAAGTTCAGGTTCTACTGGAGTTTCTTTGCGTTTTGCCATATTTATTTGAAACTAATTTTCACAATCGTCTTTTTAATGTCGGCGAAGAGCAAGCGTTGACGCAAATGAAGGGTCTGTTTTTTCTTCGTCCCTTCGATGGTTACGCGCTCAGAATAGGAAATTTCTATGCCTTCGTCGTCGGCGGCTTCGAGTATGCCTTTGGCATTTTTGTGCGTGCCGTTGAGTTCGACGCTGACTTCTCTGCCTATATTTTTGCGATATTGGCGGGTGTTTTTGAGCGGATTGCCTACGCCGTGCGAGGAGACTTCGAGCGTATAATCGTCGCCGAGCCAGAGTTCTACGTCCAAAACTGCCTCCAAATGTCGGCTCAATTCGGCGCATTCTTCCAGCGTCAAACCCTTGTCGCTATCCATGTACACATGCAATTCTTTGCCATGTAACTTGGTTTCGACCCAAAAAAGATGCTCTTTTCCCTCTTGGCTGACATATTTTTCTACTAATTCGTTGATTTTATCAACGTTTTGCTGCTCGCTCATGAATGCTTTTGCTTGCTTGCGATTAACCAAAAAACAAAGAGGAACGCCCGATTTGGTCGGCATTCCTCTTTCCTGCGCCTTGTTTTTGGCGCGAATTGATGTGCAAAGATACAATTTTTTCGGAAAAACGCAATTTTTTTTATTTTTTTCCTTTTGGCGTGCCCGCAGCCCCACCACGGCGTGCTTACGCACTTGTGGTAAAGGGGGCTGCGGTCGGGCTATTTGGGGCAGCCCACGCGCTGCCCTAAAGGGCAGACACATGGGTCTGCCCCTACATATCCCTCACGCGGACTTGCCCACGCCGCAAAGGGCGGCGGGGCGCGGGCTTTATCCTAAAAAGAAAAACGAAAGCAAAGGGGGGATAGGGTTCAAAAAAAACAAGCGCCCAAGTCCCGAAAAAGGGGCTGGGCGCTCGTATATTATTTGCGCTATGAGCGGCAGGAAAAGAAATCCTAATCCATCAAATCGTCCATATCGTCGTCCAAGTCGGCGAGTTCGTCGGCGCTGGGCGCTTCCACTTTGGTCGTGATTTCGCGGGCGAGGTGTTCGCGGATTTTTTGCTCGATTTCGTTCGCCATTTCTGGGTTGTCGTGCATAAATTGTTTGGCGGCTTCGCGTCCTTGTGCGACTTTAGCGCCATTGTAGCTGTACCAAGCACCGCTTTTTTGAAGGATATTAAACTCGGAGCCCAAGTCTACGATTTCGCTGGTTTTGGAGATGCCTTCGCCGTACATGATGTCGAAGATGGCAGTGCGGAAGGGGGGCGCGAGTTTGTTTTTGACGATTTTTACCTTGACATTGTTGCCAATCATCTCGCCGTCCTTGTCTTTGAGGGCGGAGCCTGATTTGCGGATATCGAGGCGCTGTGAGGCGTAGAATTTCAGGGCGTTACCGCCTGTGGTAGTTTCGGGATTGCCAAACATTACGCCGATTTTTTCGCGCAATTGGTTGATGAAGATGCAGCAGCATTGGTGGGCGCTGATAGCGCCTGTCATTTTACGCATGGCTTGGGACATAAGGCGGGCTTGCACGCCGACTTTAGAGTCGCCCATTTCGCCTTCGATTTCACTGCGCGGCACAAGTGCGGCTACAGAGTCGATAACGATGAGGTCGATAGCGCCAGAGCGGATAAGATTTTCGGTGATTTCGAGGGCTTGCTCGCCGCTATCGGGCTGCGCGAACACCAAATCGTTGACTTGTACGCCCAATTTGGCAGCGTAATAGCGGTCGAAGGCGTGTTCTGCGTCGATAAAGGCAGCGATACCGCCTTTTTTCTGACATTCGGCGATGGCATGGATGGCTACGGTGGTTTTACCAGAAGATTCTGGACCGTAGATTTCGATGATACGACCTTTAGGGAAGCCGTTGGTGCCCAACGCTACGTCCAAACCGATAGAGCCCGTAGAAATAGCTTCTACTTTCTCCACAGGAGAGTCGCCCAAGCGCATTACAGCGCCTTTGCCATACGTTTTACGCAGGCGTTCGAGGGTTGCGTTGAGTGCCTTTACTTTCGCTTCGCGCTCTGCACTAAGTGCACCATTTTCCGAAGCAGGATTTTTCGTTTTTGCCATGAGTGTCTCTATAAAATTGGAATTGTGTAAAAACGATAGCGGAGTGTTTGTGTTGCTTTGATGGTACAAATTTAAGTTATTTGTTTATTGTTTGCAAATTTTTAAGCAAAAAAATTAAAGTTTTTTTGCATTTTTTTCAAAAGTCTGATTTTGCTGCTTTTTGCAAGTTGGCGGACAAAAATAAAAAACATTTTATTGTATCCCAATAGCTAAATGCTTTTTTCTACAAACTTTTTCAGTTCCTCCCACAAGGCATTTTCTGCCGTTTGGGCGCTGACGGCGTAGTTGCCATCGTAAAAATCGAGCAAGCGTTTTTCGGTTGTATGCCCGATAACTACCACAAAATCAGCCATTTGCGTCGATTTTTGCCGTTTTTGAGCCTCAAAATAGGCTTCTACATTCATAGGACTCGTGAAAACGAGCATTTGCGCCTGTGGTGCTACAAAACTACAGTCCACTATATTATCGTATACAATCAAATCCTTGCAATTTATATCCGCCGACAGCAGCGCCTGCACCGATTGCACCGAGTTTCGAGCGCGCACGAAGCCGATGCGCTGGCTTTTTCGCTTGCTTAGTAGGTATTCGGCGGCTGTTTGGGCATTGCCATCGCCTATAAAATCAATATCTTGCGTATATTTGCGCAAAATGCGTGCAGTGCCCTCGCCCAGCGCCCCGCAAGGGGGCAAACTCTCCGCAGCTAAGCCCAAAGAAGCAAGCTGCGAGAAAAAAAATTCTACCCCCGTTTTGCTGTAAAAAAATAAAAAATCAAGCTCCGTAGGCGCTTGCTGTAGCTCTATAGGCTGCATTTTTAGCAGACTCTGCCCCATAGCGACTATGCCCAAACTCCGCGCCTCCTCGCTCAAAAAAGGGCTATCTTTGTCCAAAGGACGCGATACGAAAACGCTGCGTATTTGCATATTTTGCCTGTCTATTAAAATAAAATCTGCGCTCTTTTGCAAATATACTACCGCATCGCGTAACTTCGTTTCTTTGAGGACTTTTGAAACCTATTTTCATGCTAACATTTTTTTAATATGCAACTCCTGTTTTCGCCTCTTTTTTTGCACGGTATGGCGGGGCTGGGCGAACTTATTATGTTCGTGCTGCTGCTGCTTTCTTTCGTAGGGCTTTTGGCTGTAATATTCAGCATCTTGCACATCGCGCAAGCCTCAAGCGGCAAACCCACTACAGCCGTTAAGGTTTTAAGTACCATCACCTCTTCGATGTCCTTTGTGCCAGGTGCTTTGTTTTTTCTTTCCGCACAAGGCGAAGTCGCGTTCTTGGGCATTGGGTTTTTATTCTGTTTGCCCTTGATTTTGACCATTATAGCCTTTGTGCTCGAAGGCAAAAATAAAAACCAATAAATACCTTGCTGCTTAAATAATGCTATTTGGGGCGTGCCCCTGCGCCGCCGCCCGCACCAAAGGGGTGCGGGCGGGGGCAGCCACAAGGGCTGCCCCTATGCGGTGCAGGGTCGGGCTATCCATTGCGAGCCGTAGCACGGCGTGCCTACGGCACTTGTGCCATGCTACGGCTCTACATTGCTATCCCTCACGCAAAAAAACATTGAAACATTCCCCTCAAAAAAAGCAATAATATAATCTTCATGATGCTCCTCCATGCTACGGGCGGCTACGGTGTAATTGTTTACGCGGCTATCGGTTTTATGTTTTTGGTTCTGCTTTCGGGGCTGCTCTTTGGAGTTTTGTATATTGTACAGACGATAAAAGGCAAGCCGACTACAGGTTTGAAGGTTTTGAGCTGGGTTTCCAGCGTGATTTCCACGCTTATTAGCTTTCCTTTTCTCTCAAATTGGCAAGAAATGCCTGTTTTTTTCTTAGGTTTGCTGTTTCTCTTGCCTATCGCCCTCGCCGTCGTTGCCAGCACCCGCGAAAATAGCCAAAAGTCTGAATAGGCTTCCCGCTCTTTGTCGTTCCTTCTACTGATTGCCGCGAGAGGGATAGGAGGGGCGGCGCATAGCGCCGTACCGAGCGCCACAGGCGCGAAGGTATAAAACCCCGCATAGCCCGACGCAAGCGGGCGGAACGCCCGCGAAGCGACTCGCCAAAAAAAAATAAACAAGTGTCAAAATTTTTAAAATTTAAAATTATGCTTTTTTTGCAAGGATATATAGGGACGATGAACCTGTTTGTGCTGGGGGTATATATTTTTTTGGTGGGGGCAATAAATGTGTATGCGCTGGCGCTATGCGTTTATGTGCTCATTCAGCCTAAATCCAAGCAGTTAATGTTTATTGCGGCGGGAGTATTGTCTTTGCTTTCGTTTGCTTTTTCGAGAATGCTATGGGTTAAATTTGCTGAATTTACGTTTATAATTATCTTTCAAGTGATTGCAGCAGTTTCAATTTTGGTTTTTTTGGCTGCTATTTTTCGTAAATTTTTGATAAATAAGAGCGAAAAAGCATAAATCTAAAATCCCAATGCGTCTTAAAATTTTACTTTTCTCGATTTTATTGTATGCTTTTGCTGCTTGTGATTTCGCAATTGGGGTTGCGAAGGAGGCGGACGAGCAAGATGTAAAAGATACTTTCACTGTTATACAATGGGGGATATATTTTTTTCATTTTATAGCCATTTGTAGTTATTTGGCTTCTTTTATTTTCTCCATTATATGTTTGAAAAAAGCAGCGAAAGGGGCTTTATCTGCACCAATAATTGTGTTGAGCTTTGCGCTATCTATATTGGTAGGCTGGCTGACGGGGAGCTATTTGGCGATGCTGGGGCTAACAGCGCCTATATCTATGGTGGTTTCTGCGATTCCGCTTTTGCTTTCTATTGTCGCCGCAGTAATGTCGGCCGCCAATAATGGCCCGTTAAGCAAAAAATGATTGGTTCTCTGACAAATTTCGTGGACGATAGAAAAACGCTTGCGAAGCTGTGCCAAATTATTCGCACCGTTGACGCGTCGGCATGCCGACTGCGAAGCAGCCGCGCAAGCGAAATAGTTTAAAGTATTTTTGTTTTCGTGCTTAAAAGCCTACAATCAAGGCAAAAAAATAAATCATAATCCATCTATATGCGTTTCAACACTCTACTTTTTGCGCTCGTAGCGCTATTTTTCGTTGCCTGCAAGGGCAAAATCGACACGAATACCAGCAGCAGCACAGCAGCCAACAGCAATACCGCCGCCGCGCCTGCACCCGCCGCACCCAAAGAAGTGCCACTACCCGCAAGTTTGAGCAAATTTAAGCCTCTAACTCTGCCTTTCAAATTGGAAAAAGGTATGCAAGAGGGCGATTTAGACCAACTCGGTTGGGCAGTCGGTACGAAAATGTATTTTAAGACCCCAGAACAGGTCTATGCGACGCTTGCCTGCACCAATATCGCCGAAGATTTTACGGATATTAGCTTCGAGCTGCAAGCCTACACCCCCGAAGGGCAACCTGCGGGCAAGGCGGAGACGCTTACTTACTTCTCAGCGATGGCTTCTTCAGGCGCTACGCATGTGAGCGACTGCGCGATAAGCATAGATGCCAGCGGTAAACTTACCCTCTCTTGCGAAGATAGCACCGATGGCAGCGACGAAGATGGCAATACAGTCGACGAAAAAAGCCAGCGCACAAATACCTATGTAGTCGCGGCAGATGGCGTTAGGGAAACAAAATAGCTGTTTAGTCTATCGTTTTTTATTGCATCTACCGCAGTGCGCAAATATCTCTAAAATTTTCTCAAAAATCATGCGTTTATTCCCGTTTTTGGTTTTTACTCTGCTATTTTTTGCTGCCTGCAAAGGCAATACCGACACGAATACCAGCAGCAGCACAGCAGCCAACAGCAATACCGCTGCCGCGCCCGCGCCCAGCGCACCAAAAGAAGTGCCTTTACCCGCAAGTTTGAGCAAATTTAAGCCTCTAACTCTGCCTTTCAAATTGGAAAAAGGCTTGGCGGAAGGCGATTTAGACCAACTTGGCTGGGCAGTGGGTACGAAATTCTATTTTAAGACCAAAGAGCAGGTGTACGCTACCTTTGCCCGCAAAAGTATCAGCGATACAGATATCAGTTTTGAGCTGCAAGCCTACACACCCGACGGTCAAACAGTGGGCAAAGCCGAGCATATTCAGTACTTCGGCGGTGGCGCATCGGCGGAGTTTATTCAGTCGGTAAGTTGCGAGCTTATTTTGGAAGATGATACGATGGTTTGCAACTGCGAAGACTACATTTTTGGCACCAACGACGAGGGCGAAGAGATAGAAGAAACCACCAAAAGCACCACCAAACTCAAAGTTGGCGCAAAGGGCATAGAAACTATCATCGTGAAGTAAATCAAATGTCTAATTTTTAAGCTTTTTTCCTATATGCTCCTGCTTTTTTCTGATTACAACCTGTCGGGTATGGGCGATGGCATCGTTTCCCTGCTTTGGTTGGTGGCGACACTCCTATTTTTGCTTTGCGCGGCGGCTAATTTCGTATCCGTACTCTATTGGCGCGCTGCAAAAGCAGGCAATACCAGCCCTGCGCTCCAAATCGGGGCAATTATTTTGTCCTTGATTGGTGTTTTGCTGGGTATTTTGACGGTAGATGGTTGGGTGGTACAATTTAGCGACCTATCAATGTCAGAGATATTGGCTTTATGCTTTGCGCTGTTTTGTTTTCTGCCTTTGGGCTTCACGATAGCGGGAATGCTGCAAAAAAAGCCATTTCCGCCCGCTTAAAAATTCTTTTTTTCAAGGGGCATCCGCGCCGCTGCAAGCGGCGCGGCGCTACGCTACGGGTTCGCTATTCGCTCATACCTTCGCGAGGCTTGTAGCCTCGCTCGGTACTGCCGCTGCGCGGCAGCCCTCCGCATCGCTATGCCATGCCATCAGTCTACTAAAATTCTAAGTTTTCGATGTCTTCCCCGCATTTTTTTATACAGGAGCAGATAGCCAAAGCTTCCACCCTGCCGCGCGATTTTTATACGAGCTCGCAGGCTTGGGATTTGGTGCGCGAGCAGATTTTTGCAAACGCTTGGCATTGGCTCGGAGATAGCAAGACGCTATTGCCCAATAGCAATTATTTGCAGCCCCTCAGCCTCCTGCCAAACTACCTCGATGAGCCGCTACTGCTCACGCGGGGGGCAGAGGAGCAGCGCTATTGCCTTAGCAACGTTTGCACCCATCGCGCCAATCTGCTCTTGCAGGAAGCCCGCCCTATGCACGCGGTGCAAAAAATACGCTGCTCCTATCATGGTCGCCGCTTCGATGTAGACGGGCGCTTTATCTCCATGCCCGAATTTGAGCAGACCGAAAAGTTTCCCGCCCCCTGCGACCATCTCCCCCGACTGCCCCTATACAGCGACCCGCTTGGCTGCCTCTGGGCAAGCCTCTCTCAAGAGCCCCTGTATCCGATTGCCGATGTTTGGGCTTGGATACTACAGCGCATTGATTTTTTGCCGCTTTCCCGCGCCCAACTCGCTCCCGATAGCGTACAAAATTATAGCGTTCGAGCGCATTGGGCGCTGTACTGCGATAACTATCTGGAGGGCTTTCATATCCCGTATGTCCACCCTGCCCTCAACAATAGCCTCGACTACAGCCAATACGCCACCCATCTACATCCCAACGCCAGCCTGCAAATCGGCTACGCCGACGAAAACGCCGAAGAAAGCAGCTATTTCAAGCTACCCGCAGGGCATATCGACGCAGGAAAGCGCATAGCAGCTTACTACTTTTGGCTATTCCCCAATGTTATGATAAACGTCTATACTTGGGGCGTTTCCCTCAATATCGTACAGCCCCAAAGCCCCAGCTTGACGAATGTACATTTTTGTAGCTATGTTTGGGACGAAAAATTGCGGCAAATCGGTGCAGGTGGCGACCTGCATCAGGTAGAAATGGAGGACGAAAAAATAGTAGAAGCCGCCCAAAAAGGCATCAACTCGCGCCTGTATACGCAGGGGCGTTTTTCGCCTACCCAAGAGCGCGGTGTGCATCATTTTCATCGTTTATTGGCGCAATACATCGGATAGAAAAAAAATTAAGCTTACTTGAGCGGTTATTCTCGCAAAAGGCTTAATTTTGTAGCGTGAAGAGCTACATAATCTCTTCGCTATCATTCATTTTATATCACCACTCTCAACTACCGCGTTTTATTCTTGGCTAAAAACGACAGAAACCACCAGCGTACTCCACAGCAGACACAACCCGAACACCGCCTCAACGACCAAATCCGCGTACCCGAAGTGCGCTTGGTAGGCGACGTGGAAGAACTCACTAAAATGAGTGCCGATTTGGGCGAAACCTTAGAGGCGCGCGTATACGCTACCCGCGACCTTTTGCGCTATGCCGAAAAATTGGCTATCGACC
>CAYXSA010000041.1:0-36794 GCA_964467315.1 uncultured Saprospiraceae bacterium | reverse complement strand
TGAAAAGTGAAAAGTGAAAAGTGAATTTTTTTCTTCAAACTTGCAAATTTTCAGCACGCATTTTTTATTTATTTTCACTTATAAGTAATTGATAATCAAGTATTTATACATCAAGTGTAATTTTCGCTACGCGTTCACTGCGTGTTCACTTTTCACTTTTCACTTTTTTGGGGGGCGTGCCCGCAGCCCTGAAAAGGGGCTGCGGTCGGGCTATTCGGGGCGTTTCACCATCGCCCCATTTGGGGCGAATGTTGATTCGCCCCTACTATCCCTCACGCAAAAATTTATCCCGCCGCTTGTAGGGGCAGCCCCGAGTGGCTGCCCGCCGCGCAAAAGGCGCGGCAGAGCGGCGGGCATTGCGATTATATATAAAGGAACTAATTTGATTATAGATGAGTTTTTATGTCAATAAAAAATTTATAAATGATTGCAATTGATAACCTCCAACAAATCATGGAGCGCCTGCCCGCGTTAAAAGAAAAACTAAAAACTTATGAAGAAAGCAAACAAGAACAGTTTTACAGAGATTTCGGAACTTATTCACAGACAACAGCAGAAACCGTATTAGAAGAATTAGCAGCGAATTTGGATGTAGTAGAGATTTGGGCACAGTGCAGCGATGGCGTGAAAGAAAGCAGAATTAAATTAGCATTTTTGCAAAAATATCAAGATTTAAAGTCATTGAAAGATGGGCTAATGAAGCATTGTAGAGGCATACGCCGCGCATCTAACGGAAATACCGTTGGAGGGCACACTGTTTCTTCTGAAATATTTATAAAATTGATAGACAATAACGGCGTAGAAAGGCAAATAAACGACATCAATCCAGATACTAAAGGCGTTAGAAAATTGCCTGAAGATTGGAACTTAGAAATAGGCGACTATCTGAAAAATTCAGACCATTCTATCAAGCAGCCCCCTAAACTTGATTGGCGAAAAAAAGCTATTGACCCCGTACACGGACATACGTTTTTCCCGTTGAATATGAACGAGGAAGAAATTTTTGAGCAATTTGTTTCTGCTGTTGTTAATCCTCAAAGAAGTATTTGGACAAGAACCGATTGGGCTGCTGCCCCTGTAGCTCGTTCTGAATCTGGCATATATATACGTTGGTGGGAAATGAACGGCTATCCAACTTCTTATTTTCCTGAATATACAAACCAAGAATTAGAAGATGAAATTAACCTATAGTATTAGGCTTCCTGAAAAAATTCGCGGAACAAAAATAGAAGCGCAAATAAAGTTTGAAGACCCAAACTATGCACCGCTTGCAGCAGGAAACTACAGTAAAGTCGGAGAGCAAATTAAATTTTTGCGCTCATTTATTAATGGTTTTAACTTCAGCTTAGAAGAGGATACAATTTTTTGCAATTACACCCTTAGTTTTGCAAAAAATTGGGGATTCACTGTTTTATTAGTTCCCCAATATGACCATTTTAATTTTGCTGTTGTTCGTTTGGATATAGAAAATAATGTGGTCAGAGTTATCCCACACCACAGCGTTAGATATATAGAGCCTTTCGATATAGTCGAATTGCTACCCAATGAAAAAATATACTCCTACCCAGTAGAATTATATCTTGCGTTTTTGGAATGGTGGCTACCCATAAAAGAAGCACTTGCGCAGGGCGATATAAGCATTCCTTTAACAGGCGAATTTGAGTGGGACGAAAAAGTACAAGAGCCCGCGAGCGCAGGCTTTAAGCGAGCCTTGATAGATTATGGGCAGGTATTGCTGCAAAAAAAATACGCCCTGCGAGATCTGTGCCCAAATGACTGGGATAATGAACAAATTATTGCAGCTTGGGAGCAAAAAATTCAAGAACTGACTAAAAGTCCGCAAGAGCAAATTTACGCAGAAATTCAAAAATTATTGGATAAACTCATAGACATAGAGGCAGAAAAAGAGCAAAATAATGAAGAACTTATTTTGCGCCTCTTTTATGAGTTTGTTGATAAAAAGCAAAAAGCAGCACATAAGCAGCAAGGAATTTCGCCATTCGTTTCGCGTTGACTTCGTTTTCGTAACTCGTCATTCGTAACTCTATGAACATAATTTCCTATAATCTCAACGGTATACGCTCCGCCATCAACAAAGGACTTTTTGATTGGATTGGGCAAAATAATTTCGATATTATCGGCGTGCAAGAAATCAAAGCCGAAAGCGAGCAAGTCGATATGGCACAGATGACCCAGATGGGCTATACGCATCAGTTTTGGCACTCCGCTACCAGCAAAAAAGGCTATAGCGGCGTGGCGATTTTCTCGCGCATCGCCCCCGATTTTGTCGAAGTGGGCATGAAAAATCATACCTTCGACCGCGAAGGGCGCGTTATACGGGCAGACTTCGGCGATTGGACTTTGGTAAATTGCTATTTCCCATCAGGCACTTCGGGCGATGAGCGGCAAGGCGTGAAAATGGAGTTTCTCGCCGCTATCTACGATTGGGTGCAAGAGCTGAAAAAGACCCGCCCCAATATCGTCTTGCAAGGCGATTACAACATCGCACACAAACCCATAGACCTGCACGACCCCAAAGGCAACGCCAAGGTTTCTGGCTTTTTGCCCGATGAGCGCGCTTGGCTGGATAAATGGTACGACCCCGCGCAGGGCGGCTTTATCGATAGTTTTAGGCTGATGAATCCCGACTTGCACAAATATAGCTGGTGGTCGATGCGTAGCGCTACCGCCCGCTCTTCCAACAAGGGTTGGCGTATCGACTACCAAGCCGTAACGGAACCGCTAAAGGAGCGGGTGCGCGCTGCCAATCTACTCAACGATGCCGTGCACGCCGACCATTGCCCCTGCTTTCTGACCCTCGACGCTTAAAATAGAGGCTCTACAGCCCGAAAGTTCCTTCGCGTGAGGGATAGTAGGGGCGAATCAACATTCGCCCATAGGGCGATGCTGATATGCCCCGAATAGCCCGACCCTGCGCTGTGTAGGGGCGAATATTTATTCGCCCCCGCCCGCCGTCCTTTGCGGCGGGCGGCAGCGCAGGGGCACGCCATAATTACGAATGACGAATGACAAATTACGGTTGTATTTTGTCTATATGCTTGACTATAAACGTTTTATGCACAATCGTCATTCGCCGTTCGCCATTCGTAACTCGTAATTCGTAATTCGTAACTCATGAAGGGGATAATTCTTGCGGGCGGCTTAGGCACGCGCCTTTACCCGCTCACGCTGGCAGTCAGCAAACAGCTGATGCCTGTATATGATAAGCCAATGATTTATTACCCGCTCTCGACCTTGATGAGTGCGGGGGTGCGCGATATTTTGATAATTTCGACCCCTTACGACCTGCCGAACTTTGAAAAATTGCTGGGCGACGGGGCGCATTTGGGTTGTAAGTTTTCGTATAAGGTGCAGGAAGTCGCCAACGGGCTGGCTCAAGCCTTCGTTTTGGGAGAGGAGTTTATCGGCGAGAGTCCTGTGGCACTGATTTTGGGCGATAATATCTTTTACGGCAACGGTTTGGGCGAGCTGCTTTTGCGCAACAATCAGCCCGAAGGCGGGGTGATTTTCGCCTATCAGGTGGCAGACCCAGAGCGCTACGGCGTAGTGGCGTTTGATGCCGATTTTCGCGCCGTTTCCATCGAAGAAAAGCCTAAAAAGCCGAAATCCAATTACGCAGTGCCAGGTCTGTATTTCTACGATAATAGCGTCGTGGAGGTTGCCAAAAATTTAGCGCCCAGCGCGCGCGGCGAGTACGAAATTACGGACGTAAACAGCTACTATTTGCAGCAAAACAACCTGAAAGTGGTGCCGCTGGGGCGCGGGGTAGCGTGGTTGGATACGGGCACGCATACTTCGCTGATGCAAGCGGGGCAATTTATCGAGGTCATAGAGCAGCGGCAGGGCTTGAAAATTGGTTGTATCGAAGAGGTAGCCTATAGAATGAATTTTATCGACCGCGATATGCTGGCGGTACAAGCGCGGCGCTTTGAAAAAAGCGGCTACGGCGAGTACTTGCATAGGATTTGTCGCGGGGAATTTGACTAATTTATGAAGCAAGTACTAAGCCTATTGTTGCTCCTGTTGTCGGCGTATCTGCCTTCCTTGCAAGCGCAGGCACTGAATCAAAAAACCGTCTTCGCAGACGGCTGTTATGGGCGTTTTGAGGATTTTCGCCGCTTGCGCCCTGCGCCCTTTCCTGTGCCTGCCGATAAGCTACCCAAGCACACGAATACGGATAAAAACGTATTGGTTTTTGATGCAGAAGTAGCGAAATTGCTGGCAGAGCGCGGCACGCGCTTGGATACGGCTTGGGGTGTAGCAGTGGCGGGCGTGCCGTATATTCGGGTAGTGGATACGCTCAATTTCATGGCGGGGGAGCTGGTTTTTGCCCGCCTGCACGTCGTCGGGCGCTTGTGCTACTTTTATCATCGCACGATGATAATGGAGCGTTTGGTTATGGACGTTTTCAACCCGATGACGCAACAAAAGGTAGCCGAAAAGACCGTAGTGAACCGACGCAAAGGCATAGCACAGTACTTTTTTGATGTCAATGGCGATGGGAAAATGCGCGAATTTGACGCAAAAAATTTGGAAGAAGCCATAAAAACAGATGCCGAACTGCTATCGACTTGGCAGGCTTTGCAGCGCCCCATACCGCAAGAACGTCTATTCAATACCCTGTTGATTTTCAACGAGCGCAATCCTGTGAAGGAATAAAAACAATAACCTTCCACTCTTCGTGCTAGGGGTACACTCGTTCGCTATTTAAAAAATAAGCTGCTACTAAAGTACCAATGCCGCCGAGAGGCGGCATAGCACCAGCGACGCGAGCAAAGCGAGCGGCGCAGTACCAATACACCACGCCAAAAAAAACTCCTATGCGTCTGCTCCTCACTACCCTCAACGCCAAATACATACATATCAATCTGGCTATCAGGCTATTGTATGAGCTCAATCATGCCCAATACGAAGGGCTGGAGATGCGCGAATTTACGATAAAAGAAGATAAGCAACAGATAGCTGAAGCTTGCGCCGAATACGACATAGTTTGCTTTAGCTGCTATATCTGGAACATCGAGCAGACGCTGGAGGTCTGCACCCGCATCAAAGCCCTACGCCCCGACTGCAAAATCTTGCTCGGCGGTCCCGAAGTCAGCTACGAATGGGAAAATGTAATCGCCCTGCCTTGCGTGGATTTTATCATCACGGGCGAGGGCGAAGTGCCTTTTGCGGAGTTTTTACAACATTATCCCGCTAATCTCGGCGCGGTTTCCTCGCTTGTCCGCAAGGACGCGGAGGGCGATGCCCTGTATAATTCGGAAGTAAAGGGCTTCGACCTACAAAACTACGCAGACATGCAGCCCTATCGGCACGACCCGCCCGAAACCCTGCGCAACAAGGTCTTATACATAGAAACCTCTCGCGGTTGCCCCTACAAATGCGAGTTCTGCCTCGCCAGCCTCGATAATAAGGTGCGCTATCTGCCCATGCCCAGCATCAAAACCATGCTTTTGTATCTGATGCAGCACGGGCGCGTGATAAAATTTTTAGACCGCACTTTCAACATCAAAAAGGTCTTCACGCTGGAGATTTTTGAATTTATCTTGGCGAATTACCGCGAAGGCAATGTATTTCAGTTTGAGATAACCGCTGATATTTTGCACCCCGACATTGTCCGATTTATACAAGAGCGCGTCCCGCGTGGGCTGTTTCGCTTTGAAATCGGCGTGCAAACGACCAACCAAGTCGCCAATAGAGAGATGCAGCGCAAGCAGAATTTTGAAAAAACGGCACAGATGGTCAGAGCCTTGCAGGACAAAATAGAGATGCACTTAGACCTGATTGTGGGGCTGCCTTATGACAGTTGGGCAGATATTCGCCGCAGCGTCGACGAGGTGTTTGCGCTTTATCCGCCCGAATTGCAGCTTGGTTTTCTCAAGCTGCTCAAGGGCACGCCCGTGCGCGAAAAAGAGGAATTGCACGGCTTAGTTTTCGATAAGCGCGCCCCGTATCAACTCTTAGAAAGCAAGTACCTAAGCCGTGCGGAGATAGCCCGCATCGAAATCATGGAAGAGGCGCTGGAGGTTTACTGGAACAAGGGACGCGCCCTAAATACCCTGCGTTACCTACATCAAACTGGGGGCGGTATTTTTGATTTTTTGCTGGATTTGGGTGAGTTCTTTGTGCAAAAATCCGATTTTCATGCGCACTCGATGCGCGATATTTTCGATATTTTGCTTGCCTACGTGGAGCAAGAACATAGCAGCGATGCCGTTTTGCGCGCGATGGTGGCTGTCGACTACTATTTATTTTCCAAAGTTCGCCCCCAGCCCTTTGCCGCTGCGGAAATCGAAAAAGAGGCTTTGCAGGCTGCCATTGAGCGCCTGCGCCTGCCCAAAAAGCAGGGGCGCTATATCGCGCTAAATTTGCCTTTCGACTGGCAGGCTTGGGCAGATAAATCGCAAATTTTGCCCGCCTCCGATGCTTGGCTTTGGCTACAGTACGAGGGGCAGGAGCGGGCAAAAATTTTGAATATAAACGCTGCCGAGCAAGTAGGATAGGAGTTTTTTTAATTTTTCGCTTCGCGGAGGGCTTTGCCGTTTTTGGCGTGCCCGCCGCGCAAAAAGGCGCGGCGGTCGGGCTATGCGGGGCAGCCCTGTAGGGGCGTAGCATGCTACGCCCCTACAGCGCGCCCCTACTATCCCTCACGCAAATTTTATCCCGCGCCGCAAAGGGCGGCGCGGGCTTTTATCCCTTTCTAAAAGGCAACGCCTGTACACTGTTGCTGCTACGCAATTCCAAAAAATACGCCCCTGCTGGGAGTAATTGTATGTCTATAGTAGTCGTGTTGCCCTGCGTCGTTCCCTTTTTGAGCGGCTCCCCCAAGGCGTTGTATATCTGCCAATTTGCCTCTATAGCCTGCTCCGTCTGTAGGTGTAACTGCTCATTTGCAGGATTGGGAAACAGCCTAAAAGCTACATTTGCGCCGACTTCGTCTACGGCGATAGGGCGTATGTAGGTATATGTGTAGTCGCAGGATATATTACCCTGAAAGCGGCAAAGCCCCAATTCGTTTTCTTCGTAACAGCGCAAACCCGTATAATAATCCGCACAAAACACCCAACCCCAACAACTATAAATTATGTCTGGCGTAGGCTGCTGAAGAAAACCAATGCCCTCCACAACAGTCCCATAGATTGCGTTCAAAGGCGAAGAAACAAGCAAAACCTTACGCGCTGCGCCATTGATGGTATCGATGTAGGTAGAATCTACGTATACTTCTATTGCGCAGCTATCGCTCATCGTAATCCACGATTCGCCTGCATTTTTGTTGAAGTCGTATAAGACCGTGAATTGATTTTGGTGATACCAATAGACTATTCCGCTATCTTCGTAGCTAATGATAGAAGGAGCAAAATCGCTACCAAGCGGACTGCCCACCGCCTCTATAACGCGGCAACTTTGACCATTGATGAGTGTATCTCTGCTGCAAACCCATTCCTTATAGCCTGCATTCGGAGAAAAAGCATAAGCAACCCCATACGTCCATTTCGCGCCGAGTGGTGCCCATTGTTGGGCATAGGCTGCCGACGAAAAAGCAAAAAATAAGCAAATAAATAAGAGTTTTTGGTTCATGGTAAAGATGTATATTTTATGGTTAGGGCTGCAATATACGACTTTTTAGCTTAAATTTTATGCTTGAAAATTGGCAATAGCGCCTGCGCCCGCGCCTCCTTTGGGCGCGGGCTGCTCGCGTGAGGGATAGTAGGGGCGAATCAACATTCGCCCCAAACGGGGCGATGCTGATACGCCCCGCATAGCCCGACCGCGCCGCCTTTTTAGCGGCGCGGGCACGCCCAAAAAAAATTGAACACGAACGGCGCAGCCCTCCGCGTAGCGAAGTGAACGCGCAGCGAAAAGTGAACCGCGCAATACTTGCTACCACTGCCGCCGCGAGCTGGTATAGCATCTACGACACAAAGCACAAAATTCGTAATTCGTAATTCGTAATTCGTAATTCAAAAACGCTATCTTTGAGCCCTCATAATCTATGCGATACAATGGCAGAACCGAAAGAAATCCAAGCGCTCAACGAGCGAATATATCAAGAGAGCGCCGTGATTGAGCGGCTTTTTAGCGAGACATCGAAGGTAATTGTGGGGCAACAATATATGCTGGAGCGCCTGCTTATCGGCTTGCTCGCACAAGGGCACGTCCTGCTGGAGGGCTTGCCAGGTCTTGCTAAAACGCTGGCTATCAACACCTTATCGAAGGCAATCAAGGCAAAATTTGCGCGTATACAATTCACGCCCGACTTGCTGCCTTCCGACATCGTGGGCACGATGATTTACAACCCTTCGCGCAATGAATTTAGCGTGCGCAAGGGGCCAATTTTCGCTAATTTTGTGCTTGCCGACGAGATAAATCGCGCCCCCGCCAAAGTGCAATCCGCGCTTTTGGAGGCGATGCAAGAGCGGCAAGTTACCATCGGCAGCGAGACCTTTAAGCTGGAAGAGCCGTTTTTGGTGCTCGCCACCCAAAACCCCATAGAGCAAGAAGGCACTTACCCGCTGCCCGAAGCCCAAAGCGACCGTTTTATGCTCAAAGCCAAGATAACGTACCCCGTTTTGGAGGACGAGCGCCAAATTATGCGCCTCAATATGGGGCAGGTTTCGCAAATCCCCATTCAGGCAGTCGCTACGACGGAAGATATTTTGCGCGCACGCAAGACCGTGCGCGAGGTATACATGGATGCCCGCATAGAGCAGTATATTTTGGACATTGTTTTTGCGACGCGGCAGCCGAAAAACTACAAGCTCCAAGAGCTGGAAAACCTGATTTCCTACGGCGGTTCGCCGCGTGCGAGCATCAATTTAGCCCTCGCCGCCAAAGCCCAAGCCTACCTAAAACGGAGGGGTTTTGTACTGCCCGAAGACGTGCGCGCCATCGCCCGCGACGTGCTGCGCCATCGCATCGGCTTGACTTATGAGGCGCAAGCCGACAATATCACGCAGGAAGATTTGGTCGATAAAATCCTATCGGCGGTGCTCGTGCCTTAACGCTATTATTTATAGTAGATGAAAACCAGCGAAGAAGTCCAAGCCATTTTGCGGAAGGTGCGCCGCATCGAATTGAAGACCAAAGGTCTTTCGGCGCAGATATTTTCGGGCGGCTATCGCACGAAATTCAAAGGGCGCGGTATGCTGTTTAGCGAGGTGCGCCCCTATCAGTACGGCGACGATGTGCGCAATATCGACTGGAACGTAACGGCGCGCACCAATGAGCCACACGTAAAACTCTTCGAGGAGGAGCGCGAGCTAACTTTCATGCTCTTGGTCGATGTGTCGGGCTCCTCGTTTTTTGGCACGCAGTCGCAGACCAAGCAAGAATTTGCCGCCGAACTCGCCGCCTCGCTCGCCTTCTCGGTGGTGGAAAATAGCGATAAAATCGGGGCGATTTTGTATAGCGACCGCGTAGAGCACTACATTCCGCCCAAAAAAGGCAAGGCGCAAGCCCTGCAAATTATTCGGCATCTGATGCAGCCCCGCCCGCAAAGCAAGGGCAGTTCGCTCGCTGCTGCCTGCCGCTACCTGACCAACATACAGCAGCGCCGTTGCACGGCTTTTGTTTTGTCCGATTTTTGGCAAGAGGGGCACGATGAAGGCTTAAAAATCGCCGCCCAGCGCCACGATTTGATAGGCATGCACTTGCACGACGAGAAGGAGGAGCACCTGCCCGCCGTCGGTTTGCTCCCTTTGCGCGATGCCGAAACGGGCGAGCTGCTTTGGGTCGATACCGATAGCGCCGATGTTCGCGCCGCGCATAGCCGCCTATATCAGACCAATTTGGAGAGCTTCCGACAAGCATTTTGGCGGCATGGCGCGGATACGCTGTCCCTCAACATAGAAAAACCCTACGCCAAAACGCTGATGGAGTTTTTCAAAAATCGAGCGGGATAATGTTTTTTTTTGGCGTGCCCGCGCCCCGCCCGCTGCGCCACCACGAAGTAGACGCGACCAAAGGGAGCGAAAGGGGCGCAGCGGAGGGCAGCCACAAGGGCTGCCCCTACGCGGGGGCGCGGTCGCGTGCTTTCGGGGTTTCAGTAGGGGCGCATAATTATGCGCCCCCACCGCGCCGCGTAGCGGCGCGCCCCTGTCGCCCGCTCACGCAATTCGGTTCCTTCTATCTTTTCTCTATCATTTAAAAAATACACTGTCGATTATGTCTTTGCGTTGGCTGTTTTCGCTGTTCTTGTTCTGTGGCTGCGCTGCCTATTTATCGGCGCAGGCGACGGCTACGGCACGCGTAGACAGCAACCGTATCTTTTTGGGCGATGTCTTAGAGCTGAAAATTCAGGTGCGAGGGAGCAAGGATATATCCATCATCGAGGCAGAAAAAACCGCCGCCGCCGCTGGCTGGGAGCTACTCGAAGAGGGCAAACCCGCCAGCGCCGAGGGCGCTCAAAATCTGACCCTCAAAATCACCGCTTGGCAACTCGGCGAGCGGCAAATCCCCCCCTTTCGACTCAAAGCCGAAGGGCAAGAAATAGCCAGCAATGCGCTGACGATGGACGTACAAGCACCCCCCAGCGTCGATTCTACCTATATCGCCGACATAAAAGGCATCGTAGAAGGCTCTACAAGCTGGCGGGATTATTTGGGCTATATCTTAGGTATAGCGGGCTTAGTGCTGGGCTCGACGTTTGGCTACGCAGGTTACCGATACTACCAACGTCGAAAAATAGAACGCGCCACACCCTCGCCCGAACGCTGGGCTTTGCAGCAACTCGATGAGCTCGAAGCGGGCGCATTGCTCTCGCGCGGCGAAGTCGCCCTATTCCATGAGCGGGCAGCAAGCATACTGCGCGAATACCTACAGCGCCGTTTTGGAATAAATGCCCCCTTCCAAACCAGCGAACAAACCGCCCAAATCCTGCAAGCGCAGACCCAAGCCCCCTTAGCCCCCTTCCAAAAAAATATAGCCGAAACCCTCCAAACCGCCGACTTGGTCAAATTTGCCAAAGCCAGCCCTCTGGAGGCAGCGCATCGCTTCGCCACCGATACCACCCGCAAACTCGCTTGGGAAATGACAAAAGAAGTGAAAAGTGAAAAGTGAAAAGTGAAAAGTGAAAAGTGAAAAGTGGATTTTTTATGCACATATGTAGAGCCGTTGCATACAACGGCTTTACAAGCGCCGCCCTGCGGCGCGCGGGGAGCAGGGGCACGCCATAATTACGAATTACGAATTACGGATGTACTTTGTTTAAATACTTCATTATCAATGGTTTATGCGCAAAATTCGTAATTCGTAATTCGTAACTCGTAATTCGTAACTCGTAACTCGTAACTCGCAATTCGTCATTCGTAACTCGTAACTCGCTAATGGTTTTCGTTCATACTTGGTTACTTTCGTTGTTGCCTTTGCTCCTGCTGGCGTACTGGTTGCGTCTGCGTTGGGTGGGAACTGCATTTTATCCGAGTCTGCAATTTCCAACCCTGCGCGGGGTAAAATCCGTTCAAGCCCAGCCGTTAAAATACCGACTGCGCGCCTTGCCCGATATATTGCGTTTGTTGGCGCTTGCTGCGCTGGTGCTGGCTTTGGCACAACCGCAGATACCACGTGCAGACAGTAAGGCGCTACGCGAAGGCATTGATATTGTGCTGGTTATGGACGTTTCGGAGAGTATGAAAGAGCGCGATGTGCTGCCCTCTCGCATCGAAGCCGCCAAAGCGGTCGCCGAAAAATTTGTAGCCCAACGCCCCAACGACCGCATCGGTATTGTTACTTTTGCGGGGCGCAGTTATGTGCATTGCCCTTTGACGACCGACCAAGTCGTTTTGCGCGAGCAAATCCGCCGCATCGCCCCGCCCGAAACCTTAGACGGCACGGCTATCGGTATGGGCATCGCCAACGCCGTAAAACGGCTAAGCGATAGCGACGCAAAAAGCAAGGTCGCCATTCTACTCGCCGACGGCGCAAATACGGTAGAAACCGTTCCGCCCCTCGATGCCGCCCAAGCCGCGCAGGAAAAAGGCGTGCGCATTTATACCATCGGCATCGGCAAAGAAATCGCTACCGACAATCCCGAATTGCGCGTAGATGTGCCCCTGCTTACCAATATCGCCACCCGCACGGGCGGGCAGTTTTTCCGTGCTACCGATGCGGGCGAACTCGAAAAGGTCTACACCCAAATCGATCAGCTCGAAAAAACCAAACTCGATGCTATCAGCACCCAGCGCGCTGACGACTATTTTCAGCCCTTTTTATGGGCGGCGATACTGCTCGCCGCTTTGGGCGCAGGCTTGCAAATCTCGTATTTCCGCACTATAGTTACTTAGCCGCTGCAGTCGGTAGCCCTCTCCAAAAAAATATCCATATACTTGATACCATTGCCGCCGCAAGGCGGCATTGTACCAGCGCTGCGATAGCGGCGCAGTACCTTATACATAACGCTGAACTATGAAATTCGCCACCAAAGTTATACACGCAGGCGTATCGCCCGACCCTTCTACGGGTGCGATAATGACCCCCATTTATCAGACCTCGACCTATGCCCAAGACGGGCCAGGCAATCACAAAGGCTACGAATATGCGCGCACCAAAAACCCCACCCGCAGCGTGCTGGAGGCAAATTTGGCGGCATTGGAAAACGGTAATTTTGCCGTTTGTTTTAGCTCTGGGGTAGCGGCTACTTCGGCAGTGGTACAGTTGCTACAGTCGGGCGATGAAATCATCGCCACAGACGACCTTTATGGGGGCACGTATCGACTTTTTGAGCGCATTTTTCGCAAATTTGGCATCACGACGCGCTACGTGGATATGACAAATATCGAGACCCTGCGCGCTGCTATTGGCGATAAAACCCGCCTTTTGTGGATAGAAACGCCCACAAATCCGATGTTGCGCATTGTGGACGTAGAGGCGGCTTGCGCTATCGCCAAAGAGCGCGGCATTTTGTCTTGCGTCGATAATACTTTCGCTTCGCCCTGCCTGCAAACGCCTTTGGATTTGGGCGCGGACATCGTCGTGCACTCGGCGACCAAGTACCTCAATGGGCATAGCGACGTGATACATGGCGCAGTCATCTGCCGCGATGCGAAAATAGCGGAAGAGCTGTATTTTATACAAAAATCCGTAGGCGCGGTGCCTGGGCCGCAGGACTGTTTTTTGGTCTTGCGTGGCATCAAAACCCTGCATTTGCGGGTGGAGCGTTCTTGCGAAAACGCTGCTAAAGTTGCCGAATTTTTGCGCTCGCACGCCGCTATAGATAAGGTTTACTATCCTGGTTTTGCCGAGCATGCAGGGCATGAAATCGCCAAAAAGCAGATGCGCGGCTTCGGTGGTATGGTGTCTTTTACGCTCAAAAATGACAGTTTTGAGGCGGCAAAAGCGGTTTTGCAGCGTACGCATTATTTTACTTGCGCCGAGTCTTTGGGCGGGGTGGAGTCGCTCATTGGGCACCCTGCGACCATGACGCACGCCTCTATACCTGCCGATATCCGCCGCCAAATCGGCATTACGGACTCTTTCATGCGTCTGAGCGTTGGCATCGAAGACGTGCAGGACTTGATAGACGACCTCCGTCAGGCGCTGGGCTAAGCATTAAGCGGTTTTTTTTGGGCGTGCCCGCCGCGCCAGAAAGGGCGCGGCGGTCGGGCTATGCGCTGCGGGGCGCAGACGGCATCAGTAGGGCAAACACATTGGTTCGCCCCTACGCTGCTATCCCTCACGCAAAATATGGCATTGCCGCGCAAAGGCGCGGCAAAATGGCAAAAAAGCCCTATCTTTACGGGTTGAAAAAACTTATTGTCATTCTCCCCGTATGTACTACCGCGTATTTTCTATTTGCTTGCTTTTTGTTAGCTGCTTTTTTGCGTTTTCGGCTGCGTCGATGGCGCAAGACGACCCTTTGGCATACAAAGTTTTCAACGCTAAAGGCAGACCCAGCTCCTACGAAGACCTTTTTAAGGAAGCCGCCAAAGCGGACATTGTTTTTTTCGGCGAACTGCACAATAATCCCATCTGTCATTGGCTGCAGTTGGAGCTAACGCGGGACTTGTACACGCGCAGACGCGATGACCTTTTATTGGGTGGGGAGATGTTTGAGGTCGACAATCAGGTCGTTATCAACGAGTATTTTCTGGGCTTTATTTCGGAAAACAGCTTTAAGACGGAGGCGCGTTTGTGGGGCAATTATGCAACGGATTACCGCCCTTTATTGGAATTTGCCAAAGAGCAGGAATTGCGTTTTGTGGCAACGAATGTCCCGCGTAGATATGCCAGCTTGGTAGCGCGCAAGGGGCTTTCGGCGCTGGAGGAGCTGCCGAGCTACTCCAAAATCTATCTGCCGCCTTTGCCCATACAAGAGGATATGGATTTGGGTTGCTATCAAAAAATGCTGGCAATGGGCGATGGCAATAAGCTATTTCCGCAGGCGCAAATGATAAAAGATGCGACGATGGCACACAATATATTCAAAAACTGGGAGGCAGGCAATCTGATGCTGCATTACAACGGCGCATTCCATACCGATTATCGGGAGGGCATCGTTTGGTATCTAAGAAAGATGAACCCCGATTTGCGTATACTGGTCATCTCGACTGTAGAGCAAACGAAGGTCGATAAATTAGACCCCGACAATCAACAAAAGGGCGATTATATCCTTTGCATACCCGCCAAAATGACGAAAACGCATTAGGAATGACGAATGACGAATGTTGTTTTTAGAAAAAAGCCGCAAGCCCTTTGTATATGGGGTTTGCGGCTTTGTAGTCTGCGCTAATCTACAAGGTATGGATAAACGCGCCGCAGGCGTATGCGTGGGCGCTCGGCTTCATAGACAGAGTCGACGTAAGCGTATATGTTTTCGATGTCCATGCTATCGAAGTGAGGGTATATTTCCATTAGAGCACCATTGTATTCTTCTACAATAAGCATAGTAAGTGAATCCTTTTCTTTACGCATTTTGAAATTATTGCGCGTAAAATCGTGTAACCATTTGCGAGGGCGGCGTTGAGTTACGCCGCCTAAAGCGGGACCTGTGTGTCTGTTTACCATGTCAAGGCTATGGCAGCTTTGGCAGCATTCTAAGTATAGTGTTTCGCCTTTGCGTATATCTGGGCGTAGGTTGGTAGTTGTGTCGGGCGTGGGTGCTTGAGTAGTTGTCGATGTAAGAGGTGCGGGCTGCTCGCTCTGGCAGGCAAAGAATAGAAGGAGCGGTAATAAAATTAGTTGTTTCATGGTGCGTATCAATCTATAGGGTATGGATAAACGCGCCGCAGGCGTATGCGTGGGCGCGCTTAACCGCAGGTACGGTTAAGAAGAAAATGCCCTTCGGGGGCTATTGATAAACTTTGTTTTTTAGGCTGTAAACAAAAAATATGTTGCGCGCCGCGCCCCTTTGGCGCGGCGCGCGCCATATTTGCGTGAGGGATAGCAGTGTAGAGCCGTAGCATGCTACGGCTCGCAACGGATAGCCCGACGGCGCGACCTTTAAGCGCCGCCTTTGGCGGCGCGGGGAGCGGCGGCAGGCCAAAAATACAAACAATCTATTAGGATTTGGGAAAACGAAATTTGCTGTTTCGCTCTTTTAGCTTGCTGCCGCTGTATAAATAAGCAGCAATATCTTCAGGCAAATCATAAGGCGTAATTTGTTTTTGTTTGTTTGTTCCTAATGTATAAGAACCCCAAGCAAGATATTCATAATCTGGAAATTTATCTATAGGAGCGTAAGGACTAAAAAGATATCTATCGTAGGCAAAAATAGCAGCTTGGGTAGTTTTTAGGACTTGTATATGCCCGTTGCTATCTATGGTCATTGTAATCAGAAAATGAAGCGTTTCTTGTATTTTAGGAAGTTCTAAAACGGTATATGCTTGATTATCCTTAAAGTCGTAAATTTTGTAGGTATAGGGTATCAGGTCTTTGAAGGATATGCGAACGTAGTATTTTCCTTGATATTCTCGGACATTGCTAATATCGGATAGGATTTTATACATGGCATTCGGGTGCTTTTTTGCGTCGCGGCGTATGGCTTTATGGATAAAATAGTACTTTTCGCGTCTGATGCGAAAAACATCGGAAGTAGATATGTTTATCGCGCTTGGGTGCTGGAAAGATGCTGTAGATATACGATAGTAGGGAATAGGAGTATCTTTATTGCTGAATGTTAATAAGGAATCGCTTTGGGCGGCTGGTGCTGATATTTCGCCAGAAAGTTCTTTTTGTCGCAATAAAATAGACCTTAATTGACAAAGTAGTAAGGGGGGCGAGGGGAAATAAATCATCTCTGGGATAACAAACCTAAGCGGGCGTTCGTAATCGAAATCAATGGGAAAGATGCTATCCAAGACATAGCGCAAAGCGGTTGTTTCCATCGCTAAATTGGCAATATCTAAGGAATCTTGGATTGAAAATTTGGCTATTTTTTTTGCTCCGTTTTCGTCGATACAACCCTCTATTCGGTTTATTTGAGCCTGACTAAAGCTTGCAAAAAATAGGAAGCAGGCGAGGTAAAAAAGGGGTAGGCTAATTTTCATTTTTGGGAAATTGAGTACATTGTTAAGTAAGTTATCTTGTTTTTTACTGCGCGGCACGCGCCTTTACGCTGTCCACTTTGTTTTGAAGGTGCGCCTTACGGCGCAGTTTATTGGCTTGCTACGCGAGCATTTTTAATGAATTGAGTGCTGCCCCCAACGCTCTCTAAGCGAAATCGGAAGGGCACACAAATATAATTAGCGAAATCGAAAGCTCTCTGCTTTTTTTACTGCGCGCCGCGCCCCTTTGGCGCGGCGCGCGCCATATTTGCGTGAGGGATAGCAGTGTAGAGCCGTAGCATGCTACGGCTCGCAACGGATAGCCCGACGGCGCGACCTTTAAGCGCCGCCTTTGGCGGCGCGGGGAGCGGCGGCAGGCCCACATATATAAATTGTGTATAGTCGCGCAATTCGCAAAAAAACGCTAAATTTGCGCCGCGCCGCGCAGTTGAGCGGCAGCGAAGAGCAGATATTTATACCGAAATTCCCCCAATTTTTCCGCTTCAACGATATGACGACGAAGATATACGCCCTTGCGTGCTGTCTTTTTTTGGCGAGTGCAGCCCTCACGGCGCAAACCGCTAAGCTGAATAAGGCGCATAAGCATTTTCAGGATCTGGACTACCAGAATGCGATACGCTTGTATGAAGAAATTTTGCAGAAAAGCAGCCCCCCGCAGGCTATATTTAATCTTGCCGAAAGCTATAAGCACGTAGGCGACACGCGGAAAACGGAGGAATGGTATGCCAAATCCGTTTTGTTGCCTGAGGCTACGCCCGAAATGTTTGTCTACCTTGCCCAAGCGCAGTTGTGCAATGGCAATATACTTGCCGCCAAGCGCAATTTGGAGGAATTTATAGCCAAGCGCCCAGGCGATAAACGCGGCAAAAACCTACTACTTGCCTGCGTTGATAGCGTGCGCGCAGAGATGGAAAACGGCGGTGCTTTTTATAAGGTGAGCAATGTGGAAGCTATCAATACGCCTCTCGACGAGTTTTCTCCCAGCCTATTTAAGCGCGGTTTTGTCTATTGTACGGAGCGCGATACGGGCGGCGCGGTGCAACGGCGCACGGCTTGGACGGGCAGACCTTTTGTGCATCAATCCTACGTTATCGTCCGCTTGGTCGATGAAGATAAGATGGAGTTTAAGTTTGGCAGGTCTGAACCCTTCGGCGATGATTTGGCGACGAAATGGCACGATGGGCCCGTTTGTTTTACCGATGACCAAACCATGATTTATGGCACACGCAGCCATGTACAAGGCAAAAAAGTTACCCGCTCCTCAAAAGGGCACGTAAATCTGAAAATTATTACCGCCCGCCGTGCAGGCGAGGGTTGGACGGGCATAGATAACGTATCTTTCAATAATCCCGAATACTCCGTAATGCACCCCGCCCTTTCGCCCGACGGCAAGAGGTTGTTTTTTTCTTCCGATATGACGGACGGTTTTGGCGGTATGGATTTGTATGTGGCGTATTTTGAGAACGGCGCATGGAGCGCGCCCGTAAATCTTGGACCTGGTATCAACACTGAAGCCGATGAGGCTTTCCCCTTCGTAGGTAAAGACGGGGTTTTGTACTTCGCTTCCGATGGGCATACGGGTATGGGCGGCATGGATATTTACTATTCTCGCGCCGTGCGCGGGGTCTGGGAGCCTGTAACGAATATGGGCGCGCCTATCAATTCGGGGCGCGATGATTTTGGCTTCGTGATGGATACGACCCGCAAATTTGGCTTCATTAGCTCCAACCGCGATGGCGGCAAGGGCTTGACGGATATTTATCTATTTACCCGTCTGACGGTCGATGCCGAACTATTGGTATTCCGCGATGACAACGGGCAGGGCTTGGATAGCGTAACCGTTACTTCCGACTGCTTCCCACGCAAGACCTATTACACCAACCCCGACGGCAAATTGTATATAGAATTGCCCGTAGATAAGACCTGTAAATTTACCTTCTCTTCGCCCAATTTCGAGACGAAGGAGGTCGATATATCCACAAAAGACTACGCGATAGGCTCTCAACTTGTGCAGCAAGTGCCGATACCGTCTAAGAAAAATCTTGTTTTTGCTGTAGAGGGTTCGGTGCATGATAAGGATGAAAATAAAACCATCGCAGGCGCGCAAATCGTGCTGCAAAGTAGCTGTAGCAATAATTCCATCACCAGCACGGTGGACGATAATGGCGCGTTTTTCCTGCCTTTGGAGGCAAATTGCTGCTATGTGGTGCGCGCCTCGAAGTCGGGTTATTTCACGGCGACCACCAATTTTTGCACAAAGGGCATGTATGAATCCGACACCTTAAAGGCGCGTATAGATATGCCGCTGCTGCTTTCTATGGGCGGAAAAGGCATACGAGATACTTCTTCCGTTTTTGTAGTCGACAACATCTATCACGAATACGGTTCGGCGGCTATCATCATGCAGTCTTCTACGGGCTTGGATAATCTGCTAAAGTTGCTGCAAAATAATCCCGAATTGGCTATAGAAATCCGCTCACATACGGACTCTCGCGGTCCTGCTGCCTTCAATCAAGACCTTTCTATGCGTCGCGCTAAGGCTATCGCCGACTATCTCATCACGCGTGGTATCGCCGAAACGCGGCTTGCGTACAAGGGCGTAGGTGAGGGCGAACTGCTGAACAACTGCGCCGACGGGGTGCTCTGCACAGAAGAGGAGCATTTGCAAAATCGCCGCACAGAGTTTCGGGCTACGAAGCTGAAATAAGAATGACGAATGACGAATGACGAATGACGAATGACGAATTTTGCACATAAGCCACTGATAATCAAGTATATACATAAAGCGCTATCATAATTGATGGCTCGCTACGCTTGCCATGCACGTCATTCGTCATTCGTCATTCGTCATTCGTCATTCGTCATTCGTCATTATGAAAGCATTTTTTTGGCGTTGCGGGTTCTTTTTTGCGCTGCTTTTTCCCTGTTCGTTTTCCTGTCCTTTGGGCTTTTTTCCTGATATAGGGGCTTGGGGGGCAGTGCCTGCGCAGGGGCTGGTGCGGCTCTTGGCTGAAGGCGTTTTGGGGTGGGAGGCGGGCAGCTACAAATCCCTGCTAATGTCAGATACATCGGGCTTTTACCTGAATGTGTTGAATATATTTTGGCTCTCTTTGCTGCTGTCTTGGCTTTGGGGTTATTGGCTGCCTGCTTCGGCAGGGGCGGATTGGCGGGATAAATTTCGGACTGTAGCGCGCTATTATCTCTCTTGGCAGTTGCTCAATTATGGTTGGGCGAAGATTTTTAAGACGCAATTTTATCTGCCCGAACCGAATACGGTCTATAGCCAACTCGGCGATTTGCCTCAAGATCTCGTTTTTTGGAGCTTGATGGGCACGGCGCGAACTTATACGATTTTTGGGGGAGTGTTGGAGGTTTTGGCGGCGCTGCTGCTGCTTTCTCGGCGGCTTAGTCGGGCGGGGGCGCTGCTGGCTGCTGTGCTGCTGGGGCAGGTTGTCGCTATCAATTTCGGCTTCAATATCTCCGTAAAAGTCCTTTCTGTCTATCTTTTTTTGCTTTCGCTGCTCCTGCTTGCCTGCGATGCCCGCGCTTTTGGGCATTTTTTGCTGCCTCAATACATCGATTACAGCCCGCCCGCGCCGATAGAAAAGCCGTTTTCGCTGCCCCAAATAAGCCTAAAAATTGGGCTTGCTTTGCTGTTGCTCGCCTCTTCGCTCTATCCTTTTTGGCAGTCGGGGCATTGGGACGATGATAGCGCGAGCCGTCCGCCCTTGCATGGTGTTTATGCCGTTGATATGCAAAAAATAAACGGCGATACGCTCGCAAATACAGATGCGCAGCGCATTCAGCGGCTTGCTATACATCGGCGCGGCTATTTTTTGCTCCAAAATATGCAAAACCAATGGCGGGATTTTCCGCTGCTCTACGCCGACACGCTGCTAAAAGAAATCGCCATTACGCTGCCCGATGCGCGCAGGCACATATACACATACACGCCGACGAGTGATAGCACTTTGATTTTGCGCGACGGCAGCCAAACCCTTTATTTGCGCCGCTTGCCCTATCGAAAGCTGCCCTTTTTGCAAAGCGAATTCGATTGGGTCATAGACCGATATTAAAGTGAAAAGTGAAAAGTGAAAAGTGAACACGAAGTGAACGCGTAGCGAAAAGTGAAAAGTGAAAAGTGCATTTCTGCTGCATTATTTATAAATTTTTAAGCATTTTTTTAAGTAATTGATAATCAATTACTTATACATCAAGTATTACATCAAGTATTACATCAAGTATTACATCAAGTATTACATCAAGTACATTCACTTTTCACTTTTCACTTAATATGGGCGTGTCCGCCCTCCTTAAAGGTCGGGCGGTCGGGCTATCCATTTCGGGTCAGCCCTGTGCTGCCCCAAGGGGCAGACACATTGGTCTGCCCCTACATTTCTATCCCTCACGCGGCTTGCCCCTGCGCGAAAGGCGCGCAGGGCGCAAACTGTAGTACAAAATTTTCGCTACGCGTTCACTTCGTGTTCACTTTTCGCTACGCGTTCACTTCGTGATCACTTTTCACTTTTCACTTTTCACTTTTCACTTTTCACTTTTCACTTTCCCGCCCAGAGGCGCTGAAAATCGCCGTTTGCGTCGTAGCGCTGCGCCTGCGTGAGGGGGTTGAAACGTCGGTCTTCGCGGGGGTCGTTGCCGATGCCTGCGAGATAATTCCAGTTGCCCCAGTTGCTACATACGTCGTAATCTATGAGTAGGCTTTCAAAGTACTCTGCGCCGATTTGCCAATTTACGCCCAAGTCATGCACCAGATAGCTCGCTACGTTTTGCCTGCCTCTATTCGACATAAAGCCCGTGCGGGCAAGTTCGCGCATATTGGCATCTATGAAGGGTTGCCCTGTTTCGCCTTCTGCCCAGCGCTCGAAGGCGGCGCGCTCCTCTTTTTGTCGCTTTTGGCTGATGCCGCGAATGCCGCCCTTTCGGAATAGGCGAGTGCCGTATTTTTTGCCCACGAGTCGGAAAAAATCCCGCCAAAGCAACTCAAAAAACAGCCAATAAGTCGATTTATTTGCGCCGTTTTCGGCTTCGTAGCGCTGTAGTTCGGCATATATATATTTGGGCGATAGGCAGCCCTGCGCCAAGTACGCCGAAAATTTGCTGGAGTAATCCGTGCCTATGAGTCCGTTGCGGGTTTCCTCGTATTGGCTGATGAGCTTGGTATCCCAAAAATAGTGTCGAAGCCGTTCCAAGCCTGCCGTTTCGCCGCCTGCAAAGGGGAAAGCGCTGCGCTCGTCTTTTGCTATCGCAGCGTGTCCGAAGTCGGCAAGTGTGGGAATTTCGCCCGCTTCTATCGGCGTAGACCAGTTGGCAGCAATATCTGATTTTTGCGGGGCAGGCAGGGGCAGGCGCACAGGCACGATGCGCTCCACCTCTTTGCGAAACTGCGTAAAGGTGTCGGGTGTATGGGTGATAGGAAAGGGCAAATCCTGTGTATAATAGAGCATCTTGCCCCTAAAATAATTGATTTCTTGCCCTATCGTCCATAGCCGCTTTTCTAAGGCGCTTTGTATTTGTGCCTCTTCGTAAGTGGCAATACGATTGCAAAAGACCCAAGAGCTTTTTAAGTGTCGGGCAAGCTCGAAAATGAGGTCTTCCGTTTTGCCGCTGCGTACAATCAAATCCAGACCCAAATTGCGGAGCGACTGCCGCAAATTCTGCACAGCCTCTATGACGAATTGGCAGCGAAAAGCACCCGTTTTGGCAAAACCATAGGGCGTTTTGGCGGAAAATGTACGCTCGTCGAAAACGAAAATCGGGTACACCTCTTCGGCTCTTTGCAGGGCGGCTGTGAGGGCTTCGTTGTCGTGCAAGCGCAAATCCTCCCGAAACCAAACGATAACACGTTTTACTTTTTTCATATATCTTTGCGCTCTGGCAGATTAGCTGGAATAAGCGTTGCGTGAGGGATAGTAGCGGAACCACACCGCAAGCGCGGCAAAGCCGCGCTTGCGGTGTGATGCAGCGGATAGCCCGACCCCGCGCATGTAGAGCCGTAGCATGCTACGGCTCCTGCTGCGCCCCTTTGGCGCAGCAGATGCGCGGGGGCACGCCCCAAAAAAAAACTCAAAAGTACAAACAAGCGCCCGAATGCGCAGGTTGCGGCGAAGGGCAATAAAACGCAAGTAAATGATACGAAAAATCAAAGCGGACGTAGTGCACACGATAGCGGGGGCGGCTTTGCAGGGCGGAATAGTGGTATTGGAGAACAAATCTGGCGAGATTTTGGAAGTTTGGGCGGGGGAAGAAAATCCGTATGCGGATTTTGAGCTGGAGCGCTATGCGGGCGCGATAGTGCCGAATTTTGTAAATGCGCATTGCCATTTAGAACTGTCGCATATGTTGGCTGCGGTGCCGACGGGTACGGGCTTGCTGCCCTTTATCAAGGGAGTCGTGCAGGGGCGCAACACGAAGACGCGGGAGGAGATTTTGGCGGCGATAGAAAGCGCCGATGCGGGTATGTGGGCGGCGGGTATTGCGGCGGTGGGCGATATTTGCAATGTGGTGGATACCTTTGCGACCAAGCGGCGCAGCCATATCGCTTATTATAGCTTTGTGGAGTGTTTTGATTTTTGGCAAACGAGCAATGCAAGGGCGGAGTTTGACAAATATAATTCGGTTTTTGCGGAGCTTGCGCCCGCTGCGCATCAGCGCAAAGTGTTAGTGCCGCACGCGCCGTATTCTGTGTCGCCTGCCTTGTTTGCGCTTATCAATGCGGAAAATGCAAGGCACAAAGAGCAGTCGGAAAAGGGCAGCAAGCAAACGATTTCTATACACAACCAAGAAACGGAGGCAGAAAATCGGCTTTTTTTGGATAAAAAATCGGATTTCGTTCCCTTTTTTGGTGCTTTCGGCTTTGATTATGCCGACTTGCGGGCGGAGGGGCGCACAGCGATACATTACGCTTTGGAGCAGCTGCCGCGCTCGGAGCGCTGGCTTTTTGTGCACAACACGCTCACGACGGTTGCAGATATCGAAGCCGCGCAGGCTGCAAACGCCGATACCTACTGGGCTACCTGCCCGAATGCGAACTTGTACATAGAAAACCGCTTGCCGAGATACGAAAACTTCCTACAAACGGGTGCAAAGGTCTGCATCGGCACAGATAGCCTGACCTCGAATTGGCAGCTCTGCATTTTGGAGGAGCTAAAGACGATTTTGCGCTATCAGTCGGCTGTGCCACAAGCCGAGCTTTTGCGCTGGGCAACACTCAACGGGGCGGCGGCGCTGGGTATGGAGGCGCAGCTGGGCAGCATCGAAAAGGGCAAGCGCTGCGGGCTGAATTTGTTGGAAAATCTCAACGAGGCGGGCGGCATCACCCAGAAGAGCAGCGTTAGGAGGCTGATATAAAACATAAAAAAAGCCCCATTCGCAGTAGGAATGGGGCTTTTGGTTTTTACCGCATCAGTAGGAAGCTGCCTTGTAGTTGCTTTTCTTCTTCTCGCGGTAGCTGGTAGATGATTTGGTAAATGTAAGTATCGCGTGCCTGTTGGCTGCCGCCGATGGAGCCGTCCCAGCCGCCGCTGCTCAGGGTGTTGTCGTCGTATACGAGCTGCCCCCAGCGGTTGTAGATGCGGAAGGCTTTGATGTACTGCGCGTTTAGTCCGATGGGGCGGAATAGGTCGTTGTCGCCGTCGCCATTGGGTGAGAAGGCATCGGGTATGCCCAAGAAGTTGTCGTAGACTTCCATCGTGAGCGTATCGGTCAGCGTGCAGCCGTCGATAGAGGTAGCGGTAACAAGTATTGTATAAGTGCCGCTCACTTGTGCGGTGAGGATAGCGTCGGGTTGGTTGGTCTGGTTGAATGTGATATTGGCAGCGTTGCCGCTGATGATAGTCCAGAGGTAGCCGACTTCGGTTTGTGGGGTATTGGTAGCGCGTATGCGCATGGGCGTAGCCGTGAGCACGGCGGTAAAATTGGTATTTGTCGTATCGAAAATGGCGCTGATGGTGGGAACGAAGGGGGCGCTGATAAGGGCAAAGGCGGAGGCTGTGCAGCCATTGGCATCGGTGGCAGTGATGCTGGCGGTACCTGCGCCTAAGTCGTTACGTTCGTTTTCGGTGTTGCCATCATTCCAAAGAAACTCTACGGGGGCGGTACCGCCTTGCGCGTTGGGGACGATGTGTCCGATGGGTAGCAGGTCGCAGTCGAGTTGGTCTACCAATATGTTGAGCGAGAGCGTGAGGGCTGCGGGCTCTGTAATGGTGGCGCTGCTGCTTGCGGTGCAACCATTGGCATCGGTGGCGGTAAGTTGGTAGGTATTGGGGGCGAGAGCGCCGATGCTGGCGCTGGTTGCGCCTGAGGGTTGCCAAAGGAAGCTATAGGCAGCGGTGCCGCCGCTGGCTTGGGCTGTGAGGCTGCCGTCGTTAGCGCCTGCGCAGCTTATTTGCTGTTGGCTGGGAATGCTGACGGAGAGGGGGGAGGGCTGGGTTACTTGAGTTTGGAGGGTGGTAAGGCAGCCGTTGGTTTCTACGATGGTTACCGAATAAGCACCCGCTACAAGCCCTGTGAGGTTTTGGGTAGTGCGTCCGTTGCTCCATACGAAGGCTGGGAAGGGTGCGCCGCCTGTGATTTGTAGGGAGATGCTGCCATTGCTACCGCCTGCGCAGTTGGGTTGGGTGACAGAAGCGGAAGCCGCCAAGCCTGAAGTGCCTGCTATGGTAGCGCTGATGCTGTTTTGGCAGCCGCGCACATCGGTAACGGTCAGGCGGTAAGTGCCTGCGCTTACGTTTTGAAGGTCTTGGGCGGTGGATGCATTGCTCCAGAGATAAGTATAAGGCACTGTACCACCTGAAGGGCTGACGAAAGCCGCGCCTGTAGCTACGGCGCAGCCTGCTACGCGGGTGCTATCCAAGCTGATGTTGAGGGCTGCGGGTTCGGTGATGGTAGCGGATTGGGTGAGGGTGCAGCCGCTGCTATGGGTAGCGGTTACGGTATAAACGCCTGCTGCAAGCCCCGAAAGATTGGCCGTGGTAGCGCCATTGCTCCAAAGGAGGCTATAGCTATTGAGCGTGCCAGCGTTGCAGGTGTTGATGGAGCCGTTTGTTTGTATCCCCCAAGCGTTGCCTGTGCCGTCGGGTAGGCGCACAAAGGAGCTATCTCGCGCTAAGTTGGGAAGCATAAAAGCGGGGAAACTGGCTTGCGCGGGAATCGTAACCGTGGCGGGGCAGCCTGTTAGAGATGCTAAGGTCATTACGCCTCCAGCTGTCGCTAAATCGCCATTGGGCGGGCGGTTGCCTGCGGTTGTGGAAGCGTCACTGTATACAAGCCCATCAATGAATGCGCCTGTTTGGTTGAATAAAGCGACATATTCTCCGCCGTCGGTGAGTATCATCAAGCCGCCGCCGCCTGTGCCTTCTACAAAGCAGCCGCAGTTTTCTGCATCGAGGTCGAAAGTGCCAGCGCCGTGTACGGCATCATTGCCGATGGTGAAAATACCGTCGCTACCGACAATCGTATTCGGCGGAATGGTAACAGCCCAATCTCCGTCTGTAAGTGTGTAGCAGCCGATATTGGTACCTGCGGGGGCGATTAATTCAATTTGCTCGCCTGCATTTGGGTTTAAGCCATTGGAAAGTCTGGGGCGGTACATGACTTCGTTGAGGACTACGGTAGGCGAGGAGCAAGAGGCGGAATCTATCTGCACGTTGAGGTTGATAGTGCCGTTGTTGTCGCCTGCGCAGGCGATGTTGGTCGTATTTTGTACCGTAACCGTCAAGCCGCTACATTGGGCAGTAGCCGACGAGGGTGCAAAACCCAGCAAGAAAAGAGCCGCCCAAAGCGAGCAAGCCCAAAAGCCAAGAACTTTATTCATATCTAAAATGTGGGTGCTTTATTTTTCGCGCCAAAGATACACAGGAATTACAACTAAATAACAGTTGTAAGGGAAGAACTACCGAATGCTTAATGATAAGTTAACTACTTAGGGGAAATCGCAGATAAGTTTGTCGAGCTTTGCGTGAGGGATAGGAGCGGCGCGAAGCGGTGCGCGCCTGCGGGCGCGCACTGAAACCGCGCATAGCCCGACCGCCGCGCAAGAGCGCGGCGGGCACGCCCAAAAAAACAGTCTAAAATTTAGAAAAAATTGGCAGGATATTGGCAAAGACGGCGTTTTATGCGTTACAGTAACAAATAAATTGATGAAAATGATGCGTTCCTATATACTTCGCTTGGCTTTTGTTGCCAGTTTTATGCGTGTTTTTGCCTTTGCTGTGCAGGCTCAAGACCCCATGTTTAGCCAGTTTTTTGCTGCGCCGCAGCAGCTAAACCCCGCGTTGGTGGGCATGGTCGATGCGCCCGTGCTGTACGCCAATTATCGCAACCAATGGTCGAATATCAACCGCGCTTATGCGACCTACTCGCTCGCCTACGGGCAGTACGCGCCGAGTATCAATAGCGGTTTTGGACTCTCGCTGCTCGCCGATGTGGCAGGCAATGGCATCTATAGTACGACGGCTTTCGCGGGCAATTATGCTTATGATGTCCGTTTTGACGACAATTTTTATATCCGTATGGGGCTGGAAATGGGCATGGTCAACAAGCGTTTGAACTGGAATAAGCTGGTATTTTTCGACCAAATCAACCCCGAAACGGGCGCTTACGACTCGAACGGCAACCTCAACCCAACGGAAGAGGGGCAAATTATGAGCAGTATCAACTATTTTGACGTAGGCGCGGGCTTGCTTGTGCGCACGCGTTGGTGGTATGCGGGGGCTTCGTTTAAGCATCTAAATCAGCCGAATGAGGCGTATTACCGACTAAGCGACGTAGCGGCGCAGTTGCCTGTGCGCGCAAGTTTTCACGCGGGCGGCGAAATTCCTTTGGGCAAACGCAATAAAGGGCGGGAGCAGGCGTTTATATCGCCAAATCTGCTATTTGTGAAGCAACGGCAGTTTATGCAGCTAAATTTTGGTGCCTACATCAGCCGCCAAAATCTCTTCGGAGGGCTGTTTTTTCGCCATGCCTTCGGCAATGGCGATGCGCTCATAGCGGCAGTCGGCTTCTCGAAAGGCGTTTTTAAGCTCGCTTACAGCTACGATCTCACCGTTTCGAGCCTTACACCTGCTTCGGGCGGTACACACGAAATCTCTTTGGTGCTTAATTTTGAGGATAAAACCAAAAAACAGCGCCAACGCTACAACGATTGCACTAAATTATTTAGATAATTTGGATATTGTTATTACTTTTGTCTGCCTTTTAATTGTCGTCAAATTCTATTAAAAAATTAGCGTGATGAAAAAAATATTTTTCTTGTCCCTTGTAGGTATGCTCTCCGCCTCTGCCTGCAAAAAGGAATTCCGCTCGGACACCACTGGCTGGGGTTACAACAGCAAGGAATGGGGTGGTTTTGAGAAAATCCCTAAATACAAAGGTCAAATGACGGGGCCTAACCTCGTCTTCATCGAGGGCGGTAGCTTCACACAGGGGCAAACCGAACAAGATGTCATGTTTGAGTTCAACAACGTACCGCGTAAAGTTACCGTGCGCTCCTTCTATATGGACGAAACGGAGGTTACAAACGAGGCTTGGCTGGAATATCTCTTCTGGGTAGACCGCGTACACACGGAGTCTTCTCCCCAAGTGTATCGCCGCGCCCTGCCCGATACGCTCGTTTGGCTCGAAGAATTGGCTATGAATGACCCACTCGTAGACGACTATTTCCGCCACCCCGCTTACTCCGACTATCCCGTCGTAGGCGTGAGCTGGATACAAGTACAAGAGTACTGCAAGTGGCGTACCGACCGCGTCAATGAGATGATTCTCATCGAGCAAGGCAAACTGCAAGCAGACCACGAATCACAAAAAGGACAAACTAACTTCAATACGGGCGCTTATCTCGAAGGATTGTACGAAGGTACGCCAGGCCCCAAACCACTCCGCTCGCCCGCCTCTGGCGAAGAGCGCCGCGTGCGTTGGGATGATGGTATCCTGCTCCCAGAGTATCGCCTGCCTTCTGAAACAGAATGGGAATTTGCCGCCCTCGCCCTCGTAGGCAATCAAGCCTATGCCCGCGATGAGCGCATTACCGACCGCCGTATCTATCCTTGGGACGGTACCACGACCCGCTACCCCCAACACGGTCGCTATCAGGGTCTGATGGTGGCTAACTTCAAACGCGGTCGCGGCGACTATATGGGTATGGCGGGCGCACTCAATGACGGTGCCTCTATCACTGCCCCCGTTCGCGCCTTCGTTCCCAATGACTACGGTCTGTACAACATGGCAGGCAACGTCAACGAATGGGTAAAAGACGTATATCGCCCCATGACCAGCACTACCCTGCGCGATGTGGAAAACCACGACCTTAGCCCCGTGCGCGGTAATGTATTCACGCAAATCGAGCGCGACCAAAATGGCAAGCCCACAGGTCTCGACTCTCTCGGTCGCCTCAACTACAAAAAAATGGAGGAAGCCGATATCGCTACCCGCCGCAACTTCCAAAAAGCCGATGTTATCGACCACTTGGACGGCGACACCGAGTCGGAAGCCACCTACGAATATGGCAAAACTTCGCTCGTCTCCAACGAAACCCGCGTTTATAAAGGCGGCTCTTGGGCTGACCGCGCTTTCTGGCTCTCGCCAGGCGCACGCCGCTACTTGGAGCAAGATAAATCTTCCTCTCAAATCGGCTTCCGTTGCGCTATGAACCGCGTAGGTTCCGAACGCGGCAACCGCATGCCTGGTGGCAATACCATCAAAACCAATAAAAAACGCACCAAACGCACCTACAAATAGTTGTAGTATAATGCGCTACATAGCGACTATCTGCCAAATTTCGGTAGATAGTCGCTTTTTCATTTAGCTTTTTGCTAACTTTGTGCGGTTTTTTTGGGCGTGCCCGCCGCTTGCCCCCCGCCCGCCTACGGCGGTCGCCCCCACGCTGCGAGCCGTAGCATGCTACGGCTCTACAGGCGCGGGGGGCGGCGGTCGGGCTATTCGCTTCGCGTTCACTTCGTGGTCGGGGCGCACCACCATCGCCCAAATGGGCGAATGTTGATTCGCCCCTACTATCCCTCACGCAAAGGCGCGGCAAGCCGCGCCTAAGCACAGTCGCCATTCTCTACACACAAAGCACGAATGCGCTTTGCGTTAACTGCGTTTTCGTCATTCGTAATTCGTCATTCGTAATTCACATAATGTCTTCTTTTTTAGCAGAAATCGAGCGTCGGCGTACCTTCGCTATCGTGGCTCACCCCGATGCAGGCAAGACCACCCTCACGGAAAAACTCCTACTTTTTGGCGGTGCGATACAGGTCGCAGGCGCTGTAAAGTCCAATAAAATCAAACGCTCTACGACCTCCGACTTCATGGAGATAGAAAAGCAACGCGGTATCTCCGTTGCTACCTCCGTCATGGGTTTTGAGTACAAGGACTATCAAGTAAATATCCTCGATACACCAGGACACAAGGACTTCGCAGAGGATACCTATCGCACGCTCACGGCTGTAGATAGCGTCATTGTCGTCGTCGACGTAGCCAAAGGCGTAGAAGAGCAAACGGAAAGGCTCGTCGAAGTCTGCCGTATGCGTGCCACGCCCATCATCGTTTTCGTCAATAAGCTCGACCGCGTCGGTATCGAGATGTTCGACCTTTTGGATGAGATAGAAACCAAACTAAAACTGAAAGTTTGCCCCCTAAGTATCGGTATGGGGCAGGGGCAAGAGTTCAAAGGCGTATACGACCTGTATCAGCGCAAACTCTGCTTGTTTTCTGCGGGCACGAAGGCGACGGATTCTATAGAGTTTGACGATGCAGCCGACCCTATGCTGGAGCAGCACGTAGGCGCTCGCCATGCCCGCCAACTGCGCGAGGACTTGGAAGTCGTCGAGGGTGTATATCCAATTTTTGATAGAGAAGCTTACTTACGTGGTGAGCTTTCGCCCGTATTTTTTGGCTCGGCAGTCAATAATTTTGGGGTGCAGGAAATGTTGGATTGCTTTGTCGACATTGCCCCCGCGCCCAAAGCTTTCCGCACCGCAGAGCGCGAAGTACAGCCTACGGAAGAAAAATTTTCGGGCTTCGTCTTTAAGATACACGCCAATATGGATCCGCGCCACCGCGACCGCATTGCATTCGTGCGCATTTGTTCGGGTTTGTTTCAGCGCAATCAAGCCTATAAGCATATACGCTTGGGCAAGGACATGAAGTTTTCTAATCCGACGACCTTCATGGCGAGCAAAAAAGAGGTTGTAGATGAGGCTTATCCTGGAGATATTGTTGGTTTGTATGATTCGGGCAACTTCAAAATCGGCGACACCCTCACGGAGGGCGAGATACTGCATTTTGTGGGTATACCGAGCTTTTCGCCCGAGCTTTTTCAGTATATCGAGAATGCAGACCCGATGAAATCGAAGCAGCTTGCCAAAGGCGTAGACCAGCTAATGGACGAGGGCGTAGCGCAGTTGTTTACGCGGCTTAGCAATGGGCGCAAAATCATCGGCACGGTGGGGCAGCTGCAGTTTGAGGTACTACAGTATAGATTACAGCACGAATACGGCGCATCTTGCCGCTACGAGCCCATACAGCTCTACAAAGCCTGCTGGTTGCAGTCTGCCGATGCGGCGCAGCTGGCAGATTTTCGGCGCAAGAAGGCGCAGTTTTTGGCAGAGGATAAGCATGGGCAGTTGGTCTATCTGGCAGAATCCTCTTGGATGTTGTCTTCTGCGATGAGCGATTATCCGAAGATAGCCTTTCATTTCAAATCCGACTTTACATAGTTACGAGTTACGAGTTACGAGTTACGAGTTACGAATTGTACATAAGCCATTGATAATGAAATATATACAAATCACATAATCGTAACTCGTAACTCGTAACTTTTGCGTGAGGGATAGGAGCGGCAGACCCGCAAAGCGGGTCTGGTGTAGGGGCAGCCCTTGTGGCTGCCCCACACTGAAACCGCGCATAGCCCGACCCCGCGCCGCATTACGCCCGCGCGCCTTTGGCGCGGGCGGCGGCGCGGGGGCACGCCCAAAAAAACGAA
Organism: uncultured Saprospiraceae bacterium; assembly: GCA_964467315.1. Lineage (GTDB taxonomy): Bacteria > Bacteroidota > Bacteroidia > Chitinophagales > Saprospiraceae > JAAFIM01. The sequence continues at coordinate 5,276 of CAYXSA010000041.1, read as the reverse complement.
AGATTATACACCCACCCAAAGCCATAATGATATGTTGTATTCGATGACGGGCTACGGCTACGCGAAAAAAAGTTTTGCGCGGCAGACGCTTTCTGCCGAACTACGTTCGCTCAATAGTAAGTCTTTGGATTTGCGTTTGCGCCTTCCTGCGCCATATCAACCGCATGAGCACGATTTGCGAAAATGGGTGCAGGAGGAGCTGGAGCGCGGTAAAATCGATCTTTCTGTGCAGATGGAAAGCGGCGAATGGAGCGATTTTAAGATAAATCAGCCCTTGCTGGAGGCGTATGTGTATCAGCTTTTGGAGGTTGCTGGCATGAATGGCTGGGAAAAAGGTGATGTTTTGCAGACGGCGGCGCGTTTGCCGAATGTGGTACAGAGCAATGAGCAGCACGCAGACGAGGAGTTTTGGGCGCAGTTACAGGAGGTCATCAAAGAGGCAATGGCGGCATTTCTTGCCTTTCGGCAGCGCGAGGGCGCGAGTATGACGGCAGAAATAACGCAGCGTGTCGGCGAGATTTTGCGCCTGCTCGACCTAGTAACGCCCTTCGAGGGTGAGCGTATGGAGCGTGTGCGGGCGCGTTTGCGTACACAATTGGAGCAGATGGCGCTGCGGGTGGACGAAAATCGCTTTGAGCAAGAGTTGATTTTTTATATGGAAAAATTTGACTTTAGCGAAGAGCAGCAGCGTCTGCGCCAGCATTGCGTCTATTTTCTCGAACTTTTGCAGCAGCCCGCACCCCGCGCCAAAGGCAGCAAATTGGGCTTTATCGCCCAAGAAATCGGTAGAGAGGTCAATACGCTGGGCTCTAAAGCCAATCATGCCGAGATACAGCATATCGTCGTGCAGATGAAAGACGAATTGGAAAAAATTAAGGAGCAACTTGCCAACATTCTTTAGTTGCCCGCTCAAAAAATGCTTATCTTTGCAGCTCAAAACCAAAGAGCAGCCTGCAAGCGCCCACGCTATGTCTGAAAGGAAACTTATCATTTTTACTGCGCCCTCTGGTGCTGGCAAAACGACCATTGTCAAGCACCTCTTAAAACAGCGCGATGACCTCGCCTTTTCCATATCCGCTTGCACGCGACCGCAGCGCTATGGCGAAATCAACGGCATGGATTATTATTTCCTGTCGGTGCAGGAGTTCAAAAAACGAGTCGCGCAAAACGATTTTTTGGAGTGGGAGGAGGTCTATGAGGGGCAATTTTACGGCACCCTGCGCACGGAGGTAGAGCGACTCTGGGAAGAGGGTAAAAATGTTATTTTCGACATTGATGTAAAGGGCGCGCACAACATTCAGCGGCAGTATCCGCAACAAGCTTTGACTATTTTTGTTAAAACACGCACGCCCGAAATTCTTTTCCAGCGCCTCAAAGACCGCCGCACCGAAGACGAGGACAGCCTGCGCCGCCGACTCGGGCGTGCCAGCAATGAGCTAAGTTATGAGTCGAAATTTGACATTAGCCTCATCAACGACGACCTCGCCACGACGCTGCAAAAGGCGGAGCAAATCGTAGAAAATTTTATACAATACGGCACTGTGCCCCTTATTTAGCCACTTAATCGCGCCCATTTATGCAGACAGCCACGACGCAAGGCATACGCATAAGCGTGGAAACAATGTACCAAAGCGCCTACTCCAAGCCGCTGCAAAACGAGTACGTGCACGCCTATCGCGTTACCATCGAAAACCTTCGCTCCGAACCCGTGCAGCTGCTTTCGCGCCAATGGCAAATCTGGGATTCTGTCGGCATCTGGCGGGAGGTAGAAGGCGAGGGCGTAGTCGGCAAACAGCCGATAATCGAGCCCAATAGCGCCTATCAATACGTGTCCGCCTGCCCACTTCGCAGCGAAATGGGCAAAATGACAGGCTCATTTACCCTCCAAAATCAGGAGGATTGGGCGGTCTTTGAGGCAAAAATACCGCTATTTGAGCTGGTCGCGCCGCAGAAGCTGAATTGATTTTTTGGGCGTGCCCCTGCGCCAAAAAGGGCGCAGGGTCGGGCTATTCAGGGCAGCCACAAGAGCTGCCCCTACTATCCCTCACGCAAAAAACGCAGAGAATTAAAGCAGCCTGCCAAATCCGAATTTATTTTGCTCTACTTCGATACGCACGCGACCTCTTACCCCAAGCCCGAAGCCGTACAAAAGGCGGTAGCGGCTCAACTTTCTGCGCCGCCGCCCTCGCGCGAGCAGGCAAGCGCTCTATTGACCAACTGCCGAAAAAAGCTGCTACAGTTTTTTGGGGCGGGGTCGGGGGTAGAGGCAATTTTTACGTCGGGTAGCACGGAGGGGCTAAATTTGGTTATCGCAGGCTTGCCGCTGCGCCCCAATGCGCAGATAGTCAGCAGCGTAACAGAACATAATTCTGTGCTGCGCCCCTTGCACGCTTTGCATTTGCACAGAGGGGCTACCTATCGTTTGGCACGCTGCTGCAAGCGCGGATATATAGATTTGGGGCATCTGCGCGAATTGTGCAAAAAAAACGATACGCTGGCTATCCTTGTCAATCATGCCTCCAACGTAACGGGCGCTTTACAGCCTTTGGGGGAATTATGTCAAATAGCGCAAGAATTTGGCGCTTTTTTGATAGTCGATGCTTCGCAGTCGGCGGGGGCAGTCGATATAGATTTGCAGGGGCAGTCGATATAGATTTGCAGCGCACGCCTGTAGATGCACTCGTAGGCACAGCGCATAAAAATCTGCTTGCTGCGACGGGTATGGGTTTCGTTTTGCTTTCGGAGCGCTTTCGCCCCGCCCCGCTGAAAGTCGGCGGCACAGGCAGCCGCAGCGAGTTGCTTACCCAACCCGAAAATCTGCCCTTGCTCTACGAAGCGGGTACCCCCAATTACTTAGGCATAGCCGCCCTTTCGGCAGGCTTGGACTACATACGGAGCAGTAGCATCGCCCGTATCCAAGCCGCAAAGCAGCAGCATTACGGGCGCGTATCTGCGGCTTTGCGAGATTTGCCAACTTGGCAAATTTTTGCAACGGGCACAGAGATACCCACCCTCAATCTACAGTTGCCGCCTTTCGCCCCTGCCGACTTAGCTTATATGCTCGCCGAAATCTACGAGATACAGACCCGCGCAGGCTTGCACTGCGCGCCCTTGATACATGAATTTTTGGGCACCCGCAAACAAGGCGGTACCCTGCGCATTGGCTTTGCACATACACAGACAGCAGCAGAAATAGACAAACTCATAGAGGCGCTCACAGCCTTAGCCACAGGCATCTAAAAGATACGAAAAATATGCAAATCGTAGAAATTCAACATATCGAAGACTGTTTAGATGGCTCTTTTATTAGGGAGATTTATTTTTCTGCACCCCTCACGAAACAGATAATTTTGTATCTTGGCGCTCAAACTGGCGCAAAACTAAGTTACTACCCCGACTTTGCGCGCCCCTTTTTTAAGCTCCTATACAATGGTGGCAGCTACCTAAAAGGCGTAGAAGGCAATCCCTCTGCTCGCGCCGTCTGGTGGCAGATAGAAAACGACGAAAAAACGCTCCGTCTTTGGCTCGCCAATATGCCCGAAAAAGAGGCATAAGCAAAAATCTCCCTATCACCACAGAATACCACTGCCCGCGCAGCGCCCGAACTGCTGGAAGCCACCGAATACCTGCTTATAAACTGCGCTCAAGAGTGCGGCTACCATACAGGCTACGGCATTATCACTTCCGAAGAGTGGAAAGCCATCGTGCAGCCGATGGTGGAGACGGTGGAAGACGTTTTGCACGGCGCTTTTGCGGTTTTTACCGCTTGGGGCTGGGCGCAAACGGAGATTGTGGAACTGCTGCCCGCCCAACGCATGGTCGTGCGCGCCTACAATTACTACGAAGCCGATGGCGTGCGCTTGGGCAAAAGCTACAAAAAAAGCGGCTACATGATACGCGGCGTTTGCGCAGCATTCATGGCGCTCGCCTATGCGGGCGACTATGATGCGTCTGGCGCGCGCGTGCATGACTTCCGCTGCGAACAAACCAAAGGCATCGAATGCGGCGACGACTACGGCGAGTTCGTCGTTACCCGTGTCTAAAAAGGAGCTTTTCAACAGCCTCTAAAAGCTGGCACTTATATTGCATTGGCGCGGCAACCGTTGTTAAGGGCGTTTTTTTTTGGGGGGGCTGCGCCGCGCGATGCGCGTCGCCGCTACGCTACGGGTTCGCTATTCGCTCATACCCGCCCGCAAGCGGGCGGGTACGCACGTGAGCCGCAATGTATTGCGGCTCTACACGTGCGCCCTCCGCATCGCTAGCCCAAATGCAAACGGAGTCCACTTATAGTAAGTTTCCCCGCCTCTGCCATCTTCTCGTATTTTGATTGTCGTATGCCCCTATTCTTGCCGCGTTTTTTTCTGCTGCTCCGTCTTAGCTGCCTTCTTTTCTTGCCCCTTGTTGCTAAGACACAGACCCTCGCCGATGCCGCCAATCGCAGCCGCGAAAGCTGGCAGCGCCTACGCACAGCCTGTGCAGGCAATTATACCTATACCCTCTACGAACTACGCTACGACGAAAAAAAACGCAACGAACTCACCGTCTGGGTCGTTCAAAATAAGGTAGACCGCACCCGCCTCCTTAGCTACGACTTGGCAACGGAAAAAGCCCAAGAAAGCCGACAAAAGCATACCAAACTCTTTATGTCTATGCCCGTCGGCACACTCGACGATATTTATCTATTCGCCGAAAAAACCATACAAGAGCAAGGACATACGCCCGATTATGTCTTATTTGATACCGACCATCTGCGCTTGATACAATCCTGTGGCTATTACCCCGAAGGGCAGCTACATCGCCCCTTTCGCGGCTATTTTATCAAAAATATCGAAATCCTCCCCACACAACAAAAGCAGCTTTGTCAGACTTGGCAGCTTGTAGATATTTGGCAGCTCGATAGCAGCATCGTCGTCGATACCGCCAAAGTCCCCACCCAAATACAGTTTTATCCCGACGGGCACATCACCTTCCAACAAAAGGAAGTCTATTGCTACGAACACTATCACGTCGACCTGCTGGAGCAAACCCTAAGCATCAACGAAGACTATACACCCCGCGAACACTACGAATGCGAGGGGCTTAAAAATAGCACCCTGCTTGACCAGACCTATATACGCGCTACCCGCTACCGCTTCCAAAAAGAACATACAGAGCTTTGGCTCTATGCCCCGACGCATGCCCTTCGGCTTAGGCGCGTCGAGTAAATTAGTTTTTTGCCTATTAAGTAACTGTGCAAAAATACTTTAAACTTCGTAAAGCGCCGTTTCGGGCTTGAA
>CAYXSA010000040.1:0-36917 GCA_964467315.1 uncultured Saprospiraceae bacterium | reverse complement strand
GCTCCCCGCGCTAACGCGCTTAAAGGTCGCAGGGTCGGGCTATCCACGCCGCAATAAATTGCGGCGCTACTATCCCTCACGCAATTTAATTCAAAAAAATATGTTGAGTAGTAAATCGTTGCGGGTATATCGGGAGATGTCAGGTTATGAGCGGGCGGCGCTGCGCAAGTTTATCGACTCACCATACCACAATGCGCGAGCGGATTTGGGTTTATTTTTTGAGTATTTGCAGGAACAAATGCGTTTGAAGGAGCGGGGCGACTGGCGGCGAGAATCGGCGTATGCCTATGTTTATGGCTCTGCGGCTTTTGAAGAGGCGAAAATGCGTTATTTGCAGACCTTTTTTCAGGAAATTTTAGAAGATTTTTTGGTTCAGCGGCAGTTGCGCGAAGATGAACAGTTGCGCAATCGGCTTTTGGTGCGGGCATATAGGCAACTGGGCTTGCATCAGCACTTGGATTATGCGCATCAGCGGGCGCAGGAGCGTTTGCGGCGACAGGAGCGGCGCGATGCGGGCTATTGGCGAGCGGAATATGAGCTGGAAGACGTGGCGCACTACCTACAACAGGCATTGGGGCGAGAAAAATCGCGCAGTTTGCAACCTTTGGGCGATGCTTTAGACCTGCAATACTGCGGCGAGCGGCTGCGTTTGGCTTGCATCATGCAGGCGCAACAGTCGGTAACCAAAACGCAGTACGCTCAACCGCTTTTGGAATCGGTGTTGAAGCTGGTAAAAGAGCGTGCGGACTGGCAAGAATTGGCGGTTGTGGGCTTGTATTATCGCTATTATAGGGCGATGACGGAGCAAGCGGAGGCGAGTCGGGGGCATTTTGCAGAATTTAAGCGCTTGTTGCTGCTTTCGACGCATCAATTTGAGCTGATGGAGATGCGAAATCTGTACGTTTTAGCGATAAATTACGGCATTCGGCGCATAAATGTAGAGTTGAGCTACTTGAGGGAGACCTTTGAGCTGTACACTTCGGGTTTGGCGCATGGTTTTTTGCTGGAAGGGGGCAAATTGAGCCGCTTTAGCTTCAAAAATATCGTTACGCTGGGTCTGCATCTCAAAGAATTTGATTGGGTGCGGGCATTTATAGACGAAAAAAGCCATCTTTTGTCGGCAGAATATCAGCAAACCTATACGCATTACTGCCTATCCAAATGGCTCTTCGTTCAAAAGCAATACGATGCCGCTTTGCAGCGCTTGCAGCAGGTAGAATACGAGGATATTTTCTTGAATATCGATGCTAAAGTGATGCAGCTAAAAATCTACTACGAGACCGATGAACAGGAGCTTTTAGAGTCTTTTTTATCGACTTTTCGGGTCTTTTTGGGTAGGAAGAAAAAGGTGCTCGCCTACCATGCCGAAAACTACAAAAATATACTGCGTTTTGTGCATCGTTTGCTGCGTTTGAACGCCTATAGTCGCGCTGATTGCGAAAAATTGCGGGCAAAAATACTGTCGGCGCGCACACTCACAGAGCGCGAATGGCTGCTCACACAGCTCGACCAGATACGCAGGTAAAAAAACAGCAAAAAATTGCCCGCAACTCCAAATTTGGGGTTGCGGGCAGGCTGTTTATAGCGGTTTGGGGGCTAGTATTATTGCCCTTTGAAGCGCATGATGGTTGCATTTTCTTCCTCGCTCAAGAAGAAGGGCTGGCTAATAGCGTGTATGTAATAAGTGCCCGTAAATTCGTTGATGCTGTGCGCATCGCCTTTCATTTTTTCGGCTACTTGCACGATAATATACGAGTACTTATTGTTGAATTGCCAAATACCTTTATAGGGTTCTGGTGCATTATTTTGTAGAACGGCGTAGTATTCGGTATATCTGCCGATTTTTACCTCTTTTTGTGTGCCGTTCACCATGCGTTTATCGACAATATCTTTCCAATATGGCGTGGGGGTCAGTGTGTAGATATAGAGCAAGGAGTGGTTTGTGCTCCCTTTACCTTGTTTGTTGATATGGTCTTGCAGAATTTTTGTGGTGGCTTCGCGGGCTTTGTCGAATAGTTCCGTTTTGCCTCCACCTGGTTTGGGGAGGTTGAAACCTGTAGAGCCGTCTTTATTGGCAACTTCGATTTTTTTGTCAATCGCTATTAGGCGCTTGCAAATTTCTTCCTGTGTCAGTGCATGTGCGGCGGCTGCTTTATCGGCTCTGAAGAAGACGACATAATGGTGCTTTTTGAGAAATTCAGGGATTTGGCTTTCGTTCTCTGGAGACGAATAATCCATGATAAAAATGCCTTTTTCCAGTTCGCGTATGCCGCTGCCAAAGTTGGTATGAGAGCCTTCAGGGGCGAAGTATGTCCACAATCTATTTTCGTAGATGCGGTCATCGAAGAACATATGCCCTGTTTTTTTGCCTACTTTGATGTTAGTTTCTCTCGGCGTAGAGCCAGGAAAGAAGGTAGCGGGCTTGATGTATTTGCTGGAATTGGGGTCTTCAAAGGAAGCAGCAGCTTTGAGATAGACGACATAAATGCCCTTGCCTTTGTCGTCGTTTTCAAGATAATCCAGCAGCACTTTTTTGACGACTACCGTCTTTCCGCCTGAATTTTTGACTAAAATAGGGTGGGTAAAGTAGTAGATACCGCTTAGCCCTTCGCTGTCTTTGCGTACTTCTTTGCCGTCCAAAACGGTGGAGGCGCTATCGGCGGCGGCGGCTTTTAGGTGCTTGCTCGAATAGCTTTTGTTGTTGACTTTGTCGGCGAGTTTGCCGAAGGCTTTTTCCGCCTTAGATTGTGCCATCAGAGGCATACTGCCAACGCATAGCGCCAGCAGAGAAAAAAGAAGAAGCTTCATAGTTTTGGTAGATGCTTATGAGAAAATGAAGGTAATAAAAAGCAAGGGAAGGGCACTATAGTTTATGGGTATAAACTACAGATTTCAAGATACAACCAACGATGATAATCCGTACAGTAGGGAATGGATAATTTTGCGTGGGTAGATGTTTATGGGTGCGGGTTGTTCTTAGTACAAAGATAAGGCAAAAAACGGAATTTGCAAATTTTGGGGCGTTTTTTTTGGGGGGCTGCGCCCGCGATGCGGTCGCCGCTACGCTACGGGTTCGCCTGTCGGCTCATACCTTCGTGAGCCGCAATGAATTGCGGCTCTACTCGGTACGGCGGCGCAGAGCGCCGCCGCCCTCCGCATCGCTAGCCCATACAATCTGCGTCCAAAATATAGGATTTGGGGGCTACAAATGGGGTTTTATGTTTTCGGAGTGTTATCAAAATGTTATGGGTTTGTTATCAAACTTGGGAGTTCCTATTGGGCTAGCGATGCGGAGGGCGGCGGCGCAGAGCGCCGCCGTACCGAGTAGAGCCGCAATTCATTGCGGCTCACGAAGGTATGAGCGAATAGCGAACCCGTAGCGTAGCGACCCGCAGCGGCTTTGCCGCAAGGGTAGCCCCCAAAAAAACTCCCTCTTACCACCTACCTCCGAAATAGACATTGGCGTAAATATGCAGCATCACGGGCGAACTTTCGTTCAAAACCATGATGGGCACCCGCCGCGCAAAGGCATCTATCACGAAACCCGCTTCAATGGAGCCTACCACTCCCCTATGCGCCCCAAAATCTACCCAAAAAGCAGACTTTGCAAATAGACCTGGCACGAGTTGGAGGGCATTCCAGCCATCGGAAAAGCGCCCCGCGCCGATGATGCTGTTGGGGTTGAGAAAAATGGCGCTGTTTTCGCTCGTATAGGGCTCCAAACTCGTATAAAAAGTGCTATCGGAGCGATACACCAGATTGAGATAATAGGGCTTTAGAGCGCCCATCACAAAACCGCCCTGATAGCTTAGGGACATGGTGATAGATTGGGCGTTTTTCTTCTCCGAAATAAAGTGTTTTTGCCCTACTCCCAAGCGCGCGAGATAGAAATAATTGCGTTTCCCGTAAGTATAGGGCGAAGCGCCTGCGGGGGAGCCGCCCGTGCGGCTAAGCCCTACGCGGCGTTCTTTATCGGAGCGTATCTCCGTAATATCGGCATGAAAAAACAGGGTGCGATGCGGCTGCAAGTGCCGCGCATACATCAAAGACATTTGAAATTTTCGCCCCTGCAAGCCCAAACCTAAGGCGAATTCATTGCCGTAATCGGTTTCTTTATCTGCCTTATCTTTTTGCGCCGCCGAATTTTGGGCAAAGCTGCAAAGAATAACCAAAATGTATAAAAAATTGCGCATACATTTGCTTTTTAGAAAGCCCTGAATATACCCGCCAAAGAGGCGGCGCGGCTTTGTGATTGCCGCAAATATAGGCATATTTTCCGAAATAAAGGCTTATATTTGCGCCCCGCGTAGCTTTGCTGCTGCGCAAGGCTGCTTTCAACACATACAAGCTTCGCAACTATACATATTAAATGGCTACCAAAGGTAAGGCTCAATTTTCTATCCGCGAGGGCTTCAAAGACGAGCGATTCCCCAAGCTCGTGGGGCTGCTCTTTTTGTTTCTCACCCTCTATTTATTCGTTGCTTACTCTTCCTATCTCTTCACTTGGAAGGAGGATATGGATAAAGCCTATTTTGGTATTTTGTTTCAGCCGCAGGAGATGAGCAACTGGCTCGGAAGGCTGGGCGCTGTAGTGGCGCATTATTCCTTTTATTTTGGCTTCGGGTTTTCTTCTTTTATGATAGTCTATGCAAGTTTTGCGACGGGCATGGGGCTCATCGTGGGCAAAAAATTCAAAGACCTGCTGACGCTCTACCGCTGGACATTTGTTACCATGCTTTGGACGAGCTATTTATTGGCTTTTCTTTTCCAAAAGCAAGAATTTCATTGGGGCGGCTCTTGGGGCAAGGCTTTGGTAGGTTGGTCGCAGTCGCTTTTAGGCTCTGTGGGCATCGCTGTATTCTTGATTTTTGCCGCTACGGCTATCTTGGTATGGAATCGCAACCCCGATTTTAGCAAGTGGACTTGGCAGAGCCTGCGCGATAGCCTGCGTTTGGAGGTACTTTGGCAGTCGATGCGCGATTTGTGGGCACGCCGCCCCCGCGTAAAAGACCTTTTCAAAGACGAAGCCGAGCCCGCTACAGAGCCCGCAGCCGAAACCGAAACTCCCCCCATCGAAAACAGCGCAAAAACCAATACCGCCAAAACCAAAGCCAATACCCATGCCGCTTCTACCGACGAAGCAGACGATTTGACAGGCAAACCTACCCCCGTTTCCAATACATCGACCAGCGAAGAATTGGAGGAAAAAATACGCGAACTGACCAATAATCAGCTCGATTTTAGCCTGCGCCATGCGCTGGAGAAAGAAAAAGAAGAATCAGGCGATAAAGACCTATTCGGCAACCCGAAAGCGGGCAAAAAAACAGACGAAAACAGCGACGAAAACAGCGAAACAGGCGATAAGCTCGAGGTAGAAATCAATGCCCAAAACGACGAATCTCTAAACCTGCAAATCACAGCAGAAAACACCGAACATTTCGAACCCTACGACCCCACCCTCGACCTGCCCAACTACGAAAACCCCGTACTCGACCTGCTCGAAAACTACGACGACCAAAAACCCGTCATCGATAGAGCCGAACTCGAGACCAATAAAGACCAAATCATAGAAACCCTGCTAAACTACAAGATAGAAATACTGAAAATAAAGGCAACTATCGGTCCCACCGTTACCCTCTACGAAATCGTGCCCGCCCCTGGTGTGCGCATTTCCAAAATTAAAAACTTAGAGGACGATATAGCCCTATCGCTCGCTGCACTCGGCATACGCATCATCGCCCCCATACCAGGCAAAGGCACCATAGGCATCGAAGTTCCCAACCGAAATAAACAAGTAGTATCGCTAAAAGAAGTCCTCGCCTCGCCCAAATTTCGGCAGGCAAAGATGGATTTGCCCATCGCTTTAGGCAAAACCATTTCTAACGAAGTTTTTGTAGCCGACTTGGCAAAAATGCCGCACTTGCTCATAGCAGGGGCAACGGGACAGGGTAAATCGGTAGGTATCAACGCCATTATCGTCAGCTTGCTCTATAAAAAACACCCCTCACAGCTCAAACTAATCCTTATCGACCCCAAAAAGGTCGAACTTTCCCTATACAATGCCATCTCGGATTTTTATCTGGGCTACCTGCCAGGCGAAGAAGAAGCCATCGTAACGGATACCTCCAAAGTCGTGCAAACCCTGCATTCGCTCACGATAGAAATGGATAACCGCTACAACCTGCTGAAAAAAGCCAGCGTGCGCAATATCACCGAATATAACCAAAAGTTTGTAGCCCGACGCTTGAGCCCCGAAAAAGGGCATCAATTTCTGCCTTATATCGTGCTGATTATCGACGAGTTTGCCGATATTATTATGACGGCAGGCAAGGAAGTAGAATTGCCTATTGCACGCTTGGCGCAGCTCGCCCGCGCCGTCGGCATACACCTTATCATCGCTACCCAACGCCCCTCTGTCAATATCATCACGGGCGTTATCAAGGCGAACTTCCCCGCTCGGCTTGCCTTCAAAGTTACCTCCAAAATTGATTCGCGTACCATCTTGGATTCTTCGGGCGCGGAGCAGCTTATAGGGCGCGGCGATATGCTCCTATCGGCAGGCAGCGACTTGGTACGCATACAATGCGCCTTCATCGATACCCCCGAAGTGGAGCGCGTCATAGAATACATCAGCGACCAAAAGGGCTACCCTACCCCCTTCTTCTTGCCCGAATACAGCGGCGACGAAACAGAGGGCGATGGCGGCAACAAACTCGCCCAAACCCTCGCCGAGCTGGACGAATTTTTCGAGGATGCTGCCCGCCTCATCGTAGCCACCCAACAAGGCTCTACCTCCATGATACAAAGAAGGCTAAAATTGGGCTTCAACCGCGCAGGACGCATTATGGATCAGCTCGAACACACAGGCATCGTCGGACAAAACGAAGGCAGCAAAGCCCGACAAGTCCTATTCACGGACGAAATCGAATTGGAACAATTCCTCAAAGCCTTGCGCGAGAAACGCAATAAGTTGTTCTAAGCGAATTACGCAGGCTGCTTATTCTCTGCGAAGATGCGTGAGGGATAGCAGCGAAGCCCACGCCGCAAGGCGTGGACGTAGCGAATAGCCCGACCCCGCGCCATGTAGAGCCGTAGCATGCTACGGCTCCGCCAGCCGCCTTTGCGGCTGGCGTGGCGCGGGGGCACGCCAAAAAAAAACGCAATTTGTCCCGCTCCCTGCTCAATTCTATATTTTTGGCTTTATTTTCGCATAGCCTGCCCACATACCATCGATTCCCCTCAAAGGCTCACTGACACAACCGCATACATATCATGAAAACGCTCGCTATATTCGCTCTTTTCTGCTTCGCTGCGCTGTTTTTTAGCACCCAATCGCTCTTTGCGCAAGGCAGCACGCCCAAACCATTTGTGGAACAAAGCGACCCCGAAGCCAAAAAAATCGTTGCCCAACTGCGCGATAAGTACAAAGCCGTAAAATCTACCCAAGTAGATTATACGCTGACCATCGAAAACGGCGAAAATAAAGAAGTCCAAAAGGGCAAAATCTTCCAAAAAGACCGCAAATTTCGGGTCGCCAACAACAGCAACGAGATGGTTTGCGACGGAAAAACCATCTGGATGTATATGAAAAAGCAGAACGAGGTGCAAATTACCGACTTCGACCCCAATGATGAAGACCTGCTTTCGCCCAATAAAATACTGAATTTCGACCAAGTCGACAAAAATTTCCTCTACGCCATCACCAATGAGGACGCAACGAGCGTTTCCATCGAGTTTAAGCCGACCAACAAAAATAGCGAATACAGCAAAATGCGCGTGAAGGTCAATAAAGCCAAAAACGAGGTAGAGCAAATCAAGGTTTTCACCAAAGATGGCACCCGCTACACCCTCGATATTCACAAAATGCAAGCCGCCAGCATCGACGACAGCCAATTTATATTCAATAAAGCCCAGTATCCTGGCGTGCGCGAGACCGATTTGCGCGACTAAAACGCTCATTTAGCCCATAAAAAAGCCCTTCCGCCCCTGAAAATAGGACGGAAGGGTTTTATTTTTGCATACTTTATACTTGATACCAGCGACGCGAGCGATAGCGAGCGGCGCAGTACCTAAGACAGAACGCCAATTTAACTACCAATACAGCAAAGCGCTGCCCCAAGTGAAGCCGCTACCGAATGCCGCCAGACAAACCAAGTCGCCGCGCTTGATTTTTCCCTGCTCCCAAGCCTCGCACATAGCGATAGGAATGGAGGCAGCGGTGGTATTTCCGTATTTTTGTATGTTGTTGAAGACCTTTTCGTCGGGCAAACCTAACTTCTGTTGTATGAATTGGCTGATGCGCAGGTTTGCCTGATGCGGAATCAGCATATCAATCTCTGCCACCGTCTTTCCAGCCGCCTCCAAAGCCTCATTTATGACCTGCGGGAAGCGGGTAACGGCGTGTTTGAACACGGTCGGACCGTCCATAGTCGGATAAAACTCGCCTTTATCGAGCATCTCCTGCGTGAAAAACATAGAATCAAATTCCGACTCCGTATGAAAGTAACTTTTATCGCCCGTATGTACGCCGCCATGCGTGCCAGGATTGATAAAAGCGAGCTTTTCGGCATAAGTTCCATCGCTATGCAGGTGGGTAGTCAGCACGCCCTGATTGGCTTCCACGCTGGGTTGCAGTATGCAAGCGCCTGCGCCGTCGCCGAAAATCACCGATACATTGCGCCCACGCGTGCTAAAGTCCAATCCCGAAGAATGGAACTCCGCTCCCACGAGCAAAATGTTCTTATACATACCCGTTTTTATGAATTGGTCGGCAACGGAAAGCCCATAAATGAAGCCCGAACATTGATTTCTGATGTCCAAAGCGCCCACCGTACCCAATCCTAAGGCGCGCTGCAGCAGCACCCCACAACCAGGGAAGAAATAATCGGGGCTAAGGGTTGCAAAAACGATAAAATCTATGTCCTCTTTGCGTATTCCCGCCCTTTCGATAGCGATTTTCGAGGCTTCTACAGCGAGTGTCGTGGTGGTTTCCTCGTATCTTTTGGCGTAGCGTCGCTCCTTTATGCCCGTGCGCTCCTGTATCCACTCGTCATTGGTGTCCATAACCTTCGCAAGGTCGTCGTTTGTTACCGCTTGCGCAGGCACATAGTAGCCGATGCCTGCGATTTTTGTGCGTATACTCATCTTTTCTATCGCTTTGAATGAAGTTTTTCTGTTTCTTCTGCTGTATTTTTGGGCGTGCCCGCCCTCCCCGCCGCTAACGCGGCTTAAAGGTCGGGCGGTCGGGCTATTCGCTCCATCACGCGCCTATAGGCGCGTGGTTCCGCTGCTATCCCTCACGCAAGTCCACCCTTTCGGGCTTTTATCTAATGATAATACGTTGCACCTGCTGCCCCTGTGCGGTCTCTGCGCGCAGCAAATATACACCCGAAGACAAATTTTCAGGCAAATGAAGGCTGTATAAATTATCTTCGCCCGCCTGCAAGCTAACCCGCTGCGCAAATGCTTCCCGACCCAAAGCATCGACCACACTCAAGCGCGCCATGCCCGCTTTCGGACTGTGCAAATTCACCTGCAATAAACCACCCCGCTCTACGGGATTTGGCGAGCAAAAAAGCGAGGGCGCAGCCGCTACGCTTGTTTCTTCTACCCCTACAGCCGTTTGGTTTTCGTTGGCTATCACAAAATTCGCAATGATAGGCACCCCGTCGCAGGCACTATATCGCCCAAATGGATTGATAGTCCAGCGATATGCCCCATTATTCAAGCCGCTCATCGGCAGCGAGTACGCCGTACCATAGACCAGCTGCGTAAAAACAGTGCCTATAGGTTGCCCTATAAACATACGCTCCAGATGTATGATATAACCAATCGCATCGGGCGCGGCGCTCCATTGCATATTCAGCAGCTGCGAAGGGTTAGCCGCCAATCGGAAAACCGTATCTGCCTCCATAGGCATCGTGGGCGCTACATTCGTGCTCGTTACGGTGTTGAGGTTGGGCGTGGGGAAGTTTAGCCAATTCCGTTGCGTCAAACTCGCCATAATCGCATCGCGCTGCTCGCTCGTAAAGGTCGTCATACAAGCATCGCTAAAATACGACATATAATTGCTGTTGTCGGGTGTGAGCCGAGCGCTGTCGGGGTCATTTACTACACTGTTGTAGCTGCAATCAATGCGATAAGAATAGTAATCTGCCTCCGTATCGCAAAAACCGTCTGCCACTGTATCGCAGTTGGTATTTGTCCCCGTGCGTGCTACATATTCCACAAGTCTATTGTTGGTATTGCGCACAGGCGCGGGCGCACCGCCGTACAAATCGTCGTAATTTAGATTTTCCCAGCCGTTGAAGGTATGCGCCAGCGTGAAAAAATGCCCCGCCTCATGCGTTAGGGTTACCGAAATCATATTCGCCTCGCTGCGGCGTATGAATATCAAATCCCGCCAGCGAGAATAGTAGCCCGCTACAGGCTCCGATACCGCATTGCCGATGAAGATATTGAGCGTATTCGCTGCCTTCACCCCGCCCATGAGGTTGATGCTGGTATTCGCGTAGCCGTCTTCATATACGGTTTGATTGGCGTAGTAGCGTATCGGATTGTTCGGATTAAAATAAAACTGTATGTTTTGGTCGGCAAAGTCGCGGTTGAGCGCGCACAAACAAAACAGCGCCCCTTGCGGATTGGGAAAATCCAAGCCCTGCCCATTGCCAATCAAGTGCACTGTTATTGGCACATAGGTAACATTGCGACGATTGCGCAAGGCGGCGATTTGGGCGGGCGATACCGCAGCCCGATTGCGGAGCATATCCATCTTGATTTGCTCGCCTTCAACAGCATCTACCCCACAGGGCAGCATATTGGCGCTTTGCGCAAAAATAGGCGCAGCAACTGCAGCCAAAAAAAAGCTAAATAGGTAACGATTCATTATTATACAGCGCTAAATTTACCCAAAAAAACTACGAAAATAGACCCGATGGGGCGTTTTCTGCTCAATCGTAGACAGGCGCGCAGCGCCAAGCCTGAGGGATAGCAGTGGAAGCCATGCCGCCGCAGGCGGTGGGGCTGCAACGGATAGCCCGACCCCGCGCATGTAGGGGCGACCCTTGTGGTCGCCCCCTGCCCGCGTCCTTTGCGCGGGCAGATGCGCGGGGGCAGGCCCAAAAAAAGCTAAAAAATTAAGGCAAAACCGTGAAACGCGTATAGGCTTGCCCGCCCTTTTCGTCGGTAGCTACCACGATATACAAACCCGCCGACAAGCCCGCCGCATCAATCGAGAAGCTATTTTCGCCCGCCTCCAAGTGCTGGCGCGTGGAATTTATCAACAATTTGCCATCGGCGCTATAGATGCGCAGGGCGCTAGATTGCGCCATTTGGCTATTTAGCTGTATTTGTACGCTGCCGCCCTGTATCGGATTGGGCTGTACGCGCAGGCTCAAGCTCGAAGCCGCAGCCGCTTGGGCGCTCTCGTCCAAACCGACAGGCTGCCCATTGATGGAAGCCTTGAAAGTGCCATAATCGGAAAAACCAGCGCAAGTATAATGGTTGTTGAACGGTTTTACGCTCCAGCGGTAGTCGTGCGCATTGCCGTTGGCAGGCGGAGCGGGCAGGGCGCTGGTATTGAAGGTATAACTGTTCGTCGTCGTGCGCACGGTAAAAATATCTGCTATCGGTTGCCCCTGTAAGGTGCGCTCCAATCTGACGATGTACTGATTTGCGCCCGTGAGCGCCGTCCACTGCAGGGTTACCGTATTGGTGCCGTTTGCCAAAACGATAAAATCATTTATCGGCGCATTTAGCACCACATCAAAACCAGAAAGCGTATCAATAGGCGTAGGCGCTGCCAAATTTGACCAGCCTCGAGATTGCATATCTGCCAACATCGCCGCCTTTTGTTGGGTAGAAAAGCGATTTAGGCAACCATCAAAAAAGTAGGACATATAATTCGTCTCATCGGGATTGATATCCACGCCCAGCGGGTCTTTAGCCAACACGCCGCTCACGCCCACATAAGGGCAGTTCCAACGGTCGGAAATATAATCCGCCTCCGTATCGCAAAAGCCATCGGCAGCTATCGCGCAGTTGGCATTGCCGCCCGTGCGTGCTACCTTTTCTACATTTTCGCCGCCCATTGTGTTCGGCGCATTTACGCCCTGATAGTCGTCGTGGTAGGCGACCCCTTCCCAGCCATAAAAGGTATGCGGCAGGGTGAAAAAGTGCCCCACCTCATGCGTCGCCGTGTTGGAAGTACCATTGACTTCGGAAGTTATCAAAAAAACATAGTCGCCCGCTGGAGTGTAAAAACTCGCTACGGCATTATTGACCGTCGGGCTGATGTAGATATTGAGGGCATTGGGTACTTTATTTTGCGCCATATAGATGGACGAATTGAAAGCCCAAGCGTCATTGTAGACATTGTTATTTTGGCGGTATCTGATGCTGTCTTTGATATAAAAAAAGACATTTTGGTCGGCATAATCGCGGTTGAGGTCGCAGACCATCGCGTGTATTTGCTCAATGCTGGCATAGCCTACGCCGCTCGTATTGGCTACCGTCGTGATGCCGAGCGGGATATAAGTCGGCAGGGCGCTGCTCCGATTTTGCAGCGCTGCCTGTATTTGTGCATCGTGGCGATTGCGCAGCATTCTATCTTTGACGATAGCGCCGTCTTCCGCGCTCATGGAGCAGCCCGCGTGCGGCGCGTGTCCTTGTGCGAGCAGGCTGGCGGCAGGTGCAGACAAGCAAGCCAGTAATGCAGTGAGTCGAAAAAATTGCATAACGTATTAAAATAAAAATTGGTGAAAAAAGAAGATAAGCAATAAAAAAACGGTCTAATGTAGCTTTCGGTTGCTAAAAATTCGCTGCTTCTGGTGGCGAAGGTACGGAAAAACTGCTGTATCCCTATTTTTTGGGCTAAAAATTTGGTGGCGAGCCGCTTCGCAGGCTATGCCTGCTCGCGTCGGGCTGCTACGGGTTCGCTATTCGCTCATACCTTCGCGCCTACGGCGCTCGGTACGCGCGGTAAAGGGCAGCCACAAGGGCTGCCCCTACACGCGCGCCCTCCGTATCCCTCTCGCGGCAATCGGTATCGCTCCTTTCTGTATGCCTGCCACTTTTTTTTATCTGTTAAAAGCAGGGATTTCGTAGCAAAGCCTGCCAATAAACACTTACTTTTGTTACCCTGTTTGCAAAAATGTGCGCACTCGGGGCAGTGCATACTTTTTTAATCTTTTTTTGCCATTTTTAAAACCTCCTTCATGTTTCTAAAACAACTTTTTCGCTCTACGCTTGCCCTATTTATGGTGGGCATGGCTGCGAATGCGGCGAGCGCCCAGGTAGCGGCGTATAGCTTTTCTCAATCGGCGGGTACTTACACGCCAATAACAGGCGGTACGAGCTTCGTCATGACAGACGATGACGAGTATACGGCTACCATACCCAGCTTTACCTTCAACGGTACAGCCCATACCAATATCGCCATCAACACGAACGGCTATGTAGTATTGGGCAATAATGCCTTAGCTGGGACGTATAGCCCTGTATCCAGTTCCGCAGCCGCTGGCGGTGTGATTGCCCCCTTCGGGCGCGACTTGGACATATCCACAGCAGGTACACCCGAAATTCGCTTGGAGACCGTCGGCAACGAGGTCGTCGTACAATGGCAAGATGTGAGCCGCTACTATGCTACCCCTGTGGGGGAGCGCCTCTCTTTTCAGGTGCGTATGAATACCGTTACAGGTGTTATTCGCATAGTTTATGGCGGTACTATCGTGCCTGGTACAAATACGACCTATCCGCAAGTAGGCTTGCGCGGCACTACCAATACGGATTTTAACAATCGCTCCGTATTATCGGCTACAGGCGCATGGCTAAACTCCGTAGCAGGCACTGCCAACAACAATACTTGCTATTTCAACTCTGCCAACTCGGCTACCGTCCCCTCTGTAGGTACGACCTTTCAATGGACACCGCCTACCTGCTTTGCGCCCTCGGGTTTTGCTGCAGCCGTACAAAACGGGTCTACGGTCAATTTTAGCTGGACAAACTCCATTGCCAGCGGGCAAATCGTAGTGGTTGTGGGCGCTGCTGCCCCTTCTACGGGTACGCCCTCTATGGTATCGGGTACGACGGCTACTGTTGGCTCTTTAATCTCTGGTACTGGCTACCGCGCTTATATCCGCGAAATTTGCGGCGTGGGTGATACCAGCGCTTGGTCGCCTTTTGTTGCTTTTACGCCTGCCTGCCCTATCGTGAGCGGTGTTTCTGTTGCGGGCATCTCGCCGACAGCAGCAAGTTTCGCTTGGACAACAACGCTGGCAAGCGGTCAAATCGTGGTCGTACCACAAGGCAGCGCCGCCAGCACAGGCATCCCCTCTGCGGTGTCGGGTACTACCGCTATGACTTCTACCCTCACACCTGCTACCAACTATTCGGCTTTCTTTCGCCGTATCTGCGGCGCAGGCGATACCAGCGCTTGGACTTCAGCAACCAACTTTAGCACGCCTTGCCTTGCAGTTAATGCGCCTTGGTCAGATGATTTGGAAAGTATCACTATCACTGCTCCCAATACGCAAACCAACAACGCCCTCCCCACCTGCTGGTCTTCCTTTGGCGGCGTAGCTGGTGTAAATGGCAGCATGACCTACAACCGCGCCCCACGCTCAGGCAGCAAAACCCTCAATATCAACTGGTCTACTACAGCGGGTTCAGGCGATTATCTATACACGCCTGGCATCAATCTATCAGCGGGTCAGCCCTATCGCTTTTCATTCTGGTATAAAACAGACGGCATTTCCGACTGGGATACCATCCGCGCTACAGTAGGCACTTCGCCTACTACTGCCGCTATGTCCGTCATTGGCACGCCCGTTTATGCTACTACTATAACCGCCTATACACAAATGACAGCCGAATTTACGCCCAGCACCTCTGGCGTATACTATTTCGGTGCCAACGTATGGGAGGCTACAACAGGTCCTTGGTATGTAACCTTTGACGATTTTGCAGTAGAGATACTTTGCCCTACAGTAAGCCTCAACGCCAGCAGCAATGCTGTAGCTTGTGCAGGTGGCTCTACAGGTTCGGCTACAGTGTCCGCTTCTTTGCCCTCTTATAGCTTTGTTTGGTCTGATGGACAATCTGGCGCTACTGCCAACAATCTCACTGCTGGTGTGTATACCGTAACAGCTACCGATGGCGGCTGCTCGGCTACGACAAGCGTTACCATCAGCGAACCTTCAGCAGTAACTGCCAGCATCGCCAGCAGCAACCCCACTTCTTGCAACGGCGGCAGCAACGGCACCGCTACAGGCAGCGCTACAGGCGGCAGTTCCCCTTATACCTTCGCTTGGACAGGCTCCCGCACAGGCGCTACAGTTACCAACTTCGCAGCAGGCTCCTACAACCTAACCGCTACCGATGTCAACGGCTGTACCTCTGCTGTTGGTTTCATTATCAGCGAACCTTCAGCCGTAACTGCCAGCATCGCCAGCAGCAGCCCCACTTCTTGCAATGGCGCTAACGACGGCTCCGCTACCGCCAACGCCACAGGCGGCACTTCCCCTTATACCTTCGCTTGGACAGGCTCTCGCACAGGCGCTACAGTTAGCGATTTCCCTGCGGGCGTATACAGCGTAACCGCTACAGACGACAATGGTTGCGTTTCTACATCCGTAGGTTTCACCATCACCGAACCTGCCGTAGTCAATGCAAGCATCAGCTCCAGCAATAACCCCACAGGCTGCACCACAGCCAACGGCTCGGCTACTGCCAATGCTACAGGTGGCCCCACAGGGCAGCTCGTTTTCCTTTGGTCTAACGGACAAACAACAGCCACTGCCACAGGTCTTGGCGCGGGTACTTTCACCGTTACCGCTACCATCGGCACTTGCAGCGCCACTACTCAAGTTACCCTCAATGCCCCCGCAGGCATCACACTTACACCTGTGAGCCTTGCGACGAATTGCGCTGGCACCAATACAGGCTTCGGTAGCGTGAATGTCGCAGGCGGTACAGCACCATTTACTTTCCTGTGGAGCGACGGACGCACCGACCAAACCATCACCAACTTCGCCCCAGGCACTTATAGCATCACTGTTGCTGATGCAGGAGGCTGCTCAAACAACGCCAATATCACTATCACGGACGCTGCGCCTTTAGTAGCTACCACTACAGTTAGCAACGCCAGTTGCGCTACTTGCGCAGATGGCTCCGCTACCGCAAGCAGCAGCGGCGGCACGGGTTCAGTGAGATTCCTTTGGTCTGATGGACAAACGACAGCCACCGCAACAGGTCTCCTCACAGGCAACTACGATGTTACTGTTACCGATGGCAACAGCTGCCAAACAACCGCAAGCGCAAGCGTAGGCTTCACTATCGGCGTAGTAGAAAATGGCAACACACAACTCGCCGTCCGCCTTTTCCCCAACCCCACTACAGGCATCATCACACTCGAAAATCTACCCGCCAATGCACGCATCACCCTGCTCAACGCATTAGGTCAAGAAATCCGCAGCATCGAAAGCCAACAACTCACAGAGCAACTCGACCTTAGCGACTTGCCCGCCGCTACTTACCTCCTTCGCATTCAGTCGGCAAGCGCCCAAACGACGCTGCCCGTAGTGCGTATCCGCTAAGATACCGCTAAGATAAAGCATATTTTTTTGGGCGTGCCCGCCGCCTTTAAAGGGCGGCGGTCGGGCTATCCGTTTCGGCGCATACATGCGCCTACACTGCTATCCCTCACGCTTGTCCCTCCGAAATAGCTTTAATCTGGAAATAAAAAACGCCTGCTGCGAATCTTTCGCAGTAGGCGTTTTTTTGCGTGAGGGATAGTAGGGGCGAATCAACATTCGCCCCATCAGGGCGATGATGATACGCCCCGAATAGCCCGACCCTGCGACCCTGTAGAGCCGTTGCATGCAACGGCTTTACAAGCGCCGCCCTGCGGCGCGCGGGGAGCAGGGGCACGCCCAAAAAAAAAGCTTAAATGTCGTAATTCAGCACGGGCATGAGCCAGCGTTCGATGGTTTCTACATTCATGCCTTTGCGCTCGGCGTAATTTTCGACTTGGTCTTTTTCGATATTGCCGAGCCCGAAATAATGCGAATCGGGGTGCGAGAAAAACCAGCCGCTAACGGCGGCGGCGGGGTACATGGCGCAGGACTCCGTTAGCTGTATGCCCGTCTGCGTTTCTACGTCCATAAGCTGCCAAAGTAAGCGTTTTTCGGTGTGGTCAGGGCAGGCGGGGTAACCTGGCGCGGGACGAATGCCACGATATTTTTCCGCTATAAGTTGCTCATTATCAAGTGTTTCGTCTTTGGCATAGCCCCAGTATTCGCGGCGGGCTTGGGCGTGCATATACTCGGCGGCGGCTTCAGCGAAACGGTCGGCAAGGGCTTTGAGCAGGATAGCCGAATAGTCATCGTGCGCCTGCTCGAAAGCGCGCACGCGTTGCTCTATGCCGAAACCTGCCGCCACGGCGAAAGCGCCCAAATAATCGACCTTTCCACTATCGGCGGGGGCGATGAAGTCAGCAAGGCAAAAACTGGGTTGCCCTTCGGCTTTTTGGCGCTGCTGGCGCAGGTGGTGCAAGCAGATAAGCGGCATTTGCAAACTCGCATCCGCAAATAGCTGTATATCATCTGCCCCACTGCGCTGCGCGGGATAAAAGCCAATAATGGCACGAGCTTCGAGCCATTTTTCGGCAACTATCAGGTCTAACATCGCTTGCGCATCGGCAAAAAGGCGGGTAGCTTCTTCGCCGACAACCTTATCTTGTAAGATAGCGGGATACTTGCCCGCGAGCTGCCAAGTTTGGAAAAAGGGAGTCCAATCGATGTAAGCGCGCAAGACCGCCAAATCAAGATTGAAAGTACGCGTACCCGTAAATTGAGGCGTAGGCGGCGTGTACTTTGCCCAATCGAATTGGGCGGCATTGCGGCGGGCTTGGTTGAGGGTAACATAGCGCTTGTCGCTTTGTCGGGCAGCGCGCTGGCGGCGGATGGTATCGAGTTCTTGGCGATTTTTTTCGGCATAGGCGACCTTTTCGTCCGCGCTCATCAGGCTGCTCACGACGGTAACGCTGCGCGAAGCATCGAGCACATGCACGACGGGCGAGGCGCTGTATTTGGGTTCGATTTTTACGGCGGTATGCGTGCGCGAGGTGGTGGCTCCGCCGATGAGGAGGGGGATATTAAAGCCCTGCCGCTGCATCTCGCGGGCTACATACACCATCTCGTCGAGTGAAGGCGTTATCAAGCCGCTAAGACCGATAATATCTACATTGTGCTTCTTCGCTTCGCTCAAAATGCGCTCGCAAGAAACCATAACGCCCAAGTCGATTATTTCAAAATTGTTGCAAGCGAGGACTACGCCCACGATATTTTTGCCGATGTCATGTACGTCGCCTTTGACGGTAGCAAGCAGGATTTTGCCCTTCGTTTGCGCGCCGCTGCTGGCTTTCTCTTCCTCTATATAGGGGGTAAGATAGGCAACGGCTTGCTTCATCACACGGGCAGATTTCACGACTTGGGGCAAAAACATTTTGCCTGCGCCGAAGAGGTCGCCCACGACGGACATACCCTGCATCAGGGGCTGTTCGATGACGACCAGCGGAGAGGGGTATTTTTGTCGGGCTTCTTCGGTGTCTTGCACGATAAACTCCGTAATACCTTTTACTAAAGAGTGCGTTAGTCGCTCCTCTACGCTGCCATCGCGCCAAGCGAGGTCTTGTACCCGCTCCTTGCCCTTGCTTTGATGCTGTTCGGCGAGTGCCATAAGCCGTTCGGTAGCGTCGGCGCGTCGGTTGAAAATCAGGTCTTCTACAGCCTGTAAGAGGTCTTTGGCTATGTTTTCATAAATTTCAATCATACCCGCGTTGACGATGCCCATATCCATGCCTGCTTGTACGGCATAATAAAGGAATACGGAATGTATCGCTTCCCTGATATGGTCATTGCCTCTGAACGAAAAGGATAGATTGGATACGCCTCCGCTCACCTTTACCTTAGGCATAAGCTGCTTAATCTCGCGGGTAGCTTCGATAAAATCTATGGCATAGTTGGCGTGCTCTTCGATGCCTGTGCCGATGGCGAATATATTGGGGTCGAAGATAATATCTTCGGCGGGTATGCCTTCTTCTTGCAGAATTTTGTAGGCACGGTGGCAGATTTGGACTTTGCGCTCTTTGGTATCGGCTTGCCCCAGCTCATCGAAAGCCATAACGACCATCGCAGCGCCGTAGCGATGCACCAAGCGGGCTTGCTCGCGGAATTTCTGCTCGCCTTCTTTCATGGAGATAGAATTGACGATAGATTTGCCTTGCACGCATTTTAGACCTGCTTCGATAACCTCAAATTTGGAGGAATCGAGCATGATGGGTACGCGGGCAATGTCGGGTTCGGCGGCGACAAGGTGCAAAAAGGTTGTCATAGCGGCTTGGCTATCGAGCATCGCCTCATCCATATTGATGTCTATGACTTGCGCGCCGTTTTCGACCTGCTGGCGGGCAACGGCAAGAGCTTCTTCGTAGTTGCCGTTCTTTATCAAGCGGGCGAATTGCTTAGAGCCTGTTACGTTGGTGCGCTCGCCGATATTGATAAAGTTGATGTTTTCGCGCACGATAAGCGGCTCCAGTCCGCTATACATCGTATACGGCAGCCCTTCGGAGCGCTGGCGAATGGGTTGCGACTGCACGCGTCGTGCCATTTCTTGTATGTGGTCTGGTCGGGTGCCGCAGCAGCCGCCGACGATATTGATAAAGCCGCTTTGGGCAAAATCGGCGATAAATTCGCCCATTTCTTTCGCTGTTTGGTCGTAGCCGCCCATTTCGTTGGGCAGTCCTGCATTCGGGTAGCAGCTAATATAGCAGGTAGCGATACGGCTAAGCGCCTCCAAATGCGGGCGCATTTCCTTTGCCCCCAAAGCGCAGTTGAGCCCCACGCTAAAGATGCGCGCATGACTGACAGAGACCCAAAAGGCTTCTATAGTTTGCCCCGATAGGGTGCGCCCGCTCGCGTCCGTGATGGTGGCGGAAATCATTATCGGGTAGTCCAAACCCGTTTCATCGCAGTACTTTTCTACCGCAAAAATCGCCGCCTTACAGTTGAGGGTATCGAAGGCGGTTTCTATCAAAAACAGGTCTGCACCGCCTTCGGCGAGGGCTTTGGCTTGCTGATGGTAGGCAGCCACGAGCTCATCGAAGGAGATAGCGCGAAAGCCAGGATTATTGACATCGGGCGAGATGGAGGCGGATTTGCTGGTTGGCCCCAAAGCGCCCGCCACGAAACGCGGACGGTCGGGATTGCGCTCCGTATAGTAGTCGGCAGCGCGGCGGGCTGCTGCTGCGGCGGCGTGGTTAATCTCCGTAACGTAAGCCTCCATTTCGTAATCCGCCATCGAAATCGTCGTGGCGTTGAACGAATTGGTTTCGACAATATCCGCGCCCGCATCTAAATATGCCTTATGGATTTCTTCGATAATATGCGGCTGGGTCAGACAAAGCAGGTCATTATTACCTTTTACATCTCGATGAAAATCAGCGAATTGTGCACCGCGATAATCTGCCTCTTTGAGCTTGTAGCGCTGTATCATCGTGCCCATGCCGCCATCTAAGACGAGTATGCGCCGCGCCAAAAGCTCGTCCAATTTTCGGCGCAAAGCCGATAGGCTTTCGCGCGTGTGTTGCTGTTGTGTTGTAGTGAAAGTAGTGAGCATTTATGAGGAAACTGGAAAAATACGTGCTTTTTTATTTTTTTTGGCGAGCCGCTTCGCGGGTGAGGGCAGCCACAAGGGCTGCCCCTACCCGCTCGCGTCGGGCTACTACGGGTTCGCTGTTCGCTCATACCCGCGCCTCAGGGTGTGGGTACGCGTTGCACGCGCCCTTCGTATCCCTCTCGCAATCGGTTCATTCAAACGCTTGCCGCGCTAATTCATCAGCAAAAATTCTATCAAGCCGCGCAAGGCTTTGGCTCTGTGGCTGATGCGATTTTTTTCGTCGCTGGGCATCTCGGCGAAGGTATGCGCTCCGCTTTGCTCCTTAGGCTGAAAAATGGGGTCATAACCGAAGCCCTCTTCGCCGCGTGGCTCTTCTGTGATTAGTCCATCGGCTATGCCCTCGAAGGTATATTCCTGTCCGTCAATTATCAGCGCGAAAACGGTAACAAAGCGTGCGCGACGGTTTTCAGCGTTGCGCATCTGCTGCAACACTAAGCGCATATTTGCCGAAGGGTCTTTGTCCTCGCCCGCATAACGCGCCGTATATACACCAGGCGCGCCGTCGAGATGCTCTATCTCCAAACCCGTATCTTCTGCGAAACAGTTTTCGCCGTACTTCGTGTAGACGTAACGCGCCTTTTGTAGGGCATTGCCCTCGATGGTGGGCGCTGTTTCGGGTATATCTTCCGTGCAGCCGATTTCTTCGAGCGTGCGAAACTGTATTTTATTGCCCAGCATACGCATTACTTCCCGCACTTTGTTGCGATTGTGCGTAGCAAATACGAGCTTATCTATATTCTGTAAGGGACGAATCATGGAAGTTACGGGTTACGAGTTACGAGTTACGAACTACAAATTGCGCCGTATCTCGACTCTATTGTTGTCTAATTTTGCTCTGTGTACAACTGCTCAAACCATTCGTCGAGCTGGTCGAAGGATTTTACGCCGATGCGCTCCTCTGCGCCGCCTAAGAAATTGAGCCCCTGTAGCTTGGGGCATTTTTCGAGCAGTGTAGACAGGGTTTCGGCTTTTTGGAGATTGGGCTGAAGGAGCGTGGGAAATTGTTTGAGGAATATCGCCAGCGTAGACCATTCTGCCGCTTGCCAGCTTTCGCAAGGCGCGCAAGCAGACAAATCCAGCACGAAACAGGCGCAAACATCTTCCCATTCGGCGGCTTGGTAATGGAGCTCTGCCCAGCTATCTGCGCTCAAGTCCTCCATATAGAAAGTTTTCCAGAGGGGTAGACCTGCTGCGGCTAAGGGTTCGGCGGCGGTTTTATCGAAAAAGGGGGGCAGTTGCGCTGCATCTAATTGCAGTTCTTGCGAAATCTGTAAAATTTCTTGCGCGCTCTGCTGTCCATCGGCAAATTCGCCGACAAATTGCACGCCTGCGAGCCAGTCCATAATGCTTTTGGCTTCTTTCGCGTTGATGCTGCCCAGCGGAAAACCTACCCAATCGACATACTGCGCTGCAAAATAGCGCGCGTCGGTGAGATGCAGGATATGAGCGGCTTTTACTTTGGTTCGTAACATGGCGTAGCGGCTTGCGAATCGCTAAATTTTTATTCGGTGATGGTATTGCCTTTCTGGTCTATATAGAGCGTTTTTCCGTCTAAGGCGACTTCGGCGCGTCCGTTTTGGAAATTGCGCGCAAATTCGTACTTGAAGGGAATGGCGGTTTTGCCTGCTGTGTCGAGGAAGCCCCATTTCCCTTGCCTTTCTACGGCGCTAAGTCCCTCTTTGATGGGCTTTTGATTGGGTTGGAGGTCGGAGAAGTGTATAGCGCTAAAGCCATCGTCTGTGAGGGCTTTGCCTGTTTTATCGAAGAGTTGCCAGCCTTTCCCTCTGAAGGGCATTGCCCAAGCTGCGCCGCTGTAGAAGGGGGTTGCCATTGTATATTGGGCGGGGAGGAGTATTTTGCCTGCGGTATCGATAACACCGCGCAGTTGGGTGCTGCCTATATTTTCGGCGAAGACCATCGTACCTTCATTGATAAAGCCCAATTCTATGTATTGGGCGGGCAGGCGCTCGCGCAGGTTGGTATCGACAAGGGCGTATTTATCGCCGCGCTGGGCGGGGGCGAAGCCCTCGTTGAATATATGTATATCGTCCCAGAGTTTATCGTCTTTGAAGGCGGCATTGAAGCAGTGTATACGATAGTATCGGAGTGGCAGGCTGGGGGCGCTGCTATGCCAACGTTCTATCGGTTGGCTGCGCCATTGCTGGGGTTGGCTTTGTAAGTACCAATTTTCTTGATTGTGGTGTATGCTGCCATCGTCGAGAAATTGGCGGCGTATTTTGAGTATGCAGCCTTTTTGGGCATCGGGGCAATGGGCGCTGATTTCGATATTGTAGGCGCGGTCGGTATCGTAGAGCCAGCCTTCGCCTGTGCCGAGTAGTGCGCCGTTGGCGGGGTCGTAAGTGAGGGCGATGCCTTCGCGTAGGTCTGCGTGTTGGGCGATGTAGCAGTATGTAGGCGTGTCTTTTGAGGGGCGCAATTCGCCCGATACTACAGCGGCACTGCGGTCGCTGCTATCGGCGCAGGCAGCGAGGAAAAGAGCAAACCAGCAAAAGGCGATAAAACGCGGCATGGATATTTTTTGTCCGCAGGCTGCGCGCTACGCGCTTACCTACGGCTACGGAAGAAAACGACCCTTTGGGGCTATGGATAGCGCCGCCCCTTTGGCGGCGCGAAAGCTGTCTTTTTTGCGTGAGGGATAGTAGCGCCGCGATTTATCGCGGCGTGAATAGCCCGACCCTGCGACCTTTAAGCGCCGCGATTTGCCACAAGTGCGTAAGCACGCCGTGGCGCGGCGCGGGGAGCAGGGGCACGCCCAAATAAAAAAGGAAAAAAAGAATTATTTGTAGACGTTGAGCTTGCCGATATTGTCTTTTTTATAGACGAAATAGCCGATGATAGCGATGATGAGCGCCGTGAGGACGAGTATCAAAAGCAGCCATTTCATTTGTGTAATGACGGAAGCGAAGGCGACAAGGCTGGGCATTTTGGCGGGCAGGCTGTGCAGGAGGACGGAAAGTAGTGCGTTTTCGAGCAGGTCGAGGGCGGCAATCAAAAGCGGGACAAGGCAGATTTTGTAGAGGCTATTGATTTGGCGCGGGAAGGCGTGCTCGAAGGCGGTCGTGAGGAAAAAAATGAAGCCCATCGTGTAAATGATGGGGTATACGATGTCTACGCCGAGTGCAATCCATGCGTAGATGGCGCGCCCGCCCTCGCCGTAGAGCTCGAACCAAGTGTAGAGTTCATCGGCAGTATAGCCGAAAGCGAGGTCGGGAATTTTGGCTTTTCCGTCGCTATTTGCCAGCATTTGGGCGGAGAGTTGCGCCAAAACAACATTCATCAGCAGGATGCCGAGTATGGACAGCAAAACGGATTTGCGCCCCATACGGAGCGCAAACCAGCGATAAAGGAAGGGTAGGCGCATAATATAGGGGCTTATTTTTTCTTTTGCATCTCTTTGGAGAGGGCATCAATTTTATCGGCTAAGGCTTTGAGTTCTTCGCGGGTTTTGGTTTCCGACGTTTTTTGGTCGATAGTCGATTTGAGTTGTTTGCCCGTTTCGAGTTGGCTTTCTAAGCGCTTGCGCTCGGCTTCGAGTTCGGCGATTTGTTTGGCATAGTTGCCGCTTTTATCGTCGTTGCGCAGTGCGTCGATGGCTTCCGTAGTCTTTTGAAAAGCCTTTTGGAAGGTGCCTTTATCCACCTCATTGCGTATTGCGCCCGTGATGCCACTGACGAGCGAAGAGAAGGAGCTGGTGATATTGTTGGCGATTTGTTTTTCTTGGTCAGTACCGAAAAACTTGGCATAGATGACCCAGCCAATAGTAAAAAGAATAACGAGTGTGAGGAGTTTGCCTATCATGAGAATTACGAATTTTGAGCTTTATGTTGTAGGTACTATGCCGCCTTGCGGCGGCAGTGGTAGCAAGTATCAAGTATTGTGCGTTTTTTAACTTTGCGCTACGCGTTCACTTCGCTTCGCTTCGCGGAGGGCTTCGCCGTTCGTGTTCACTTTTCACTTTTGAAAAAGGGGATGACCAGACCGATGCGGAAGCCGAAATTATTCCAGCGCTCGGCATAAGCGGCGGATTGGGGCGTTTGGGAGGGCGCGCCATTGAGTTGGGTATCGGTATTGGTAAGGTCGTAAGGAAAGTGGAATTGGTAGAAGGGGCGCAGGCGCAGGAGGTAGAACATTTTTTCCCGCTGTGCGGGTTTGAGCAGGAAGCGGATTTTTATGCTATAGTCGAAGAAAATTTCGGGGGCGAGATTGTATTTTTTGAGGGTAACAACGTAGTCGCCGCCGAAGGAATGACGCAGTCGACTTAGTCCAAAATTTAAGCCTACGCCTACAAATAGAAACTGTTTTTGCAGGGGTCGGAAGCCGAGCGAAAAATTTATAGCGGTATGCGAGGCGACGATTTCGGCGTTTTCGCGCAGTTGATTGGGCGAAAAGCTGCGCAGTCGGCGTACGGCATTAGATACGCCGAGTTCGACTATAGCGAAGGTTTGCACGCCGCCTACGGTTGCCTGAAAGCCGCTCAGGCTGCGCAATTTTGGCAAGGTATGATTTTCGCGCGTATTGAAGGTATCGATTATCGCCTCCAAGCGTGGCATACGCAGCCACTGCTGCGAATAAGCCCCCGAAAAGAAAAATTGTGCCCGCAGTGCCGATGAGCAAAGCAACAAAAACAGGCAGCAAACAGCGAAGCGCATAAAAAATAAGTTCATAGCGCGCAAAAATACAAAATAATTACGAATTACGAGTTACGAATGTGCTTTGTGTGTAGGTGGTGCTTTGTGTATAGGTGGTGCTTTGTGTGTAGGTGGTGCTTTGTGTGTAGGTACTATGCCGCCTCGCGGCGGCAGTGGTAGCAAGTACTATTTGTCATTCGCTTCGTGCCTGCCCGTAGGCTGCGCTGCGCTTGCCTATGGTTACGGAAGAAAACGCCCCTTTGGGGCTACATTTTGCAACTACAAAAATCATTCGTCATTCGTCATTCGTCATTCGTCATTCGTCATTTTTTTCTTGGTTTTGCGGCGGATAGATGCAAGGGGACGGCAGTTACTTTGCCTGCTGCGATGGTGTAAGAGCCTCGCCATTCGTATTTGCCATCGCCCGAAATAGCGTAGTATTTGTAAGTGCCTGTTTTGGGGTGGTGCATACGTGCGCCGCTATTTTTGTTATTTTCCAGACTGCCCATACAGGCGTTGCCTTGATAATAGCTGTCTATAGTGCCGTATAGGTTTTTTCGGCTTTCGTCTTCGTACACGGCGGCGGCGCAAAAAATTCGCTCTTCGCAGGCTTGCATACCGTATATATTTTCCTCATTGGGCAAAATGACATAAAATATCGCATTGATGCCCTTGCTGTCGCGCTCTGCCATCTGTGCGGCTTGGGCAGCTTTCTTTTCTTCGTAGAGTTTTTCTTGTCGGCGGTCTTCGGCTGCTTGTTTTTCGTATTCGGCTTGCTGGAGTTTTCTATTTTCTTCTTCGGCTTTTTCGGCTGCGATTTGTTTGGCGGAAAAGGCTATTGCGTCTTCGTGCTTGAGCCTGTAATAAGCAGCCGAATACTCCTGAAAAGTAAAAGTCATGCGCAAGCCCTCTTCCGTATCCATAGCATTTATCTCTATAGGCTGCATATCGTCGCAGTGCGGGCAGTCGAGACTAAGCAGATAATTCGCCTGCGTAGGCAGTTGCAAAGTAGCGCGTCCGTTGGCATCTGTAATGGCGCTGTATACTGCTTTTGTGCTTTGATGGGTAAGGCGCAGTTTGGAGCCGCTGACGGGCTGCTTGCCTGTCTTACTTGCCAAATCGTAGTGCAAAAGCGTCAGCGCAAAACTTGAGTTGGATTGTGCCAAGATGAGCAGCGGCGCAGCCAGCAAACAAAACAAGAGAAATGTACGCATAAGGATAAATCAAATTTTAGTGAAGCCATCTAACGAAAAAATCCACTCCCAACGGCAACAAATAGCGCGCTAAGGAGTGGATATAATTAAGACCGTATACAGTGGTAAGTTACTTCAAATCCAGTTTGGCAGCATCTACGGGCAGTTGCGGCGAAAATACGATAACAGGGTTGCAGATGCCCGTAGACAGGACTTCGGCGAAGCCCGTAAATTGTGCATTTTGCTTGATATTGTAAGCGGCTATATAAGCGGCGCTGGGGTTGGCATTTTTGCCGCGTGGGTCGATGACGAGCAGATATTCCGTTTCCCAGATTTTGCGGTCTTTCTTGGCTATATCGTTGATATTGGAGGGAGTAAAGCGGTAGCGGACTTCGTACTCGGCATAGCCCAAGTGGCTTTCTGCGGCTTCTTTGACCTTTTTAATGTCGAGTATCTGTATAGTGCCCGTTACTTTGGGCTGGAAAGCGCAGTCTGCTCGCTTTATTTCGTCCTCTTCTCGCTTTTTACGGGCGGCTTCGGCTTCGGCTTCTTTGCGTTTTTTCTCGGCTTCTATGCGGGCTAACTCTTCTTGTCGCTTACGCTCTTCTTCCTTGATGCGATTTTCTTCGGCGAGCTGGGCTTCGAGTTTTTTGCGTGCCTCTTCCTCAAATTCTTGTTTTAGTCGGGCATCTTCGGCGGCTTTTTGCTGGGCTTCGATGGCGGCTTGGCGGGCGGCGTTTTCGTTGGCTACGCGGATAGAATCCTGCACGCGTTTTTCTTCAACTTTGGCGCGGGCGAGGGAGTCTTTGCGGTTTTTCTCTGCCTGTTTGGCGAAAATTTTTGCCTGTGCGATAGAGTCCTGCATGCGTGCCTCTTCCACCTTGCGCAGCCGCTCGGCTTCTTCTGCATTTTTGATTGCCTGTTCGGCTTCAAACTTGCGTTTTGCCTCCTCTTCTGCCTCCCTGCGCAGACGCTCCAGACGTTCTATTTCGTCGGGTGATTTCTCGTTGGGATTGGTTTTGGTGTTGCTGCTTACATCGGGGTTTTCGCTGGGTGTGCCCTCGGTTTTGGTAGGGTTGCCATCGGTTTTGGTGGCGGTATTATTGTCGGTGGGCGGGGTTGTGCCGCCGCTGCCGCCGCCGCTGCTGCCTCCTCCGCTACTGCCGCCACTGGTTTTCGTGGTAGTTTTTGTATTTTTTGCGCTGTCTACAGCGGCGATAGCTGTCGTATCTGCGGGTATGGTAGCGCGGTTGAGCGAGTCGGCTGCCGCTGCGCTATCGGCGCGCATACGGGCGCGCTCTTGCTCCAAAAATTCGTTGTTGCGTTTGTATTCGGCTATGGAGTCGGCTGCACGCTTTTTCTCGACGGCTATAGAGTCGTCGCGGCGTTGGCGCTCTTCGGGAGAAAGGGCGGTGGGCACCGTCATTACTACATCAGCGGGCATAGTATCGCGTGCCTCTTCTGCGGCAATCATCGCCTTTTGCAAGCGCCATGCTTTGAGGGAGTCGAGTTTATCGGCTGCATCAGACACATCATTTGGCAAGCCTACCCCAAATTGATTGGCGTATAGGATTTTTTCGGCGCAGGTCGGCGACTGATACAGGCGCATAGCGTATTTCGTGCCTTTGCGGATTTGGTAGCGCTTCATATATTGGTTGCCAGGCATAAAACGCTCGCCCTTCGCCTCCAGATAAAACTCAAATTCTTCCTCTCGGTAAGTCGGGAGCAGGTCGCCGCCTTCCTTTGCCGTGAAGGTAAAATAGATGGCTTGCTCATCATAGCCCAGCAAGCTGCTGTCTTTCGGCGTGCGTGGCTCTATGCGCGTTACCTCCGCCAAGCCCGAAAGTACCGTATATTCACAGTCGCCCACGCGCACCTTCGGGGCGGGTTTGCCCGTCGATGTGCCCTGCGCCGCCACAAAAAGGGGCAGCATCAAAAGCGCCCACAGAAATAGCAATCTATAGCGTATCGTTTTCATAATCTAGTACAGGTATATTCAAATTTATTTTTTTATTTTTTTATTTTTTTGGGCGTGCCCGCCGCTTGCCCCCCGCCCGCCGTAAGCCGTAGCACGCTACGGCTCTACTGGCGGTCGCCCCCGCAAAGCGGGGGGCGGCGGTCGCGTGCTTTCGGGGCTGTCGGTGCTTCGCACCAGCGCGCAAAGCGCGCTGCCCCTGTCGCCCGCTCACGCTTATCGCTTAGTCTGTCTGCTTGCCCCTTTGCTAAGGTAGTCCGTCGAGCAGCAGACGAAGCAAATCCTTCGTATCATTGGCTATATTGGAACTGTCCAAAAGCCCTTGTATGATTTGCGCATAGTGAACAACAGACAACTCACCTTTATAGATAAGTTTTCCTTCTTCGTACAATTTTGTAAAATCTTCAATAGAGTGTTCAAAAACGCTGTTGCAATCTACAAATGTATCTTTTGCCAAGCCATTTTGCTCATCTGGCGATATCCAAACAATCGTACTATAAGCTTCATTATCTTCTGCAAATTCTCGGCGCTTATTATTTCGGTCAGAAGTGCAGCAGACTAACAATAATGCTGTTTCTCCTCGCCAAATCAACACAAAATAATGCGGTGTAGCTGTATTTAGTTGATTGCTAGAAAAATAGTATATTTTTAGGGGTTTTAGGTTCGATAGAAACCAATCTATCGGCATCAAAATTTTCATCTCAAGTTGCCGATGATTTGATTTTCTTCAAAAATTTCTTTGCTTGCAGAAAGCCGTTTTTCATTTTGGTTAAAAATGCTTGCTTGTCCATCGAAGTCCTCAAAAAAATCGCTGTAGCTCATCTCCTTACGAGTAGCAAGCCCAGAATTTAAATCGCTTTCAAACTTTTTCCACTCTGGGTATTGATGCGACAAGTCCGATAATTCAGACTCATTCAATGCGCCAAAATTTTCATATACGGTATTCATAGCTTTTAGGTCGCTATCCGAAAAAACGGACAGCGCAGGCGAAGCTATAGCTTTGATGGAATGAGGCGATTCGTTTTGTAGATATTTTTGCCGCAGTTCCTTTTCTATATCTGCCAAAAAATCGGAATTTTCCGCCAAATCTTTTACGCCCGATGGCACAGCACCTTTTTTCATTGCAAAATATACATCGTTCAAAATGGGGCGAGCGGATTGGCGCAAATGCAGCCTATCAGAAAGCCAAATCAATTTAAGAGCTTTAATTTTATTGATCGTGCCGCCTTCTTTTTCAGCGAAAAAGGCGAGCGCTTGTACAGCTTTTTTATAGTTAAATCCGCGCATAAGAACGATTGTATAGAGAGGGAAAAGATAAAAATTTACTCTTTTTGTTTGTTTGGGCTAGCGATGCGGAGGGCGCGCGTGTAGAGCCGCAATTCATTGCGGCTCACGCGCGTACCCACCCGCTTGCGGGTGGGTATGAGCCGACAGGCGAACCCGTAGCGTAGCGGCGCTGCGACCTTTAAGCGCCGCGCCCCCTTTCAAGGGGGCAGCGCCGTAGGCGCGGGCGCGGCGCGGGGAGCAGCGCAGCCCCACAAATATACGAATTTTCTCCCAATCCAACAAGATGCGATTTTAGCCCCTTTCTGGCGTACAAAAAATCGTAACTCGTAACTATTTTCCGCTAGCGCCCATAAACATACGCCCCCAGCGCACGCCGCCGCCGCGCGGCTCATCGCGTTTGGAGAAGGCGACAAAGAGCGGTTTGCCGACGATATGGTCTTCGGGCACGAAGCCCCAAGAGCGGGAGTCGGCGGATTGATTGCGATTATCGCCCATCATCCAAAAATAGTCCATGCGCGGCGTGAAGCTGGTGGCTACCTGCCCGTTTATATAAATTTGTCCCTCTTTTATTTCGAGCTGATTGCCCTCATAAGCGGCTATAACGCGCTTGTAGAGGTCGATATTTTCGAGATTTAGGGCGATGGGCGCGCCTGCTTTCGGTATAGTCAGCGGTCCGTAATTGTCGATATTCCATTTGTACAAGTCGGCATTATACGGGAAAATGCCTTGTCCGCGCTCGCCTGCGGGCTCCAGTATGCGGCTCACGCTGTCTACGCCGTTGATTTTGCGTACCTTATCGGCGGTAGCGGCAGACATGAATATCAGCGCGGGATTGATGCGGTTGCTTTGGCGCTCGCGGTAAAAAGTGCCGCCCAATTCTTCCTCTATATACTTCGTATTTAGGCTGACTTGGCTATAGATGCGGTGCAGGTATTGCACGCCTGCCACTTCTTCTGCGGGGGCATCATTGACAAAAAGTAGCCCCGCGCGCACCTCGATTTTATCGCCTGGCAGACCTACGCAACGCTTGATATAGTGGTCGCGCTTATCGATGGGGCGGTAAACAAGCCGCTCATCCTTGAGTAAGGTATTGCGGTCGGAGCCTCCTTTTAGCTTGTTGTGGTACTGGTCTTCAAACTCTACGAAGCCGCCGAAAACCGTATCGCCTTCGGGAAAGTTGAATACAACAGGATCGTAGCGCTGCACCGACTGAAAGGCAGGCAAGCGAACATAGCCCCATTGCACGGCTTTAGTGTAAGATTCTCCGCCCGTGATGGGCATCATATTGTGCATGAGCGGGAAAGATAGCGGGGTCATGGGCAGGCGTATGCCGTAGTGCATCTTGCTGACGACCAAAAAATCGCCGACCAACAAAGAACCTTCCATCGAGGGCGTAGGTATCGTGAAGGCTTCCAAAAAAAGCAATCGGATAAAATGCGCCGCGAAAATGGCAAAAAATGCCGCCTCCGTCCACTCGCGTCCCATACTTTTTTTGAACTGCGGGTATTGGCGTAGGAGTTCCTGCGCCGCGTATTCGTCCTTATTTTTCATAGCCTCGCGCAGCTTATTGCGCCAAGTATGATACTCGGTATAGCCCGCCGAAACGAATACTGTATCTTTCTGAAAGGCGATAATGGGCACATAAATAAAAGGTATTGCGCCGATAAGTATATGCTGCCCCAAGCCGTATTTGCCAAAAGAGCGCGCCAAGTCTACGAGCATATTCACGCCGACAAAAAAGCCGACGACAGGCACAAAAAGCCAGACCACAGAGGAGGTAGGTCGCCCCACCAATCTGCACCAAAGTATATCGCTATACACAGGAACGAGCGCCTTCCAGCCCTCTAAACCCGCCTTTTGAAACAATTTATATAGACCGATGTGCAAACCCGCATAAAAGACCAGCACTATCAATAAGGTCGTTAGCATAGTAGTAAGTAGTAAGTTGTAACGCGATGTATAGGTACTGCGCCGCTCGCCTACGGCTCGCGTCGCTGGTACAATGCCGCCTTGCGGCGGCATCGGTAGCAAGTACTTTCAGGCGCAAAGCTCTAATCCGTACATCAGGTTAATTTGTAAATTTTTGTTGTGAGACAAATATATCGCAAAAAATACCCGCGAAGGCTCGACCCATAGGTAGATTAACGAATAATTAGATAGGCATTAAGAGGCTGCGCCTACTCCACATACAGCACCAAGCCTTTGAGGTAACTGCTTTCGGGGTGAAAAAGGTTGATGGGGTGGTCGGCGGCTTGAGAAAGTTGATGCAAAACGCGGATTTGTCTGCCCGATTCGATGCCTGCGGCTACGACGGTCTGATAAAACAGGGGCATATCGACCACTTGAGAGCAAGAAAAGGTAAATAATAAACCGCCTTCGGGCTTTATGCGCTGCATGCCTGCGGCATTTAGGCGCTTGTAGCCTTGTACGGCTTGGTGGCGCTTGTCTAAAGTCTTTGCGAATGCGGGCGGGTCGAGGATAAGTATATCCTGCGGCTCGGCGCTTTTTAGATAATTTTGCACATCTTCCTGCACGGATTGGTGTCTATCGCTGCCGAAACCGTTGATTTCGACATTGCGCTCTACCAATCCTATGGCTTTATCGGAAACATCGACAGAAATAACGTTTTTCGCGCCTGCTGCCAGCGCATAAATGCTAAATCCACCCGAATAACAGAAGGCATTTAGCAGGGTTTTTCCCGCTGCATAGCGCTGTACGAGCGCACGATTATCGCGCTGGTCGAGGAAGAAGCCTGTTTTTTGCCCTGTCTGCCAATTTACCTCAAATTGCAGGCTATTTTCGCGTATGATTTGGGTGTAATTGGGTTCGGTTTCCGCATTTTCTCGCCACAAATAGCCGTCTTTGGCGGCAGTAGCGGCGTACTGTCGGGGCAGGGTGGCGGCGCTTTTGTCGTAGATGCCGCTCAGGGGCAAATTTTCGGCTAAAAAGGCACGTTTCAGCCCTTCGGCTATCTCATTTTTGGCTCTGTGCATGCCGATACTATGCGCCTGCAATACGGCTACATCGCCGTACACATCGACGATTAAGCCGCTACAGCCATCGCCTTCGCCATGTATCAGCCTATAAGCATTCGTATCCGTACCTTTCAACAAGATATGGCGCAATTTTAGCGCACTTTGCGTGCGCTCTTGCCAAAAATCTGCATCAATTACCAGCGGTTCAAACGCCAAAACGCGCACGGCGATACTTCCCGCATGATAATGCCCCAGCCCTAAGAAATTCCGCGTGCTGCTCCAGACCTCTACGAGGTCGCCATCTTCGGGCTGCCTGCCTTCTATGCGGTTTATCGCGCCCGAAAACACCCATGGGTGTCGGCGGCGTAGGGGTTCGTCTTTATGGCTTTTTAGTATAATTTGGGTGTTCATGTTATTTTAGCTTTTCTTTTTTGGGCGTGCCCGCCGCTTGCCCCCCGCCCGCCAGTACAGCCGTTGCATGCAACGGCTCTACCATGATGCGTGGCGGTGCTGCTACAATACAGCGAGCGCAAAACTATGCAATTTCTGCGCAAATTGTGCTATCTTTGCCCACAAAGCTACAATTACACACTATGAACACCGAAAAAACTACCGATATATTTTTGCTTGTCAAGCGGCTGCTCTATGCGCTGTTTATCCTCATCGCTGCGCCCATCTACCTGTATGCGACGCTGCCCGTGCTCAATTTTTGGTTTATTAGTTTCGCTTGGGGGCTGCTGATGGTGTCTATAGTGGTCGTATTTTTGGAAATCGTCTTCATCAAGCGCTCTTCGGGATGGCTGCTGTATACGGCGGGCACGGTAGCAGTTTTCTCTATTCTGCATCTATTATTTACTTCGCTGTTTTCTTCGGAAATGTTTCGCGCTGGCAGCTATCAGCAGCTATTGGGCAGCGTAAAAACGGTAAAAGCTACCGAATTTAGTGGCGATGTCGCCCCCGTGTCCTTAGATAAAATCCGTATCATCGACCAAGACGTAGCCCACCGCTTAGGCGATAAGGTCATCGGTGAGCAGCCCTCGCTTGGCTCGCAAACGCATATTGGTACGTTCAATATACAGAGCGTCAACGGTGACTTGGTTTGGGTAGCCCCGCTGCTGCATAGCGGCTTTTTCAAATGGTGGAGCAACGCAGAAGGCACACC
Organism: uncultured Saprospiraceae bacterium; assembly: GCA_964467315.1. Classification (GTDB taxonomy): domain Bacteria; phylum Bacteroidota; class Bacteroidia; order Chitinophagales; family Saprospiraceae; genus JAAFIM01. The sequence continues at coordinate 2,943 of CAYXSA010000040.1, read as the reverse complement.
CGCCTACGTTATCGTTTCCGCTACCAACGAGCGCGATGTGCGCTTAGTTACCGCCGTCAAAGGTCGCCCCATACGCATCAAATACCAAACCGATGCCTTTTTTGGGAGCAACTTAGAGCGGCATCTATACTTTAGCGGCTATGCCTCTACGGGTATGGCAGATTATACCTTCGAGATAGACGACGAAGGCACCCCGCATTGGGTCGTGTCCCTGTATAGCAACACGATTGGCTTTTTCGGTGAAAACGTCTACGGCATAGCCGTCGTCAATGCCGAAACAGGCGAGATAAAAGAATATGGCATCGACGACGCTCCTGCTTGGGTAGACCGCGTACAGCCCAAAGAATTTATCATAGAGCAACTCGATAACTGGGGCACTTATATCAACGGCTATTGGAATTTCTCGAAAGAGGGGATTTTGCAAACGACGGAAGGTATGTCGCTCGTATACGGGCATGATGGGCGTTCTTACTGGTACACGGGCATCACATCGGCAGGGCGCGAACAAGGCACCGTAGGTTTTGTGCTCGTCGATACCCGCAATAAATCTACGACTTGGTACCAGCAAGCGGGAGCCACAGAAGAAGCCGCCATGCAGTCCGCCAAAGGCAAGGTGCAAGAAAAAGGCTACGAAGCCTCTTTCCCCATTTTATACAATATCACTGGGATACCGACCTATGTGCTCTCGCTCAAAGACAAGGCGGGTTTAATCAAAATGATAGCCCTCGTATCGGTAGAAGATTATTCTATAGTCGGCGTGGGCGACAATCTCAAAGAAGCCCACCGCGCCTATCTCGAAGCCTACAAAGGCACCAGCCCCAACGGTAGTTTCAACCTTAGCAACAACCAGCGCAAACTGCAACATACCGCCCGCATTAGCCGTATCGCCACCGATGTAGTCGGCGGCAATGCCTTTTATTATCTGTATGCGGACTATCCCGCCAATAAGGTTTTCGTTGGCTCTTCTACGCTCTCTCCTACCCTGCCGCTCACGCAGGTCGGCGACTCTGTACTGCTCACCTACAGCGATGCCCGCACGGAAAGCATCGAATTGCACGATTTTCTAAATCTCTCTATCCGCCTCGCTACCACCGACAGCATAAAGATACAATAGCAGCAATACCCTTTGACTAAGCTTGGGCTAGCGATGCGGAGGGCGCGCGCTTTGCGCGCGGTGCAGCCGTGCAGGCGCGGCTCTTGTAGAGCCGTTGCATGCAACGGCTGTACTGAGCGTTTAGCGAACCCGTAGCGTAGCGGCGACCGCGCCTTTTCGCGCGGGCGCAGCCCCCAAAAAAATAAAAATTATATCACCCGCCGATAAAAACGGATAAACCAAATCCGCGATACCTGCAATTTGAGATAGTGGATTTTTGGCTTCAAAAGGTCGCTATTCAGCCGCATCTTGAAGCGATAATTCCCATTGCCCAACATCGCCTTCGGATTCTCGAAAATCACCGTGCCCTTGAGTTTGATGGTCTCGCCCAGCGCCTTACGCGTGTCTAAGCGTATGTCCTTGACCTTGCCGTCCTTGCCCGTTACGCGGGGGATAAACTCCTGCAAAGTCCGCTTCATCAGACCCTGCACTATCGGACTATCTAAATTCAAATCCAGCTTCGGCAGCTTGAATTTCTGCCCCCAAAGGCTACCAATCGCAACGAAAAAAAGGCAGAAAACGAGTAGCTTACGCATAGAAAAAAGCGATAATTTAAGAAATAAGGCGCTATGCTGTCTAAGGATTGCACAACATAGCGCCGTAAAAAAAAACTACAATTCCGTCAACTTGCCATAAGTTTCGGGTCTGCGGTCGCGGAAAAACTGCCAAGTGGCGCGCACCTCGTCGATGAGGTCTAAGTCAAATTCGGAAATCAGGAGTTCGTCCTCCGTCTCGCTCGCCTGCGCAAATATCTGCCCGCGCGGGTCTACGAAATACGAAGTACCATAAAACTCGCCCAAATTCCAAGGCTTTTCCTTGCCTACGCGGTTGATACAGCCCATAAAATAGCCGTTGGCGGCTGCGTGTGCGGGCTGCTCCAGCTTCCACAAGTACTGCGAAAGCCCTTTGACGGTAGCCGAAGGATTATAGACGATTTCCGCCCCATTCAGACCCAAGCAGCGAGCGCCATCGGGAAAATGTCGGTCATAACAAATATAAACGCCCACTTTTGCATAGCGCGTCTGGAAGACGGGATAGCCCATATTGCCGGGTTTGAAGAAGAATTTTTCCCAAAAACCCGTCGTATGCGGTATGTGATTTTTGCGATACTTGCCCAAATAGGTGCCATCGGCATCAATCACGGCGGCGGTATTGTAGAAAACGCCCGCTTGCTCTTTTTCGTATATGGGCACGATAATCACCATCTGATATTTTCGCGCGATTTCGGCGAGGCGGTCGGTGGTCGGACCTGGCACCGTTTCGGCGCTCGCATACCAAGCCTTATCTTGTCCAGGACAGAAGTACGGCGTATTAAAAATCTCCTGCAAGCACAGAATTTGCACGCCCGCCTGCCCTGCGCGCTCGATAAGAGGCAGATGTTTTTGGTACATCGCCTCCATAATTTCGGCAATCGTGCCCTCTCCTTCGGTCATCGGCAGGCTCATTTGTATCAAGCCCGATTTGATAATTCTTGGCATATTTTGGTATTTTGGTGGTTGCTTAATTTTCAGTCTTTATTTTTTTTGGGCGTGCCCCCGCGCACCCCCCCGCGCCTACGGCGCTTCCCCCCTTGAAAGGGGGGAGCTATGCGCGGGGTCGGGCTATCCATTGCGGCGCTACGCGCCTACATTTCTATCCCTCACGCATCTACGCCCCGCACGGGGCGTTTCGGTTTTTTTTGTGCATTTTGTGCGAAACGGGAGCCGTTGCATACAACGACTCTACAAAGCGACGCATAAAAAAACACTTTTCACTTTTCACTTTTCACTTTTCACTTTTCACTTTTCACT
>CAYXSA010000039.1:0-37584 GCA_964467315.1 uncultured Saprospiraceae bacterium | reverse complement strand
TTTTGACCTCCCTCAAACAGTTCGCTTCGCGGATGCCTTCGGCGTTCCGACGCGTCAACGGTGCGCCTGCGGCGCAGTTTATTGGCTCGCTGCGCGAGCAAAAAATTCCTTAATTTAGTTTTGTCCCAGCACTTAGATAGCTTTTTATAGTATTAACTGACACTTTTGCTATGTCTTCAGAAATAACGCCAACACCACCGCCGCTTATTAGTCCGCGTCAGGGCGCGGGCAACCGACTCAAATGGGTACTGATAATTTTCGCCTTTCTGCTGACGATAGGCGCTGTAGTGGCTTATCTGTTTTTGTACCCCATGTATGTAGAGCGCAAGGCGATAGTCGCCGAAAAAGTGCGCGGAAAAATCATACATATACCCACCCATATCGGCACGCTGGAGCAGCTGGCAGATTGGCTGGAGGCGGAAAAAATCATTAGCGATAAGTCGGCGTATTTGCAGACGGCACAAAGGCAAAAACAACCCGTCGTAGTAGGCAGCTATCGGCTGGCAAAAGATGTGCAAAGCGCCCGCGATTTGGTGCGGGTGCTGCGTCCACAAAAGCGCATAGCAGAGCTGGTACTGCACAACATACGCACCAAAGAACAGTTGGCTGGAGTGCTGGGCAAAAAGTTGGAGGCAGACTCTGCGGCTTTTGTGCAGTTTTTCAACGATAGTATGGCTTTGGCGGCTTCGGGTTTTCGTCCGCAGACGGTGATGGCTGCCTTTGTGCCGAATACCTACGAATTGTATTGGGCGGGCACACCCGCGCAAACTTGGGAGCGTATGCTACAGGAATACAATAAATTTTGGACAGCGGAGCGGCTACAAAAAGCCAAAGCCCTGAATATGAGCCCGCAGGAAGTCTATACGCTCGCCTCTATCGTAGAAACCGAATCCCAATACAAGCCCGAACGCACGCGCATCGCGGGCGTATACCTCAACCGCTTGCGCGAAAAATGGGCTTTGCAGGCAGACCCAACGGTAATTTTTGCGGTGGGAGATTTCGAAATACGGCGCGTTTTGCGCTCGCATTTGGAAACAATTTCGCCGTATAACACGTATCTAAATACGGGGCTGCCACCAGGTCCGATATATATGGCATCTGTGGACGCGATAGACGCAGTTTTGAACTATGAGCAGCATAAGTATATGTTCTTTTGCGCTCGTCCCGATGGTTCGGGGGCGCACGCTTTCGCCGAAACGCTCGCCGCACACAATGCCAATGCCCGCGCCTATCATGCCTGGATAAGCAAGCAATGACGAATTGCGAGCATGGCAAGCGTAGCGAGCTATCAATGCGAATATTGCGCATAAGACATTGATAGCCCGCGTTGGGGGCGCTGCCCCAACGCTACTTGTTTGGGAAGCGTAGCGGGGACGCTGCCCCGCCACGCTTCTTTTACATTTTTTTTCGTTCTCTGGGGCTTGCGGCGCTGTACTTGGGTGGGGGCAGCGCCCCCCGCCCAAGTAGTCCACAAATACAAATAGCGTTGGGGCAGCGCCCCCAACGCTTAATTTCAACGCTTGGGGGCTGCCCTGCGCGCCAAAGGCGCGCCGCGTGAGGGATAGGAGCGGCGCGAAGCGGTACTTTGCGGCATTTATGCCGCGAAGTACTGAAACCGCGCATAGCCCGACCCGCAGCGCATAGCTCCCCCCTTTCAAGGGGGGAAGCGCCAAAGGCGCGGGGGGGTGCGCAAGGGGCACGCCCAAAAAATACAGCTAAAATACCTTCGTAGGCATGAAAAATGAGATACTACAATACAAAATTAGTAGACCTTGCTATGCCGATTGGGCAGCGATGACGGAGACGGAGCGGGGCAAATTTTGCGGGCAATGCGCGACGGAGGTGGTCGATTTTACGCGTATGACAGATGCGGAGATTATGGATTTTTTTGAAAATTACGACCCCAGCCAAAAAATATGCGCACGCCTGCCCAATCGGCGTATTGAGCGCCCGAAAACGGGCTGGCGCTTGTCGGCAGCGGCTTTGGTGCTGGGCATGGCGGTCAGTAGCTGCGGTGAATGGAGCTTGAACAAGCCAATCCCTCAAACTATGGGAATGCCCAACCCAAATAGGACGATGAAATGGCGTATTGAGGGGCAAATCGTTTCGAACGAGGGCAAAGAAATCTCAGGGGCAAGGATTATTTTGCAAAGCAAAATAAAAAATAAAACCTCCGATTGGTTTGATGTAAGCCAAGACAGTAGCGAAAGTGGCGGATATTTTTCTATGTATGGGCATCAATCTGTCAATAGAACGGATACTTTGAACTATCAATTGCAGATAGCGCACCCCGATTATGAGCCGCAGACGATTGAGTGGAAAAAAGAGGGCGGTAGCGACGGAGAAGATGCCCCCTTGAATATAGTTTTAGAGCCAAGAAAAAAAGGAAAGCGATGAAAAAACAGGAAGAACTCAAAAACCGCCTGCATATCGATAAGCCCTGCCACGAAAATTGGGAGGAGATGACGGAAACAGAGCGGGGCAAATTTTGCGGCGTATGCTCTACGGAAGTTATAGACTTCGAGCGCATGAGCGAGGAGGAGTTGATAGCTTTTTTTGAAAATTACAGCCCCTCGAAACCCGTTTGTGGGCACTTGAAAGTATCGAAACCTGCTACCCGCTGGCGTGCAGCGGCGGCTTCAGTGCTGATTGCGGCTTCGGTTTTCGCCTGCAAACCCGCAGAAAAAAACAATAGCGGACAAAACAACAGCACGGAAATCGTCGTCGGAAAAGTTCGCGCCGAAAACGACTTGCAAAGCGCCCTAAAAGGCGAAGGCTTCAAAGGCTATGCAACAAAAAATGGGCATAAAATAGCCTACGCCTCCGTAAGTATCATCAGCGGCAACGAGCTCCTCGTAAAAATGCAAACCAAAACAGACGGCAAATTTGAACTAAAATACCCCGATTACGACCCCCAAAAACACCCCGACCTGCGCCTGCGCCTCTCGCACATGGAGTACGAAGGGGTAGAATTTCCGCTCTCGGCAGATACAGCCTTTGAGCAGGGCAAAAACTACGAACTCGGCAAACCAACCCAACGAAAAGGCAAAATACGCATAGAATAACTAAGCCTAAAACCCTTCGATGCAGACCTTTCTAAAAAATTTGCTTCCGCTCCTCCTGCTGGTGCTTATATCCATTTCTTGTCTACCAGCCCCGCCCTTAATGTCCCGTAAAACAGGCTACCCTTCTTCCGAAATGCGCGAATTGAGCCAATTATACCTAAGAAAGCCCTTGTTAGGTCGGATTAAGTACTGGAAGTTCAGGCGAGAAGCTCGCCGCAATTCGCAGAGCATCAAAAAAAGAAAAGGCGAAGGCGAAAAATGAACAAAACACTCTATTTATCTGTCTTAACGCAGACCAAGCGTATAACAACTATCTCTATGCGCAATCGTAATTCGTAACTCGTAACTCGCAACTCCCATCATGTCGCTCAAATTTTGGCAACGGCTTCGACAGCTTTTCAGCACGCCGCCCGTCGAGGAAAGCGCTCCAAAAGGCGCAGCAGACGACGAAGAGGAAGAACTCCTTTTGCACGAGGTACTACAGCGCTCCAAACAAGAGCAAGCCGCTTTTGCCGAATGGCAGAAAAGCGAGCGCGCACGCGGTATGCTGCGCTGGCTGGGCGAAGAGTACGATAAGTATCTGCAAAAAGGCAAAAACAGCGATAAAGATTTAGATTTTATCGCTATCACCTCCATTGATGGCTTCGTAATACAGTACAATGCCCAACGCTGGGATAGCGAAGATTTCCAGCATTTTTTCGACTATCTCAAAGAATGCCTGCGCCGCTTAGGCTACTGGCAGCAACTCGCCGACGTACGCAGCGTTCGCCGAGCAGGGCGCATACATACCAATCATCGCTATTATCTCAAACCGCCCCGCAGTTTTGAAAATACAGGCAAACCCGCCCCGCAGTACTTCGGTAACGTGATGATTTGCCTTTGTATGGACAACGAAAAGCTGAAACAGCTAAAATTTAGCGCCACCGCCTACAACGATAGACTTTTTGCCCCCGCCCTCGATTTTCGGGAGCTGATGGCGACGATTACGCATATAGCCCCGTCTGCTACGGAACAATAATCTGCAAAGCCTGCGGAAAAATCGACAAACTCACGGGCGTTTGCCCCAAAAACTCGCCGTCGACCTCCACCCAAGTAGGCTCCGCCCCTTCTACCGACTCTATCAAAATGCTATCCGTCTGAAAGGTGCTTACCTTCGAATTTTCGGCGATGCGACCATTGTAAAAGTGGCGCGAATTTTTCACCACCTCCCAAGCCGATACCTTTTTTATCAGCGTCAGCGCCAGCAGCCCATCATCGGGCACAGCGTGCGGCACAAACTGCGCCCCGCCGCCATTGTACTTGCAAATGCCCATCGCCATCGAATACCAATCCTCCTCTACCGTCTGCCCGTTGAAGCTTACCCGCGCGCGCTTGGTCTTATAACTAAGCGTACAGCTCAAAATCAGATACAAATAAAATAACTTATCCGTGAGCCAACGGCTGCGCTTCATCGAAGCTCGGGTAACATAGGCATCGTAGCCCATACCCGCCACGTTGAGAAAATGCCGCTGCTTGCTTTCCCCTGTTTCTATATCCGTGTACTGCGCCAAACCGATGTCCTGCCGCGTCGTTTTGCCCGCACCAATCAGCAGTATCGCTTTTTTGTAGTGGTTCGGTATATTGTGCGTGCGCACCCAGTCGTTGCCCGTGCCCACAGGTATGAGCGCGAAGGTTATTTCCGCCGTTGGTACATCCGTCTGCGCGAAAATGCCGTTGATGATTTCGTTTGCCGTACCATCGCCGCCTACGCCGATGAGGTGCCGATAGCCCGCCGCTACTGCCTGCGTCGCCAATTCTATGCAATGCGCGCGCCGCTCCGAAAAAGCCGACTCGAAATCTATGCCCGTGCTGCGCAGCAGTTGCTCTATATTCGCCCAATGTTTTTTGCCCTTGCCGCTACCCGATATGGGGTTGACAATGACAAACCATTTTGATTGTTTCATTTGGATTTTGTGCCTTGTGCGGCGCAAAAATAGCGAACTTTACCCAAAATTAACTATTTATTCGAGTTTTGTTTATTTGGGCCTGCCCCTGCTCCCCGCCGCTACGCGGCTTAAAGGTCGCAGGGTCGGGCTATTCGGGGCGTATATTGATACGCCCCTACTATCCCTCAGGCAAAAAAAATCCCCGCGCCCAAAGGAGGCGCGGGGCGGAGTCCGTTAAACTTAAGCGATTTTTGTCAGCGTTGGGGGCGCTGCCCCGCCACGCTTCTTTTGTAGGAATTTTTCGTCCTCTGGGGCTTGCGGCGCTTTACTTGGGTGGGGGCTGCGCCCCCCGCCCAAGTATCGAATAAATAGCGTTGGGGCAGCGTCCCCAACGCTTAAGTTTAACGCAAAACCCGCAGATACCTAATACCAGCGAGCGTAAGCGAGCCTATACCTACGACATCATGCTCAACTCCCTACGGTATACCCAACTGTACTTTGAGTTTGCTCGTAGCATCAATGCCGCCATCAGAGTAAAGCAAGAGCTTTTTGTCGACGATATAAGCGTATTTGTTTGCCTGCGCTACAGTTTTGATAGCGGCATTGAGTTTGTCGTACAAAGGCTTGCTAAGGGCTGCCTCTTTGGTTTGGAGCTGCTTTTCAGCGTCTAAGGCTTTCTTTTGCAGGTCTTCCTGCATTTTCATGAGTTTCGCTTCAGCGTCCTTTTGCTGTACGGGTGTCATTGTTCCCGCTTGAACTTGCTGCATGACGCTGGCATAATAGTCCTGCATTTTCTTTTCTTCGGCTTGGAGTTGTTTCTCCAAAACCTTTTGATAAGACTCCAGCTCGGATTTCACGCGCTTGTAGTCGGGCATATTTTCGATAATTTGCTCCATATCGACATAAGCGATATTTTGAGCCTGCACAGACGGCGCAGCGGCATAGAGCGCAAAACAGAAGAGCAGCGCCGCGATGAGGCGCAAGGGGCGGAGATTAGACATTGTATATTCTTTGGGAAAAATTTGCAAAAATAAGGTTCTAAAAATATAATTTGCGTAAGGCAAGCACAGCGCAGCCTACGCACCTGATGCCAGCGAGCGCAAGCGAGCCTGTACCTACGACACACAGCACAAGCCCCTACGGTATGCCCAACTGCGATTTGAGTTTCGCTGTAGCGTCGATGCCACCGTCGGAATAGAGCATAAATTTTTTGTCGAAAATATAAGTGTAGCCATTTGCCTGTGCTACGCTTTTGATGGCAGCGTTGAATTTATCGTAGAGCGGTTTGCTCAAAGCGGCTTCCTTTTGCACGAGTTGTTTTTCTGCATCTAAGGCTTTCTTCTGCAAATCCTCCTGCATTTTTTGCAATTTCGTTTCCGCATCTTTTTGCTGCTGGGGCGAAAGTATGCCTTCTTGCGCCTGTTTCATCACGCTGGTATAATAGTCTTGCATTTTCTTTTCTTCGGCTTCGAGTTGTTTTTCCAAAACCTTTTTGTAGCTCGTCAGCTCGGATTCTACGCGCTTATATTCGGGCATATTCGGCAAGACGGCTTCTATATCGACGTAGGCGAGTACTTGATTTTGGGCTTGTGTAGCGGCGGCACTCGTTAGGAGCAGCAGCGCGACAAATAGCGTGCGGAGTAAATTCGTCATAATTAAATCAGTGAGAAATGGTTATTTAATGGCTTTGATGACCTCTTCCGTGAGGTCTTTATCGGGCTTGGCATAGAGCACTGTAGAGCCGTCGGGTGCAGTGATGATGAAATCATAATTGCGGGTTTCGGCGACTTTTTTCACGGCTTGATAGACTTTTTCCTGTATGGGTTTTACGAGTGCTTGCCGCTTTTGAAACAATTCGCCATCGGGACCGAAACGTTTTTTCTGCAAATCGCGCACTTCTTTCTCTTTCGCTACGATTTCGTCCTGTTTTTGCTTTTTGCTTTCATCGCTTAGGAGCACCTCCCGCGCCTGATAATCGCGGTACATTTGGTCGATTTTGGCGTATTCTTTGGCGATTTCTTGCCGCCAAAGCTCTGCTTGCTCCTCCAATTCTTTCTGTGCGCGCTCATAATCGGGGTTCGATGCCAAGACTTTTTCGATATCGACATAAGCCACACGCACCTGCGCTTGAGCGGAAAAGGGAACTAAAAATAAAGCCGCTACTAAGAGCGCTGAGAAAAATTTGGACATATAGTGAAAATTGAGTTTTTAATCCGTGTTTTATGTGCTAAGGCAATCCCTTTGCCAAAAACGTAGGGCGCGCTACAGTCGCAAGTTTTTAACGAAGAATTAAGAGCCTTTTTATTTCGATAATAGGCACAATTCTAATTGAGGACTCGCTTCGCTTGCCATATTCGTAATTCGTAATTCGATGGCGAGCCGCTTCGCAGGGGCGCGTTGCGCCCTGCTCGCGTCGGGCTATGCGCTCCATCACCTTCGGCGCAGCACGGCGTGCCTACGGCACTTGTTAGCGCCTTCGGTGGTTCCGCTTCTATCCCTCTCGCTTGTTTACTCCCTCCCTTGCTCGGCAAGGGAGGGCTGGGGAGAGTTCAACAAAAAGCATTGCGTCAACGAAAAAAAGCGGCGCAAATTTACGCCGCTTTCGCAAATATCGCCCATTTAGCAGACGATTATTTAAGATAATTAAGCGCCCCTACCCTATCCTATTGCTTACTACCTCCTATTTGCTGCCTATTTTTTCAAGCCGATTTCGCGCAAACGCTCGTCCAAGTATTCGCCCGCTGTGCAAGGCTCGTACTGTATCGGGTACTTTTCGCTAACGCAGCTTTCTAAGCAGTCCAAGCGCATATCGCCGCGTGGGTGCAAGAAGAAAGGAATAGACAAGCGGGGTTCGTGCCAACGCTCGCGGGGTGGATTTACGACGCGGTGGGTAGTAGATTTGAGGTAATTGTTCGTTAGGCGCTGTAGCATATCGCCTACATTGATAACGATGGCTTGGCTATTGGGGTCTGCTTTTACGTCGACCCACTCGTCGCCGATGGGGCGCACCTGCAAGCCATCGGCTGAAGCGCCTACCAACAAGGTGATGAGATTGATGTCCTCGTGCTCTTCGGCGCGGATAGCCGATTTTGGTTCGTCCGTGATGGGCGGGTAGTGTATAGCGCGCAAAATGCTGTTGCCGCCTACGATGTGTTGCACAAAATAGTCTTTTTCCAGTCCTAAGAAAATCGCAATCGCCTCCAGCAGTGCTGCGCCCGATTTCTCGAATTGGCGATACAGCTCTATGCCTGTCGCCAAAAATTCGGGGCATTCCTTTACGCTGACATTGGCGGGATACTGCCCGATGAGGTCGCTCTCGGCGGGTACGATTTGCCCGATTTGAAAAAACTCCTTCAAGTCGCCTACGTTGCTTTGTTTGGCGTGTTCTTTACCGAAGGAAGTATAGCCGCGTTGACCTGCGTATTCGGCTTTTTCGTATTCTTTTTTTGCTTCGCGGGGCAGCGCAAAAAACGCCTGCGATTCGGTATAGAACTTATTTACCAGCTCTTTGGGAATGCCGTGATTGACCACGCCCACGAAACCGATTTCTTTGAAGGCTTTGCCTAAAGCGGCGACAAAAGCGGCTTTGGCTTGCTCATCGCCCTGTAGATACTGCGACAAATCCACTACGGGAATGCCTGTTACACTTGCTGACATATATTGGAAACTGGTTGATTGATGGATATATATATTTTTTAGCAAAAAGCTTTAAGGATATTGCGGGAGGGATAGCAGTGGAAGCGCCGTGTAGAGCCGCGATTTATCGCGGCTTCGCGGCGCTGCAACGGATAGCCCGACGGCGCGCGTGTAGAGCCGTAGTATGCTACGGCTCCCGCCGCGTCCTTTGCGCGGCGGACGCGCGCCGACCCGCCAAAAAAATAAATCTTGGCTGCAAAACACGCAAATATACAGCCTTTTGTGTAGATATTACAGCATCTATGAAAATGATTTTGCGCAAGGGGCGGGGCGCTAATTAAAATCAATCTCCGTGTTGTCGCCGATATTGAGGATTTGGGACTTGCCTTTGATGGTGGTATCGTTGCCGATGATGGAGCGATTGAGCACGGTTTCCTCCAAAGTAGCGAAATTGCCGATGATGGAATTGCGGATAATCGCGCGCGTGAGGGTGGCATTATCGCCGATGCTGACATTGGGGCCTATGACGGAATGCTGTATTTTGCAGTCTTTGCCGATGCTCACGGGCGGAATAATGATGTTATTGGCGTGCGCGCCATCGGCTTGGGGCTGCTGATAATGGCGCGTGCGCAGCAGGAGGGCGTTTGTTTCGAGCAGGTTTTCTTTGCGTCCGCAGTCGAACCAAGTATCAAAATGTTCGACCATAAAGGGCGTGCCTTGCTCGTGCATATACATGAGCGCATCGGTAAGTTGGTATTCGTCGCGGGTGCGAATATCTCGCTCTATGAGGTGTGCGATGGCGTGTACGAGCTGCTGCGGCTGGCAGATTTTATACAGACCGACTAAGGCGAGGTTGGATTTGGGGATGCGTGGTTTTTCGACTAAGCGGCGCACGCTTTGGTCTTCATGGAGTTCGACTACGCCGAATTCACGGGGGTCTTCGACCTTTTTTACGCCCAGACAAGAGATGGGCGCGGTGATGATATTGCTTAGATTGCCGTCGAAGATTATATCGCCCAAGACGATAAGGACTTCCTCATCGTCTTGAAAGGCATGGCGGGCAGTCCATACGGCGTGCCCCAGCCCCAAGCGATTTTCTTGATAGACGAATTGTATGTTGAGCTGCGGATATTGTTGCTGTATGAAGCTTTGGATTTTATCGCCCAAGTAACCGATAACGAGTACGATGGTATCGATTTGCGGCTCGAGCACGAGTCGGTCGATGATGGTCGCTAAAATCGCCTTTCCTGCTACGGGTATGAGCGGTTTGGGCTGAGTATAGGTATGCGGGCGGAGTCGAAGACCTGCGCCTGCGACGGGAATGATAACTTTCATAAAAATAGTCGGTATAAAGGGGCTAACTTCGTTGCAATAATAAGCAAACTCTGCTTGTTTTCTGTGCTAAGTACGAAAGCAAAATAAATTCACCTTATTTCTCGCTTGTTTCGGGCTTGAAAACCTGCGCTACGCTTGCTTTTCAAGCCCGAAACTGCGCTTTCGAAATGTGAATTTATTTCGCGCAGTTACTTATAGAGAATTATTTGTAGGCACAAAGGGGCTTAAAATGTAGGCGTTACCTATATTTGCGCTTATTTTATCGTCAGAGTGTATATAAGCCATCAAGCTATGCAAGATTTTTGGTCGGAGTTTTCCGCAGTCGATACAGCCGAATGGCAGCGGAGTGTAGAGCGGGTTTTGCGTGGGGTTTCCGCTTCGAGCTTAGATTGGCAGGTAGATGCGGATTTGCAACTGCGCCCTATGTACCGAGCGAGTGAGACGGGCGCTGCGAGTTCCTTAACTGCGGGCGCGCTGTATGTCCCCTTTTTATCGGAGGCTTGGCGCTTGGAGGGTGATGCTGCAGCGCTAAATACGCAAATAAAATCGGCTTTGGCTCAAGGCGTAACGGAATTGATTTTGGTTTTGCCTGCCGACTGGCAGCAGGCGGATTTGATTTTGGCGCTGGAAGGGGTTTGGCTGGATATGTTGCGCGTTAGTTTCGAGCTGGAACGGGAGGCGGACGGCGATAAATTGCGCGATTTTTTGCGGGGCTACCCTTGCACGGGGCATTTGAAGATAGGGGGCGGCGTGGCGGAAGCCTTCGCTTGGGCGGAAGAATTTCCTGCTCATTCGGCGTATACGGTTTGCTGCGGCTTAGGCAGCGAAGACACAGAAGCCGCCGTTTTGGCGAAGGCAGTAGAGTCTATGCAAGCTTGGCTACAGTATACGCTTTCTCGCGGCTGGAGCTGGGAGCAGGCTATAAATGCTATGCGTGTAGAGATAGAAATTGGCGACCATTATCTGATACAAATAGCGCGTGTACGCGCTTTGCGCAGGCTGTATCTGGCTTTGGCGGAGAGCTGGCAAGCAGCAGGGCAGTATATGCCGACGCTTTTGCCTGCTTTGCCGATACTTGCGCGCAGCAGCAGCCGCGACAATTTGCATAAAATTTCGACTTTTTCGCTGCTTGCTGCCACAAATCAAGCCTTGAGCGCATCTATAGGCGGAGTGCAAGCATTGCAAATCACCCCAGCGATTGGCTGGGAAAGCATCGACGAACCTACGGCGCGGCGTTTGGCAAGAAATGTGTACCATGTTTTGCAGAACGAGAGTTATCTTTTTGCGGTGCTTGACCCAGCGGCAGGCGCGTATTATATCGAAAACGCCACGGAGCAACTCGCCTCTCGTGCTTGGGCTATAGCGCAATGCTAAAATTTAGCTCTGCCGATTGCCGCGAGAGGGATACGAAGGGCGGCGCATAGCGCCGTACCTGTGCGCCACAGGCGCGCAGGTATGAGCGAATAGCGAACCCGCAGTAGCCCGACGCAAGGCGCTTCGCGCCGCAGCGGCTCGCCAAAAAAAATGAAAAAATCTGCTTGCTACTAACATCTGCTTGCCCTTTTCCCTTGCTTTTTTCTTACCACATACGATGAACAGCAGCGTGCTGCGCTATAATAAATGGCTGCTTTGGCTTTTGTGCTGGAGTGGCGCGTTTTTTCCTTTGCGGCTACTCACGGCGCAGCCCATCGGCAAGATGACGCGCCCTATTCAGCGTGCGCTGAACAATTATATCGTGCAGGGCAACGAAACGGCGCACGTTTTCAACTTCCTGCAATACGAGTTCGTGCACTTCAACGAGCAATTCAACGCCTATCTCGAAGCCGATGCAAGCGCCCGCCCCCTACCAAGCCTGCCCCATAGCGCCTTTGTACCCTACACGGAGATAGAGGACTTGATTGTGCAGCCCCTCCCGCAGCTTTATCAGCATATTTTAGACGATAATATACAGCTGCCCGCTGCCCAAAGGAAGGAAATTTTGAGCCTCTCCGACAAGCGTAGCGAGCTTTTGCGGCAATTGGAAAACCGTCGACGCGCCCTGTATTTGTATGTGCAGCGCAAGGAATACGAGTCGGACGATGCGCGCCTATCGCGTGCTTATACCCTGCTGGCAGAGGTCGAAGTCATGTATTACGACCTTTTTACCCTTCAAGAAAAAATACATTATGCCTGCGCCGAACTCTCGGCAATGTACGAGCGCACGAATATCAGCGCCAAAAATGCGCAGACTTTGAGCCGTATGTCCGCCCTCGTCGCTGCTGCCCAAAGCATCAATAAAACCATTCGTTCGGGCAACCTTTCCAAGACCCTGCGCGCTGACTGTCAAAAAATGAGCGAGATACTCGCCGAGCTACAAGACCGACGCAGCCTATATTTGAGCGAGTTGCCCCGCGTGGATAGCTCCCTTTTTTGCCCACATAAGCAGTACGATGTTTTTACCAAAAGAGGACAAGACTTTTTATTTATTGGGCTGGAATACCTCAATCAAGGCGCAAAAAAGTACGAAAATCGCCCCCTGCCTGCGGAGTATTTTTTCTATAATTTCGAGCTTTTTGCCCGCTTCAATCGCTACGGCGATGGCTTGGTGGTCTTACTCAATCGCATGATAGACCGCTCTGGCGAGTACTACCTATACGCGCCCGAAATGCCCCTATTTTTCTCGCCCGCCTACCCCAATATACCCGCTTACGACTCCTTGCGCTTTCGCCAAAAGGGCAGCACCGATGTCGATGAATTTGTGCGTAGATTGGAGCAGCACCGCCTCGACAGCATGCGCCTCGATAGCAATTTGCGCGATAGCCTAAGGCAGGACAGCATCAAACGCGCCAATCCGCAGGTCGGCGACCCAAGTTTGGAGGGTTTTGCCACCAACAATCTGATTTTTGTGCTCGATTTTTCGCTCTCCATGAACCACCCCTCGAAGCTGCCCGCGATGAAATCCGCCATCGCCGCACTCATGGAGCTCATGCGCGAAGAAGACCATATTACCGTCATCGCCTACGCCAAAGAGGCGCGTTTAATTGTGCCGCCCACCTCTGCGCGGTATAAAGACGAGATTTTGCAGCACATTAGCCTGCTCGAAACCAGCACGACCACCAACGCCGACGCGGGTCTAAGCCTCGCCTACGAAAACGCGCAGCGTTATTTTATACCCAATGGCAACAACCGAATTTTAATCGCTACCGATGATGTTTGCAAGCTTTCCAGCAAAACGCGCCGACAAATGCGACAAGCCACACGCCGCAATATACGCCTAAGCGTCTTTTATTTTTCAGAAAAAGAGTACAGCGAAAAACGCGAAAATTTGCAAAAACTAAGCCGCGAGGGCGGGGGCAATTATCATTTTGCCCAGCCCGAAAACATCGACAATGCACTAAGAAGAGAGGCGCAAGCCCTACGCCGATAGTTACGAATGACGAGTTACGAGTTACGAGTTTTGCACATAAGCCATTGATAACCAAGTATATATACAAAAATCACTTTTCACTTTTCACTTTTCACTTTTCACTTTTCACTTTTCACTTTTTTTGGCGGGTCGGCGCTCCCTCGCCCGCAAAGGCGGGCGAGAGCCGTAGCATGCTACGGCTCTACGGGTCGCGCCGTCGGGCTATTCGGGGCAGCCCTGTGCTGCCCTTTTGGGCAGACACATCGGTCTGCCCCTACTATCCCTCCCGCAATAAAAAACCCGCTGCGCCAAAGGGGCGCAGCGGGCATTTTTCTGTAAACGAAGGCTTTACCTCTTCGAGAGGAGATACATCGAAGGCATTAGAGCCTGTATACCTTGCGTGAGGGATAGTAGGGGCGAATCAACATTCGCCCCAAATGGGGCGATGGTGAAACGCCCCGAATAGCCCGACCGCCGCGCCGCGCTGCCTTTTGCAGCGCAGGGGCAGACCCATGTGTCTGCCCCTACGGGCGGCGGGCACGCCAAAAAAAACTAACGGTGAATTATCAGATAGCCCTTAAACTCATCGACGGGTACAAACTGCGTGCTATTGAGTTTGATGATGTAGAAATACGAGCCGTCGGGTAGGTCTTGCCCTTTGAATTTGCCGTCGAAGTCTGTGCCGTCGCCTTCATAGACGCGGTTGCCCCAGCGAGAGAAAACAATCACTTCGCGGTTGGGGTATTCGTGCAAGCAGCGTATATTCCAGATGTCGTTCAGGTCGTCGCCATTGGGCGAGATAGCATCGGGGATAAAGCATTCAAAGTCGGCAGTAATTTCTATGAATACTTGAGCCGTATCGCATTGATTGGGGCAATCGGCATTGCAGATAATGTACGTCAGCGT
Organism: uncultured Saprospiraceae bacterium; assembly: GCA_964467315.1. Lineage (GTDB taxonomy): Bacteria > Bacteroidota > Bacteroidia > Chitinophagales > Saprospiraceae > JAAFIM01. The sequence continues at coordinate 23,332 of CAYXSA010000039.1, read as the reverse complement.
ATCTCTGCCGAAGCTGCTAAAGCCTGCGGTGAAATTGAGCGTACCGTCTGCATTGATGCTTGCCGTACCGCGATTGGGCGGCGTAAGTATCGCAATCGTGTAAGTGCTGGTCGTGCTATCGTTGGCGGCGACATTTACATTCAGCACCGAATCTCTAAAGGGCAGGCTTATCGCATCGGATACGCCGAGCGGAGTCGGCTCGTATTGTACGCTGATAGCGCCAGGAGCAGAGAAACAGCCGTTCATATTGACAATCATACTATAGACACCCGCAAGGGCATCGGATAGGACGAGTTGGGGGACGGTGGTGCTGGTCGTAGAGTTGTCGGGCAGTGTCCAAGCGTAGGCTTGGGGCGTGATGGCATATGTATTGGTGTCGACGATTTCGAGCAGGTCATCGGTACAAAGGGGCAGATTATGCACCATTTCGGGTGCTTCTGGCGTAGGCGCGATGACTACGGCGACATCGGCTGTAGCGGTACAGCCAAAGTTATCGGTGATAATTACCGTATAAGTGCCTGCGTTTGTTTGCTGGGCGTTGCTGAGTGTGGTGGTATCGGTGAAGGCGCTAAAGCTATTGGGGCCTGACCAGTTGTAGGAATATGTCCGCGTAAGGTCGGGCGCATTGGCGGTAAGCGTGAGCGTTTGCCCCTCGCAAGGTGCGGTAGCGAGCGGTTGCGGTGCGGTGGGTGGTGTGTAGACATCTACCACAAATACGCTGCTTTCTACCGAGCAGCCATCTGCTGTAACCGTAACGACGTAGTTGCCTGCGTCTGTAAGTGCAGCGGAGAGCAATTGGATAGTGTCATTGTTGCCGCCTGTGCTGCTGCCGTTTTGCGACCAAGCATAAGAGAGGGCTGTAAAGCCGCTATAATCGGCGGTATTGCTTATCACGAGGTCGATGGGGCTACCCACGCAAGCGGGCGTATCGGCAAACACGACAGGGATAGGCACGGTATTGACATCAATGCTAAGCGTATCGGAAGAGGTACAGCCGCCGCCTTGTGGCAAGATGGTAATGATGTAGTCGCCTTCGTCTGCATCTGTAGCAGGAGTGATGAAGGTATTTTGCGTCGTTGCACTAAATCCGTTGGGCCCCTGCCATTGGAAGTTGTAAGTATTGCCGTTGGCGGGCGGGGTAGAATTCAGGTAAATGGTATCACCAGAACAATGTAATGCGTTGGTCGTTGCTACAGGATTTTGCAAGATAACGGTTACATCGGCGGCGCAGCTGCTGCTATTGTTGTTGTTGTCGGTAACGGTGAGCGTAATGGAAACTATACCCGCATCGCCGCAGAATACGGTATCACGCGAGACGCTGCGAGAGAGAATACCGCAAGCATCATTGGAGGAGCTAACGGGGTCAAGCATCGCAGGCGTAACGAGCGCAAAGCCCGAATTAGTTACGTCCACTGTAGTCCCAGTGCAAACAGCGGCAGGCGGTATGGTGTCGATAATGCGCACAATGGAGGGACAAGAGGCGGTATTGCCGTAATTGCCCGTAACCAAGAGCGTGGCGGCATTATTGCCGACATTGGCGCAGGTATAGGTTACCTGTGTGGTAGAGAAGTTGTTGATACGCACATTCGCTATACCGCAGTTATCGAAAGAGTTATTATCAAGCTCTTCGGCAGTTACGGTTACGTTGCCTGCATTATCGAGATAAGCGCGCACCGTATCACGGCAGAGCGCAGTGGGCGGTGTATTATCTACAACGGTGATAGTTGTAGGGCATTGTGATTCATTGCCGTTGGCATCTTGTACAGTGAGCAAAACTGGATTAGGTCCGACGTTGCTACAGTTGAAAGTAATGCTTGGTAGGTTGTTTATCAGGAAGGTCAGCGGTTGGCAAGCGTCTGTACTTGGAGTAACAGCACTATTGACTGTGCTTGCGAGTACAGTGGCTACGCCATTGGCATCAAGATTTACAGCAAAGGGGGTACGGCAATTGGCAACTGGAGATACATTGTCTTCCACTGTAATGGTAGCCGTACAAGTATCTTGGTTATTGGCTGCATCGCGCACGGTGAGTATAGCAGTGCGCTGCCCTACATCGGCGCAGGTATAAGACTGTGAAGGCTGCCCATTGATGAGATAAGTGGTTAGCGCACAGTTGTCATCGCTGAAGTTATCTATCTGTGCGGGTAGTACAGTGCCTGTACCTGCGGCATTGAGCTGCAAGGTCATATTTTGGCAGCGTGCGACGGGGCGAACTGTATCAATCACGGTGATGATTGACTGGCAGGTAGCAGAGTTGCCAGAGGGGTCAGAAGCTACAATGCGTGCGCTTCGTGGTGCCCCTAAGCTATCGCAAGTGTAGGTAGCAGAACTTTGCCCGTTGATAGTCCAGTTGATGATACCGCAACCATCATTGCCTGTAGCCACTACAGGTATAAACTGATTGTTTTGTACATTTACTGTAGCCTGTCCATTGACATCAAGATAGACGGTTTGGGGCTGGCAGTTAATCTGTGGGGTTGTATTATCTACGATGGTAAGTATTGCATTACAAGTAGAGATATTGCCTGCTACATCGGTGGCAGTCAGTACGACAGTGTTGGGTCCTGTATTGGTACAGTCAAAGGTATCTTGCGCTTGTCCGTTGATGAGCAGGTTTATCGTGCCGCAGTTGTCTATCGTGCCGTTGTTGATTTGGTTGGCAGTAACTATAGTAAAGGCAGGTATGGAGCTATTGAGGTTGCGCGTAAGATTTTGGCATTGTATGGCTGGCGGTGTGCTGTCTATGACTTCCACGACTGCGGGGCAGGTTGCAGTATTGCCCGATGGGTCGCTTACGGTAAGCGTTACGGGGTTGAGACCTCGATTATTACAAAGGAAGTTGCGGGACGTTGCGCCATTGATAAACCGCGTAGCGATGCTACAGTTATCTGTGCTGCCTGCGTCTATCATCGCCGCCGTTACGGTGATATTACCAGAGGCATTGAGATAAGCGGGCACAGGCGCGATGGGACAAATCGCAATGGGGCGTACTGTGTCGCGTACCGTAACAATAGCCGTACAGCTTGATGGGTTGCCTGTGGAGTCACGTACTACAAGCGATACGGTGCGGTTGCCTGTTTGGCTACAGTCAAAGGTAACGCTATCCTGTCCCGCGACCTGCCAGCTTACTATTGAGCAGTTATCGGAGCTAAGGTTAGCGATATTGTCTAAGGCGCGTGCGGCGAAGGTAACGCTGCCTGCGCTGGTTACGCTGCTGAGGTGTACCGTGATATTTTGGCAGCGCGCTATAGGTGAGGTAACATCATTGACAGTAACTGTCGCTGTACAAGTCGAGGAGTTGCCACTATTATCTACAACCATAAGCGTAGCAGCATTTGCGCCGATATGTGTACAGTTATAGGTAAAATTAGGCTGTCCGTTGATAAGCAAGGATTGAATAGTACAGTTATCTGCGCTTAGATTATTGATAGAAGCAGCTGTAACCGTAACTAAGCCTGTCGTTGAGTTAAGATTTACGGAAAGTGGCGTAGGGCGGCAGTTGGCTGTTGGGCGTATCGTGTCGCGCACGGTGATAGTGCTGGGGCAACTTGCAGTATTGCCGCTACCATCAGCCACGATAAGCGTTACAGAATGCGGATTGGCAGTAATGCTGGAGCAGGTGAATGTGCGGATAGCTGTATTGGGGCTACCCGCAAAGAGATAACCTGCTGTGTTAATACTACAGTTATCAGTGCTGGCACTATCCAATACGGAGGCATTCACGGCAATCGTTCCTGCTGCATTTACGAATACTTGCACATTGGCAAAGCACTGCGGCGCAGGGCGTATCGTATCACGCACCAAAATTGTGCTGGGACAAGAAGCCGTGTTTGCATAAATGTCGCTGCCTGTAAGAGTTACGTTTTGCAGACCCAAATCGGTGCAAGTGTAGAAGATATTGGAAGTGCCATTTATGAGTAGTGAGTTTAGACCGCAAGCATCAACAGTGCCCCCATCTACATCGCTTGGTATCGCACTTGCGCTGCCAAAAGCATCGAGAAATACTGTATCTGGGCGGCACAACATCGTGGGCGGCACCGTATCTAATATATCCACAGATACTTGGCAAGAGGCTGTTAAACCTGCCGAGTCCGTAACGGTCAGCGTAATGACCGCCGATGGAATGCTTGCACAGGTTACGGTAGCAGGGCTAACGGTACGCGTCATAATGCCGCAAGCATCATTGCTGCCATTATCTATAAGCGCAACAGGTACTGTGGCAGTGCCTAAAGAATTGAGGTATATGGTTTGCCCTGGTCGGCACAATGCCACAGGCGCATTTACGTCTTGTACTGTTACTACAGAGGGGCAAGAGGTCGTATTGCCACTGCCATCGGTAGCGACTACTGTTACTGTATTATTGCCGCGATTGGCGCAAGTAAATACGCGGGTCGCCAAACTATTGATAGTGAGCGTTACGGTATTGCAGTTGTCGGCAGCCGTAGCAAGCGAGGTAGCTGAGACCGTTACCGAGCCTAAGGCATCCAACTGCACCGTAAGCGGCTGGCAGCTAATGGTCGGTCTTATCGTATCCCGCACCAAAACCGTCGTAGCACAAGAGTCTATATTGCCGTTGTTGTCTGTTACAGCAAGTACGACGTTGCGAAGTCCTAAATTGGGGCAACCATAGGTTTCAAACGGTTTACCGTTGATGGTGCGCGTATTGATACCGCAAGCATCGCCACTTCCGCCGTCTATATCGGCAGGGAATACGGTAGCGCTTCCTGTAGCATCTAAGAATGCCGTATCATTTCGGCAGATAACCACAGGGCGGATACTATCCACAACCGTAACAGTCGATATACAGGTATTCGTAAGCGTGCTGCTGTCCGTTACTGTCATTGTAACGGCAAATGTTCCCACGTCTGCACAACGCAGCGTATCGCGCGAAAGCGCTACAGATAGCACCCCGCAGTTATCAAAACTGCCATTATCAATGAGCGCAGGCGTTAGTACAAATATCCCCGTATTGTTCAAAAATACGGTCGGGCTATTGCACAATGCGCTTGGGCGCGTCGTATCGAAAACAGCCACTACCGAAGAGCAGGTTACGCTATTGCCATTGGCATCAGTCGCTCTAATAGTAACCGTATTATTGCCACGATTGGCGCAAGTAAAGTTTACAGACGGATTACCATTCACAAGCAGCGTAACCGTATTACAGTTATCTGTTGCCGTACCCAACTCTCCCGCTGTAACCGTGAGTGTGCCTGCAGCATCTAAAACGCGGTTTACGTTATTGCAAGTAAGCGTAGGGCGTACCGTATCGCGTACCTGAATGATAGAAGCACAAGAAGCCGTATTTCCGCTGGGGTCAGTCACCACCAGCGTTACATTATTGGTCGCTGTGATATTTGAGCAAGAGTAGTTTTGGCTTACGCTACCGTTGATGGTACGCGTCGTAATGCTACAGTTATCCGTGCTAAGGCTATCGACCTGCGAGGCGTTCACTGTAACGATACCCGTAGCATCTAAAAAGGCAGGCACTACCCCACGACAGCGAGCCACAGGCGCAGTAATATCCCGAACCGTAACTACAGCCGTACATGAATCCACATTGCCCGCCGCATCAAATACGCGCAAGCGTACATTGTTAGCCCCTAAAGCATTGCAGTCGAAACTTGATTGTGATACAGTCCTATTCACTATAGAACAATTATCCGTGCTGCTGTTGTCGATGCTCGCAGGCGTAATCGTTGCATTGCCTCCCGTTGTTGGGATAGTTATCGTGATATTTTGGCAGCGTGCCACAGGGCGCGTGTCATCTACTATGGTTATAGTCGTTTGGCAAATCTGGTTGCCGCCTGTAGCGTCTGCCACCCGAAGCGTTACGATTTGCGGGCTGGTAGAACCGCAATTGAAAGTAAGCGAAGGCTGTCCATTGATTTGTCTGTCGAAAATACTACAGTTATCCGTGCTGGCGCTATCCACAAACATCGGCGTTATCGTCGTATCCCCGTTTATAGCCACTGCCGAAAGCGGCAGCACTCGGCTTGTAAAACAGCGAGCTACGGGCGATACCGTATCTTGTACATTCACAACAGAAGCACAAGACGCTGTATTCCCACTACCATCTGTAGCCCGAAGCGTTACGTTATTGTTGCCTATGTTCGTACAGTTGTAAGAAACATTCGTTGCACTATTCAGCGTAAAAGTCAAACTCGTACAGTTGTCCGAACTGCCCGCATTCACCTGCGCAGAACTAACCGTAACCGAACCCGTAGAGCTTAAAAACGCATTCACCACTGGATTACAAACAGCCGTAGGGCGTATCGTATCGCGCACTACTATAGTAGACACACATACATTAGAAAGGCTACTTGCATCTGTTACGTTGAGCACAACCCCCGTAGGCGTAGCTATACTCGCACAAGTAAAGGTAAGCGAAGACTGACCATTGATAGTTCGCGTAACAATGCCGCAGTTATCTGTGCTGGCACTATCCACCATCGAAGGCGTAACCGTAACGACACCCGCCGCTGACAAGAACGCATTTACCGTCGTAAAACAGCGCGCCACTGGGTCTATTTGGTCGAGCACCGTAACCGTAGAGTTGCAGGTGTGGCTATTGCCCGCCGCATCAAATACCTGTAGTTCGGCTGTATTGCTGCCCAAATTTGTGCAATCATAAATAACGGAATCCACCGTATTTATAAAATAACTGGCGATACCGCAGTTGTCCGCGCTATTGAGATTGATGCTATTTGCGCCGATATGCGGATAAACTACCGCCTGACCATTCGCCCCCAGCTGCACCGTGATATTGCGGCAGTTGGCTGTAGGCGGCAAAGAATCCAATACGGTTATGCTGGCTGTACAGGTAGCAAAATTGCCCGCTAAGTCGCCCAAACGCAATACCGCAGTGCGAGCGCCTACCACCGCGAAAAGACTATCGCAAGTGTACTGCACATTCGGACCGCCATTGATTTGCTCTGAGGTGATGCCGCAGTTGTCAGAAGCTGCCGCAGCGCGTATTTGCGAAGCCGATACAGTGCCCGTGCCTGCTGCCCCCAAATACACGGTAACGTTTTGACAAACAGGTATCGGCGGCGTATTATCTTGTATGGTTATCTGAGCCGTGCAGCTATCTGTATTGCCGCTGCCATCAGTAGCGCGCAAAATGACAGGCGTGGTGCCCACGCTCGCGCAAGTGAAGGTTACAGAAGGCTGCCCATTCACGAGCAAACTACTCAAAGTTGTACAGTTATCGGAACTCGGCGTTACTAAGTTATCTACATCGGAGGCGAAAATAGTCGCATTACCCGAAGCATTCAAGGCTACAGTTCTATCGCGGCAGCGCGCCACAGGGCGCACAATATCGCGTATTAGCACATTCGTCGGGCACTCTGCAAAACGACCCGCCGCATCTTGTACACGCAAGGTCGCTACCTGCGTCGTATTCACTTGCGCGCAAGTATATATCTGCGAAGCTGCCCCATTGATAAGCCGATTTGTAATGCCGCAATTATCCGTGCTTGCACTATCCAAAGATACCGCCGTTACGGTTACGTTGCCCGCAGCCGTCAAAAATGCGGTTATTGTATTGCGGCAATGCGGAATGGGAGAAATCGTATCCAATACCGTAACATTGCTCGTACAAGTGGCACTATTTGTCTGTGCATCCGTTACCGTAAGCACTACAGCCTGCGGAGCGCCAATACTCGCACAGCTAAAAGTTACCCCCGTTGCCGAGCCGTTGAGCAGCAGCGACAAAGCCCCTGAAGCCGTACAATTATCCGTGCTGGCATTATTTACTTGAGAAGGCGCTACAGTTACCGTGCCCGCCGAATTGACATAAGCCGTTACATTCTGACATAAAGCCGTTGGGCGTACCGTGTCTGCTACGCTGACGTTTGCCGAACAGGTGCTAAAATTGCCCTGCAAATCGGTAACACGCAAAACCGCAGGCAGCGTACTGCCTACCTGCGCGCAAGTAAATTGCCGCGTTGCTGCTCCATCTATCAAAAATGCTAAAGAACCCGCAGCCGTACAATTATCCGTGCTGGCGTTGTTGATGGCTGTAGCGGGTATCGTTACCGAACCGTTGGAAGAAACAAAAGCCGTTATATTTTGGCAGGAAGCCACAGGTGGCATGGTATCGATAACCGTAACTGTCGTATTGCAAGAGTCCCTATTGCCGCGCTGGTCTACGACTATCAAACGCGCAGGATTTGCACCCAAATTGGCGCAGGTATAAGTCTGCGAAGTGCCGCCATTTATCTGGAAATTGAGCAAAGCACCTATAGTACAGTTGTCGGTACTCCCATTATTCAGCTGGCTGCCATTCACCACTACACTCCCCAAAGCATTCAAATGCGCATTGACGTTTGTTTGGCAGACGGGCACAGGCGGCAGAGAGTCCCGCACCGTCAGTGAAACAGAGCAAAAACGCCGATTGCCCGCAGCATCATAAGCTACGAGCGTCAAGGGATTGACCCCGATGCGAGAACAGTTGACACTCACGCTGCCCACCTCCGCCACAGAAGGCGGCAAAATAAAACGCAAATTCGTTACCCCGCAGTTATCTGATGCAATGATAGAATCATTGGCATTCATCGTGAAACTGCCCGCAGCGTTGAGCCGCACCAAGTAGTTTTTGCAAGTTATCGTCGGCGGAGTCGTGTCTACTATAGTTACATTCGTTTGGCAAGAAGCCGAATTGCCGAGCATATCGGTTATCGACATCGTTACAACGGAGGTATTGCCTCTATCGGCACAAGTAAAATTGCTGGGCGTGAAAGTCAAACTTTGCAGCAAACAAGATGTATCGCTACCCGCGTTCAAGTGCCCAAAGGTAGGTGTAGCATTGCCCGAAGCATCTATAGGCAAATTCACTGCCGCCGCACAGACCGCCGTTAAGTTGCCAGGACAAGTGTAGAGCGTAATACAAATCTCCTCAATACAGAGCACTCCCGCGCCGCCGTTGTCGTCAATGGCGACCAACTGCCAGTTGCCATAAGGCGAAAAACCCCGAAAACCCGCTAAAGTATTCGAGCCGTTGGAGCGGTAAGTAGCCCCAGGCGCAGGCGTGAGCACAGGCAAAGCCAAACCGTTGTCGCGGAAAAAATTGCGCTGCGATAAAATTTGACTCGTGCCCGTAAACGATGCCGTCGTGCCAAAAAAGCCCGCCAAATTCGTAGATGGCGCAAAATATCGCTGCACCCCGCTGGGGTCTTGCAAGGCAAAACCCACCTCGCCCAAATTCACCGCGCCCGCCACAGGCGCGCCGCAGGTGCCTAAGGTCTTCGACCAAACAACTTCCACTTGCACATCCGCAACGACGTGCCCCGCAGGTATATCCGTAACGCTGACGAAGTTAATCGCAGGTGCGACCAAAAAAGTGCTGTTCTCAATACTCGCCACAGGCGACGGCGTTACGCACCTGCGCGTAACGGTAGTCTGCGCACGCACTACCTCCGCCACCGCGAAAAGCAGCAGCAGCGTAGTAATTATTATTTTTTTTGTAATGTGTAAATTCATACGTGTCCGTTTTAAATAGTGGCGCAAAGTTATTCTTTTTTTCAGCCAATTATGTGTAGCGCTTTTCTTTTTATGCGCAAAATGCCTTTTTACACCGCAAATATAGGCTTTTTAAGCCAGCTTGGCAAAGACAATTTTAAGCTAAACTTACAGACACAATACGGCAAAAATGCCCATTTCGCGCCCTTGAAATCCTGTGCCAATTCATTTTTTTTTGGCCTGCCCCGCTGCCCCGCCGCTACGCGGCTCAAAAGGGCAGCGGGTCGGGCTATGCGGGGCGTACCACCATCGCCCCATTGGGGGCGAATGTTGATTCGCCCCTACTATCCCTCAGGCTGGATATGGCGCGTGCCCGCCAAAGGAGCGGGCACGCAGTATTTATTATTTTATTTGCGCACATTGTGTAGAGCCCTTGCATGCAAAGGCTCATTTGCGCACATTGCATACAAGGGCAGTGTACAGCCCGCGCAGCCGCGCCCTTTGCGCGGCTGCCCGCCCGCGTGAGGGATATGTAGAGCCGTAGCATGCTACGGCTCAAATAGCCCGACCGCGCCGCCTTTTTAGCGGCGCGGGCACGCCAAAAAAACAAACCCAAAAATTAGCGTGTTTTAATTTTGTAGCCCCTGCGAAAGGGCTTATCTTTGCCGCATCAAAGACCATTTACCCCACAAAAAATATATCATGCAATACGATGTTACCATTATAGGCTCTGGCCCTGGCGGCTACGTCGCCGCTATTCGCTGCGCCCAACTCGGCATGAAAGTCGCCATCATTGAGCGCTACAACGCACTCGGCGGCACCTGCCTAAACGTAGGCTGTATCCCCTCCAAAGCCCTTTTGGACTCCTCCGAACACTATCACGCTGCCGAAAAAAAATTCGCCTCGCATGGCATCAATATCAGCAATCTGAGCGTCGATATGGCGCAGATGATTAAGCGCAAAGACGAGGTCGTCCAACAAACCAACGGCGGGGTAAAGTACCTGATGGACACCAATAAAATCGATGTTTTCACAGGACACGGCAAATTCATCGACCGCAATACCGTCGCCGTACACGATAAAAGCGATATGTCGAAAGTCCTACACACGCTCTCGACCAAAAAAGTCATCATCGCCACAGGCTCCAAACCCATCTGCCCCGCCCCCTTCAACTACGATAAAAAACGCATCATCACCTCCACCGAAGCCCTCAATTTGACGGAAGTACCGAAATCCGTCCTCGTTATCGGCGCGGGCGTTATCGGCTTGGAGCTTGGCTCCGTCTGGGCGCGCTTGGGCGCAGAGGTGCAGGTTGTAGAGTTTTCCGACGCGGTTTTGGGCGGTATGGACTTGGAATTGGGCAAGGAAATGCAGAAAATTCTGCGCAAAGAGCTGAAATTCAAATTCCACCTCTCGCACAAGGTCGAAAGCGTAACGAGCGACGGCACACAGGTAACGCTCACAGCGCAAAACCTAAAAACTCAAGCTCCGCTGACGCTCAACGCCGACTATTGTCTGGTGGCTATCGGGCGTTATGCTTACACGGCGGATTTGGGTCTGGAGAACGTCGGCATTGAAAAAGACGAGCGCGGACGCATCAAAACGGACAGCCATCTGCAAACCAATGTAGAAGGCATTTTTGCCATCGGCGACGTGGTGAAAGGTGCGATGCTCGCCCACAAAGCCGAAGAAGAAGGCGTATTGGTTGCCGAATACATGGCAGGCGGCAAACCACATATCAATTACAATCTCATACCTGGTATCGTCTATACTTGGCCCGAAATCGCCAGCGTCGGCGAAACGGAAGAGCAAATAAAGGCAGCAGGCACACCCTACAAAACGGGTAAATTTTTGTTCCGCGCCTTAGGTCGCGCCCGCGCCAGCGCCGATACGGACGGCTTCGTAAAAATCATCGCCCACAAAGACACAGACGAGGTTTTGGGTGTGCATATCATCGGTGCACGCGCCGCTGACCTTATCATGGAGGGCGTAGCCGCTATGGAGTTCCGCGCCAGCGCCGAAGACATCGCCCGCTTCTCGCACGGACACCCGACCTTCACGGAAGCCATCAAAGAAGCCGCCTTAGCCGCTACAGCCAATCGCTCGATACATAGTTAGTTCTTGGTACTGCGCTGGTACTATGCCGCTCGCTACGCTCGCGGCAATGGTAGCAAGTATCTAAAGTTTGTGTAAATAGCTGCCGTCTGTATAACTACGCTAAAAATACTTGCTACCACTGCCGCCGTCAGGCGGCATAATACCAGCGACGCGAGCCAAAGGCGAGCGGAGCCGTACCTACGACACAAAGCAGAACCCCATGTGGACAACCGAAAAAATCGCCCAACTCGCCGCTAATCCTGCCGCCGAAAAGCGCGGGCGCGATACTGCTCGCCCTGCTCTTTGGACGCAGCCCAGCACAGACGGGCAATATCTTTGGGGCGAGTGTAAGGGTTCGGGTACTGCGCCCTACAAGACGCAAATAAATTTGCTCTTGCCTGCCTTCTCTTGCACTTGCCCCCTCTTTGCCAAACCGCCCTGCAAGCATGCGTTGGGCTTGCTCTTTATGCACGCCGCGCAGCCCGATGCCTTCGTACGAAGAAACCAATACCCCGAATGGGTCGAAAAGTGGCGGCAAAAACATCTCCCCCCCCCTACCCCAACCGCCCCAGCGGAAGAAAAAAGCAGCGAAACCTTAGAAAAAGAGCGTGACAAAAGCGACAAAAGCAAAGCCGCTCGCAGAGAAAAACGCCAAAATGCCATGCAAGCAGGCATGGATACCCTCCGCCTTTGGTTGAGCGATACCGCACAGCAAGGCGCTGCCAACCTCGATGCCCTACAGCCCGCTTTCTGGGAACGCATCGCCCGACAAATGACGGACGCAAAAATGCCCCGCATCGGCTACTATCTCAAAGAAACTGCCCAACTACTCCAAAAAAGCAGCGATTGGCTCCCCCTATACGCCGAACGCTTGGGCGAACTGCATTTCTGGACTCAGCTCATGGAAGCAGGCACAGCCGAAAGCATTGAAAATGAAGAAATCGTTACGGAAGACGATTTGCTAAGCGCCATAGGCGTGAATGTGATGAAAAAAGATGTGCTCGCAGAAGGCACTACCCATACCGCCCGCTGGTCTGTAGTCGCTATCATAGAAGATACCGACATCGAGGGGCGAGATTATCGCAAAATATGGCTGCTCGAAATACCCGAAAAAGGTAGCCCGCGCCGAACGTGGCAGGCTTTTTTGCTGGATTTTCTGTTTCCGCAGTCGGGTGGATACGAACAATTCTTCGTCTGGGGCAGCCAACTGCAAGGTAAAGCCCATTTTTACCCCAGCGCCGTAAAACAACGCGCCCTTTTGCCCGAATTTCAGCTTGTAAATAATCCGCCTCCCATCGAAATCGAGCAACTACAGCCCTACGAAAACATAGAAACCATGCTTTCCGCTTACACGGAAGCCTATACCCGCAATCCCTTCCTCTCGGAATGGCTTTGCACCCTCTCCCCCGCCTGCATTTTGCTATCCCAAAACGATGCAAGCAAGGTTTTTTTGCGCGATAATCAGGGACAAATTCTCCCCATCGACAGCAGCGACCCGCACCAAGCCTTCAGAATGCTCGCCCTTAGCGGCGGCGGCGATTTATGCTTGGTCGGCAGCCTCCAAAATAGCCAAAGTATCCGCATCTTCGCCCTCCTCCACGCAGGAAATTGGGTGAAAGTATAAGGCGAAAAAATACAATACCGACAACATGAACCAAAATACCGACAATCCCACCCAAACCCTACCCGTTTGGGAAGAAAATTCCGCCCTTTTGCGCTTTTTTTCTACCCTTATTTCGGTCATTTTTCACCCGATTTTCATTTTCGCCTATATGTATGTGCTGCTTGCCTACGTCAATCCGCACGCATTCGGCAAACCCAATTGGGTGGGGGTACTTTCGGGCGAGTCTTTGGGCTTATTTTTGCGCATTTTGTTGAGTATGGTCGCCTTTCCACTCATCGGCATCGCGCTGATGCGCGGGCTAAACATGATTAGCAGCATACGTTTGGAGAATAGAGAAGAGCGCACCGCGCCGTATATCGTCGTCGGACTCTGTTATATCATCGCTTTCGTGCAAGTCAACAACATTCAATCCCTGCCCGTACACGTAAAAATCTACGTCTTAGGCAGCACTATAGGGCTTTTTGGGGCTTTCGTCATGAATTTGGTTACCAAAGTCAGCGCGCACGCCGTCGGCATGGGCGGCATGATAGCGATGGTACTCATGTCCGTGCTTTCCGTCTCCGTCAATGACGAGCGCAGCCTGCACATCGTCCCGCTGGCGATTTTGGTGGCGGGTTTGGTCGGCACTTCGCGGCGCTTACTCGGCGCACATGCCCCCAATGACCTCTATGGCGGCTATTTTATCGGTTTCTTCTCCCAATTTGTAGCCCTGCGCTTCTTATATAACGGCTGATTTTTTTGGGCGTGCCCCCGCTCCCCGCGCCGCCCCCTTGAAAGGGGGCGCGGCGCTTAAAGGTCGCGGGGTCGGGCTATTCGTTGCGGTTCGCGGTAAAGGGCAGACACCTTGGTCTGCCCCTACGCGCCCCTACACTGCTATCCCTCACGCTTTTTTATCCCGCCGCAAAAAGTTGCGGCGGGCAGCCCACAAAATCAGTTAGCTTTCAAGCAAAAACCAACATTCGTAATTCACCACACGGCTGCTGCGTAATCGTAATTCGTAATTCACTTCGTGGGTGGCTTCGCCGCTCGTAACTCGTAACTCATATCATGGCGACAAATGTCAAATTGTTTTCTGGCTCGGCTTCGCGCTACCTCGCAGAAGAAATAGCCGATTTCTACGGGCAGGGGCTGGGGGAATTGGTGCTAAAACGGTTCAGCGACGGTGAAATGAATGTCAATTTGCAAGAATCCGTGCGGGGTGCTTTCGTTTTTTTCATACAATCCACAGGCGCTCCATCTGACAATTTGATGGAATTGCTCCTGCTCACCGATGCTGCGCGCCGCGCTTCGGCGGAGCATATTACAGCCGTGATACCCTTCTACGGTTATGCCCGCCAAGACCGCAAAGACCGCTCTCGCGTACCCATCAGCGCTAAGTTAGTTGCCAATTTGCTCACAGCGGCAGGCATAGACCGCGTGATGACGCTCGACCTACACGCCGACCAAATACAAGGGTTTTTCGATATTCCCGTAGACCACCTACGCAGCGAATCGATTTTTATGCCCTACATGGAAAAGGAAGGTTTGGTAGAAAACACCCTTTTCGCCTCGCCCGACGTAGGCAGCACCAAACGCGCCCGCGCCTATGCCAAACATTTTCAGACGGATTTGGTCATCTGCGATAAGTACCGCAGCCGCGCCAACGAAATCGAAACCATGACCGTCATCGGCGATGTGCAAGGGCGCAACGTCATACTCGTAGACGACCTCATCGATACAGGCGGCACCCTCTGCAAAGCAGCCGAAGCCCTCATCGAAAAAGGCGCTTTGAGCGTGCGCGCCTTCTGTACACACCCTGTACTATCGGGCAAAGCCTACGAAAATATAGAAAACTCGGCGCTTACGGAACTGGTCGTTAGCGACTCGCTGCCCCTGCGTAAAGCTTGCGCCAAAATAAAGGTCGTCCCCACTGCCCGCCTCTTCGCCCAAGCTATACGCAATGCACATGAGCACCGCTCTATGTCTACGCTCTTCGTCGAAAAGAAACGGCATTAGCCTGCGCGCCGCGCCCCTTTGGCGCGGCAGCCAGCCGCGTGAGGGATAGTAGGGGCGAATCAACATTCGCCCCTTCAGGGGCGATGGTGAAACGCCCCGAATAGCCCGACCGCCCGACCTTTTAAGGAGGGCGGGCACGCCCAAATAATGACGAATTACGAATTACGATTGTGCTTTGTGTATAATTCGTAACTCGTAATTCGTAACTCGTAATTCGTAACTCGTAACTCCCTTATGGCTCTCCTCACTCAAAAAGTTGTACTCATCACAGGCGGCGCGCGCGGTATCGGTGCGGCAACTGTGCGACGCTGTGCACAAGAAGGCGCACGCATCGCTTTCACCTATAAAAGTTCGGCGCAAACGGCGCAGGAACTCATCGACAGCATCAAAGCGGAATTGCCCGAATCGGAGGTACGCGCCTACTGTGCCGATGCTGCCAGCGATGCTGATAATCAACGCGTTATGGCGGAAATTTTGCGCGATTTTGGCACCGTCGACGTGCTCGTAAACAACGCAGGCATCACCCGCGATAATATCATCATGCGGCTGACGGAAGCGCAATGGGATGAGGTTTTGGATAATAATCTAAAGTCCGCTTTTCTGTACTGCAAAGCCATCACGCGCCCGATGCTGAAAGCCAAAAAAGGCTCTATCATCAATATCACTTCCGTTGTCGGCATCTCTGGCAATGCAGGGCAGGCGAATTATTCCGCCTCGAAAGCGGGGCTTATCGGGCTAACAAAATCTTTGGCGATGGAGCTGGGCAGCCGAAATATACGCTGCAATGCCATAGCGCCTGGTTTTACGGAAACCGATATGACTGCAGCCCTTGCAGAGGAAGTACAGCAAAAAATGCTGGATAATATCTCCCTGCGCCGCTTCGGAAAAGCCGAAGAAGTGGCCAATGCTATTGTGTTTTTGGCAAGCGACCTATCGAGTTATATCACGGGCGAGGTTATCCGCGTAAGCGGGGGGCTGTAGGTTGTGTCGTAATTGTGCTTTGTGTATAGGTATCATGCCGCCTTGCGGCGGCAGTGGTAGCAAGTATTTTACTTCTTCAGCAATTTCGTCATTATTAGAGGTCATTCGTAACTGTGCCAAATTTATTTTTAATTCCTTCTTTGCTGGGTGATACTTTGCCGAATGTAGTATTGCCGCAGGGGGCTGCGGAGCGTATTGGGCATTTGCGGCATTTTGTGGCGGAGCGGGCGAAGACGGCGCGGCATTTTTTGAAGCAATTGGCTTTTCCCTTGCCCGAATTGCAGATGTCGGAGCTCAATGCGCAGAATCTATCTTCGGCAAATTGGACGGAGTTGCTGCGTCCTGCTTTGGTGGAGGGTTTCGATATGGGTTTGTTGTCGGAGGCGGGCTGCCCCGCAGTCGCCGACCCTGGCAGCGAGTTGGTGCGGGTAGCGCACGAAAGAGGGCTAACCGTAGTGCCGCTGGTCGGTGCATCGTCGATACTGCTTACGCTGATGGCTTCGGGCTTGGGTGGGCAATGTTTTGCCTTTTGGGGTTATTTGCCCGTAGCGACGCAGGAGCGGCGCAGCCGCTTGCAGTGGCTGGAGCAGCAGGCTACACGCAATCGGCAAACGCAGCTTTTCATAGAAACGCCTTATCGCAATGAGCAGCTTTTTGCGGATATGCTACAGCATCTGCAGGCAGATACGCAAATTAGTTTAGGCATAGACCTCACCACACCTACGGAACAAACCCGCACCTGTAGCGTTAGGCAATGGCGTAAAATCGTGCAAGAGCAGCAAGCGCCCAGCCTGCACAAACGCCCCGTAGTTTTCGCACTGCGCTAAGATGATGGATTAACCGATTAACCCCATGCAAAAACTCCCCCTTTCCGTTCTCATTCCAACGCTGAATGAGCTGGACAATCTGCGCGAATTAGTGCCGTTGCTCTCTTTTGCGGCGGAAATAGTCGTCGTGGATTCGTTTAGCGAGGACGGTACGCGCGAATGGGCAGCGGCGGAGGGAGTCCGTCTATTGGAGCGCGTGTACGATACGCCCGCCGAGCAAAAAAATTGGGCGATACCGCAGTGTGCCTGCGATTGGGTGCTAATTTTCGATGCCGACGAGCGCCCAACGACGGAGCTAATTTTAGAAATCGGGCATTTATTTGCCGAAAGGGAGCGACTGGAGCGCTTTGATGCTTATTGGATTGGGCGGCAAAACCATTTTTTGGGTCGGCGGGTGCGTTACAGCGGCTGGCAGACGGATGCGGTGATACGGCTGATACGCCGAGATGTTTGCCGCTACGAGCCAAAGCGCGTACACGAAGAAATAGAGCGCAAAGGGCTGAAAATCAGCCGCTTACGCGCCAAAATGCTGCATTTTACCTATCGCAGTTTGGAGCATTTTGTGGATAAGCTACAGCGTTATGCGACTTGGGCGGCGCAGGACTATATGAGCGGTTTTGAGCATCGGCGCGTGGGCGTATGGCAGCTATATTTTAAGCCTGTTTTTCGATTTTGGCGGCATTTTCTGCTAAAGGGGGGAATTTTGGACGGGCGTAGAGGCTTGATAATCAGCGTTTTGATGGCTTTTGGCGTATTTTTGCGCTATGCAAAAATTATGGAAATGCAGCAGCGCAAAAGTCGATAAATCATCTTAAAACTAAGCTTCTAAAGCGCCGCGCATCTGCCAAAAACCAACGAACCCACAAATAAGCCAGTATCGGCATAGCTATAAAAGCCAATCGATTGAAATAGTAAGCCCCCTCGAAATCGAAATGTATCAAGCGCATACAAGCCCGCGTAAGCCCGCAGGCAGGGCAAGGGCTATCAAACAGTAAAACGGACAGGCAAACCGCCCGCCCCCCATCGAAATAATTGGCTGGCTGCGACAGCAAAAAAACAGGCACGCCCAGCCAAAAGGCTAAGCGCGCCAGCAGCCAAATAAAGCTGATTAAATTCATAGATTATTTATGACCAAGGCTCCATCTCGCTGCCGTCTTTGGCTTTGAGGTCGAGCGTGATGATGCGAATGAAGTCTATCAGCGTCCAAATGCCACAACCGCCTGCAGTCAGTATCTGTGCGATGCCAATACCAATATGCCCCAGATAAAAGCGGTGTATGCCGATAATACCTACGAAAAAGCAAAGCAAAAAGGCAGTCAGCTGCTTGTAAGTTTTGCCGTCAGTGCCTTTTTCTTGCTGGATTTTTTTCTTAGCAATGTGTACGGCGGCTTTTTCTTTGAGCGTGAATTTGCGCCCCGCCTTTGCTTCCATGTCGCGCAGGCTCAAGGTAGAAAGTTGCTCGCGGCTAAATTCCGTTTCTACGGGTAAGAGGGGATTGATGGGCGTATCAAAGCGGTCGTAAGCCCATGCAGAAGAAGAAAAAATGCCCAGCGTTAGCGCGAGCAGCAACAAAGCGTGTTTTAGATAATGCATAAAACGAAAAAATGAGTAAAAAATAGATAATGGGTAATGGAAACGAAAATCGCCCGAAAAATAGCTTTTTAGAATGAATAGTCAACAAAAAAATATCTTTTTTGCGTAAATCGCTCAAAATAGGCTGTAGCCTTCGGAGTTCCTTCGCGTGAGCGGGTGGAAGGGCGCGCGTAGCGCGGTGCGGCGCATTTATGCGCCGTACTGCAACCCTGCAACACGCGACCGCCGCCAATGGCGGCGGGCACGCCAAAAAAGAAAAAAAAGCCCGAAAACATCGTTAGAAGGCGACGTATTCGGGCACGGCGATATTGTATATGATTTGCAGGTCGCTCGTGGTGGCGGGGAAAGTCGCCGCGTTTTTGCGTAGGAGCGAGGGCGTAAGCAGTAAAATTTTTTGCTCTTTATCGGCGCTGCTTTGCAAATGAAAGAACTCCGAGCGCACGAGTTCCTGTAGTTCGCGCTGTGTTTTTTGCTGCGATTGTACGATGATTTCGACGACAATGAGGCTGGAATAGGTTTCCCGCAGATTTACGCGGGCGCGGCTGTCGTCGATGCGCACTTGCAGGCGCTGTGTCCCTGCGACCTCAAAGACCTGATGCGTGCGGACTTCCTGCATTTGTTGTGCGCGAAGCGGTAGCGCGAACAAGGTCGCCAACAAAGAAAAAAGCCAAAGCGTTTGCATAATGATAAGCGTGGGAGCGTGTGCAGCAGCAGGGCGCAAAAAAAGTGCCTACTTCGTGCCTGCAAGCTGAAAACTCTCGAAAAATGCGCTAACTGCCTGCTCATCGAGGGCGGCGGCGCGCATGACGCAGAGTTGATAGAGGCGAATGCCGACAAAATAGAGCCGATAGTGCAGGTACAAACTGCCATTATTTGCCGAAAAATCCAAGCCCGCGTGCTCCTGTAGTTGCATCGGCGTTTCGGCGGTGGGCGCTACGCCCATATCGCGCAAAAGCCCATTTTTGGTGTCTTGCAGCAGATTGGCGATAGCGTCGGGGCGGTTTTTGATGAGTTCGGCAAGCGCCGCAGCGGGGTAATCCGTGTAACTAAGCAGGTAAGCGGTCTGCGTACTTCTGTCCTCGTAGGCTTGCAAATGTGTGGTCAGCTCGCCCAAGTCGGCTACTTCCCGCTTTTCCGTTATCTCCTTCGGCTGCTTGGGAAAATGTATGCTGTAGCTATTGTCTTTGGGCGCGTAGCGGAAAAAAGGCTTGGCGACTACGCTGTCCTTTTTTGCATCGCCGTTGACGGGTATAGCGCTATGATTTGCCTGATTTTCGGGGCGGCAAGCTTGAGCAAGGAGTAGCAGAAGGAACAGATATTTTTTCATAATTCGGTATCGGCTAAAGAAAATTGGCGCTGCTGCACGGTAGCGGCTACGGAAGAAAGCAGGTTGAAGGCAGTCTCCGCCATGCGATTGCATTTTTCGTCGAGGGCGGGATTGATTTCGGTAAATTCGACGCAGCAGGCGCGAGCGTCTGCCGCTAAGGCGGTGAGCAAAATGCGCGCTTCTTCTATAGTGAGCCCCTCTTTTTCGGGTGTACCTGTGCCGTGAGAAACCAATTCACAATCCAAACTATCTACGTCGAAGGAAATATAAATCATGTCGCAGTCGTTTAGCTGCTCCAAAATGCGTTCGGCAACCTTTTTTGCGCCCTCTACGCGAATTTGGGGCACGCGATAGCAGGGTATGCTATGTTGCTGTATAAAATAGTCTTCCTCCCTTTCGGTAGAGCGCAGGGATACGAAAGCCAAGTCTTCAGGGCGCAATTTGGGGTATATATTGCCCAAGTGCTGGAGCTTGCGCCAATGGAGTTTGGTGGTAGAGTTGAGCGTATTGCGCTGGCAGTCGCGGTTGTCGATGCCCAAGCAAACGGCGAGGGGCATACCGTGCAGATTGCCTGAAGGGGTCGTATAAGGCGTGTGTAGGTCGGCGTGCGCATCTATCCAGACCGCGCCGATGCGCGCCGTCGGGTAGTTGATGCGCCAAGCCGCCAGCGCTGCCGCCGAAGAGGAATGGTCGCCCGATAGGATTATCGGAAAACAATCCTGCATACGCAAAAGTGGATTTATCGTATAAACGATATGCTCATAAGTGCGCAAAACGCCGTCTATGTGCTTGGCGTGTAAAAAGGGGCTTTCCTCGTTTTTGGGTAGGTGCAAACGATGATTTTCATCAGCTACGCTTGTGGTCGGGTGCTGCCCAAAGATGCTACTGCCCGCTACGAGGGCAGCCGTTTTTACGGCATTTACACCCAGCGATGCGCCGCGCGTGCCTGCTCCCAGCTCGGAAGGTATTTCTATAAAGTGTATTCGTCGACGCTCGGCGGCGTATATGGTCGGCTTACGCATACAGTTGTGCTACGGGTTAAAGTGCGAAATTAGCAATTTTTCACAGACAACCTACCATAAAATCTAAAGGTTTTTTCTCTTTGGGCGTGCCCGCCTGCCCAAAAAGGGGCAGGCGGTCGGGCTATGCAGGGCGCATCACCATCGCCCAATAGGGCGAATGTTGATTCGCCCCAATGGGCGAATGTTGATTCGCCCCAATGGGCGAATGTTGATTCGCCCCTACTATCCCTCACGCTGCATATGGCGCACACGCCGCAAAGGCGGCGCGTGCATATTAAAAAATTGTTTTGCATCGCCGCCTTTCTTTTGTAAATTTGCCGCGTTTACCTTCCGCAAGCCTCACTACTTACCACTCAACACGATGATAAAAAAACTACTACTTAGCTCCCTCGCTGCGCTTTCGCTCCTCGCCAGCACGCAGGCACAAAGCACCGATTTTTTGCGCACAGCCTCCGCCGCTACCGACACGCATCGCGCAGGCGCTCGCGCCCTGATGGCTCCCTTTTATCATGGCGTAGCTTCGGGCGACCCGCTCACAGACCGCGTCATGCTCTGGACGCGCATCACCTCCGATTCGGCGACCGTGCTCGTCGACTGGCGCATCGCCACCGATACCGCGATGACCAATATCGTGCAATCGGGTACTTTCACAACGGACGCAAGCCGTGATTATACCGTGAAAGTCGATGCCACAGGCTTGCAAGCGAATACCTTTTATTACTACGAATTTGAGGCGCATGGGCAGCTTTCTATACGCGGGCGCACCCGCACCCTGCCTACGGGCGACTGCGATAGCTTGCGCTTTGCCGTCGTTTCTTGCTCCAACTACGCGGGCGGCTTCTACAATGCCTACGACCATATATCTACCCGCAACGACATCGATGCGGTCTTGCACTTGGGCGACTATATCTACGAGTACGGCGACGGCGAATTTGGCTCTGCGCGCACCCTGCTGCCCGCTACCGAAATCCTAAGCCTTAGCGACTATCGCACCCGCCACTCACATTACAAACTCGACGACGACCTCATACGCCTGCATCAGCAGTACCCCTTTATTACCGTTTGGGACGACCACGAAACCGCCAACAACGCTTGGAATGGCGGCGCAGGCAACCACGACCCCGCTACCGAAGGCGACTGGCTCACCCGCAAATCCGCAGGCATACAAGCCTATCACGAATGGATGCCCATACGCATTCCCGACCCCGCCGACCCCGAACGCATACACCGCAAATTCCAATTTGGCGACCTGCTCGACCTCTATATGATGGATACCCGCCTCTACGGACGCGAGGAGCAAGACGGCATCAATACCGACCCCAATCGCACCCTCTTGGGCAGCACACAATTCGCTTGGCTCACCAACAATTTGCGCACATCGCCCCGCCGCTGGCAGATGCTGGGGCAGCAGGTTATGATGGCACCCGTCAATATCCCGCAGCCGACTTTTCCCATCACTTTTCCTATCGCTAACGCCCCCTTCCTCGATGACCAATGGGACGGCTACTCTGCCGAGCGCGGCAAAATCTACGATACGCTGTTCACGTACAACCGTACTAATTTCGTAGTCCTCACGGGCGATATACATTCCTCTTGGGCAAATGACCTGCCGCAGGCAGGCTACAATTCTACCTCTGGCGCTGGCTCTGCGGGCGTGGAATTTGTCGTTACCAGCGTAACTTCGCAAAATTTCCCCTTCCCCGTTTCGCAAAGCATTATACAAAACCTCAACGGGCATATAAAATACGCCGACCTCACTTCGCACGGCTATATGATTGTGGATGTAAACAAACAGCGCACACAAAGCGACTGGGTGAATGTATCGACCATCTCACAGCAAACGTATACGACCTCCAACGCTGCTTCTTGGCGCTGCAACAACGGCGAAACCTTCCTCCGCTCCTCTGCCGCCCCCGCTACCGCCAACCCCAACCGCTACCCCATTCTTGCACCGCTGGAGCCCCGCGACCGCAGCATCGGCACGAGCGAGGTCAATAGCGACGGCATGGAATCCGTCCTCTTGGGCGCATATCCCAACCCCGTCAGCCGCCAGCTCACCACCCAATTTGCGCTGCACGAAAGCGCCGAAGTCAGCCTGCAACTCATAGACCTTTCGGGGCGCATCGTACTTAGCGAGCAGCTCGGCAGGGTTTCGGCAGGCATTCACCGCACGAGCCTCCAAGTCGAAAGCCTGCCCGCAGGCATGTATATCCTCTCCGTGCGCTTAGGCAACAAATTGCAACAGCGCCAAATCATCAAACATTAGTTTTTTTGGGCGTGCCCGCCTGCCCAAAAAGGGGCAGGCGGTCGGGCTATGCGGGGCGCTGTAGGGACAAGGCATGCCTTGTCCCAACAGCGCCCCTACTATCCCTCACGCAAAATTCGTATCCCGCCGCAAAAAGTTGCG
>CAYXSA010000038.1:0-37685 GCA_964467315.1 uncultured Saprospiraceae bacterium | reverse complement strand
ATATGTAGAGCCGTAGCATGCTACGGCTCAAATAGCCCGACCGCGCCCCCTTTTTTGGGGCGCGGGCACGCCAAAAAAAATTAGCCCAAATGTACGCGGCGGATATTTGCGCCCAGCGCATTTAGGCGCTCGTCGATGCGTTCGTAGCCTCTGTCTATCTGCAAAATTTGGTGTATCGTGCTTTTGCCTGTGGCGGAAAGCGCGGCGATAAGCAGGGCTACGCCCGCGCGTATGTCGGGCGAGGTCATCTCGATACCGCGTAAGGGGTACTGGCGATTGAGCCCGATGACGGTGGCGCGATGCGGGTCGCAAAGTATGATTTGCGCGCCCATATCTATCAATTTGTCGACAAAAAACAGCCTGCTTTCAAACATCTTTTGGTGTATGAGCACGCTGCCCCGTGCCTGCGTTGCCATTACGAGCAAAACGCTCATCAGGTCGGGCGTAAAACCTGGCCAAGGGGAATCATAAACCGTCATTATCGAGCCGTCGAGAAAGCTCTGTATCTCGTAATGTTCCTGCGCGGGTATGTGTATATCGTCGCCGATGATGTTCATTTGCACCCCAAAACGGGCGAAGGTCGGCAGGATATTTCCGAGCGAGTCGACGCGTGCGTTTTTAATCGTAATGTCCGATTTGGTCATAGCGGCAAGCCCTATAAAGCTGCCGATTTCTATCATATCAGGCAGCAAACGATGCCCCGTGCCGAAGAGTTCGCCCACGCCTTCTATCACCAGCCGATTGCTGCCGATGCCCGTGATGCGTGCGCCCATGCTGTTGAGCATCTTGCAAAGTTGCTGCACATAAGGCTCGCAGGCGGCATTGTAAATGGTCGTGATGCCTTTGGCGCGGGTGGCAGCCATGAGCACGTTGGCGGTGCCTGTAACGGAAATTTCTTCCATTAGGATATACGCCCCCTGCAAATTGGGCGCTTTGATGTCGTACTTATAGGTCTGCGGGTCGTAGTGAAATTCTGCGCCCATCTGTTGCAAGCCGAGCAGGTGTGTATCCAGTCTGCGTCTGCCGATTTTATCGCCGCCCAATTTGGGCAAAACCGCTACGCCGAAGCGCGCCAAAAGAGGCCCCAAGAGCATGACAGAGCCGCGTATTTTACCTGCCTGTTGGCGGTATTCTTCTGTGCGAATATAGTCTATATCGACGTTGGCGGCATCAAAAGTATAGGTATTGGGGCTGACCTTTTCGAGCAGCACACCCAAGCCTTCGAGCAGGCGCAACAATTGTTGCACATCTCTAATGTCGGGTATATTCGATATCGTAACCTTTTCTTTGGTGAGCAGCACGGCGCAGATGACCTGTAGGGCTTCATTTTTAGCGCCCTGCGGCTGTATTTCGCCGCTTAAAACAGCGCCGCCTTCTACGATAAAGGCTTCACGCGGAGGGGTAAGAGGGGAGGACATATATATTTCGGTATTTGTATTTTGTTTGGGTTGGGGCATCCGCCGCCGAAGGCGGCGGCGCTACGCTACGGGTTCGCCTGTCGGCTCATACCTTCGCGCCGCAGGCGCTCGGTACTGCTTCGCAGCCCTCCGCATCGCTATGCCAATCGGGTCTTTAGGGCGGTGTGCCACCCCACAAAGATACAAAAAAAACAAGCTTTGTCAGTTTTTCACATTTTCTACATATAGGTGTGGTTACAATTTCTTAAATTGATGCGTTAAGCTAACATATATTCAATAAATATATTTTTTATCATGACGAAACGACTACTTGCATTTTCGGCGGCGCTCCTAATGAGCATCGCCACCCTATCGGCGCAGCAGCGAACGCCTATTATCTATCCCGCCATCGAGGTAACTCCCGAAATGCAGGCAGCCAAAGACGCAGCCCGCTATGTAGCCCCCACACATAGCCCCCGCAATCTCGTGCCCCCCTCTTGCCAAAACCTACAGCCCGTCTGTATCGTGCCGCAAGCTTACCACCAACTTGCCACCAGCGCCAACGTAACCGCCGCGCACGTTACCAACCCTGGCAATGCCTACGCTTGCTTAGGCTCTACGCCCAACCCCATTTGGTACTACCTCCAAGTAGACGGCGCAGGCAATATAGATTTGCAACTCAATGCCCAAACCGATATAGATTTTATCGTATGGGGCCCCTTCCCCAACGTAGCCACAGCCCAAGCCGCCTGCGGCAACTACCAAGCTGCCCAAGTTACCGATTGCAGCTTTTCAGGCAGCAACGTCGAAGATATCAATATACCCAATGCCCAAGTCGGCGAAATATACGTCCTCCTTATCACCAACTTTTCCAATGTCGCAGGCATCGCCACCCTTATCCAAACGAATGGTACAGGCACCATAGGCTGCGACCAATTTAGCAGCATCAGTGGCACTATCTGGGACGATAACAACAACGACTGCGCCGCCAGCGTTGGCGAAAACGGACTATCCAACCTCTTCGTACAATCTACCTACGGCTTCGCCCCCAGCAACGCACAAGGCGAATACGCCATGATAGCCGATCAAGGCACGCATAACGTTAGCCTTATCATACCCACCTATCTACAGCCCCTGCTCTCTACTACCTGCGCCAATGCCTATTCCCTCGTTTTCGGCTCTACGCCCAACGATACCACAGGCATCGACTTTTTTGTCGACGCGCTCGACTGCCCCTATCTCACCGTCGATGTAAGCAGCAGCATACGCCGCCGCTGTATGCCAGGTCGCACCATCGTCCGCTATTGCAACGAAGGCTTTGCTACCGCCAATAACGCCCAAGTCTTCGTACAACTCCCCCAACACGTACACTTCGTCTCTGCCAGCGCCCTGCACAGCATCGACCCCGCTACAGGCGCTTACGTCTTCAATGTTGGCAATTTACCCGCTGGCGCTTGCGGCACTATTACCATAGCCGACAGCGTGCCCTGTATCAATGGCATCATGGGCGATATCCAATGCGTGCAGGCTTGGATAACTCCCAACAACGACTGCGTGCAAGACGCTCAACCCGTCGACCCCAACGAACCTTGGGACAGAAGCAGCGTGCGCGTAAATGGTAGCTGCGTGGGAGGTGTAGCCCGCTTCGTTATCACCAACACAGGCAGCAGCAGCAACGGCAATATGCAAGGCACAAGCGAATACCGCGTATACGTCGATGGGCTACTCGTTTATACGGGCACATTCCAAATCGCAGGCGGCGCAACCCTCACTATAGACGTACCCGCTACAGGCGGCGTTATTCGCTTGGAAGCCGACCAGCGCCCCAATCACCCAGGCAATAGCCGCCCCAATGACGTAGTAACAGGCTGCGGCGGTAGCGGCAATACAGACGATTTCGCCGATTGGCTCGCCTTCAATAGCCAGCCCACTGACGACAGCGACGTACATATAGAAGAAGATTGTTTGCCCGTTGTCGATAGCTACGACCCCAACGACAAACAAGTTACGCCCGCAGGCATCGGCAGCACGCACGCCGTTCTACCCAATACGCAACTCGATTATACTATCCGCTTCCAAAATACGGGCAACGCGCCCGCCTTGCGCGTGGTCATACGCGATACGCTTTCCGCGCATTTCGATATCAACAGCCTCCAACTCGGCGTACACTCGCACAATTACAATTTTTACCTCGATGGTACGCCACAGCAGCCCATTCTCGTCTTCGACCACCTGAATATCAACCTCATCGACAGCGCCAGCAATCCCCTCGCAAGTCAAGGTTTCATCAAGCTCAAATTGACTCCACGCGCCGACGTACCACTCGGCACGGTCATCGAAAATAGCGCCGCTATTTACTTCGATTACAACGCGCCCAT
The DNA here is from genome assembly GCA_964467315.1 of uncultured Saprospiraceae bacterium. Lineage (GTDB taxonomy): Bacteria > Bacteroidota > Bacteroidia > Chitinophagales > Saprospiraceae > JAAFIM01. The sequence goes on along the minus strand of CAYXSA010000038.1, from coordinate 33,910 downwards.
CATCACCAACACGGCTTGGATAACCATCAGCGACCCCATCGCGGGCACGCCTATCGAGGTCTCTATCCTCTCCACGAGCGAGCTCCAAAACGCATCATTCTCCCTCCAAGCCTTCCCCAATCCAACCAGCAATAGCCTAAACATCGACCTGCGCGCCATCACGGGCGAGCCTATCCGCCTTAGCTTATTCAGCGCCAATGGGCAACTCATACAGCAGACTTTCGCGCCTGCGGGCAGCCTGCATACGCTCGATATGCAAGACCTATCTACAGGCATCTATCTGCTCCAAGCCACCAATGAGCAAGGTACTACCACGCTCAGAGTCCTGAAAAAATAAGCCTTTTTTTTGGGGGCGAGCCGCCGCACCGCCGCCTGCCGCAAAGGGCGGCAGGCGAGGGCAGCCACAAGGGCTGCCCCTACACGGTGCGCCGTCGGGCTATCCGCTACATCAGCCGCCTCGCGGCGGCTGGTTTCGCTACTATCCCTCTCGCAAAGGTACTCCCAACCCAATCCCCGCTTACCGAGTCTTTTCGGTGAGCGGGGATTTTTTATTTTATGCAGGCAGCCCCGCGCCTCCTTTGGGCGCGGGGTATTGATGCGTGAGGGATAGTAGGGGCGAATAAACATTCGCCCTCTTGGGCGATGTTTTCGCCCCGCATAGCCCGACCGCGCCCCCTTTTAAACAAGTGCCTTTAGGCACGCCGTGGGGGGCGCGGGCACGCCCCAAATAAAAAAATCCCTTCTCCGTATTTGGAGAAGAGATTTGGATAGGTGAGCGCTTTGGGGAACTTATTTTTTGAGGAGTAAGCGCCAAGTCGCGCTTTTACCGTTTGCTCTGTCGCGTTCTTTGGAGGTAGATACGCAGAGGTGATTGCCTGTTTTTTTGTGGTCTTTTTGCCAGCCGTTGGTGTCCAAGAAGCCACCACCGAATTTATTCCAGCCGTTTTGAAGTTGCACATCAAAGCCATTGATAACGGGCGTGCCGTCGGCTACGCCGAATGCCCAAATCTTCCATGTACCGCTGCCGCCGTCTCGATTTTGAACTGTAGCGGTAGAAACGCAGAGAAAATTGCCAATAGCTTTTTCAAAATCTTTTTGGTAGCCGCGCGCATCTAAGAAGCCACCTTTGCCGCCATTCCATTGATTTTGCAAGTGAATTTGGTCGCCGACCAAAACGGGTTCGCCTGCTTTTTTGCCGCTCGCCGAAAGGATTTTCCAAGAGCCGCTGCCTGCGTCTCTGTTATCGGAGGTCGCCGTAGAAACGCAAAGATGATTGCCTGTTTTCTCAAAATCTTTTTGGTAGCCGCGCGTATCTAAAAAACCGCCGCTGTAGTTGTTCCATTTGTTTTGCAGGGTAACTACATCGCCGTATTTTAGCCCTTGTGCATGGGCGTTTGTGAGCAGCAGGAACGCAAACATCAGCAAGGACAAAAAGGTAGATTTCATCTTGTTTAGAATTTGAAATTGCTCTTACTCTTAAGGCTTTTCGGAATACGCCCCGTTTTTTTAGAGGTTTCTGGTCTCCTCCACAAAGGAAAAGGATTTTTTTCTTTGTGGAAACAAAAATACGACGGCGCATTTTTAGGAAAAAATTTTAGGGATAAACGGACATTTTTAGGGATAAATGGACAAAAGGGATTAAATTTTACCCAAATTATCGGCATATCCTTTTGAAAGGGGTACTAAAAAATTACCAATTATCAGCCCTTTGCTGCTAAATTTTTCGACCTTATGCCGATTGACGATATATGCGCGATGGGTTTGCAGAAAATCCTTTTCGGGCAGTTCTTGCAGGATTTGTTTGATAGTGCCCCGCGATTTATAGGTTTTTTTGCCCGCATAAAAAGAAAGATAATTGCCATCGGATTCGATGTAGTCTATGTTTTCGATAGGCAATTTTAGGCTATAGTCCTCGTCCTTCACCACAATAAACGCGGGTTCTTTCGGGCTTTGGGGCTTGCTTGCTTGCCGCAGGGCGACTTCTACTGAAGCCAGCAAGTCTATATCTTTGAAGGGCTTTGTAAGATAGGCGGCGGGTTGGGTGTGTAGGGCGGATTTTAGCATTTCTGGCGTATCGTAGGCGGTGAGATATAGGAAAGGCAGGGCGTATTTGTTTTGGATTTCTTGCCCGATGCTGATGCCGTTTATTTCTTTTTCGCCGAGATTGATGTCGAGAACGACCAAATCTAATTGCTCTTTTTGCAGTATCTCAAAGGTTTCGGCTGCATTTTTGGCTTCCAGCACCTGATAGCCATTGGCGGAGAGTATTTTTTTCGACAATCTTCTATTGAAAAAATCGTCTTCTACGAGGAGTACAGTTTTCAATGCTTAGGATAGGTTTGTTAAAAACGGAAGTTAAGGCAAAAGCCGCCCAGAGCGCCCTTGTTATCGGTAAAAAATTGGGCATCTAATTGCTCCATCAGCCCCTTTACAATTTCCATACCCAAGCCCTTTTCGCTGATTTTATAAAAATCAAAGCCTTTGCCGCTATCGCTGTAATGAAATGCTCTTTTTTGCATTGGCGTACTTTCGTGTAGGGAGATAGCGATTTTGCCCGATTGGGATTTATTGAAGGCGTGTTTGAGGCTATTGCTGATGAGTTCCACGACGATTAAGCCTATGGGGAGGGCTTTTTCGATGGATATTTTTTTGATATTGCAGGCGACGAAAATTTCTACCCACTTGTTTTGCCCCTCGTAAGAACTGCGCAGCAATTCGGCAAGTTCGCCGATGTATTTGCTTAGGTCTATTTCGTTGACGCTTTCGGCGATGTTTAGGCGCTTATGCAGCAGTGCCATAGAGTGGATGCGGTTTTGGTTGCTTCTTATCAATTCTTCTATGCTGTGGAAGCCGACAGACTCTTTTTGTATCTCCAAAATGCTGATAACCTGCTGTAGGTTGTTTTTTACCCTATGCTGTAGCTCCGATAATAAAATCTGTTTTTGCTCTACTGTATGGGTCAATTCTTCTACCTGCGCGCCGATGATTTTGTTTTGCTTGCGTATTTTTCGGTTGCTAATTATTAGAAAAATCCCTGCCGTAGCTATCACCAATATCAAAGCGAAGGCAAAGCTGATTTGTTGGTTTTTACTGTTTAGTTCGGTTTCTTTTTTGTCGTTTTCGTAGCGTTCTGTGATGTTTTTTATCTGGGCTATATCCTGCCGCTTCATGTTTTCGATATGGGCGGCATGATATTTTTGAAAGCAAAGGAACGCCGAATCCATCTTGCCTAAGGCTTCAAATAAGGCGCTTCTCGCTTTCCAAACAAGGGCGCTACTTTCTTTTTGCAAAGGGCTTGTTTGGCTTGCTGCGAGTGCGGAGTTGCTGTACATCATGGCTTTATCGTATTCTTTGTTTTTGGTATAAGTGTTGGTCAGGATAGTATACATGGCTGCTGCTCCGTCGTAGTCCCTGCGCGCTGTAAATATACCCGCTGCCGCTAAGGCGTATTTGCTGCTTTCTTCTTCCCTTTTTTCTTGCCCGTAGAGTATCGCCAGCAGCAAATAAGCATCTACCTGCTCTCGATAGTTTGCATACTTTTCGGCAAACTGCAAGCCCTCTTTTGCAAAATAGAGGGCAGAATCTTTTTGCTGATTAAAGCGATAATAAGAAGAAACCCGAATGCAATAGACGCTATAAAAATTGTCTAATTTGTGCCGTTTGTGCAGGGCGTAAGCCCGATTTAGATGCGTTTTACACAACTCCCAATACCCAGCCTGCTCATACAATTCTGCCGCTATCAGACAGCCCCTAAATTCTTTTTCGGGCAAATTGTGCTGCTGCGCTTGGTCAGTTACCCAAAGGGCTATGGCTGCCGCTTCGCTTCGTCGCTCGCGCCTTGCATAGATGCCCGCCTTAAATAGTGCCACTTGCAGGGTCAAATCTATATACGTCTTTTCGGGGTACTTCGTCAGCAAAAAATCAAGCAAGCGCTCCGACTGGGTTGCGCCCTCCTCGAAACGAGAGTAGTACATCAAACTATCTATTTCCTTCGCCTGCGCCCATAAGGCTGCCTCTTGCGCCTTCATAAAACAAGGCGCTGCCCAAAAAAGAAAGAAGATAAACCGAAGTCGATAATTCATTTTTTTATATTTTTTGGGCGAGCCGCCGCACCGCCGCCTGCCGCAAAGGGCGGCAGGCGAGGGCAGCCACAAGGGCTGCCCCTACACGGTGCGCCGTCGGGCTATCCGCTACATCAGCCGCCTCGCGGCGGCTGGTTTCGCTACTATCCCTCTCGCAAAGGTACTCCAAAGTTAATCCCCATTTATCGAGTCCTTCGGTAACTGGGGATTTTTTTGTTTTACGCGATGCAGCCCCGCCGCGCCTTTCGCGGCGGGGACAAAACGCGTGAGGGATATGTAGAGCCGTAGCATGCTACGGCTCAAATAGCCCGACCGCGCCCCTTTTTAGGGCGCGGGCACGCCCCAAAAAAAAGGCATAAAAAAGCAGCAAAGCCCGTATAAAACCGACTTTGCTGCTTGTTTATTTAGAATAGATTTGGCGCAATTTACACCATTTCTACCTTATCGCTGCGTTTGCGCTCATGCTCTTTGAGGTAGATTTTGCGCATGCGGATATTTTGGGGGGTAATCTCGACGTATTCGTCATCGCCGATGTACTCCATGCACTCCTCCAATGAGAAGAGAATGGCGGGGGCAATGCGGGTCTTATCGTCTGTGCCAGAAGCGCGCATATTGGTCAGCTTTTTCGTCTTGGTGATGTTGATAACCAAGTCGTTATCGCGGTTGTGCTCGCCTGCGATTTGCCCTTCATAAATCTCATAACCTGGCTCTATGAAGAAGCGACCTCTATCCTGCAATTTATCGATAGCGTAAGCGATGGCGGTGCCTGTTTCCATGACAATCAGCACGCCTTTGCTGCGCGATGGAATATCGCCGCGCCAAAGTTCGAAGCCTTTGAAGCGGTGCGTAATTATCGCCTCGCCCGAAGTGCTGTTGAGGATATTCGTGCGCAGACCGATTAAGCCGCGTGCGGGTATCTCAAACTCCAAGCGCGTAAGGTCGCCTTTAGGCTCCATAACGAGCAAATCGCCCTTGCGTTGGGCGACGAGTTCTATCACCTTGCCGCTATGCTGTTCGGGTACGTCGATTTCCAAAAATTCGATAGGCTCGCATTTTTTGCCGTCGACTTCTTTGATGATAACGCGGGGTTTGCCGATTTGGAATTCGTAGCCCTCGCGGCGCATGGTCTCAATCAATACGGAAAGGTGCAAAATGCCGCGACCAAACACCATGTAAGAATCAGGGGAAGAGGTTTCTTGCACGCGAAGGGCAAGATTTTTCTCGATTTCCTTGAAAAGGCGGTCGCGCAAGTGGCGCGAGGTAACGAATTTTCCTTCTTTACCGAAGAAGGGCGAATCGTTGATGGTGAAAAGCATGCTCATCGTAGGCTCATCGATGGAGATGGGCGGCAGACCTTCGGCATTTTCAAAGTCGGCGATAGTGTCGCCGATGTCGAAGCCGTCGATACCAAACACTGCTACGATGTCGCCCGCTACGGCTTCTTCTACGCTGGATTTGCCCAGTCCGTCGAAGGTGTAGAGGGTTTTGATGCGCGATTTTATGAGGCTACCATCGCGTTTGACGAGGGTAACGGGCATATTTGCGCGAATTTTACCGCGATTGACGCGACCGATAGCCATACGACCGATATACTTCGAGTAGTCGATGCTGGTAACCTGCAACTGTAGATTGCCTTCCTCTACGACGGGGGCGGAGATTTGCTCCAGTACCACGTCGAGCAGGTGTGTGATGTCGGTAGTCGGCTGTTTCCAGTCGCTCGACATCCAGCCTTGTTTTGCAGAGCCGTAGACGGTTGCAAATTCGAGCTGGTCTTCAGTGGCTTCGAGATTAAACATGAGTTCAAAAACCGACTCCTGCACCTCATCGGGGCGGCAGTTGGGTTTGTCTACTTTGTTGATAACCAAGACGGGCTTTTTGCCCAATGCGATGGCTTTCGAAAGGACGTAGCGCGTCTGCGGCTTGGGTCCCTCGAATGCGTCGACGAGCAGCAGTACGCCATCCGCCATGTTTAAAACGCGCTCCACCTCACCGCCGAAGTCGGCGTGACCAGGGGTATCAATGATATTGATTTTCACCCCTTTGTACTGAACGGATACGTTTTTGGCGAGGATAGTAATGCCGCGCTCGCGTTCGAGGTCATTGTTGTCGAGTATTAACTCGCCTGTTTCCTCGTGCGCAGCGAAAAGTTGACATTGGTGGAGAATCTTGTCCACCAAAGTAGTCTTTCCGTGGTCGACGTGCGCAATAATCGCAATGTTGCGAATCTGAATTGGTTGCATGATAAAGTAGATATGACGAAAACTGGGCGCAAAGATACGAAATAATTACGAATTACGAATTACGAATTACGAATGTCGGGCATATTTAGATGTAGATAATTTTTAGAATGACAAATAGTACTTGCTACCACTGCCGCCGCAAGGCGGCATACTACCTACACGCAAAGCACTACCTACACACAAAGCACAATCGTAATTCGTAATTCTATATCCAGCCTTGCGAGCGGGCGGAGAGGTTGGCGAGGCGATAGAGGATGCGCGCGGCTACGTTGCCGTCCCATTCGCTGCTGGAGCCTACCTCTACGAGGTCGAAACCGATGATTTTTTTGCCTGCTTGCACCAGCATTTTGCAGAGATAAAGCACCTCTTGCAGCTCAAAACCGCCCGCTACGGGTGTGCCTGTGTTGGGGCATAGTTTGGGGTCGAGTCCGTCGATGTCTATAGAGATGTAGACCAAATCTGGCAGGGTAGCGATGATGTCGGCGCAGGTATCGCGGTAGGTTTTGCCTGCGTATTGGGCTTCTTTGATGTCTTGGTCGAAGAAAATTTTTACCCTTCCGTCGGCGCTGGCTACGTCGAGTTCTTGCTCGCAGTAGTCGCGTATGCCGACTTGGGTGAGTCGGCTTAGATTGGGCACTTCGCGCAGGACGTTGTAAAAAATCGAGGCGTGCGAATACACAAAACCCTCGTAAGCGGGGCGCAAATCGGCGTGCGCATCGATGTGCAAGATGCCAAATTTTTCGCCCGCGTAGCGCTTGCCGACGGCGCGAATGAGTCCCAGTGGGGTAGAGTGGTCGCCGCCGATGAGGGCTACGAATTTATCCTTTTCCAGCAGTTCTGTCGCCTCTTTTTCGACCCAATCGTGCACGCGAGCGCAACGCTCATTGATTTTGCGTATCTGCGTTTTTTTGATTTTTTCGCGCCGCTCCACCCGCTCGATGTGTTGGCAGGCGAGGTAGCGCGTTTTGTCGCTTAGGCGCAGCAGTTTTCGGCTGGCGGGGCGCATAAAAATGCCCACTTCCCAAGCGTCTTGTACATCGGGGTCGTAAAGGTCGAGCTGATAAGAGGCGCGCAAAATGTTTTCAGGCGCTCGCGCCGTGCCCGCGTTGTAAGAAACCGTTACCTCCCAAGGCACAGGCAAAAAAACGATTTTCGCGCTTTCCTCGTCGAAGGGCAGCCCAATAAAATTCCCGTTGGCAAGGCTACAGCCGTTGGGGTCGAAATCTTCTGGCAGCATTATTTTTTATTTGAATAGGCTAAGTTTTTCGCCTTCGGGCAAAAATTGGTTGATAAAATCCTGCTCCTCGCGGCTCAAGGTTAGCGCCAAATGCGGGTTTTTATTGCGCTCCAAGATGCGCACGCCGCGCTCCAGCGACTCTTTGACCATTATCGCTATACTCAAACGCTGCTCCTCCGTGAGATTCGGGTCTTGCAAGCATAAAAGGTTGATTTTGAAGCCACTATCTACTTTTAGAGCGGGCTCTATGCGTGGTTTTTCTGTCATAATGGGGCAAATATCGCTAAAATTTAGGCGAAAAACGCTGTTTGGGCTCTGTATTTTTGGGGCGTGCCCGCCTGCCTAAAAAGGGCAGGCGGTCGGGCTATGCGGGGCGTTTCACCATCGCCCCGCTGGGGCGAATGTTGATTCGCCCCTACTATCCCTCACGCAAAATACGGCGCGCCGCCCGCAAAGGGCGGGCGGCGCAAGCGCTTAAGATAAATTTATGCACCACCGCCCGCCGCAACCTTTTTGCGGCGGGATAAAAATGCGTGAGGGATAGGAATGTAGGGGCGAACCTATGTGTTCGCCCTTTGGGCGACACGTAGGGGCGACCCAAAATGGATAGCCCGACCGCGCCCCCTTTATTGGGGCGCGGGCACGCCCAAAAAAACGCCGCCCATACGACAGAAGATAGGCGTATGAGCGGCATTTTAGTAGTCTTGAGCGCAAACAATTATTTTTTCTCTTCGAGCGATTTTTTCAAATCGTCGATGTCTTTGCGCATTGTTTTCAGCTCTTCGAGTTGAGTTTTGAGCGCGGCGTTTTCGTTTTGCAGTTGTTGTACTTGCAGTTGTTGCTCCTTGAACGCCTCGATAAAGAGGGGCACGAAGGCGGCATAATTGACCATATAGTTTCCGTCTTGCTTGCTGACGGCTTCGGGAAGCACTTTTTCCACTTCTTGAGCCAAGATGCCAGCGCCGTGTAGGATTGGGCTATTTTTTTCTATCTCGCTTGGTGCGCGTTTGAAGTCATAAGTATAGCCGCTGATAGCCATCACTTTGCTAAGGCTGCTGCCGATGCGGGTGATGTTTTCTTTTTGATGGGCATCAGAAATTTGGAAATACTGCCCTGCACCGTCGATGCGTGCGCGCAAAGCGTTATTGTCGTAGGCATTGCCTGCACCGTCCCAAAAGTCTTCATCGACAAATTTCACGAGGTCGTTATCGCCTGGGCTATAGACCATTGCGTAGTTGCCATTTGCCCAAAAACCGCCTTCTTCGCTTTCGTTGTTGGCGATGTGAACGCCTGTAGAGGGGAAATTCGGGTCAAAAACATCTGCAAACATAAAAGGCGTATTTGAGCGGCGGAAAACGGTATTATTATTGAAAGCGCGGACTTCGCCGAGTGCGTGCATGGTACCATTTACGGTCAATCTGTGTGTAGTCGGGGCTGTGCCGATACCGAGATTGGTGCCGTTGCCTGTGATGTAGCCTGTATTTGCGCCATCAGCGGAGCTAGAGCCAGCATAGAAGCGCGCGCCATGCCAAGCATGTTGCACGTTGCCGTTAGCATCTGTAAGCTGAAGCCAGTCGGTGTTTTGCACAGTTTGGAGTTTTACGTCCCAGCCGGCAGTATTTAATCGGATACCAGCAGTAGCGCCGCCTGCGTTGGTCGTGTTGCTGATGCGGAGTTGTGGATTAGTTGCTGCTGTTACGCCGCCTTGCGTTATTTGCATAAGATGGGTGGGGGCGTTTGTGCCAACACCCACATTACCTGCCGCCGTTACGCGCATGCGTTCGGCGTTATTCGTGCGTGTTACGAAGTCAATGGCGTTGGTTGTGCCTATAAAATCTGTCGCAACGGCAGCATTGCCTGTGAGCGCCCAGTTGGTAGCAGCAGGAGCAGCCCAAGTGGGTACGCCGCCTGCGATAGTGAGCACTTGCCCATTTGCGCCATTGGCGAAGTTGGTAAGTGTACCATTGGCATCAGAAGACACGAGGCGAGTGCCTACGCCTGCGAGGGAAGAAGTGCGGATATTGCCGACTACGTGTAGGCGTTCGGCGGGGGTCATCGTATTGATACCCACATTGCCGCTGCCGCGTATGGCCATAGATAGGTTGCGAACATTGTCGCTTCCGCGATTTGTGAATGCTATACCGCCGTCGGGCTGTAAGCCATTCACGTCTGTTTTTTCGATGAGGAGAAAATCAGAGCTTGCACCACCAAAATTTTCGTCCAAGTGGATACGTGCCCCGTCTGTACTTGGAGCTATAGCATTGGGGCTCTCTCTAAACCCAACACCAAATTCATTTTCTACGCGTATGCCTCCTCCGTTTACGTGAAGTCGCTCAGAAGGCGCGACAATGCCAACACCCACATTGCCTGCCGCCGTTATGCGCATGCGTTCCGTGTTGCTGGTACGTGTTACGAAGTCTACGGCATCAGCAGTACCGACGAAATTAGTCGCTGCATTTGTACCCGTGTTGCCTGTGAGCGTCCAATTCGTCGTAGCTGGCGCTGCCCAAGTGGGTACGCCTGCGGCAATAGTGAGCACTTGCCCGTTTGCGCCATTGGCGAAGTTGGTAAGTGTACCATTGGCATTAGAAGACACGAGGCGAGTGCCTACGCCTGCGAGGGAAGAAGTGCGGATATTGCCGACTACGTGTAGGCGTTCGGCGGGGGCGATGGTATTTATGCCGATGTTGCCTGTAGTCCAGTCAATAGCCATATTGTCTGCGCCATTGGTGCGGAAACGCATATCGCGGTCTGTAGTGGAGTTGTGCTCTACAAACATAGCCGCATCTGTCAGGCGGATAGCGCTTGTGTAGCCGCTTGTTACGGTGGCAGCATCAAACTGAAAACTACCCAAATTGTCTGTTACTTGAAATCTTGTCGCGGGCGCATTCGTTCCGATACCTACGCGTCCCGCGCTGGTTACGCGCATACGCTCCGTGTTGCTGGTACGTGTTACGAAGTCTACGGCATCAGTAGTACCAACGAAATTAGTCGCTGCATTTGTACCCGTATTGCCTGTGAGCGTCCAATTCGTCGTAGCTGGCGCTGCCCAAGAGGGGGCACCTGCGACCATCGTGAGTACTTGACCGTTGACACCTGCTGCGACATTGGTGAGCGTACCGTTGGCATCGGAAGACACGATGCGCGAACCCACGCCCGCAAGCGAAGAGGTACGAACGTTGCCAACCACATGTAGGCGCTCGGCGGGGGTAGTCGTTCCTACGCCTAAGTTGCCCGCGCTGGTTACGCGCATACGCTCCGTGTTGCTGGTACGTGTTACGAAGTCTACGGCATCAGTAGTACCAACGAAATTAGTCGCTGCATTTGTACCCGTATTGCCTGTGAGCGTCCAATTCGTCGTAGCTGGCGCTGCCCAAGAGGGGGCACCTGCGACCATCGTGAGTACTTGACCGTTGACACCTGCTGCGACATTGGTGAGCGTACCGTTGGCATCGGAAGACACGATGCGCGAACCCACGCCCGCAAGCGAAGAGGTACGAACGTTGCCAACCACATGTAGGCGCTCGGCGGGGGTAGTCGTTCCTACGCCTAAGTTGCCCGCGCTGGTTACGCGCATACGCTCCGTGTTGCTGGTACGTGTTACGAAGTCTACGGCATCAGTAGTACCAACGAAATTAGTCGCTGCATTTGTACCTGTATTGCCTGTTAGCGTCCAATTCGTCGTAGCTGGCGCTGCCCAAGTGGGTACGCCTGCGGCAATAGTAAGCACTTGCCCGTTTGCGCCATTGGCGAAATTGGTTAGTGTGCCGTTGTTGTCGGAAGTAACGATACGCGTCGTTGCGCCTGCGAGATTGGAAGAACGGATACCGCCAACGACGTGCAAGCGCTCGCCTGGTGTAGTCGTACCTACGCCCAAATTGCCTGCCGCCGTTACCCGCAGCCGCTCCAGATTGTTCGTACGGGTTACAAAGTCAACGTTGTCGCTGGTGCCTATGAAATTGAGCGCCGCATTCGTACCCGCATTGCCCAATAACTTCCAGTCGTCTGTAGTAGTCGCGGGCGCTGCCCAAGTGGGTACACCTGCGGCTATAGTCAGCACTTGCCCGTTTGCGCCATTGGCGAAATTGGTCAGCGTACCATTTGCATCTGAAGACACCAGCCGTACCCCCGCGCCTGCAAGCGCAGAACTGCGAATATTGCCGACTACGTGTAGACGCTCGGCGGGGGTCATCGTATTGATACCCACGTTGCCGCTGCCTGGTATCACCATAGATAAGGTGCGCACGTTATCCGAACCGCGATTGACAAAGGCGATACCCCCATCAGCAGGGACTTGGTTGAAATCGGATTTTTCAATAATCAGGTAGTCATTGTTCACTCCCCCAAAATTTTCGTCCATATGTATCCGAGCGCCGTCTGTAGTTGGCAAACCAACGGAAGGAGCTATCCGAAAGCCTATACCAAAATCGCCATCTACACGCATACCACCACCCACTAAATGCAGCAATTCGGCAGGTGCATTTGTGCCGATACCCACACGCCCCGCGCTCGTTACCCGCATACGCTCCACATTATTCGTGCGCGTTACGAAGTCTACGGCATTGGTCGTACCCACAAAATTTGTGGCTGGATTTGTGCCCGTATTGCCCGTTAGCGTCCAATCATTGGAGGCGCTGCCTGTGGCTACTCGAACCCAAACGGTACCATTCCAATAATAAAAACCTGGGGTTACGTCGCCTGCTGTCGCCGTATTGTAGACCATCAAAGAAGTGGCAGGGGTTGCCACAGGCGCGGCTACTGCTGTCGAACTAAGTGCTACGCGCGGAATCAAAACGCCCTTGTTTGTGCTTTTCACATCGAGCATCGCCGAAGCGTCAGGGCTGGTATTGTCGTCGTTGATGCCCACACCCTGCCCAAAAAGCAGCGGAGAAGCACCCAAACAAGTTACCCAAAAAAAAGCAAGCTGTAGTAATTTTTTACGCATAAAACCAACAAAATTTCAATTTGAAAAGAAAAAAAATTAGTTACAAAGCTAATCAATTCTCGCTGTAAAGCTGTGCGACAGGCTGTTTTTCACAAAAAAAGTTTAAATATAGCTATTTTTTTATATACAACACTCATTATATTTATATTTTTATTTGTCTCTTTTTGGCGTGCCGCTGCTCCCCGCTTCGCGCCTAAACGGCGCTCGCTTAAAGGTCGCAGCGTCGGGCTATACGGGGCGAAAACATCGCCCCCAAAGGGCGAATGTTTATTCGCCCCTACTATCCCTCACGCTAAATAGGGCACGCGCCGCAAAAAGGTTGCGGCGCGTATATAATTATTATTCTTTCAAAACCTTAGCCCGCTGCGTATATCTGCCCTCCTCGTCGAAAAATAGTAAAAAATATAAACCCGCCGCATACGCCGAAATATCTATTTGCTGCACAGTGCGCGCCTCCATCAATAGTTGCCCTGTTGGGCTAAAAAGCTGCACATTTGCCGCCTGCGAAAAATTTAGTGCGCTTTTTGTCGGATTGGGGTAAATCTGCAAGGCATTCGCCGATTCGTCGATTGCCGTAGTGCCGATGATTACGGGGTTGGGCTGGTTCAGCAGGCTGTCTATTTCTGTCTGCCCCAAAGCACGGCTATATATCCGTATATCGTCCAACTTTTCGCCGTACTCGTAGCTCGCCGTGCAAAAATCATTCAAAACATGACCAAAAGAAAGCGAGTCAGGCGCATTGGAAATCTGCAAATCAAAGGGCGTATAACTACCAGCCATATCGGCAACACCATCAACGTATATTGTTACATTGGGTCTATTCCAGACGATAGTTATCAAATGCCAAGCATTATCGGCGACGACCACATTGCCCACCTGATAAGAATCGAAACCCGTAGCATCATCAATTTGTGCCCAGATTTTGCCCTCCGTATTGAGGCGGATATTGTAGGCATCTACGCCACCACCGCAAAAGGAGAACTTAGAAATTAGATTGTTGGTATGTGTCGTGATGGGGGGGGCTTGCAGCCAAAAAGAAACGGTTAGCGACTGCGACATACCGTCGAGCGTATCGGCATCGGGCACTGCTATAGTCTGATTAGCGCCAAACTGAAAGGCTTTACCCGCGTTGCCAAAGCGGTCTGTAGCAAGCTGAGCCCCGTTGATAATGCCATGTAAGCTGTTGCCGCTGCCATCGTTGGCAGTGCCGTCGTCGAATAGATATTTGGCTACCAGCGACTCCGATAAAGCAAATACAGGCGCAGGCTCATTGAATAAGCTATCCGCCTCCAAAGCATTCAGCGCGCGGTTGTAGATGCGCACATCGTCTAAGTCGCCATTATAAAAAGCGCTGTTGGACTCCGAAGAATAACCCAACACCAGCGGAAAGCCCGCTACATCGAAGTTGCCGCCAAAAGTCGTAGCGCTGGAGTCTACCAACTGCCCATCAATATAATAGTAGCTTTTCGTATCGTAATCATTGACCAATACGATATGATGCCAGTCGCCATCGCCGAGATTGCCTCCTGCGAGTATTCTATCTGTGGAGTTGCTGCTGCGCAAAAGTGTACGCAGTTCTTGGCTTGCTCCGCCGTTGTAAGGGTCTGCCGCAACGACTATGCTATACATATCGAAGTCGGCTGCTGCGCCTGCCCGCTTACCGATAATAAACCCGTGTTGCGTAGCGGTATACTTCACCCAGATAGAGATAGAAAAATCATTTGTCCCCATTCTAAACGAATCGGGGTCGCCCAAGTCGATAAAATCGTTTACGCCATCGAAGCGATATGCTGCCTGCGGATTGCCGAAGCGGTCGTAAGTGGGCGTAGCACCATAAATAGCCCCAAGCAAACCATGACCAGTGTCGTCAATAGCGGAGGAAAGTGAATGCCAAGTCGCTGCAGTATTAAACGAATACTTAGCAATCAAACCATTGCTGACTTGTGCGAATGCAGAAAAAGACGAGAGCAAAAACGCCGTCGCCAAAAAAAAGGATAGGTTCTTCATGTTGTGAAGTTTCTTGATATAAATGAATACAATCTAAGAAACAAGCACTCTATAACAATTACACAACGCTATACAAAGGGCGTGAGAAACACAAATGCGACAGCGCAAAGATATGAAAAAAATGACGAATGACGAATAACGTTTTTATTTTAGGAGCAGTTTGGGCTTGCGAAATGCGTGAGGGATAGCAATGTAGAGCCGTAGCATGCTACGGCTCGCAATGAATAGCCCGACCCGCGCCGTGTAGGGGCAGCCCTTGTGGCTGCCCTCGCCTGCCGCCCTTTGCGGCAGGCGGCGGTGCGGGGCACGCCCCAAAAAAAGCCCGATGAAAAAATAAAAAGGCTTTTTTTTAGTAGACTTTAAGCTTTTTTTTATATACTTGGGCATTGTTTGACCCCAATATTTTCAGCTATGCCACAGTATGTAGCCCCGCACCCAGACGTAGAGGTCTTGGGTCTTTATGTGATGCCCACCGCCTACGGCGTAAAACGCGGCACCGAAAAACGTCTTGAATTGTTGGCGAAGTACGGCGTACCCGCGCCCGAAGCCGATAAATGGTATCGCGTCCAAGATGTGCTAAATGCGATAAAAGACATCGAAGAGTATTTTGGCGAGGCAAATTTGCATGCGATGGGCAAAGCCGTAGCGCTTGCGCAGCCTATTCCCGACCTGCCCAGCCTGCGCGTAGGTTTTGAGTTTGTAAACCCTTCGACGCTTAGCAATCACCGCGTAGATGGCAAGCCTTTGCTTGATATGGCGACGGGCACTATCAACGAAAAGCATGCGGGCGCTATCGGCGAAACCCGCCTTTTGGAGTACGACGAAGCGCGGCGTTATGCGATTATCTGGCGCAATAGCCCCTATCCTGTGCAAAATATGATAGGCTGGTTTTCGGGTTTTGTGGAGCGTTTTACGCCATTTCCACAAGACAAGGCGAAAATCCTCGTGCGCGAAGACATCACAAAAGAGCGCCAAACTCAAGGCGGAGAAAGCTCTACTATTCTGATAAATTGGTAGCTTTGCGCTAAAGTACCTTCTATGCAGCAACCTTATGTCGCCCTCAACCCCGATGTAGAAGTCAGTGGGCAGCTCGTTTTTTCTATCGCCTATGCCTCCAAACGCAGCGTAGAGCAGCGTTTGGCTATACTTGCTAAAAATGGCATCAGCGCTCTTGCGCCCGAAAATTGGTATCCTCTGCAGTCTGTACTCGATAGCCTGAAAGAAATTTCCGATACTTTCGGAGATATGACGATGATGTTGATGGCGAAAGACCTCGCCCTTCGCTCGCCCTTGCCGCCACATATAGGCGACCTGCGTCATGCTTTGGATTTTCTCAATATCGTCAACTTAATGAACCATCGCTTGCATGGAAAACTGCTGTTTGACCCACAAACGGGCGAAAAGTACTGCCCCGAAGCCGTCGGCGAAAATGTAGTCGTTGAGTTCAACGAAAGCGAAAAATTTGCTAAAACCGTAGGCGCAGGCCCTTATCCCGTTAGCAATGTTATCGGCTGGCTTACGGGCTTTGTAGAGCGTTTTGTGCCAGAGCGACAAAAAAATGTCTTCGTGCGCGAAGACTTTAGTGTCCCTAAAACGGAAGACGGTAGCCACACCTTGCTTATTAACTGGTAACCATACACAGATTTTCCCCCTCATCATGTACAAAATCAACGTAGAAAATCCCGCTGCCGTCTTCGATATCGACCCCGCGCAAATCCAATGGGATTTGCTGCCCCTTGCCAATGGACAATTTCATATCCTCACGCCGCAAGGGAAAAGCTATACCGCCACCGTCGTAGAAGCCAATTATAAAGAAAAAAGCTTCCGCATTGATATCAACGGCAACATATACAGCCTCTCCCTCAAAGACCAATTTGACCAACTCGCCGAAAAAATGGGCTTGGGTGGCAGCAGCGGCAAAAAAGCCAATCAGCTCAAAGCCCCCATGCCAGGACTCGTGCAAACCGTCATCGCCAAAGCAGGTGATAGCGTCCGCAAAGGCGATATTCTGCTAATCCTCGAAGCCATGAAGATGGAAAATGCCATCAAAGCGCCCAATGATGCCGTCGTGCGTAGCATTCAGGTGCAGAAAGGCAATACGGTAGATAAAGGGCAGTTGCTGGTAGAGTTTGAGTAATGCGCAGCGTGTCGTAGGTACTGCTCGCTGTCGCTCGCTGGTACTATGCCGCTCGCTGCGCTCACGGCAGTGGTAGCAAGTATAGGCAATTTTTTTTTGGAGTAGCCATTGATTTAAAATAGCAATTTGGGGTAGTGGCAGCAGTTTTAGACGGCAGCTATTTACGCAATTTTTCAATACTTGCTACCACTGCCGCGAATGCAATGAGCGGCATAGTACCAGCGAGCGAAGCGAGCAATACCTATACATCACGCACATCAGCACATCACAACGGAAAATAATACACCCGCTCGCCGTCGTGGATATGGTAGTCCATCACATTGCACCAAGCGGGCGGGATTAGCCCCGTTTCCCAATCGGAAAGCATCGTTTCCAATTCTTTGACCAAGTCGGCTCTTGCGCTGGCTTGGTCTTTTTGCTCTTCCTTATCTTGGGACATATCGTAGAGCGCGAGCAGATTCGCTTTCGTGTCTTTGATGAGTTTCCAATTGCCTTTGCGCACGGCTTTATGATAGTCGGAGCGCCAAAATAGGCTTTCGTGCGGGGCTTCGCCTGCTTTTTCGCCGCGCAAGTAGGGGAGGAGGTTTACGCCGTCGTAGGGGCGTTCTTGGGGCAATTGGATTTGCAAAATCTGGCTGATGGTGGCAAAAATATCGAGGGAACTTACCATTTCGTTGTACACTACGCCTGCGGGCAATACGCCCTTCCATTCCCACAAGAAAGGCACGCGCAGACCGCCCTCAAAATTGCTAAATTTGCCGCCTTTGAAGGGGGTATTGTCGGTAGCGTTGGTGTAACGAGCGCCGCCGTTGTCGCTCATAAAGATAATTATCGTGTTTTCGTCCAGTCCTAAGCGCGTGATTTCTTCGCGGATTTTGCCGACGGCTTGGTCGAGCTCGTCGATGAGTGCGCAGTACACGCGCCGATTGCGGTCGGAGATATGCGCGTACTTATCAAAGGTTTCTTTGGGTGCTTGGAAAGGCGTATGCGGGGCAAGAAAGGGCACATATAAAAAAAACGGTTCGTCTTTGTGCTGGCGCATAAACTCTACCGCCTCCGCTGCTTGTTTGTGGGTGAGATAGGTCGTGTCTTCTACGATTTTATCGTTGCGATAAATGGCGCAGTTGCCTGTGCGCGCTTTGCCCCAGATGAATTTATCGGAAAAATCCGTGTGGCGCTGATTGACGATGCGAGCGCTGGCAGTATCGGCATAATAGAGCGTGTACGCCTCATAAAACCCGTAATGATAATCAAAGCCACGCTGCAAAGGCAGGGTAAAATTGGCAGTGCCCAAATGCCATTTGCCGATGCAAGCCGTGGCGTAGCCTTGCGTTTTTAGCAGTTCGGGCAAGATGATTTCCGTTGGGGGCAAGCCTTGTTTTAGCATATCTTCGGGCAGGGGCACGGGCAGGCGCTCGCTTACGCGCCAGTCGCCGCGCGCGATAAACCATTTGTAGACGTAGTATTCGAGCCGATTTTTGGGGTAGCGGGCATGGGGCTGATACTCGTAGCCAAAACGCTGCTGGTATCTGCCCGTGAGAAAACCCGCGCGTGAGGGCGAGCAGATAGGCGAAGAAATATAGCCTTGCGTGCATTGCACGCCGCGCCGAGCAATGCCGTCGATATTGGGCGTGGGCACTTGCGCATTGCCTTGCAAGGAAATATCCGACCAAGCCAAGTCGTCGGCGACAATTAGGACGATATTCGGGCGCTTTTGGCTTTCTTCGCGCTGGGCGGAGGCTTTGCGCAGGCTATCTAAGTACTGTTGCTTGTAGGCGATTTTTTTTTCGTCGAAAACGATGCGAAATTTGGCATTGCCGAGCGGATAGAGCAAGAAAGAAAGCAGGCTCAAAAAGGCAACGAGGGCAATGGTTTTTTTGCGATGCCGCGCAAAAAAGGCAGTATATTTATTCATCAATGGGCGTTTTTTTTTGCCAAAAATACGCTTTTTAGGGAATTTTGGGGCTGTTTTTTGGGGGCGTGCCCGCGCCGCAAAAAGGCGGCGCGGTCGGGCTTTTTGAGCCGTAGCATGCTACGGCTCTACAATCCCTCACGCGGAATATGGCGCGCGCCGCGCAAACGGCGCGGCGCGCAAAAAAAAAGCAATAAAAAACGCCTACCGAACACTTTCGTATTGGGTAGGCGCATTTTGATTTTTGTAGTGGCCCCGCTTGGGCTCGAACCAAGGACCAGCGGGTTATGAGTCCGCTGCTCTAACCAACTGAGCTACAAGGCCATAGTTTTTGTTATTGCAGTGCAAATATACGAACAGTTTTGCTAACTTTGCAAATAATTTTCTGAATTTTTTATCAAAAAAGACGAATGCAAATAAAAAATGTGCTTTTCGACTTGGGCGGTGTGCTGCTCAACCTCGATATTAGCCGCACAGAAGCAGCCTTTGAGGGCTTGGTAGGCAATCGCGCCCTGCATCGCAAGCTCTATACACGCTTGGTAGAAGAAGGATTTTTGGAAGATTTTGAGCGCGGGGCGGTAGATACAGAAGGGTTTACGAAAAAAATGCAGCAAATAAACCCATATACGATTATGCCCGCGCAGGTGCATGCCGCTTGGTCGGCGATGCTTTTGGATTTTCCTGTAGAGCGTTTGGATTTGCTACAGCGGCTAAAAAATGCAGGTTATCGCATTTTTTTGTTGAGCAACATTAACACAATACATCTGCGCGACGTATACGAGATAGTGAAACTGCAGCACGGTTTAGATGCGGCGGATTTTGATGCGATTTTTGAGCGCGCTTACTATTCGCATCAGATAAAGCGGCGCAAACCCGATGTAGAAACCTACCAATTCGTCTGCGAAGATGCGCAAATATCGCCCAACGATACGCTATTTATCGACGATAATGCGCAAAACATTATCGGGGCACAGCGAGCGGGATTGTTGAGCCATCTGCACGCCACGAATAGCTCTTTGGAGCGCACGCTGCGGCATTTTTTAGATTTTTAGCGAGGGAAATAAAAAAGCGAATTTAATCGTTTTTGGTATAATTTTAGCCGTGCGGCGCTTGCGCTATATAGCGCATCAAGGTGCTGAACTATCGGATTTATACATATACTACTATACACACTCTTCACTTTGCCTATCCGCTGCTCGCGTATGCGACTGGATATATAGCATAGTACCCAAACGTGTTGCTATGAAAAAACTAACACTCACACTATCCGCCGCTTTTTTGCTGGCTGTAACTTCTTTGCTGGCGCAGGATAATATACAGTATCCGCGCTTTCCTGGTTGTGCAGACGAGCATACAATCGCCGCTGCCGACTGTGCAGAAATGAAGATGATGCAATTCATTTTCAGCAATCTGCGCCACCCCGACGAAGCCAAAAAGGCAGGTGTTACGGGAGAAATCGAAGTTAAATTTACCGTAACGCTCGCGGGCGAGATAAAAAGCCCGACTATCACCAAAGGTTTGGGGCATGGTTGCGACGAAGAAGTTTTGCGCATTATCGGCATGATGCCCAAGTGGATGCCAGGCAAGGAAGCTGGCACCGCCAAAGAAATGGAGGCTTATATTTACGTTACGTTTAAGTAAGCCGCAATTAATACGCTATACGGCATCGCAAAGCGCGCCGCTTTCCCCAAAACAAGGAGAGCGGCGCGCTTTCTGCGTTGAAATACAGATGAAGCCATTTTTTAAGGCGCTGTAAAAAAGCGTGAGGGATAGTAGGGGCGAATCAACATTCGCCCTATAGGGGCGATGCTGATGCGCCCCGAATAGCCCGACCCCGCACATGTAGAGCCGTAGCATGCTACGGCTCCGCCTGCCGCCCTTTGCGGCAGGCGAATGTGCGGGGGCACGCCCAAAAAAAATGCTCAAATAAAAGGATATTCCCAAAAATACCGACTATGAAAAAATATACTACACTGCTTGTTGGCTTTGTGCTGTCGTGGAGTGCTGCGCCTGCGCAGACGAACATCAATTTTGCGACTTTTCCTGCCGATATGCGCGGCATTGAGCGCATAGAAACTACAACGGAGGTCTATGCAGCAGGGCAAAAGCTGAGAGAAATCCAAAAAAATCTGTATTTGCACGATACCAGCGGCATACTGCTCCGCGAAGAAACTACCATTTGCGCCTTAGTGGATACGGGTTGTGTGCGCACCGCGCTATATACCTCCGAATATAGCCCCATCAGCAAACTCGGTACTATTGTCGTCGAAAATTTCCCCAATCCGCAGTATCCCAGACAGAGCGACTACAAGAAACAAACCATGCGCTACCGCTCTTACGACCACAAAAAAAAGAACGAATGGGAGGAAACCCGCGACGGAAACGGTAAATTTCTGAGCGAGCGCCGCTATACCTTCAATCATAAAGGCGAACCCCTTAGCAGCCTGCTGCGCGAAGCCCGAGCAGATGGCGAGATTACCCAAGAAGATATTTTTGAGCGCAATATGGCGGGATTTATCAGCCGCTGGAGCGCTACAGATACGGAAAACGGCAAAACTTCCACGACCAGAAACATTACCTATAGTTACCTAAGCGATACGCTTTTGCTTCGGCAGGAAGGCTATTCTTATCACAACTGGCGAGAGGTCGACAATAAATACGACAAAAATCTACAGCTTACCCAATCTACCACCCAAACAGGCTACCGACAAGACGGCGGGAAAATCCTGCGCGATAGCAAAACTACCACTACCTACAAAGACGGCAAAGCACAAAAAATAGTTTTCCAACAAAATGGAAAAACTATCTCTACCACCGTCTTTAGCAGCCCCGCCCCCCACACCTACATCGAAAAAACCAGCCGAAAAGAAGGCAAAAAGACCCTTACCGATACCAAAATCACCACAGAAACCTTCGATGCCCAAAACCGCATCACCCGACAAAGCGTACAAATAAACGGCGTTGAAAAGGAGCGGCAACTTATCATCTACGAAGGCGATAGGCTCATACGCTACGAATTTTCGACTTGGGAAGGCGCAGCCGATGCCCTCAAAGAGCAAAAACAGGTCTATCTATACGACGCAAGAGGCTACCCACAGGAAATACAATACTACTTAGACAACCAACTAACCCGCCAAAGCAAATCCCAAATAAAGCTTTATGCTAAATAGCCCCTACCAACCCCTATCTCGCAGCGGCTGCCACCAACTCGAAGGCAAAATCGGCTGCAACATATGCCCTATGTAGGTCTTTGGCGAGGGGTCGTGTAGCCCCAAGCGTTCGGGTTCATGGTCGGGGCAGGTATAAGTGCCGAAAAGTATGTCCATCAAGGGCGAAAGATTGGCATAATTGCCCGCGTCGCGGTCTTTATCGTGGTGCCAATGATGCAATTCGGGCGCGCCGATGAGCCAGCGAACGGGACGCAAGGGCAGGCGAACGTTGGAATGTATGTATATCGCCCATATCGCCCGAAAACTCACCAATGCCAAGATAAAATCCAGCGAAAAACCTAACATTATCGCGGGCAAATTGAGCAGCCCCACCGTGTAAATCGTATCCAAAGGGTGCTCCCGATGCGCCGCCAGCCAATCCAGATGCTCGCTGCTATGATGCACCCGATGAAATCGCCATAAAAACTCTATCCGATGCTGCAAACGGTGCGCCCAATAGACCAAAAAGTCGCTAATCAGAACCGCTATCACCGCTTGCAGCCAGGTAGGCAGCGCCTTTACGTTCGTTTGCCAAGAAATCAGCAAAATCGTAGATAGCATCGGCGCTGCAAGGTTCAAAGCATAGCTTACCAAACCGCCCCAAAGCAGGTATTGCCCCAGAAAAAAGCATAAATCCAAACCCCATTGCGCCCGAAATATCGGCTGAAAGGGCTGCGCAGGAAATGCCCGCTCCATCGGCGTAAATAAGGCAAATAAAACCGCCAAACTAAGCCCCGCCGACACCACCAAAGACACCAGATAGTTGTAAAAATTTGCGAAAAATTGCCCGAAATCCCATTCCATACTTGAGTGTTCTGAGATTTTTATAAAAAATGTTATTCAGGTGTTGTTTTTGGAGGCTCAAATATTGGAAAAAGTTTAGCCCCATTGATGAATGGCATAGGATCTACAGCCTTGCCGTTCAGAAGGACTTCAAAATGTAGATGCGGTTGTGTAGACATACCTGTATTTCCTTCCTTGCCGACAATATCGCCCTTTTTTACCAATTGCCCTTTTGAAAAACTGGCGCTTTGAGCTAAATGTGCATATCGAGAAGAATAGCCCTTGCCATGGTCAATAGTGATATAGTAGCCATAGCCTTTTTTCATGATGCCTTTTGCCTCATCTATCCAAATGCTGCCACGAATGTCGACAATTGTGCCTTGCGAGCCAGCAGCAGATACAATTCCATCAGCGACTGCGTAGATAGCAGAATTGCGACCAGTAGAGCAATCTATGCCTGTATGCAGGTGCTGTGGTTTTTGGGGATTATCCGAACTTCGCATTCCGAAAGGATCATAGAGCTTTGCGCCTGGCTGTGGATGTTGTATCTTTACGCCTTTGTCAATTGGAATGTCTGGAACAGATGCTAAAGTTGCTTGATAGGAACTCAATGCGCGGAAAGCACGGCTACCAGGTTTAATAGTTCCGTCAGGTTTGTAGCCGATAGACGTTAAAAACTCGTTGATTGCAGTTTCTAAATTTGTACTCCAGATGCCTGTTTGTGGTAGGCCTAATAGTTTTTCTATAAGTTTTACATCATCTGGGAGGCATTTTAGATTAGGTCCAATTGGGCGGCGCGGCAAACTGAGGGCTTTATCGGTTATTTCCTTAGCTTCCTCTACAGAGATATTAGCTTTAGGGGCAGCGTCTGTTTCGTCTTTTGCCTTAAATTCGGCAATAGCCTTTTTTATTTCTTTATAGCTGTTTGCCAGCTGCTGAAACTTTAGCACGAAGTCGGCAATAGTAAGCGGTAACATAACTTCAAATTTAATGTGGGACTGAGCGATATTGCTTAGGCGAATTTACCATTTTTGCTTTGAAGTTAAAAAGCTCCGCAGTTTTTAAGCATGAAAAATTCCGCGAAATGCTGATTATAGTGGGTGATATTTAAATTTTACCATTATTTATCATCGTTTCGCACCTCCACCTTGCGCGTCGGCTCCAGATACTCCTTGCGCAATGCCACCTGACGGGCTACATTCTTGGCTATTTCCGTGAAAATCTCCGCCAAAATCGGATTCGATTCGTCGATAATCGCAGGCTTGCCCGCATCGCCCCCGTCGCAAATGCTTTGCACCAGTGGCACCTGCCCCAAAAGCATACTATTCGAGAGCTTGGCGAGCTGCTTGCCGCCCCCCTGACCGAATAAATAGTACTTATTGTTCGGCAATTCGGCAGGCGTGAAGTAGGACATATTTTCTACCACCCCCAAAATCGGCACATTGACATTGGGCAGCAAAAACATATTCATACCCTTGATAGCGTCGGCTATCGCTACCTGCTGCGGCGTGGTAACCATCACCACCCCCGTTACGGGCACCGTCTGCACCAAAGACAAATGTATATCGCCCGTGCCAGGAGGCAAATCCAAAATCAAATAATCCATCGGCTTCCATAGGCAGTCCTGAAAAAACTGCTTCAAAACGCCGCCCAAACGAGGCCCCCGCAAGACAACCGCCTGCTCAGGCTCGATGATATAACCTATCGACATCGTTTGTATGCCGTACTTTTCTATGGGCACAATTTTCGGCACACCCGCCACATCTTCTATGCGCGGACGCGCGCCCTGCAAGCCAAACATAGTCGGCAAAGAAGGACCATACAAATCCGCATCTATCAAACCCACGCGCGCGCCCAGATTGCGCAGACCCAGCGCCAAATTGGCGGCTACAGTCGATTTTCCCACGCCGCCCTTGCCCGATGCCACCGCGATAATGCTGCCCGCAGGCGGCATATTTTCGCCCGCCGTTGGTGCAGTTTGCCCCGCCTTCGTTTCTACGTGTATATGCACCTCCGCGTCGGGAAAACGCTGCGCCAATACCGCCTGACAGCTAAAATTTAGGGTGCTTTTATGCGCTGCGTGCGCAGGCAAAAGCATCAGCGTAAAGCTAATATCCCGCCCCCGCGTTTGCAGATTTTCCACCAATCGCGCATCTATAATGCTATTGCCCGTCAGCGGGTCGGCTATCGTGCGCAGTGCCTCGATAATTTGCTGTTTGTCCAATTCCATCTCTTTTTTTTGCTATTTTTGTCCCCATCGACCAACGAGGGAGGTTATTTTAAGCCTTTTTTATTTTTTGGGCGTGCCGCCGCGCCGTTTGCCGCGCAAAGGACGCGGCAAAGGGCAGCCACAAAGGCTGCCCCTACGCGGCGCGCCGTCGGGCTATCCGCTCCAGCCCGCTGAAGCGGGCTTCCGCTACTATCCCTCACGCACAATGTCATTAAGGCATTGCGCTAAAAAAATGCTTTTTTAATTAAGCGCGTAAAATGCTCGCGTAGCGAGCCAATAAATTGCGCCGTAGGCGCACCTTGCTGCGTCGAAACTGTTGAAGGGAGGTCAAAAATTGCAAGGCAATTTTTGACCGAGCAAGTTTTTCGACGCAAAAAGCGTTTTTTTGGTTACTTTTTTTTCGCTTCGGAAAAAAAAGTAACAGAAAAAAAAAACGGTTGCCTTACTTTTTCTCAAAAGCAATAAAATATTAAAGCATTTAATTCGCAATTCGCAAAAATACGCTACCCCCGACTTATTCCGCTATTTATGAAACCTTTTCTATCTGCTTTTTTCTGCCTGCTGCTCCTATCCGCCTGCGGCGCACCCACAAAAACGGAGCAAACCGCAGCACAACAAACGTTGAAGGGGTACTATTTCCCCCTGCCCCAACTCAAAGACGGCTTGGTGTACGAATACATCAACATACATACCAACACGGTCGACCATTTTTGGCTCTACAAAACCGTAGAAGACCAAACAGGCAATTGGTACTTAGTTTCCACCCGCTATAATACCCAATTTCAGCAAGACCAAATCGTCAGGGAACGCATCTACGCCGAGGGCAGCCACTGCGAAAGCTACCGTTTCGTGCAAACCGACTCCGCAGGCAAAAGCCAAACCACCGATGCCGCCATCACGGGCGGCGTTATTTATCCCTTCGAGCTGCCCAAAGACAGCACGCTGGTTTTCAGGTTTCAGATGGAGTTTTTTCTGCCTCAAGACAGCATGACTTACAATGTTACCCGCGACCGCCGCTTTCGCCACTTCGATGAAAACATCGAATGGGGCGGCAAAAAACAGCGTTGCGCCGTCTTTCAAAGCCTACAACATATCGGCTTGCGCGATACCCTGCGCGGCGGCAACTGGCGCTTAGACAGCAGCCGCGTCGAAGAAATCTACGCCGAAAACATCGGCTTGATACAATCCACGATACAGATATCCAGCGGCGGCACGCTCGCCTACAAGCTCGGCGAGCGCTTGACAATGGAAGAATTTATCAACAAGTACAAGCTTTCCGATAGCTTTCTCAACGCCCAGTAGCCAAAATTTTGGACTCCGATTGTTGGGCTAGCGATGCGGAGGGCGCGCGCTTTGCGCGCGGTGCAGCCGCGCCTTGCGCGGCTGTACTATAACCCGTAGCAGCGCGGCGGCGCGCCCCGCCCCCTTTCAAGGGGGCAACCGCGTAGCGGTGGGGGTGCGCCGCAGCCCCCAAAAAAAAATAAAAAATCTCCCCTTTCTTATGCCCCTACATTTATTGCAAGATAAGAGCGAATTTTTGGCGGATTTTCTGCGTCCTTTGGCGCTTGCCTTGCATTGGCGGGAGCGTTGGGGGCAGGTTTTGCTTCTGGAGGACGTGCAAAGCGGCTGGACGCATATTTGTGCGCGTCCTTTGCAGACTTTGCAGTTGCAAAATGGGCGTATAAGCCACACTTTGCACGATGAGCGGCGCACGGAATACCACGAATTGAGCGAGGATACGCCCGCGCAAATCGCCGAAATTTTGCGACGTTATCAGCCCGAAGGGCAGCAACCTTTTTGGTACGGGTATGCCGTATCGGGCGAGGCGGCGGGCTTGGATAAGCTGCATTTGCAGTTGTTTGGCTTGCAGTTGCTTTGGAATAAAGAGACGGGGCGCAGCCGATTTTTGCAGTGGTCGGAGGACGAAAATGCGCCTTTATGCGAGGAATGGCGGGCTGCCTCTGTGCCTTTTCATTTGTTGGCAGAAGAGCCGCCTTTTGAGTTGCTTGCGCCCTTGCAGCCTGCCCAAAGCGAGCGCGCTTGGTTGGAAACTATAGCGCGTTTGCGGACAGCTTGCGCCGAAAATGCGGCGTATTTATTTGGGCTTTCGCGCCTGTATACATCGGCATTTCGGGGCGATTTTGCGCAGTTGTATCGGGTTTTGGCGGGCAAGTATAAGGGGGGGAGTTTTTTGTTGGATATGCTCTATCAGCAGGCGGCGGGCGGCATAGGAGAGGAGCATTACGAGTTTCCCGCAAGCGCGCCCGCTGCGCCTTTGAGCTATGCGCCGCAGTTGGTGCAAAGCGCCATCGGCGATGCTTTGCAGGAAAATATAGAGCCGCTAAATTGGTTGCTTCATCGCCTTTGCAGCGAATGGGCGAGCGTGCAAGGCGTACCCGCCCGCGAGGCTGCCCGCGCTTTGGGCGCTGTGCCCGCTACCGCGATTTGGGCTATCCGCACAAGCTGCGACGGGCAGCAACTTAGCGCTCAAAGGCTCGCCGCCGCTTTTTGGGCGCAAAATGGGGAGCAAATCTGCGCCGCTTCGCACGCCTTTCTGCACGCCGCAACGAGCAATCCCATCGCCGAAAATCAACACCATCGGCAAAAAGCCGTCTTCGATAAAATCGCCGAAATGGCGAAAATGCGCTAAAAAAAGGAACTTATATAATTATGCTACAATACGCCAAAATAACAGGATTGAACGGAAAATTCAACTACGAATTGAATTTTAACCCCGATTTTAATATCATCACAGGGCGCAACGGCAGCGGAAAAACGGCACTGATGAAGGCGCTGTTTGCTTTTGCATCACACAATATTTCAGAGCCGATAGGATTAGGCACTTTTTTTATAAAAAATTTTAAAGGTGAAATAGCAGGAAATGGGATAGATTGGAAGTTTTTTAGTCTACCTGTTTTGTTTTTTCCTACTTTCCGACGCGCAGAAGGAGGTTTTGAGGACTACTTTAACAGCGTTTGGCGAGAAATAAATAATGTAAACAGTAGAAACCCTGCCCCTTTAGTCATTTTTGGACAATCTACAGGCGACATCTACGAGCATCTCAACGCCAAATACAGCCAACTATCAGAGCAAATAATTAAGCTCGAAACCGCACAGAACAAGGAAAATACCCGCCTCATGGCAACTCACGACGGCACCAATGCGGAACAAATTTTTGCGCAAATACGCCAGTCGCAAGAGCAAACGGAGGCGCAAAAAAATGCTTTGTTGCGTCCTTTTACCGTCTTGGGCGAATTGTTTGCGAAGTTTTTAGAGCAACAAGAGCCGCTTGAGTTTTCCGATATAAAAGCCGCCTTGCACGAAAAACGGCTTTCTTCAGGCGAATTGCAGATGGTTAGCCTATTGAGTTACTGCATTTTTGCAGAGAACACTATTATATTTATCGACGAGCCAGAAATAAGCCTACACATCGACTGGCAGCGAATTTTTGTACCAACCCTCGAAAAATTGGGCACTACAAATCAGTATTTTTTGGCGACGCATTCGCCTTTTATATACGCCAACTACCCCGACAAAGAACTAAACTTAGACCTCCTAAAACACTAAGCAAGCATATGAGCAACGATACAAGGACTATCAATGAAATTATCGCAAGCATCAATCATAGCAGCCAAAAAGTAGTTTTATTGGAGGGAAAAGACGATATGGCGATATATCGGACAATAAAAAAAATGCGTCCCGATTTGCCTTTTGAATGGGAGGCATTAGGCGGAAGAAGAAAGGTTTTGGATGTTTTTGAAGAAAAGCATCATATACACAAAAAGGTCGCTTTTCTCGTCGATAACGATATGTGGCTTTTTGAGCCAAGCCAAGCGCCTGATGACAATGCCGCACTAATACGCACTTGGGGTTATAGCATCGAAAATGATCTTTATGCGTCGGGGAAAATGTCTATAGATTTTCAATTAACGCCAGTAGAGCGCGAACAAAAAGTAAAATTATTACAGTCTGCGGCGGCATGGTTCGCCAGTGAGGTGCGCAAATTCCGCGCAGGATTACCCATTTCTATTGATGTAACCTTGCTGAATACTGACCTGATTTTGGAAAATGAGTATGAAATACGAAAGGATTTTCTTGGCAATGCAAATTACATTGAGCCTACCTCTGCTGAATTGCAAGAGATTGTTCAAGACGACACGTATCGTTGCCTTCGCGGAAAATTTTTGTTTCAGACTTATCTCAAAATTTTTAATGCACGGCAAGCGGAAAGAGAAAAAAATGTTGTTTTCAGCCCGATAAAGTATAAGCCTGAACAATTACATACCCAATGTTTAGCGCGAGCGTTGGAAACGCTGCAAAATCCCATAGGCGAAACCATGCAAAAGTTAGTCGATTTTTTTGCCGATGCGCTGCCATAACACTACTCTGTTAGATAAGCATTTTTATTTTTTTGGGGCGTGCCCGCAGCCCTGAAGAGGGGCTGCGGTCGGGCTATCCGTTCCAGCGCTACGCGCTTCCACTGCTATCCCTCACGCAAAAAACAATCCCCGCGCCCAACGGAGGCGCGGGGCTGCCTGCCAATTTTCAGCCCATACCCAAAAAACAAAAACGCTCTGCCGAATGATCGACAGAGCGTTTTTATTTTGCCTTAGCGCTCCCCACTGGGCTCGAACCAGTGACCTACTGATTAACAGTCAGTTGCTCTAACCAACTGAGCTAGGGAAGCATTTTTCGTAAGTGCGTTGCAAAGGTACGACTATTTTTAATGTGCGCAAGTTTTTTGAGGATTTTTTTCAAAATTTTTCAAAAAAAGCTTGATGCTTTGTGGTAGTCGCGCTGTCCTGAAATTTGCACGCATAGAGAAGTAACCAGCGCAGCGGCTAAAAGGTTCAAAAGAGGGCGAAAAAAAGTAATTTTTATTTTTTTAGCGCTGTAGCTCTACAAATTTGCTGTACAAGCCGCCACGCTGTAGCAGTTCCTGCGGCGCACCCTGCTCTACGATGCGCCCCGACTGCATCACGACGACCTCATCGGCTATCTGCACCGTAGAAAGTCTATGCGCGATAAGTATGATCGTTTGTTTGCCTTTTAGCGCTGTCAATGCCTCTTGTATGAGGTGTTCGGATTCGCTATCCAGCGCTGAAGTCGCTTCGTCGAGTAGTAAAAAGGCAGGTCGACGCAAGAGCGCCCTTGCCAGCGTGAGCCTCTGCCGCTGTCCACCCGATAGCTTGCTGCCGCGCTCGCCGATATTCGTCTGTAAGCCCTCCGCCAAATCCTTTACAAAATCGCATTGCGCCAGCCTACAAGCCTCCCAAAGCTGTTCGTCTGTGTACTCCGCATCGCTGCTGCTTAGTCGAATATTGGCGGCTATAGTATCGTTGAAAAGTATCGCTTCTTGCGAAACGATGCCCAACTGCTTGCGCCATACGCTCGCCTCGACTTCAGTTATATCGACTCCGCCCAGCGTTATACGCCCCTCCGTGCAGTTTTGCAGCCGAGCCAGCAAATCCAAAAGCGTAGACTTCCCACTGCCCGAAGCACCCACTATAGCCACACACTTACCGAAGGGCAGCCGCAAATGGAGCTCTTGCAAAGCAGGAGCAGCCGCATCGGGGTATGTAAAGCCCACATTTTCGTAGTTGATTTCCCAGTTTTCTCGCTCTGCGGGTAAGGGGGCACTGTCGGCAGAGGGAGCCTGCTCGCTTGCAGGCAGCCGCAAAAGCCATTCGATGCGCTCCATCGCCGCCTGCCCGCGCTGTATATCGTAAAAGGCAGAAGAAAAAGACTTCGCAGGCTCTATAATATTGTAAAACATCATCACAAAAACCACAAAGGTAGAAGCCTCAAAATAACCCTCGAAAACCAAATGCCCCCCAAATAGCAACAAAATCGCAATGATGGCAATACCCAAAAATTCCGTCAGCGGCGAAGATAGTTCCCGACGGCGTTGCATCTGCATTTGTACCGTATACAAGTCCTCATTGGTGCGCGCAAACTGCTCAGCGCGGTATGCCTCCGCCCCGTAAGCCCGCAAAATCCGCAAACCCGCTACCGACTCCTCTACAGCCGAAAGCAGCGCCCCCAGCAAACCCTGCGCCCGCGTCGAAGAGCGCTTGAGCGTCTTGCCCACCTTGCCAATAAGCGTACCTACAACCAACATCAAAGCGAAAGAAAAAAGCGTGAGCATCGGGCTAATGTACAACATCACCCCCAGCGAACCCATAATCGTAATAGGCGCACGCACGAAAGCCTCCAAAGAGCGAAGCGTGCTATTTTGTACCTCTTGCACGTCCATACCAAAGCGAGAAAGCAAATCCCCGCGCCGCTCATCAGCGAAAAACGAAAGGGGAAGATGCAGCATTTTTTCCATCATCCGCGCCCGCAAATCCCGCTCAATGCCATTGCGTGCGGGCGACATCACGAAAAGAGCGCCGTAGCGAAAGAGATTTTTCAAAAAAAACATCACCAATATCAGCAGGCAGACTACAGCCAAAGCCGATTGCTTGCCATGCTCGCGCATATACCCGCGCAGCCCCTCGCCAAAAAATGCCAATAAATTGGATAGCCAACCATCGGCGACAGCCTGCGGGGCAGTACTCTGCACATAATCCGTCGAAAACAAAATATCCAAAAAAGGCTTTAGTACCACAAAGGACACTATAGCAAAAAAGGTAGCCAGCAGATTATACAGTATATTCAGCAGTGCCGCGCCTTTGTAAGGGCGCAAGTAACTAAGCACAGCGGGCAAACGAGTCGGGATTTTCACAAATGACGAATGACGAATGACGAATTTGTTTTGCAGGCAGCTTGAGCGCTGCGAAGCAGCAAGAGCGTGAGGGATAGCAGCGTAGGGGCGAACCAATGTTTTCGCCCTCGTACTGCCGTTTCGCCCCGCAGCGAATAGCCCGACGGCGCGCATGTAGAGCCGTAGCATGCTACGGCTCCGCCTGCCGTCCTTTGCGGCAGGCGAATGCGCGGCGGCACGCCCAAAATAAGACTTAATCTACGCAGTCCGCTATTTTTTGCGCATCGGCAGCGCAATTTTCGTAACTTTGCAGCGTAAATCACACAGATAACGCAGAAATTCGTCATTCACTATATGTTTTCAGAATATGACCTGATAGTCGTCGGCGCGGGGCATGCGGGCTGCGAGGCGGCTGTAGCGGCGGCAAATTTGGGCTCGCGCGTGCTGCTCGTAACCATGAACATGGAGACCATCGCCAAAATGTCTTGCAATCCCGCGATGGGCGGCGTGGCAAAGGGGCAAATTGTGCGCGAAGTCGATGCTTTGGGCGGCTATTCGGGCATCGTTACCGACCATACGATGCTACAATTTCGTATGCTCAACCGCTCGAAAGGTCCCGCTATGTGGTCGCCCCGCGCCCAATGCGACCGTATGCGCTTCGCCGAAAAATGGCGTTTGATGCTCGAAGCGCACCCCAATATAGATTTTTGGCAGGAGATGGTCAGCGGCTTAATCGTCAAAAATGGGCGCGTAGGCGGTATTATCACCTCTTTGGGCATCGAAATTCGCTCTAAAGCGGTCGTTTTGACCAACGGCACCTTCCTCAACGGTATCATACATATCGGCGAAAAACGCATCGGCGGTGGCAGAGCGGGTGAGTCTGCCGCAAAAGGCATCACCGAACAGCTCGTAAGCTTGGGTTTTGAATCCCTGCGCATGAAAACAGGCACCCCGCCCCGCATCGACGGGCGCAGCATACGCTGGGAGGCGCTCGAAGTACAGCCTGGCGACGAGGAAGTAGAAAAATTTTCTTATACCGATACGCCCAAACTCCTGCGCCAACTGCCTTGCCATATCGCTTACACCTCTCAAAAGGTGCACGATACGCTTAAAGAGGGATTTGAGCGCTCGCCCATGTTTACGGGGCGCATTCAGGGTTTAGGCCCTCGTTACTGCCCCTCGATTGAGGACAAAATCAACCGCTTTGCCGATAAAGAGCGGCATCAGCTCTTCGTAGAGCCCGAAGGCTGGGAAACCTGCGAGATTTATCTCAACGGCTTTTCTTCCTCCCTGCCCGAAGAAGTACAATATAAGGCGCTGCAACAAATTGAGGGCTTTGAAAATGTGAAAATGTTCCGCCCAGGCTATGCGATAGAGTACGATTTTTTCCCGCCGACGCAGTTGCAGATGAACATGGAAACGCGTTTGGTGAAAAATCTCTTTTTTGCGGGACAAATCAACGGCACTACAGGCTACGAAGAGGCAGCTTGTCAGGGTTTGATGGCGGGTATCAACGCGCATAGAGCCATCAAAGAGGAAGCGCCTTTCGTTTTGTTGCGCAGCGACGCTTACATCGGTGTACTCATCGACGACCTCGTAAACAAGGGCACAAATGAGCCCTATCGTATGTTCACTTCCCGTGCCGAATACCGCATTTTGCTGCGTCAAGACAACGCCGATTTGCGCCTAACGCCCCTTGCGGCGGCTCTGGGTATGCAGGTAGAGGAGCGTATGCAGCGGGTAGAAATGAAGCGCCAAACGGAGCAGCATCTGCGCAAGGTCTTGGAAGAAATCAGCGTAACGGGCGACGAAATTAACGGTTTTTTGGCGCAATACGAGTCCGCGCCCATCAACCAACGCACGCGCTTGAGCAAAATCATTTTGCGCCCAAACATAGAGCTGACGGCATTGGTAGAGGCTTTGCCCTCGCTGGCACAAGCCCTGCAGGGGCATGATTTGGAGCATTTGCGCGCGGGCGAAATCGCCATCAGATACGAGGGCTACATCGCCAAAGAAGAGGAGATGGTCGCCAAAATGAGCCGACTCGAAGCCCTCAAAGTGCCCGAAAATTTTGACTATACGCGCCTCAGTTCGCTCTCTTCCGAAGCGCGCGAGAAGCTCACGCGCCTGCGCCCGCAGACGGTCGGGCAGGCGAGCCGCATCAGCGGGGTTTCGCCTTCGGATATATCCGTTTTGCTGGTCTTTTTGGGCAGATGATTTTTTTGGGCGTGCCCGCAGCCCCAAAAAGGGGGCTGCGGTCGGGATATGTAGAGCCGTAGCATGCTACGGCTCTACATATCCCTCACGCGCCGTGCCGCGCCCGCAAAGGGCGGGCGCGCGCAGGCTGCACCCTGTTTTTTCAAAAGCTAAGTACTAGGACAAAAATAAATTAAGGAATTTTTGTAACTTTGTTGTATGGGAC
>CAYXSA010000037.1:0-38336 GCA_964467315.1 uncultured Saprospiraceae bacterium | reverse complement strand
ATGCGTGTAATTTTATCCTTTTATGTAGGGCTCCAGCCAAAATCATAAAGCACCTTTATTTTCTAATCCTTGCACTTGACTTATTTTACCATTTTGCAGGCAGGGCGTAATGCGTGCAAATAAAGTATCTCCATCTTGAAATTTTGCACCGCCTTGTAATTCCTTTTTTGCATTAGGCAAAACATACTTAAAATTGGGGTCTAAATCCTTCATTTCAACGAAAGAATAACTATTTTTTGCCTTCATAGTCATTTTCGGATTTATCTCCGCCAGTTCCCCCAGTTTATAAATTTTCCAGTTTGTGTTCATGTTTAGCTATCATTTTTTATTTTTTCAAAAATGGCATCTTCAGTTATTTCAACTTGCTTTGTTTTGCCTATTTTGCTTGCGGTAGCGCTACTATCTAAATTAACTACAATAAAATAATATGTTTTATTATTTATTGTAAGTCTTGGCGGAAATTTGCTTTGATTTTCCTTAAATGTAAAAACTATTTCTGACGGAGAAATATTAAAAATCACCAAATAGCCACAATCCTTGTTGTAGTCATTTGTGTATTTAATGATTTGCGAAACTCCAGAAATAATTCTCTCTTTTCTATAATTTTTTTCGGGGTCGTATATTTTTATTTCTACAATTAGAGGGTCTTTAGTGTCAATTAGTCCTACTAAATCTGCCCTTCCAGAAGCAGATTTAGGCGTAGAAAATGGATAATCTATTCCTTGATTGAATAGAAATAGCCGTAAATCATTTTCTAAAATTTGCTCGGCGATTGCTGGAGATGCTTTATACTTTCCTATAAGTTCTTCTCGCCCAAACCATTCTATCATTTTTTTGTACTTTTCCAATAAGTACAATATAGAACTTGATTTATCAAGTTTATCATGCAAGAAGTTAATCATAGGATTAACAAAGATATTCACATAAGCTTCTTTTTGCTCGTCAAAACTTCTACCGCGTGTCAATGGTATGTTTAAAATACCGTCAGCTCCCCATATTTTAATGGCATATTTGGATAGATGATATAAAAATGCTGCTTGTTTCTCTTCATCATCGAATGAAATTTTAGAATCATAATTCGTTTCCATTTTTTCCAACCATGATTTAGCAGAATCTTCATCTATGCTAAATTTATGAGAAGCCTCTTCAAGCAACCCGCGCAAAATTGGCTCCTCATCAATTTTTTTGAAAAAAAATGAAACCTGATTTTCAATTTGGGAATAAGGTGCCTTGTATAATCTGTTTCGCCATTCTTGAAGGCTTGTTCGCAACTCGTGTGTGTAGTACATTATTTTCCTAATTTTTTGAGAGCTTGTTCTAATGATTTGAGAGCATTATTTAATTTCTCTGCCCCTAAATGAGCTGAAGCATCTTTGTCCTGCGCTTTTATAGTTGTTTTGCAGTTATGGCAAAAAATAATTGCTTCGAGTTTAACATCAACAAACCTAATGTCAAGCGAGTATTGACATTTGGGGCAATTGAACTTTATCCAAGTGTTATTGATGTTAATCATCTATTAGATTACAGTTTATGTATTCTTTTTGACCACTAATTTTCATTGTGGGTTTGATGTGGTGTAGCGTGCCGCAGGGTGTGCCTTGCGTGAGGGATAGCAGCGAAGCCCACGCCGCGAGGCGTGGACGTAGCGGATAGCCCGACCCCGCCCCCTTTTCGCCCTGCGCCTTTGGCGCAGGGTGGCTGCGCGTTTTTCGCGCAGACAGGGGCGGGGGCACGCCCAAAAAAAGAAACTAAAAATCGAGCGGGAAACCTATTTTTTGGAGGTTTTCGCGTATATCCTTATCGAGCGTTTGGGACTTTTGCATTTGCTGGGCGAGGGTAGCTGTCAGGTCTTGCATCTTGTCGGCAAAGCTGGCTCCGTCGTCTATGCGCTCCTTAAATTCGACGTAGCGCCCAGGCGTGAGGACATAGTTATTGGCGCGTACTTGCTCCAAATTTGCCGACTTGCAGAAGCCCGCAATATCGGCGTAAGGCGTAGCAGGACTGCGCTCGCGCCAGCGGTGATAAGTGCCCGCGATATAATTGGAGATGTCCTCCGTCGTAAGTTTGCGCTGGCTGCGGCTAATCATAGTGCCCAATTCGCGGGCATCGATGAAAAGTATCTCGCCTTTGCGGGCGCGAAGCTGGGTGCTGTGGGCTTTGTTGCGGTGCAAAATCCAAAGGCAGGCGGGTATGCCCGTATTGAAAAAAAGCTGCGAAGGCAGGGCGACCATACAGTCCACCAAATCTGCCTCTATGATGAGCCTGCGAATATCGCCCTCGCCCGAACTATCGCCGCTCATACTGCCGTTTGCTAAGACGATACCCGCTGCGCCGTTGGGCGATAGCTTGCTGATATAGTGCTGCACCCAAGCGTAATTGGCATTGCCCGCGTGCGGAATGCCAAACTGCCATTTATGCGTTTCGGCTTTGTTTATCTGATAGTCGCTAACGTTGAAAGGCGGATTGGTAAAAACGAAGTCAAATTTCAGATTGGGGAATTTGTCGTTGGCGAGGGTATCGCCCAGCGCAATTTGCGCCTCGATGCCGCGAATTGCCAAATTCATCTTAGCGAGGCGGTAAGTAGTGGGGTTGCTTTCCTGCCCGTAGATAGAGATTTTGCCGATGCGGTTTTCGTGCATGGCTATAAAACGCTCGCTTTGCACAAACATACCGCCGCTACCGCAACAACCATCATAAACGCGGCTTTCGGACTGGGGCTGTAGCATCTCTACGAGCAGTTCCACGATGCAAGCGGGCGTATAAAATTGTCCCCCCTTTTTGCCTTCGGCATTGGCAAACTCGCCCAAAAAGTATTCAAAAACGTGCCCTAAAAGGTCTCTGGCTTTGGTGTTTTTGTCGTGTAGTTGGATAGTGCCGATGAGGTCTACGATTTCGCCCAATTTGCGTTTGTCGAGGTCGGGGCGGGCATAATCTTTAGGCAATACGCCTTTGAGGGGCGGGTTTTCGGCTTCGATGATGTCCATCGCAGCGTCTATGTCTAAGCCGATTTCGGGGAGTTTGGCGCGGGCTTGCAGGTATTGCCAGCGGGCTTTTTCGGGTACAAAAAAGACGTTATCGGCGGTGTACTCGTCTCTATCGTTGGGGTCTGCCTGCGTTTGTACTTGGGTTTCTACCAGTTTTTGGTACTGGCTCTCGAAAGCGTCGGAGATATATTTTAGGAAAATAAGCCCTAAAACGACGTGCTTATAGACGGCAGCGTCCATATTATTGCGCAGTTTGTCGGCTGCTGCCCAGAGCTTTTTTTCTAATGCAGTGTTATCGGTCATGCGGCGTATATTTTGGGCAAAATACGCAATTTTTAATTGAACTATCAAGCAAAGGGCTGTCTAAAAAAAACTTTGAGGTTTATGTTTAGGGCAGCGGGCACGCCCCCAACAAATTTGTAACTTTTTTTTGCGGCGGAACTTGTTTTTTGTAGCTTTGCGGCGACAATATGCCTTTTGTTTTCATAAATCGACCATCAACCACAAAATGAAGAACCTCCACAAAGTTCTTTTTTCCAGCATAGTCTGTTTGCTTTTTGCAGCAACAGCGGCAGCACAGGACTATCCACCCAACGCCGAGCCAGGCAAATGCTACGCAAAATGTATCATTCCCGACCAGTACGAAACTGTTACTGAAGAGGTCGTCGTCAAACAAGCTACACAGCGCATCAATATCACCCCCGCCAAATTCGAGACCATCGAAGAGGCAGAAGAGGTGAAAAAAGCCAGCACCCGCTTGGAAATTATCCCCGCCGTTTTCGAGACCATCGAAGAACGCATTGAGATAAAACCCGCCTCCGTCCGCCTCGAACCCGTCGCCGCCAAGTACGAAGAAATCGAAGAAAACGTCTTAGTCAAACCCGAAGCCGCCAAACTCATCGAAGTCCCCGCCGTGTACGAAACCGTTACCGAACAAATCGAAGTAACGCCCGCCTCGACCAAATGGGTACGCCGCAAGGGCGATGCAAGCTGCCTTTCCGCCAATCCCGACGACTGTATGGTCTGGTGTCTGGTCGAAGTGCCCGCCGAGTTCCAAACCATCACCAAAACCGTCATGCGCACCCCGCCCACGACCAAAGAAGTCGTAGAACCCGCCGAATACAAAAAGGTCAAAAAAACCGTGATGACCCAAGCACCCAGCACCCGCGAAGTGCCCATCGCCGCCGAATACCTGACCATCAAAAAAACCGTACTCGTGCGCCCCGCACAGACCCGCACCATCGAAATCGCCCCCGAATTCAAAAACGTCAAAAAGACCGTGCTCGTCGCCCCCGCGCAAACCGCGATACAAGAAATTCCCGCCGAATTTAAGACCATCTCCAACAGAAAACTCATCAAACCAGGCGGCTATACCGAATGGCGCGAAGTCCTCTGCGCCAATAAAGTAACCAGCAGCAAAATCAAAGACATACAAGCCGCCCTCAAAGCGCGCGGCTACGACCCAGGCCCCGTCGACGATAAAATGGGCGCGCAAACCCGTGCCGCCCTCACCAAATTCCAAAAAGATAAGGGCTTACCTATCGGTCAACTCGATTTTGAAACGCTTAAAGCTTTAGGGCTGCAGTAGCGCTTGGCTTGCAGTAATCAAATACTTGCTACCACTGCCGCCAAAAGGCGGCATGGTACCTACTTCACCCAGCACAACGCCCCCCCCTCCAACATGCTCCTATACAACGTTACCGTAAAGGTCGAAAATGAAATAGCCGAAGATTGGCTACAGTGGATGCGCGAGCAACACGTCTTAGATGTACTGCGCACGGGCTTGTTCTTGCAGGCGCGCATTACGCGTTTGCTGCATCAGGAGGACGAAGACGAGGGGCAGACCTTCGCCATACAGTACAGCCTGCCCAACGCTTCGGCGATGGAGCGCTATCAGCGGGATTTTGCGCCCCAGTTGCAGAAAGCACACACAGAGCGCTACGAAGGCAAATTCGTAGCCTTCCGCACCCTGCTCGAAGTCGTCGAAGAGTATAATGTAAAACACCACTAAGCCGCGCCCATGTTCCAACTATGTAGTGTCCTGCCGCAGCCTTTGCAGTCGCAGATACGGGCAGGTTCGGAGATTTGGCGCACGGATAGGCAGATAAGCGCCAACCGCCGCTATTTCGTTTCCGCCGCCTCAGGCAAAGGTAAAACGACCTTGCAGCATATTCTCTATGGTATGCGCCGCGACTACGAAGGCGAGGCGATTTATACCAACCCCGAAGGGCAGGCATTTAGCCTACAAAAGATGAATTTGGAGCAATGGGCAACCCTTCGCGCCCGCGATGTGGCTATCGTTTTCCAAGACCTGCGCCTCTTCCCCAATCTCACAGCCCGCGAAAATCTACAGCTCAAAAACGAGCTTACGCAGCATCTCAATCCCACTCAAATAGAGGACTATTGCGCGCGTTTGGGCGTTTCGGACTTGCTCGACCGCCCTGCGGGGCTGCTTTCCTATGGGCAGCGGCAGCGCTTCGCCATCATTCGCGCCCTCTGCCAGCCCTTTCGTACGCTGCTCATGGACGAACCCTTTTCGCACTTAGACACCGAAAATATCCGCCTCGCCTGCGCCCTCAT
This sequence comes from uncultured Saprospiraceae bacterium, assembly GCA_964467315.1. Lineage (GTDB taxonomy): Bacteria > Bacteroidota > Bacteroidia > Chitinophagales > Saprospiraceae > JAAFIM01. The sequence continues at coordinate 32,772 of CAYXSA010000037.1, read as the reverse complement.
CTCCGAACATTGCGCCGCACATAAGGCGGGCTATCTCGTAGCAAGCTTGGGCGACCACTATTTTTTGGACTACGACGAAAAATTGGCGATATAGTTACGAGTTACGAGTTACGATTGTACATAAGACATTGATAATAAAGTAGATACACAAATCACATTCGTAACTCGTAACTCGTCATTCGTAACTATGGCGTGCCCCTGCTCCCCGCACCTTTCAGGCGCTTAAAGGTCGCAGGGTCGGGCTATGCCCTTCGGGGCTGCCTTCGGCGGTCGCTACATCACCCGCATCGCTACTTCGTAGCTTTGCGGGTGGTTTCGCTTCTATCCCTCACGCGCAGCGCCCGCCTTGCGGGCGCTATCGGGCGCATTTGTAAAGCCCTTGCATGCAAGGGCTCTACTTATGCACATAAATTTTATTTCACTTTTCACTTTTCACTTTCGCGGCTACTGCCTGCGCCACTCTTTGCCCGTCCATCGCTGCCGAAACGATGCCACCCGCATAACCTGCGCCCTCGCCACAGGGGTAAAGCCCCAAAATTTCGGGGTGTTGGAGGCTGTCTTTATCGCGGGGCAGGCGCAAGGGCGAAGAAGTGCGACTTTCTACCCCGATAAGCTGCGCTTCTTCTGTGAAATAGCCGCGCATTTTTTTGCCAAATTCGCGCAGCGCAAAGCGCAGTCGCTCCGTGATAAAGGCAGGCAGCAGCAAATCCATACGCGCCGAAAAAATGCCAGGAATATAGGAAGTAGCGCCCAGTGTAGGCGATAATTTGCCTGCTACAAAATCCGTAGCCCGCTGTGCTGCCGCCTGCTGTGTGCCATCGCCTGCTTGCCAAATATGCTGCTCTACAGCCCTTTGAAATTCTACCCCCAAGAGCGGCGAGTTAGTCGAATTTTGCCCATTTTTCGCCCCTTTTGCGTAAGGCGTGGCGCTCATATCTGCCAGCTCTACAGCCACCACCAAACCCGAATTGGCAAAAGGCGAATCCCTACGAGATAAGGACATTCCATTGACAACCAATTCTTTAGGCGCAGTCGCTGCGGGCACTATCAAGCCGCCAGGGCACATACAAAAGGAAAAAACTCCCCGCTCATTTGCCTGACAAACGAGGCTGTAGCTCGAAGCGGGCAGATGTTCGTCGCGGGGCGATTGATGGTATTGTATCTCGTCGATAAGCGCCTGCGGGTGCTCAATGCGCACCCCCAAAGCGAAGGGCTTCGCCTCCGTATAGATGTTTTTGCGCTGCAAAAGCTCGAAAATATCCCGCGCCGAATGCCCCGTAGCCAGCACCACCGCGCTTGCCTGCCATTCGCGTCCGTCTTCTGCCTGTACACCAACGATGCGTCGGCTACCATCGGCAGACTGCGTTAGCAGAAAATCCGTAACGAAGCAATCGAAATGCACTTCGCCACCAAAACGCAAGATGGTTTGGCGCAGATTTTCGACTACGGCGGGCAATTTATTGGAGCCTATATGCGGGTGTGCGTCTACGAGTATATCGCTTTTTGCGCCGTGCTCTACGAGTAGCTGCAGCACCTTTTCGATGCTGCCGCGCTTGTGCGAGCGCGTGTATAGCTTGCCGTCGGAGTAAGTGCCCGCGCCGCCTTCGCCAAAGCAGTAATTGGAATGTGGGTTTACTACGCCCTCTTGCTGCAAGGCGCGCAAATCTCTACGCCGTGCGCGCACATCTTTGCCGCGCTCCAAAACGATGGGGCGCAGACCCAAGTCGAGCAGCTCCAGCGCCGCGAAATAGCCCGCAGGTCCCGCTCCGATGATAAGTACGTCTTTTCGTTTGGGTAGGTTTTCGGCTGCTGTGTATTGATTTTGCAGGGCTTCGAGTAGGCTTGGGGCTTCGGTGGGGGGCTCTTCGTCGATGTAGGCATCGAGCCAAAGGCGAATGAGCGGTTGACGTGCGCGTGCATCTACGGTGCGGCGGCGCAAAATTATCCCTTTGCAGCGTTCCGCTAAGTTGCTCGGTAGCGCGGCGCGGGCTGCTGCCTGTATGTTGGCTTCGTCGGCTGCCTGTGCTGGCAGAAGGGCGATTTCTATTGAATGGAGCATTAGTAACGGTTGGGCTTGCTGTATAGGTACTTTGCCGCTCGCTATGGCTCGCGTCAGTGGTACTGCGCTACTCACTTTGTTCGTAGCGCTGGTATCAAGTACCTATAATGGTTTTGTTGTAGCTGCCGACTTTATAGATAAATCGGACTAACTTTATATAAAAAATGCGTGAGGGATAGAAGTGGAAGCGCCATAGGCGCTGGAACGGATAGCCCGACCGCCGCCCCCCGCGCCTTTTGGCGTGGGGGCGACGCGCCATTTGGCGCGGCGGGGGGCAGAGCGGCGGGCACGCCAAAATTAAAAAGGCTTAATAAATGATGACCTTGTCGATATCCTCTTCGATGGGGTCGAGGTAAAAGGGTATGGAGAGCGTGAAGCGTGCGGAGCTCAAAATGTCGATTTTTAGCCCATTGTCGGCGCGCCGCTCGTCGTAATTCCAGTATCTGCGATTGCGGGTAAAAGCTTCCATTGCCTCGATGCCGAAGCTCAAATTGAGGAGCCGATTGCTCGACATATAGCGCAGACCTAAGTACTGTTGCAGTCCGAAGCCGCTGCTTTTGCGGTCGTAGCCCTGCCGATAGTCGCCTGCGAGCTGCACCAAGTCCTCGCCGCCAAATTTTAGCCGTATCCAATGCTGAAAATAGCCCGCGTGCAAGCGAAATTCCAGCCCGAAGCGCGGATTGCGTTTTTTATTGAAGGGAATGATTTTTCCCGCGCCCGCATGCAGGTAAAAGCCGCGCATTCCCTGCTTTACATCGGCAAGCGCCCCTTGTCTATCGATGATAAAACCGTTTTCTTCCCGCAGATTGCTCACTGCATCGATGCGGATTTGCTCGGCAAAATAATAGTCCGCCTGCGCCGCAAAAAGCCAGTTGCGCGGCGTGAGATAATTGACCCTCAGACCGAGATTGAGCGCATAATTGTAGGTTTCGGCAAAATCTGCCAGCGGCAGACCCGCCGCATACGCCACATCTACGACTATAGCAGGCGCGGGCAGGCTCGGTTTTTTGGGGGCAGTCGTATCCGTTTGCGCGCTAAGTGCAGCGGAAAAGGCAAGAAAAGCGGCAAAAAAGAGGTATATTTTATTCATGCGGGTAAAAAAAGCGGATTTGTTGCGAAATATCTTCCCGCAGGCTTAGGGCTACGGGGCAGTGGCGGGCGGTATGCTCTAAGGCAGTGCGTTGCGCCTCTGTCCAGCCTTTGGCAGCAGGGGGAAAATAAATATCTACGCCGACGGCGCTCACTCGGCGCGGCTCTGCCGACATGGTTTTCAGCACTTCGGCGCGAGTGCCTTCCAATGCCAAGCCGTGCCGCTGCGCCCAAATGCCCATAATGGTCAGCATACAGGAAGCCAAGGAGGTCGCCAGCAGGTCGGTAGGCGAAAACGCCTCGCCCTTGCCCTGATTATCGCGGGGCGCATCGCTCAAAATTTGGGTATTGGAAAGCAAATGCAGCGCCTCTGTGCGCAGATTGCCAATATAAGTAACGGTAGAAGTCATAAGCTAAGTGGCGGTTTATGCGCAAATATCGCAAAATTTGGATAGTTTTGCCCCCATAATCTAATTACAATGCTACAGAACGATATTTTTCTGCGCGCCGCGCGTGGCGAGCAGACGGAGCGCCCTCCTGTTTGGCTCATGCGGCAGGCGGGGCGTATTTTGCCCGATTATCGCGCTCTGCGCGAGCGATTGAGCGGATTTAAGGAGCTGGTAGAAACGCCCGCCCTTGCTTGCGAGGTTACTTTGCAGCCTGTCGACCAACTCGGCGTAGATGCGGCAATAATTTTTTCGGATATTTTGGTCATTCCCGAAGCGATGGGGCTGCCTTATCTGATGGAGGAGAAGAAGGGTCCCCAATTTCCGCGCACTATACAGAACGCTATCGATATTGCCGCCCTTTGCACGGGCGAAGAAGCCGCCGATAATCTGGAATACGTCTACGAGGCTTTGCGTTTGACGCGCCGCGCGCTCAACAATCGGGTGCCGCTGATAGGTTTTGCGGGGGCTCCCTTCACGATTTTCGCCTATATGGTCGAGGGTTCGGGTAGTAAGACCTTCTCTAAAGCCAAAAAAATGCTCTACCGCGAGCCCGAAATGGCGCATTTGCTCCTGCAAAAAATCACGGATGCCACTATAGCGTACTTGCGTCGGCAGGTGGCGGCGGGTGCGCAGCTGATTCAGGTCTTTGATTCTTGGGCTGGGGTGCTTTCTACGGCTGATTTTGAGGCTTTTTCGCTGCCCTACATGGCTCAAATCAACGCTGCGATACAGCCGCTTGCGCCTGTTACCCTTTTTGCCAAAGATGCTTACTTTTCGCTGCCTGCTATCGCCTCTACGGGCTGTAATGTGGTCGGTTTGGGCTGGTCTATAGAGCCCAAAAAAGCGCGCCAACTGCTTGGAAATCAGGTAGTTCTGCAAGGCAATGCCGACCCCTGTTTGCTCTACGCCGATACGGCCACCATTCAAGCCCAAACGCGGCAAATGCTCGCCGATTTCGGTCAGCATTGCATCGCTAATTTGGGGCATGGGGTCTATCCAGATACCCCTTTAGATGGGGTGCGCGCCTTCATCGATACGGTGCAGGCTTTTTCTCATACTTAAACTGCCTGCGTAGGGGGAATTTTCGTTTTTTTGGGCGTGCCCGCGCCGCAAAAAGGCGGCGCGGTCGGGCTATTTGGGGCGTATCATCATCGCCCAATGGGGCGAATGTTGATTCGCCCCTACTATCCCTCACGCATTTTATCCCGCCGCGCAAAGGGCGCGGCGGGCAGCGGGATATTTTGCCTGTATACCCATCATTTTCAACGCTTTTTTGCCTCTACCCAAGCGATAGTATGAACATAAATCCCCATTTTTATCTTAGCATCTTGCTAACTATCGTTTTTTTCGCCGCTGGGCTGCTGCTCGCCAAAAAATCGCTGCCAAACGGCGTATCAAAACTGCTGCTTGGCTTGTTTTTTCTTGCCACCCTGCCTGCTGCCTCTATGATTTTGTACTACGCGCATCTCGTCAAAGTGCCTGCTTGGTACATTCATTTTCGCGCGATGCCCGCCGCCGAACTCTCTATGTCTTTTTTGGGGCTGTTTTTGGGTTTTTTATCCAATCGCAAAACCCAGTATTTGTTTGCCGTTTTAGCGATTTCGCTTAGTTCTATCCCCTTTGCCAAACCCATCTTGCGCCCCTTGAGCATCAAAGAAACGACAGAATGGAAAGATGGGGTTTGTCTACAATCGACAGGCGCGACCTGCGGACCGAGTTGCGTAGCCACCATGCTAAAATTTCACCAAATTGAAGCCAGCGAATACGAGATAACCCGCAATAGTTATACTTGCAGCACGGGCACGGAGATATGGTATTTGCTGCGTTACGCGACGCAAAAAGGTCTGCGCTACCAACTGCATACTGCCAGCACATTCGAGGAACTAAAATATCCGAGCATTATCGGCACAAAACTGCAAACAATCGGACATTTTGTATGCGTTTTAGGCAAGTCGGGCGATAATTTCATCATCGGCGACCCCTTGCAGGGCAGACTCGAATTAAGCAAATCTGCGTTTGAAAGCAAATACAAGCTCGATGGGTTGATGATAGAGTTTAGTAGGTAGGGCGTTTTATGGGTGGCGGCTACCAAGTTACCTTTTGCGGGCAAGCCGTTAGACAAAATGAATTTAAGTTAAGTACGAAAGCAAAATTATTGGATATTACTCGCTACGCGGCTGTCTTCGCTTGCGCGGCGCGGCGTTCAGTTCGTATTCCTTAGGCGGCGCGGTTTTTGATGTGCCTGCAAATTGTAACCTTTTAGCAAATTTGGGCTTAGTGCTTACTTAGTGAAATGCTTTAATGATATTTGCGTGAGCGGGTGTAGGGGCGCGCCGCAAAGCGGCGCGGTGTAGGGCAGCCCTTGTGGCTGCCCTACACTAAAACCCCGCAACACGCGACCGCCGCCACAGGCGGCGGGCACGCCCCAAAAAAAGGTAAAAAGTGGGAAAGCGCTTTTTACTAAAAAACGATTATATATATGAAAATACTACCAGCCTTCCTTTTTGTTAGCCTTCTTTTGTCCGAATCGCTGCTTGCGCAAAGCGATAAAACGGGCTTGACGCAGATCACGCTCTATACGGAAACCTTCGACGAAACGGCGAAAAAGTGGACAAAAAGCGATACCAATGTCGATAGTTTTTTCGTAGAAACGGGCAGCCTGCATTGGCTCACGAAGTCGCCCCAACCGGGTCTTTTGGCGCAGCAGGTTTCCCGCCTTACGAGTAAGCGCGAGCACACGATACGCGCGCGATTTGTGCGCAAAGAAATGGGCAGTAGCCATCGGGTAATGATACTTTTTGGCTATAAAGACAACGCCAATTATTGGGCTATCGCGCTCAAAAGGCAAGAATTTGAGTTATATGGGCGCGAAGACGGCAGTATGCGGCAGCTTTTGCCGCCCCAAAAATGCAGCGCCTTGCGCGATACGAACGAAGTCCGCATCGAACACCGCATCAATAAGGTAGAATTTTATATCAATGATCAGCTTGCGCATACCTATCCGCGCCCGATTCATTATATAGGCGATGCGGCGGGCTTTGGGCAACAGGGCTACGGGCATTTGTGGCTCGACTTTTTGGAGGTGCAGCAATGGGACGCGCCTATAAATCTGCTGCCCGATGCTGACTTATTTGGCAGCCCAGAGCGTTTGCCTGTTACCGTAAATACGAAATACCCCGACTATGTACCGCTTATCTCGCATGATGGGCAGCAGTTGTATTTTGTGCGCCGCGATGCGCCCAATATCATGGGCAACAACAAGGCGAAAAGCGATATTTTCGTTTCTCCTCTGCAAAAAGATGGCACTTGGGGCGAGGCGGAGCAGCTTGGTGAGCCTATCAATAATGCCTACAACAATGCGATATGCGCCATCATGCCCGATAATAATGCGCTCTATCTGCTCAATAAATACTTTGAAAATGGCGACGTAGCCCCTGGCTTTGCGCTAACGCGCCGCAGTGCTGAAGGCTGGAGCTTTCCCGTCAATCAGGAGGTGGAAAATTTGCAAAATAAGAGCAAATACGCTGATTATTTCGTTACGCCCAACGGCAAGGTGCTTTTGCTCTCGGTAGAAGCCGACCAAACTTACGGCGAGCGCGATTTATATGTTAGTTTCGCTTTGGGCGAGGGCAAATGGTCTGCACCCCGCAATATGGGCAAGGTGATAAACTCCGAAAGCGCAGACTTTGCGCCCTTTTTGGCTGCGGACGGCAAAACGCTGTATTTTTCTTCTATCGGGCATCCTGGTTTTGGGGGTGCGGATGTGTTTGTATCTCGTCGTTTAGATGATACTTGGTTAAATTGGGAAAAGCCCTACAATCTGGGCAGCCGCGTAAATACTGCTTCCTTTGAGGCTTATTATACGATACCTGCACAGGGCGATTATGCCTATTATGTGAGCAACAGCGTGGAAACGAAATCCGATATTTATCGCATTCCGCTTGCACCCTCTGCCCGACCCGAAAAGGTCGTAGTGGTAGAAGGTTATGTAAAAGACCAAAAGACTAAAGAGCCTTTGAGCGCGATGATACAGTATGAATCGCTGTCGGCGCAAAAAAATCTGGGCGTGGCGTATGCGCGGGCGGACGGATTTTATCAGATAATTTTGCCTTATGGCGACCATTATGGCATTATGGGCGAGTATGAGGGCTATTTTCCTGTGAGTGCGGAGCTGGACTTAAATCAAAAAACGGCAGGCGATACGGCACAGGTTCGCCGCATACGCAGGGACTTGTATCTCAATAAATTGAGCAAAAACGAGCCTGTGCGCCTAAATAATGTCTTTTTTGATAGCGGAAAGCATGATTTGCTGCCTTCTTCGGTGTCGGAATTGCAGCGTTTATTGCGGGTTTTACAGGCGCGCCCCAATTTGGTGATACAGCTGGAGGGGCATACCGACAATCAGGGCACAGATAAAAACAATCAGGCACTTTCGGAGCGGCGAGTGCAGTCGGTAAGCACGTATTTGATATCGCAGGGCATCAAAGCGGATAGAATTAAGACGCTGGGTTGCGGGCGCACGCGTCCTGTGGCAGACAATGGCACGGAGGCGGGCAGGGCGGAAAATCGGCGGGTGGAGTTTCGGATACTATCGGGAGATTAGGGGAAAGCAGCGCAAGCGATTGTAGGGGCGAATACATATTCGCCCCCAAAAATGAATTTACAAAAGTGTGAGTCTGCCATTTTCGCAGCGCGCATGGGCGGCGCGGGCGGGCGCGAGATGCTGCCAAAGCCCGCTGGTCTGGGCAATGATGACGGCGCAATCGAAATTTTGCTGCCAACTCAGTAGGCGCTCGTGCAGCCATTGGATATCGCTTTCTTGCTGTCCGACGAAGGGTTCATCAAGCAAAAACAAGGCGGGTTGGAGGAGGAGGGCGCGGGCAAATTGGGCTTGTAGCTGCTGTTTGCCGCTCCAAGTGGCGGGCGAGGTATGATTTTTGCGGTCAAGTTCTGCCCATTCGAGCGCCTGCAAAATGCGGCGATCGTCTGCCAGCGGGCTAGGCTCGTATAAGTTGGCGCAGGCTTGCAGTTGTAATTGTAGCTGCTCGCTTAGGCTCATATTGGGTAGCCAACCGAGCCTGCGCGGGAGGATAAGCCCCAGACTTCGGCGCAAGGCGGCAAGGGTATGCGCACTGAGTTGACGCAGGTTGTAATCCATGACCCAAACCAGACCTGTAGCGGCTCTTACTTCCCCAAAAAGCAGGGCAAGCAGGCTGCTTTTTCCACTGCCGCGCTCGCCTGTGAGCATCCACCACTCATTTGTGAGCACCTGCCAAGCCTCAATTTTCAAAATTGTTTCTTCCTCGCGCTGTAGCTCCACGCCTTCCAGCATTAGCAATTGTGTCATATATATGCTGATTTTAGGCAACTTTTTTTACTTTTTTTGCCTTTGTAGGCTCAAATGTAAAGAATTATGCTTAATTTTGATGATTAGAATGTGCTTTTGAGCTTGCTATAGTTGTTATATTCCATCTGACTTTCCATTCATCCTTATCGAGAGCAGGCTGCCTACATTGCCAATACTCGCTGCCCGTATATGAAATTTTTACCTTGTCTTTTGTGTTTGTTTTTCTTCTTTGCTTGTAGCGCATTCCTTGCGGCACAAGCGTCGAAAACCGTGCACCAGACCTTTATGCTCGATGGCGCGCAAAAGGTAAATATAAATGTCGTCGGCACTAAGGTCGAAATTCGCGAAACGAAAGGCTCGCGCGTCCTCGTCGAAATGAGCATAAAACTTTCCGTACCCAACGAGCGCCTGCTGGATTACGTTATCAACAATGGCAGGTATGACCTGCTGCATGAGCTAAACAACGCGACGGGCGAGCTAACTATTACCTCCCCCCGCACCAACAATGTACTTTTAGTGAAAGGGCAGGAGTGTTACGAAGACCTCACATATGTTATTTATTTGCCCGCCGCCGTCAAATTTGCCAACAATAGCACCATCGAAAACAGTAGAGATTAAGCATTTTTGCTACACTTATGCCCCAAAAAGCGACATTTATCGCTTTTTGGGCAAATATCTGTAAGCAAGGCTTGTGAATTGCATCATTTATCCCTACCTTTGCGTGCTGAAATAAGGCGCTGCCTTCGTTTCTTTTTATTTAAGACCTACATTTTCCTCTTCATATAGCTCCATTCGTTACCTCGCCGCACTTTTCTCATGAAAACATTTATTTTTACGCTCCTCGCCTTCGTTGCCGCTTACACTTTTTGTAGCGCACAAATGCACAAACAAACTGTTCATCGCACTTTCGTAGTCGAGAACATTACGCAAGTGCGTCTGCAACTCACAGGCAATGTAGAAATCCGCGAAACTAAAGGCTCTCGCGTTTTGGTGGAAATTACCGCCTCTGCCGCTGTGCCCAGCGAAGCGATGATGAACTTCTTGGTAGAAAACGGACGTTACGAAGTAATTAGCGACATCGACGCTACGGCGGGCGTACTCACGCTCACCACCCAAAAGCCCAAAAATGTGCTGATGGTCAAAGGGCAAGAGTGTAAGGAAGAAATTAGCTATGTCGTTTATATGCCGACCAGCATCAAATTTGTCAATAAAGACGCAGCCACCAGCAGCAGCGCCAAACCATAAAGCGCCCTCAAAGCCAATATATACGCACCTTTCTTTATAGCTTTTTCGCTATAGAAAGGTGCGTTTTTTTTGGGCGTGCCCGCCGCGCACCCCCCCGCGCCTACGGCGCTTCCCCCCTTAAAAGGGGGGAGCCAAGCGCGGCGGTCGGGCTATCCATTTCAGCGCCTTGCGGCGCTTCCATTTCTATCCCTCACGCGAGGTACCCCCAAGAGTTTTCCCCTGTATTGGCGCTTTCCTTTAAGAAAAAAGCCTATTTTTGCGCCCATTATGCTGGGTTACTTATTCTTGCGTTTTGTGGTCGGCTTGTTTTGGCTTATTCCGTTTTGGCTGCTTTACGGTCTATCCAACGGCTTGTATTATTTGCTGTATTATCTGCTGCGCTATCGGCTGAAAGTCGTGCGCGAAAATCTAAAAATCGCCTTTCCCGAAAAGACAGAAAGCGAGCGCCGCAGCATAGAACGCCAATTTTATCGGCATCTCTGCGACATCAGCCTCGAAAGCCTCAAAGGGCTAAGCAGTAAGAGCCAAGAAATTCGCCGCCGCTATCAGGTTTTGAACGCCGAAAAAATCGACGCATACACAAAAGCAGGGCGCTCCGTGATAATCGTGGGCGCGCACTTAGGCAACTGGGAATGGGCAGCCGTAGGCGCTCCGCAACAAATACAAGCCCCGATGGTCGTGCTTTATCAGCCCATCGTCAATCAGCGCATAGATGCTTATGTGCGCCAACAATGCGCCCGCCATGCCCAGATGCGCCCCAGCCGCTATACCCGCCAAGCCTTTGAGGAATTTAGCAAGCAACCCACTGTCTTCGCTATGATTGCCGACCAAAGCCCCAGCAACCGCGAAGAAGCCCACCGCACCCAGTTTTTCAATCGAAGCACTCCGACCCTGCACGGAGTAGCCAAATACGCCCAACTCCACAACTTTCCTATTGTCTTTTTTCATATTCGCCGCTCCAAGCGCGGTTTTTACGAGGTCTGGGAAGAACCCCTCATAGACCAACCCGCCGAATGGGAGGCAGAAGCCATTTCCCAATGCTTTATGTCGAAAATTGAAGCCGCTATTAGGGCAGAGCCGCATATCTGGCTCTGGTCGCATCGGCGATGGAAGTACGAATGACGAGTTACGAGTTACGAGTTACGAATGACGAGTTACGATTGTGCGGGGTTATTTGAGTGGCATATATTGCGATGTCGGCAAGGCTTTGCTTTTGAGGGATAGCGCCTGCGCGCCGCCCGTCCTTTGCGGGCGGCGCAGCGAATGCGTGAGGGATAGCAATGTAGGGGCGAACCTATGTGTTCGCCCTTTGGGCGACACTTAGGGGCGACCCGAAATGAATAGCCCGACGGCGCGACCTTTGAGCCGCTGCAAGCGGCGGGGAGCGCCGACACGCCAAAAAAAAGTGAAAAGTGAAAAGTGAAAAGTGAAAAGTGAAAAGTGAAAAGTATATTTTTGTATACATTTGATTATCAATGGCTTATGCGCGAAATTCGTCATTCGTCATTCGTCATTCGTCATTCGTCATTCGTCATTGTTTCCGTCTTTGTTGCCAGTCGACGACGATGCCCAAGAAAAGCAGGGCGATATTGGGCGTGGCGATGATATAAAAATTGCCGAACCAAAGGCTACTTTGTTCCTTTTGTTGGTCGAGCAGTTGGGCGCGCATTCTGTCGGTCAATTTTTCGTCCTTTAGGGCTGCGTTTAGGTCTGCGCCGCCGAGCTGCGTGTCTTGAATTTGGCGAAATTGGTAGGTAACCAAGCCCGCCCAAAGCGTGCCGATGAGGGCGAAAATATACAGCGGCAGCATACTTGCGCGCGGGCGTATGAGTTTGTGCAAGAAAAAACTAAGCGCGGCGAAGGTGAGTATATAAAACGGAAGAACGTACCAGAGCATTTCGCCCATTTGCAGATTGTGCGCCAGAGGCGATTGGAGGAGCGGGAGCATGAGCGTTTTTAAGGCTGGAAATGAATTTTGTGAATAGAGGGCGAGCCATCGGCGCGCTGCAAACGCAGCAAATACAGCCCTGCCGCGATATGGGGCATTTGTAGACTGTAGTCGCTGGTTTGGGCGGGAATTGTCCAGCTATACAGGCTGCGCCCATCGAGGCTAAATAATTCGGCGCTGATAGGTTGCGCGGAGCTTTGGGGCAGGCGCAAATTAAATGCACCTTTGTTGGGATTGGGGAAAATTTGTACCCCGCTTACAGGTTCGGCTATCGCATTAGTGCCGATGATAAGGGCGGTATCGCGCAGGCGCGAGAGATAAAAGGAGATGCCGCCGCGTGCATTGCCTACGACAAAATCGGCTATCGTGTCGCCGTCGATATAGGCAAGCGCAGGGGCGGAGATTTGTCCGCAATAGATGTCTTGAAAATCGGCTTGGAGCGTATCGAATTTGCCCGATAGATTGCCGTCGATATTGCCCAATTCGATAATGCTGCCCGTTTGATGCCCCACATATAGGCGCGTGCCTGCAGCGGTGCGCAGTGCGGCGGGCGCAGTGCGCGAAGAGCCTTCTACAGCCACCGTAAATAAGCCAAATTGCGCATTGGTAGGCGCTTGGGCAAATTGGTAAGCGTTGCTATTGCCCGTATTGAGGAACAGCGAAAGCTGCCCCGCGTTGCCGCCTGCGATTATATCCAAATCGCCGTCGTTGTCTATGTCGAATAGGGTAGGAGCTATCAAATAATCAGCGTCCAGCATCAAAAGGCTATCGATGCGGCTACTGTATTGAGGCATTTGCCCTGCGGGGGCTTGGTTGAGGAAGAGGGAGGTGGTACCGTCTTCGATGCCAAGTAGCATATCCGTTGCCCCGTCGCCGTTAAGGTCGCCAAAGCTGGGCGCAAAGCCGCCAAAGGGCAGCGAAGCGATTGCCGCAGCCGCAAAGGCAGTATCCGTTAGCTGATAAACGGGCATCGTATCGCTGCCAACATTGAGCAGGGCAAAAAGGGCGTAGCGCGTAAGGCTGTCGGGGTATTGCTGATAATAATTGCCTACGACGATATCCTGCAAACCGTCGCCATTGAGGTCGACGAAAGCGGGGTGCGATTCTCTGCCCGCATCGAAAGCGTCTGCCGACATGAAGCGCTGCGGCTGTAGCTGCATCTGCGCAGGCAAAGCGGCAGAGGCTGCTGTATTGCGATAATACCAAACATCGCCATCGCTGGCATATCCGCCGCCAGCTGTGCTATTGTTGGCGGCAAGCATATCCTTAATGCCGTCGCCGTCTAAGTCGAGGAAGTAGGCAGCAGGGAAATTGAATACATTTACCGATGTATTGTAGGAGGGGAACAGGCTATCTTGGGCAGTGGCAACGAGGGTATCGTTCATATCCGTCATCGTCATCAGATTGAGGGAGCGAGCGCCAATGTCGCCCATGATGAGGTCTTTGGCTCCGTCGGCATTGTGGTCGAAAAAGGCGAGCGTAGAGCCTACATGTCGTGGGGCAGTGGAGCGCCAAAAGGAATTGTTGGCGCAACTATCGGCGCTGCCACTAAGGGTTACGCTGTTGTTGTTTTGGTTTTCGGCAAACTGCCCGAAGCATTGATTTTCTAAGCGAAAGCGCAGGGAGTCGCAGCCGAAGCCGAGTTCCTGCGACATATTGCGGTAGTAGCTCACATGGTCGTAAAAGATAAAATCTATAGCAAAGGCGGCTATATCCAAATCTCCATCGCCGTCGATGTCCTCAAAGGCGGGAATATCCGAAGGGAAAACCGTCATAATCTGCCCTGTCTGCGCGCCGAAATCGAATAAAAGTTGCTCCGCAAAAGGCGTGTACTGTAGTCTGCCGCTTGCCGCACGGCTGCCGCGCATAAGGCCTACACCTGCCCCTTGCAGCCCCTGATAATAGTAAAAAAGGTCTTCTATGCCGTCGCAATTGTAGTCGCGCAGCAATACAAAATTGGGCAAATTTTTGGGGAATACGCTGCCGTATTTGGGTGCGTAGCGATATTTCCTATTGCCTGCCGCGCCTTCTGCGATGAAGGGCAGGACGATTTGCCCGATGCGGTCATAAACGGCGAGGTCTTTTATGCCGTCGCCATCTATATCGACAGCCGAAAACTGCGGCGCATCTACGCCGCCCGCCGAGCCAAAGCGCAGCGTATCGCCTGCCAGCGATAAAACGGGGACATTATAGGGCTGCAAGGAGTTTTGTGCCCCAAGCGCAGCAGCCGAAAGCAGGCAAAATGCCCAAAGTAGTGCGTTCATGCGAGTTACGAGTTACGATGGTGCTTTGTGTATGGGTTGTGCTTTGTGTATAGGTACTATGCCGCCTTGCGGCGGCAGTGGTAGCAAGTACTATTTGTCGTTTGCTTTGTGATTGCTGCGTGTTTGGGGCTATTTTTTGCGAAGGCGCGTAGCGCCGAGCTTTGCGGGAGGGATAGCAGCGGAACCAGCAAGCGCGTAGCGCGAAGCTGATGTAGCGGATAGCCCGACGGCGCGACCTTTAAGCCGCGTTAGCGGCGAGGAGCGCCGACCCGCCCAAACGAATGACGAATGACGAATGACGAATGACGAATTTTTGCATAAAGAATTGACAATCAGCCGAATTATACACCCTGCACATAATTGTCATTCATCATTCGTAATTCGTCATTCAATAGTCGTATTCGTTGGTTTTTTGTTCCTTTAGTCCCTCTTCTATGCTTTCTTTGACCCAAATAATGATGTCTAAGAGGGCGTTGATGAAGGTCTGCACGGTGTAGACGGTGAGCGGATAGTTGTAAAATTCGCTCGATTCGGGCGCTTTATGCTGGACGGCGAGGCTCTGCGTCGTGTAGATGATGTAGGTGAAAAACGAGACGTGCAGGGGCGCAAGTTTTTTGACCTTGATGAGGTTGATGAGGTCTTTTGTGCGGCTCTGCCCGTCGAGCCCGTAGAGTAAGGGGTCTTCGTTGAGGGAGTATTTGCAAAAGACGTTGAGGACGGATTCTTCGATGCGGCGCACGAAGGCGAGGCGCTCGAGCAAGACTTCTCTTTTAGGAACGAGCTTAGAGGCTAAAATGTTGAGTAGTAGCCCGTTGTCTTCTGCGTCGAGATAGCGCTCGGAGAACTCGAAAATATCGGGATAGCGTTGTTTGGTCTTGGTTTCTTCGAGTTCGTCGATTTTATCGCGTAGAAATTCAAACATTTCTTCCATCAAATCGTCGTCGAGGGCTGTTTTTTTCTTGTCGTAGATGCGGGCGCGATTGCGCAGGCTGGGCTCCAACTGCACGAACCAAGCCGTATGCACGCAAAAAGGCACCAAGCGTTGATGGATAATTTCTATCTCTTTGAGTTTCGTTATGGCTTCGTGTACGAAGTTTTCCGCCTCTGTGCCTTTGGGCTGTGTGGGCAGCATGGGGGCTTTGCCAT
This sequence comes from uncultured Saprospiraceae bacterium, assembly GCA_964467315.1. Classification (GTDB taxonomy): domain Bacteria; phylum Bacteroidota; class Bacteroidia; order Chitinophagales; family Saprospiraceae; genus JAAFIM01. Next base: position 17,225 of record CAYXSA010000037.1, on the reverse strand, counting down.
CGAGTATAACGGACTGATACTTATTGTTTTGTAACAGTTCCTCGAAGCCTTCTTGAAAATTGCTTTTGCAGGTAATTAAGACCTGATAGCGGCGGGCGCGATTGATGAAGGAGGCGGCAAAAGCGGCATCATCGTCTATCATCAAAACCTGTATGGGGCGGCGGCGCGCGAGCTTATTTTTATCGACAGTCATCGTATGTATTGTGTGTAGCGCGTAAAATAAAAAAACTCACTTACGCTTGTAGGGCGGAGTAAGTGAGTTTTTGTATGCCTATATTGGGGAAAAATTTATTTGTTGGGAGGAGGTACGCCGCCGTTGGGATTGGGTACGCCGCCGCCATTGGGCAGGGGTGCGGGTGCGGAGGTTTCCGTATTTACGCTGGGTGCGCCGCCGTTGTTGAGTCCGCTGGCTTTGGGATAGACCAAAAAGCCGACGAGGCAGAGTATCAGCAGTGCGCCCGACAAGCCCCAAGTAAGGCGCTCCATCGCATCGCCTGCGCGGGCTGCGCCGAGTAGGCTATTGGCTGCTTGAGTGCCACCGAAAGCGGAGCTAAGTCCACCGCCTTTGGGGTTTTGAATGAGAATGATAAAGATAAGCGCCACCGATACTATGGCGACGAGAATGGTTACGAGAACTATCATTTTTATTGTAGAAGACGATATGACGTAGAATGTTGTATATTAGCTGGCAAATATACGGACATTTGGCGACTTATCTGCCTTTGCAAACGTTTTTTTCTGTGCAAATCGAAAAACTTATGATATACGGCATTCAGCGGCGCTGGTGGGCGCTGCGTTTTTTGGTGTTTTCCTTGTGTGTGGCGAGCGCTTTTTCGGCTTGGTATCTCAACACGGTGCAGTTGCGCCCGCTGGCTACCAATCTCGAAAAAATTACGCCCAAGCCCGCCAAAAAATCTGCTTCTCGCCCCTCCAACAACAAAAAAGCGGCTCTAAAGCCGCATTTTTCGGGCGATAGTACGCCTACGCCGCCGCCCTATGCCCCTACTGTCGACCCGCTGCCCGATGTGCAATTGCTGCGCTTCGTGCTGCAAAAAGGCAAGGAAGGGATACCCGTGTTGTAAAAGTGAAAAGTGAAAAGTGAATACAAAGTAAACGCGTAGCGAAAATAGTGCTTGATGTATAAATTCTTGATTTTCAAGTACTTAAATCTAAAAATAAGCGCTTAAAAATTTGCAAACCTTGCAAAAAAACGCACTTTTCACTTTTCACTTTTCAGAGCTGCCTCCAAAGCGGCGCGTACTTTTTTGTCTTTGACGGAGGTACGCGGCGAGAACGAGGCGATAACCTTGCCGTCGCGCCCAATTAGGTACTTTTGGAAGTTCATCTTTACGGGTGCATCGAGGGCGCTGTTTTTCTCCTTTTGCGAGAGATAGGCATAAAGCGGGTGAATTTGCTTGCCTTTGACATTGACCATCGAAAAAACGGGGAAGGTAATCGCGTATTTGCGCGTGCAAGTGGACTTAAACGCCTCTGCGTCCTTATCTTCTTTGGAAAAATTGCTCGACGGGAACGCCAGCACCGTGAAGCCTTTTTCGCCAAATTCGTCGTACAGCTCCTGCAATTCGGCATATTGGGGCGTGTGCATGCATTTATTGGCGACATTCACGACGAGCAGCACCTGCCCGCTATACTGCGAAAGCTCGATGTCTGTGCCCAATGCATCTTGCACCTTAAATTCATAAATCGTGCTGGGAGGCGCTTGCCAAAAGCTCGTGAGCAGGCTCGCAAGCAGCAAAATGGTGGTTTTCATAGTCTGTGGGAGATTTTTAACTTTTATTTTTTGGGGGCTGCGCGGCAAAGCCGCGCCGCTACGCTACGGGTTCGCCTCTCGGCTCAGTACAGCCGTTGCATGCAACGGCTCTACGCGCCGTGCCTGCACGGCTGCACCTGCTTCGCTACGCTCGCAGCCCTCCGCATCGCTAGCCCATTGGGTATTCGGGCTGTATAACAAAAAATTGGGCGCTATGGCTTAGATAAAGGGCATTTTTTGCAGAGAAAAAGCTATTTTTGCCAAAAAACAAGCAAAAAAGTTTGAAAAAAAACGCCCTCTTTTGCATTTTGTGGGTTTTCTGCGCCTATTGGGCGGGCGCGGTTTGGGCGCAGTATCCGCAGTATTTCAGCTATGACGATGAGTCGGGGCTGCCCTCCAATGAGGTCTACAGCTTGGCGCAAGATACAGAGGGTTTTCTATGGCTGGGCTGCGATGCAGGCTTGTATAAATTCGACGGACTTAGCTACAGAGCCTACAAATCGCCCACCCAAAAGCTAAAATCTATCACAGGGCTAACCCTCTCTGCCTCTGGGCGCTTGTACTGCTACAATTTTCAGGGGCAAATTTTTTTCGTCGAAAACGATAGCCTCAAAGAACTACCCGCCAATTTTCAAAAGGTTACAGGCATGAGCGCCGATAAACAGGGCAATCTATTTGCAAATGATGCTCGTGGTGTCTCCTCCTACAACGAATACACGCAACAATGGACAGCGCACCACATCAAACAAATCCAAGCACACGAAGACCCTACCTGCTCTATCGCCCAAAGCAGCTCGCCGCAAGGCGTATATCTGGTATCTTGGGCAGGCTTTGGAAAAATAGAGTCAGACGCTAGCATCTCTATCAACGCCTGCGAATTTTTTCGCCCCGTAGGTATATTTGTTATGGAGCGCTGGCGCGATGAAATCTATGTTTTCTCTGCCTATACCCCCGCCATTTACCACATCAAAGAGGGCAAAGCCCGCCCCCTCGAAGGTACAAAGCTCAACGCCGCATTGAGGGACAAAAAGGTTACCAATGCCCGCACACTCCCCGACGGCGATTTATGGATTTGCACTTATAGCGGCATGGTACGCTATACACCCCAATCGGGCGCGGTGGAGGTTTTTTACCCTGATTTGTCCTTTTCCGACTGCCTAATAGACCGAGAAGGCAATTACTGGTTCAGCACCCTGCAGGCGGGGATGATACGCATACCCGAATTAAATTGGCGGGTTTGGAATCGAGAACATGAGCAAATACGCAGCGAACGGCTCACGAAAATTGCCAGTAATGGCGAAAACGTCTACTTTGCCAGCGTCGACGGCGCAATCGGCAGCCTAAATACCAGCAACCAAGCGCTAAAAACCGTCTACTTAGGCGCCAACGCCGACCCCCAAAGCTTCGATTTTGATGCCGCCACAGGCAGCCTGCTCGTAAATATCAATAAGCGCCTTTTTTGCCTGCGAAAAGACCAACTTAGCGAGATTCCTAACGAATTTTTAACCCTGAAATCGCTAAAAACGGTCGATACCCTGCATTTTATAGCCACCTCCTTCGGTACTTTTGTAGGGAAATCCCTCCTGAAATCCGAAATGCAAAAACGCGACAATCGCTGGGCGCGTGCCATCGTCGCCGATAGCGCAAAAACAGCCGTTTGGGTCGTATCCAATGGGGGCTTGCTAAAATTTGAACGCAGAAACGAGCAATGGACGCTTACCCATACTTTTCACGAGGGTACGCAAATGCTTGCAGCCACCTTCGACGAACAAGAGCAACGCATATACTGCATCAATGTAAGCGGCAAACTATCCAGCATCAATAACAACAATCAAACCCAAGCCCTTGCCCAACTGCCCGAAGGCGTGCTTGTCTACAAACTCGCCAAACAGGCGCAAAAAATCTACCTCGCTACCAACAAAGGTTTGTGGATACTCGACCTGCAAACATCGGCTTGGACAAATCTCAATGCCCTATCTGGCATCGCCTCCAACAACCTACAAGACCTAACAATCGCCCAAAATTGCCTTTGGCTCGCTACAGGCAAGGGGCTGCAAAAAATCCCCCTCAGCGATAGAGTAGAAAAACCTCTGGCGCGCATCTTCCTGCACCGAATAAAGATAGGAGAAAACTATACAAAACCCCAGAGCGATTTGCAAATCAATTATTGGCAGCGCTTACAGCTACACCCCGAAACCCTAATCTACAATAGCAATGGCAGCTTCAAATATGCCTATCGCATAAACAGCAGCGACAACCCGACTTGGTATACCTTGCCCGCTTCTTCAGAAGGTATCAGCATATCCAATCTCCCTTATGGCACTTTCGAGATAGAACTAAAAGCCATCGACCACTTGGGGCGCGATAGCGAAAATTGCATCATCCTCAGGGGCTTTGCCGCGCCCCCCTTTTGGAAAAGCCGACTATTTTATGCCCTGCTATTACTTTTTTCCGTCCTGCTTTGTATCCTCATCTCTGGGATAATTATACGCCATATCCGCAACAAAGAACTGCTAAAAACATCTCTTATCAACTCCCGACTCGAAGCAACCCAAGCACAAATAAAGGCTATCCGCGCGCAGATGAACCCGCATTTTATGTACAATGCCCTAAGCTCCATACAAGCCCTCATACTCAAACAGGACATAAAAAACTCTAATCTCTACCTCAGCAAGTTTAGCAGCCTGCTGCGCAAGGTCTTGGAAGCCTCCACACAGGAAGAAATCAGCCTACAGGAAGATATCGATGTACTCGCCCTTTATTTATCGCTCGAAAAGCTGCGGTTTGGCGATGATTTCGAGTACGAAATACGCATAGATGAGGAAGTAGATAGCTACAATTTGCTTGTTCCGCCCCTGCTTTTGCAGCCCTTCGTAGAAAATGCGCTAAAACATGGCTTACTCCACAAAAAAGGCAGCAAAAACCTGCTTATTTCCTACCATATCGAAGCCGAAAATCTATGCTGCCGCGTCAAAGACAACGGCATAGGCAGAGAAAACGCGCAAAAAATTCTCGATAAACGCCCCGAAACACATCGCTCCTTCTCCACAAAGGCAAGCAGCGAGCAAGTAACCCTGCTTAGCTCCTTCAAAAATAGGCAATACAGCATAAGTATACACGATTTGCAGGACGAAACGGGGGCAGCAGAAGGGACGGAGGTACTTATTCGGCTGCCTTTGGGTTGATGCGCGCAGAAAAATTACTTGCCTAAGGCAGGACGAATCAATAACAGCGACTGCATTTGCTCTACCAGCCAACGTTGCTCCTCTATTCGGTCAAATTTTGCCTCGATATTGGCGTATCTAAAGCCCTTATGCGCTGCCCAAACCGATAAAGAACCATCATCGGGCGAGCTGATAGGCTGCAAAACGGCGTTGCATTGCTGCTCTACGAGCTGCATGAAGTCCCTACGCTCCAAAACGATGATAAAACCCGTCAAATGTCGGCGCGGATTGACATAAATATCCGATGCAGAGGCATTTTCCAGCGTACCATGCCGCATGTACGTCGACAAATTATAGGATTCGGGTATGACGCGGGCAGGGCGCGAGCGGCTGCCGCAGTCGCAGCGGGCAGGATAGCCGTGATTATTGTGCAAAGCAACGATAAAACGCGTCTGGCTGGTGTCCAAAAAATGTATCAGCGTATCGGCAAACTGCTTTAGCTCCTTGCGGGCAACGTTTTTGCAGTCCTCTGCAGTGGGCGTAGACGAAGCAGGAAGATTTTTTTGCGTGCCTACGGCTTGATATAAGCCGCGTTTATTGAGTAAAGTGAGGGCGCGTACACTGTCGCTGTTAGAAAAAATGCGATTGGGGTCGAAAGTATAGGTTTTCCCTTGCAGTCGGAAGGACATACTGCGCGCCGTATCGCACAAATCGCCAAAATGTTTTAGCTCCATGAGCCTGCCGCCCGTTTGTGGGAGCAGCCTTAGCCCTTCTTCGACGCATATATTTTCATCGTCGTGCATATTAAAAAAGGTCAAACCATTGCGGCTATGCGTATAAAGCACCAGCAAAATCGAGTCTTCGCCGATGTGTAGGGTGTGTTGTGTGCGCGTGATGCTGCTATCCAATTGCAGTTTTTGGTAGCCGCAGGGCAGGCTATCGGCTTGGGTGCGGGCGGCAAAAGGCAGCAGGCAGCAAAGGGCGAGCAGATAGATAAATTTCATAAAAATTGATTTTTCGGTCTTTCTATTTTTTTGTTTTTGTTGGGGCTGCGCCGCTACGCTACGGGTTCGCTGTTCGCTCATGCCTTCGCCTTCCAATTGTGCCACAGGCACAAGCCACGCAGGCTCGGTACTGCCGCTATGCGGCAGCCCTCCGCATCGCTAGCCCAACGCATAACCCGACCCTATCACTAAAAAAAGCGCGTAAATACGGTTTTGTTGCTGTATTTACGCGCTTTTATGCGAAAAATGAAAAGTAAAAAGTGTTGCACCTATGTGTATAAATAATTGATAATCAAGTATTTATTAGCTGCTATTTCGCAAAAGTGATTTTTGCGGAGGCTAAAAATTTTTCACTTTTCACTTTTCACTTTTCACTTAAAACAGCTCTGTGCCTGCGAAATGAAAAGCGGCTTCGATGGCTGCGTTTTCGTCGGAGTCGGAGCCGTGTACGGCGTTTTCGCCTACGCTTTTGGCGTATTTAGCGCGCAGGGTGCCTGCGGCGGCTTGGGCGGGATTGGTAGCGCCGATGAGCGTGCGAAAATCGGCTACGGCGTTATCTTTCTCCAAAACAGCCGCTACGATGGGGCCAGAAGACATAAATTCGACCAATTCGCCGAAGAAGCCGCGTTCGCTGTGTACGGCATAAAATTTCTCTGCTGCCGAGCGGGTGAGCTGGGTCATTTTCAGGGATACGATGCGGAAGCCAGCGGCGTTGATATCGTTGAGGATAGCGCCAATGTGCCCAGCTTTTACAGCATCGGGCTTGAGCATGGTAAGCGTGCGATTGCCTGACATGGTGGTTTTATATGAAGTTTGAGGAAAATGAAATTATGTTTATTTTATGTGCAGCGTGTTGTAGGTAGCAAGTAGCAAGTGTTTGAAATTTCGCTTCGCGGAGGGCTGCGCTGTTGGGCGTGCCCCTGCTCCCCGCGCTAACGCGCTTAAAGGTCGCAGGGTCGGGCTATCCGTTACAGCGCCTTTGGCGCTTCCACTGCTATCCCTCACGCAAATAGCAAAATTAAAGCATTTTTTTAGCAGCAAGCAGTAGGCGCTAAGACTAACAGACTGCGCGAAAATGCGCCTACTACTTACTACCTACCACTAATCTATATTCTTCTCTCCGTAGGCTAAGTCGCCCGCGTCGCCGAGCCCTGGCACGATATAAGATTTTGCTGTGAGTTCGTCGTCGATGGCGCAGGTCCAGATATGCGCGAAGGGGAGATTTTTGTGCAGGTGTACGATACCGTCGGCGGAGGCGATAATGCAGGCGATATGGACTTGGGCGGGCTGCCCGCCTTGTTTGATGAGTTCGCGCACGGCGATTTCCATAGAGGAGCCTGTGGCTATCATGGGGTCGCAGACTATCAAGATGCGATTTTCGAGGCTGGGGGTAGAGATGTATTCTACTTGTATTTCGAAGCTGCCGTCTTTATGATGTCGGCGATAGGCGGAGACGAAGGCGTTGGCGGCATTGTCGAACATGAGGAGCATACCTTCATGCATGGGCAGACCTGCGCGCAAGATGGTGGCTAATACGGGCTGTTCGGCGAGGGTTGGGGTTTCGGCGGTGCCAAGCGGGGTTTCGATGCTTTCTACATGGTACGCCATTTTTCGGCTAATTTCGTAGGCGAGCAGGCTGCCGATGCGACTTAGATTATGTCGAAATCTAAGCCTATCGTTTTGCGTTTCGGCATTGCGTAGTTCGGCTACAAATTGGTTGATTAAACCGTTTTCGTGGGCGAAATTGTGAAGAAAAGCAGGCATGGTGGTGTTTAATTTGGCGTGATGTCGTAGGTACTGCGTTGATATCGTAATGTTGGTGCTATGCCGTCTTGCGGCGGCAGTGGTACTTTGGTTTTTCCGTAGGCAACGCTTCGCTCGCCTACGGTTACGAAAGGGAAGCCCCTTTGGGGCTATTATTCTAACGCAAAAACAATTTTTACTTAATTAACAATGTACTTAGCCTATTGCTATTTAGGTTGCAATTTTGCTTTATAAGCTTCGCTTTTGGCGGTATCGCCCTTATTTTGATAAATCATTTGCAGGGCGAAGAGGACGCTGGTATTGGTAGGTTCTACCTTTTCGGCTTCGCTTAGGTGTTGGGCGGCGAGGCTTAGGGCTTGGTCGCTCAATTTGCCCCATTGTGGGTCTTTGGGGGCGCTTTCCATCTTTTTATAGCCGTAGTTGGCGTGATTGACGTGTAAGATACCCAAGCTGTAGAGGCTGTTGATATGGCGTGGATTGGCTTTCAGGGCGCTAAGGTAGTGCTCTTGAGCTTTTTGGAAGAATTGTAAGCCTTGTTGTTCGTCGGTAGCGGAAAGGCTGGCTTTGCGCTCGGTGGGCTGTATTTTTTCTCTAAAATATACGTCGTAGATGGAAGCGAGTGCAAAGAGCAGTTCTGCGTCATTGGGCTGCATTTTTAGCGCTTGCAAAAGCAGGGTTTCGCTTTCCGCCATTTTACGCTCGCGCAAAGATAGGTTAATATCTGTGAGTAGGAGCGGATAATTTTGGGGATTAGCTTTGCGGGCATCGTTGAGGTATTGGCGGGCTTTGGGCAGTTGATTTTGCTCCATTGCGCCTGTGGCGAGGCTGTTGTATAGATTGGCGAGGGTACTGGTGTCGGTCGTAGTGCTGAGTAGGGGGCGCAAGATGGTTTCGCCTTCTTCCAATTTGCCTGTTTTCACGGCGCATAAGCCAGCCAAGCGGCGTGCGTCGGCTTCCTTGAAGCGATAGACAGGCGGGCGGCTACCGAATACGTTTTGGGCGCGGGTGGGGAGTTTGTGTATATTGATAAAATAGGGGTAAGCGGCTGTGTAGCCGCCTGTATTTAGTTGCTCTACGCCGCTATTGTAGAGGGTATTGGCGAGTGCCTCGAAGCCGTCTTTATAGACGTTTTTATTGGGGAGTTTGTGCAGGGGTTTGCCTTTGCTGCTTAGTTTGCCTTCTTCGAGGGTGAGGGCTTGCACCCAAGCGTCGTGGGCTGTGAGGGCTGCTGTGGGGAAGTCGGCGCGTAGGCGTTCATCGTCGGCGATGGCAGCATAGATTTCGCCCTTGTAGCGCCATGTTTTGGGGTCTTGTCCGAGTTCGCTGTCTTTGGCGGCGAGTTCGATTTGGGTGCAGGCTTGGCGAAGGTCGGCTTTTTTGCTTTTGTCGGTGCGGTAGGCATCGAGATAAACGGCTGCTTGGGTGCGGGCTGCCTTTGGGTTTTGGGCAGAGAGGGCAGGGGCAGCAAAAGCGAGGAGGAGAAGGATATATAGGTATTGCATGGTGGTTTTTACGGAATAAGCAAAGGCGCGCCCTTTGCGCGCCGTACTAGGCAGATTTGCGTGAGGGATAGTAGGGGCGAATCAACATTCGCCCCGTCTGGGGCGATGGTGGAGCGCCCCGAATAGCCCGACCGCAGCCCCCTTTTTGGGGCTGCGGGCACGCCCAAAAAAAAATCTACATAATAAGGAGTTGCAAAAAACCAGCGGCTAAGCCCAAAATTGCGCCGACGATGATGAGTTTCATCTCATCTTCTTGGAAAACGGGGCGGAGGAAACCGACGAATTCGTCGGCGGGCAGGGCAGCCATTTTTTCGTGCAGGGTATGTTCGATGTCGAGCGCCTGCTTGGCGTAATCGAAAATATGGTGTATGTGCTGCGGCGTGGCTTCCACGAAGCGCTGTGCGACTTGGCGTTTGAGTGCGTCGTAGGCTTGAGTGCCTGTGGTGAGTTTGATGAGGGCGCTATTGAAACCTGCCGTTTGGTCGGTGGCATCTTCGACGTGTCGGATGATGATGGCGGCGAGTTTATCGACGGATTCGCCCTTGAAAATGGCTTCCGATATGTGCGGCATGGTCATGATATTGTCGGCAATAATCTGCGCATATTCTTTGGCGACCTCTGCTTGCCGCTTAACGAACAGCCCCTGAAAGGTAAAAAAGATAAAACGGCGGGGCTTTAGGGGCGAAAAAATCATGCGTAGTGCGAGGTCGTTGGTGAGATAGCCGACGACCAGACCGCCGAGGGGTAACTGCCACCATGCTTCGTAAAAATACCAAATAAACATTTGGAGCAGCCCGAAAAGAAAACCAAAATAAGCGCCCGACTGTTCTATGAACTTAAATTCAGCCCTGCCGACGCGCAGGAAAATCTCGTTGAGCAAGGATTTATCGGCGCTGAGCTGGTCGATAGCCATTTTTTTGAGGTTTAGCAGCTCGCCGATATTGACTTTTACCTCCTGCATGATTTCTTCGACGACCTGCGGGATGCCTGCGATGGCGCGGGCAAAAACAGCTTCTTTGCGGCTTTCGGAATAGAGTTTCCAGAGCGGCACGTGCTGGCTCAATGCCTCGTCGACGGCTTGGCGCAGGAGGGGCACGAGGTGCGGGGTCATTTCTTTGGCGACGGCTTTGGGGTTGAGCCGCGCAAATTGCTCTTCTACGTCGATGAGTTTGCTGGTGATGAGGTCGACGGATTTTGCCGCCATTTGTGCCGCTTTCGAGGGGATAATCCCCTGCCAGCCGATGGGCGGCAGGTTCCAGCCGACGGGGCGCAGCCCCTTAATGTCGATACCCTTAAATTCGACGGGGAAGAAGGTCATCTTCAGCGCCAAAAGGTTCGTTCCCCAACCCACTACCGCCGAGATAATAGGTATGGTTATCAGTTGCCACTCCGCAATAATAAAATCCCAAATTTCTTGCATCTGATATAAAATTGGGGCGTTTTTTTCTTGGGCGTGCCCGCCGCCCCGCCTGCCGCTATAAAGCCGTAGCATGCTACGGCTCGCGGCAGGCGCACGCCGCAAAGCGGCGCGCCAAAGGGGCGGCGGTCGGGCTATTCGGGGCAGCCCGCGTGCTGCCCCAAAGGGCAGACACATGGGGCTGCCCCTACTATCCCTCACGCTTTGCTTATTCGGGCGGTATTGCCAAATTACTGCCCACCAATGCGCATCGTACCGCTGGTGGGGGCGTATATTTTACCTAAGGCATCGGGGCACTTTTCAAAAATTTTGTCGCGTATGATAACGACATATTCGAGTTCTTCCTCGTAGCGAAGTGCGTCGTCGACTTGGCTAAACGCTTTGCCAAAGCAGTCGTTCATGCCCGATTTGTAGCCGAAGTCTTCTTGGGTCTCGCTGAATTTGCTGCTTTGTACGCCAGTATCTTCGATGCAGCTACAAAACTGCTCGGCGATGCTGTCTACGGGTACGCGCTCGTACCAAAACAGGAAATAAGTCGTCAGTATCAATATAACGAGCATCAGCAGGATAAACGCGCCGATGATAATAACTAATCTGGAAGGTCTCTTGAAAGCCATGTATAGGGGGCGAATACGGCGGTATAAGGAAGGTACTCTTATCAGCGCGAAGATAAAGGCTTTTTTTGAATTGCCTGCCAAACTACGCGCCCCTTTTTGCAAATATGCCTATCTTCGCCCTGTCTAAATTGTTATAGCATAATTTTAACTTCATATATTGACTAAGTTCATGTCTGTTTTTCGCCGTCTTATCTTTTTCGGGCTCTTGCCCTTGATTTTTGGGGCGCTTTTTTGGCTGCGGGCGCAGCCTTTTATTGCGGATACTTCTTTTTTTAATTTATTGGAGGAGTACGATGCACAAATGGAGCGCTACGAGCGCCTGTATAATAGGCGGCTTTGGCAGGAAACCGCCCTGCGGCGTGCCCAAAGCGTCGACAGTGTCTGCGCCAACGCCGATAGCAGTCAGTATGCTGCCCTTAGAGCGGAAAATTGCCTACTCCGCGCCCAAGTTGCCTATAGCGCCGATAAAGCCGATTCGGCAGCCTTTTGGGCGAAAAAGGCGACGCTGCATTTTGATATTGTATTAAACAATTACAAAAAAGCTAAGCTTAAAGATACGGAACTATTTCGCACCGAAGCCCTCTACACCGAAGCCCTCGCTTTCGCTATACTCAACGCGCAGAAGTCCGACGATGCAAGTTTGCGCAAGCTCCATTTGCAGCAGCTCGACGGACTCACCCAGCGCCTCCAAGGCCTGCCTGCTGCGACGCTTGATGATACGCTCCGTTCGGAGCTTTCAGCGCTTGTGCTGCTAACGAAGTCTTTGCATACCGCCTATGCGCCAAGCCCCGCCAACTACGGCAACGCGCTCGCCCTTGCCCGCCAAGCTGTAGAGCAATTGGAAAAACACAAGCGCCTTGCTCCCAAACTGCGTACACTGCGCCTGCTGCGTCCGCTTATCTATTCGCATTGGTTTTTCTGCTCCCGTGCCAGCGGACAAGCTGCCGACGAATTTATGCTGCCGATTTTGCGCGGCATTACCCAATTTTCGTTCAGCCACAGCAGCCGCCAAAGCCAGCTCGATAGCCTACAGAGCCTGTACCAAGAGCGCCGCCTACAGGACTATGATATTCCCTTCGACTCTATCAGCAGCACCCTCGCTACCAACGAGCTCATAGCCCTGCGCCTGCACGCCCTTACAGGCTGGCTGCCTACTCAAGCCGATAGCATACAGCAAAAATACCTGCCCGCTGCCTACCGCTCCGCCCAATCGCTTACCAAAGCCCTCGTAAGAGATAATTACCTCAAGCGCGGCAGTATGTCGAGAGAAAAAATTCTATTCGCTTACTATAGCTGCTTTGAAGACGCTATTTTGATAGCACAGCAACTATACGAACGCAGCAACGACGCACGCTATCTACAGCAAATTGCCGCTTGGATGGAAACCCAACGCTCCCTTTTTATGCTCACCCAACTGCATGAAAATCAGCGCAGACGCTTTTTAGGCGTGCCCGATAGCCTGATGAAGCAAGAAGATGCCTTGCTGGAGCAGCTAAACCACCTGCGCCAAGTCCTCATCGAAACCTCCCCCAGCCTCCCCCTATACCAAGCCGCCCAAGAGCAAGTAAACAGCCTCCAAACCCAACTAAATACCTTACAGAGCCAGCTCCAAAACGAGTACCCCAAGTACTACAACCTGCACCATCAGCCCGCGCCGCCCACCTTCGCACAACTGCGCGAGCAAATCGGCGACTCTACCACCATCATACAATTTTACGAGGGGACAAAAAACCTCTTTATCCTTTCCCTACACCACGATACTACCCGCCTGCTGCGTTTCGATGCCGAAAAATATCGCCGCAAACTCCGCCCCCTGATAGATTTTTGCACCAATGCCGACCTGCAAAATCCCCAACAAGATAGCCTCATGCGCTATTTTGCTCGCGAAAGCCATGATTTTTATCAAACCTATCTTGCCCCTGCACTCGCTTCGCCCACGCGCCGCCTTATCGTCGTCGCCGATGCCATGATGCACTACTTTCCCCTCGAAGTTCTTTGCTACGATACCCTGCCCGCCAACGCACAAGGCTATGCCCAACTGCCCTACCTCGTCCGCAAAATGAACGTATCCTACCAATACGCCTCCTCCCTTTGGTATCGGCAACGCTTAGACGATGCCTATCCTGTCAATTATCAGATTTTTGCCCTCGCGCCCGACTATAGCGCTATGCCCAACCCCCAGCGCAATAGCGAACAGCATTTCAAACGCCGCCTACTCGCCCCCCTACAAGGCGCTCAAACAGAGGTAGCCGCCCTTAGCGAAACCCTGCGCGGATACTTCGCACAAGGAGAAGAAGCCAGCGAACTCCAATTCAAAACCTATGCTCCCCAATACGGATTTTTGCACCTCGCCGCGCATTCCTTGCTCGACACCGCAGAGCCCTCGCGCAGCAGCATCGCTCTTACCGAAACTCTCGATACCACAGAAGACAATTTTTTAAGCGCCGCCGAAGTAAAGGCGCTTTCCCTTAATGCCGAACTCGTCGTACTCTCCGCCTGCGAAACAGGCATCGGCACACACCAATACGGCGAAGGCGTTGTCAGCATAGGCAGCCATTTTATGTACGCAGGCGCACGCAGCCTCATTACAACCCTCTGGGCACTCAACGACCAAACCGCCCCGCCTATAGTTTCCCTTTTCTACCTCAATCTCTCCAAAGGCTACGAAAAAGACGAAGCCCTGCGCCGTGCCAAACTCGAATACTTAGACAATACCAAAAATAGCATAGCCGCCCACCCCGCCCTCTGGGGCGCATTCGTACAGGTGGGCGACTATCGCGCTGCTGCTGTGAGCGGACGCATCACCATTTGGTGGTATCTGCTGCCCCTCGCCGCCGTCGCCGCTATCGGCTGGTGGGCACTGCGCGCCTTGCGCCAACGCCGCCGCTTCTAATCCCCGTCGTAAGATTCCGCATCTTGCAAAATATACAGCAAGCGGAAAGGGTCTTCGTTCCTATTCAATTTTAGCTTGCCTTGCACCTTCACGGGTCTATCCATGCGGTAAATTATTGGCACTTTCGCCTCCAATTCCATCACGGATTCAGGCCCCGCCTGCCCGCAAAAAAAGCAAGAAGCAAAGGGATACGCCGACAGGGTCAAACGCCCGCGCGCCATATCCGCAGGGATAATATAGCCCGTCAAAACGATTTTTTTGCCGTCCAGCGCCTCTATCCCCTTGCTAAATATCGGCTCATAAAACACATTGCCCGTCTTTTGGTCGAAGGTCGATTTTGTTTTCACCTTCGACAAAATCCGCCAATAATACATCTCGTCGTCCGCTGGCGGCTGCGCCTGCACACAAAACGCCGACAATGCCCACAATAAAAAAATAGAATACGCGGTTTTCATATCTTTGTTTGTTAGTCCTGTTTTCGTTCTTTTCTTTTTTTGGGCGTGCCCCCGCGCACCCCCCCGCCGCTACGCGGCTTCCCCCCTTAAAAAGGGGGGAGCTATGCGCGGGGTCGGGCTATCCGCTACATCAGCCGCCTGCGGCGGCTGGTTTCGCTTCTATCCCTCACGCATCGCAGAACATAAAGCCTTTTCCTAAAATTCGCAAAGCAATTATTATGCTGTTTCGCTTCAACCTGACATTTATCGGCTTGTTTTTTTGCCTTTCTACGCTGGCGGCTCAATCCGAAGCCCTGCCCGATGGCATACAACGGCTACTGCGCGCCTATCCGCAGCATCTCGTATCCGCTACCCCCAATAGTATAACGTGGAAAGACGGTACAGTGATGACTTTCGACGATGGCAAAAGCGGAAAAACCTATAAAGACCTCTTAGATTCGCCCGATTTGCAGGATATGTTTGCCTTTGCCTATCCCACAGGCAGCCCCTTCAAAGAACCTACCCGCAATGACGACCCTGGTCGCATTCGCTACGAGCCTTTTTTCTTCAAAATGTACGGAAAATCCAAAGCCGAAGTAGAAAAAACGCTTACCACCGTCTATTGGATGCCCAAAACCTACAATGTCCCCCTGCGCGTAACCACCATCAACGGCGTGCATGAGCGCATGAAAGCCCTTTCCGCCGAGCTGGATAAGCTGCCCCAATACCATAAATATCTCGCCAACCCTGGGGGCACCTTCAATTGGCGCAAAATCGCAGGCACAGAGCGGCAAAGCACCCACAGTTTCGGCATGACTATCGACATCAATGTCAAGCATTCCGACTACTGGCGCTGGAATATCAAAGATGCTCAAGACGATGGCAAGGCAACTATCAGCTATCGCAATCGCATTCCGCTCGAATTGGTCGAAATTTTCGAAAAGCACGGCTTCATCTGGGGTGGAAAATGGTATCATTACGATACGATGCACTTCGAGTACCGCCCCGAACTGCTGCCCGCCCCTAAAAAGTAGCTGTTTTCTTAAGCGCTGAACTGCCGCAAATGATAATCGCAATGCGCATACGCTATTATTGCCCATTGCGTTTTGGAAAGTGCGCCAAAGGCGGGGTGTGGGTCTAAGTTTTCGCTGCTTTGGGCGAGCTTTTCGAGGTAGGCAAGTAGGGTGTTTTTTTCCGTTTCCCATTCAGGGGAAGGGGGCGTACCGCCGCCTTTGGCAAAATTTAGCTCTTTTACCGTTTTTACCCCTTTCGGAATGGGCAAAACGTATAAAACCAGCCATTTTATGAAGGTACGCGAGAAGAAACTGCTAATATCCTTGCAAGGCAATTCGCCCAAGGCGATGCGAATTTGGTCGCTACAGTGCGCAAGCATTTGCTCCGTAGTCATAGTGCCCCAGAGTCGGGTATTTTGCGGCGTAAGCGCCTGTATACGTGCCCGCAAGGCGGACATATCGGCAGGGCGGAGTAAGTTTTTTGGCATGATGCGAATGACGAATGACGAGTTACGAGAGGCGCGGCGCAACTTTTTGCGCCGCGCGCCATATTTGCGTGAGGGATAGTAGGGGCGGCTGCTTCGCAGTCGCCCCGAATAGCCCGACGCTGCGCCCTTTATTGGCGCAGCGGCACGCCCCAAAAAAAGCTATTTTATGCAAAAAATCTTCCTTTTTTCGCTTTGTTGCCTGTTTTTTTGGGGCATTGCTGCGGCTCAAGACCTGCCGCGCTCGCACGCGCACAACGATTACGAAAAATGGGGGCGAAAATCGCTGTATCGCGCCCTGCAACATGGCTTTTTGTCGATAGAAATTGACATTTTTTGCCTCGCTAAAGGGGCTGAAAAATACGAAAAAAAGCATTTGCGCATAGCGCATATCCCTTTGTTTTTGCGCCTGCGTCCCAATCTGGAAGACCGTTATTTTCGGCGTATGCGGCACTGGCTCCGTGAGCATCCGCGCCCTGCCGATGCGCCGCCTATTATCTTGATGCTCGACCTCAAAAATGCGCCTGCTGCTGCCTATTATCAGCTTCGGCAATTGTGCGAAAAGTACGCGGATATGCTTTGCATTTACTACCCCAAGAGCGATAGCCTGCGGCGCGGGGCGGTGCAAATCCTGCTTTCGGGCAGCAAGCCCGCTGGCGAATTGCTTGCCGATACGGTGCATTATATGGCGCTCGATATGGGCTTGGGCACGATTGGCGACAGCGTTTTGCATGCGCGCATCGCTCCGCGAGTGAGTAGCAGCTATAGGGGCAATTTTCGCTGGCGCGGCGCTTGGGGCAAAAAAATGCCCGAAAAGGAGCTTGCACACCTGCGCGACTGCGTAAAAAAAGCCCATGCCGATGGGCGTGAGCTGCGATTTTGGGCAATGCCCAATAGGCGAATTGTTTGGCAAACTTTTTCGCAAGAGGGCGTAGACTGGCTGAATATAGATAGGCTGCGGCGTTATCAACGCTGGAGAGTGAAAAGTGAAAAGTGAACAGTGAAAAGTATTTTACTTGGTGTATAAATAGTTGATAATCAATTATTTACAGCTAAAATAAATACAAAATAAGCGCCCAATAATTTGCGAATTTTGTAAAAAAAACGCACTTTTCACTTTTCACTTTTCACTTTTCACTTTTCACTTTTCACTTTTCACTT